>PFEY01000083.1:22554-55752 GCA_002783205.1 Rhodobacteraceae bacterium CG17_big_fil_post_rev_8_21_14_2_50_63_15 | reverse complement strand
CCGGAACTGAAACTGCATCAATGCGGCCTGCCCAAGAAGATGGCGCTCGAACTGTTCAAGCCGTTCATCTATTCGCGGCTCGAGGCCAAGGGCCTGTCGAGCACCGTCAAACAGGCCAAGAAGCTGGTCGAGAAGGAACGTCCCGAAGTCTGGGACATTCTCGATGAGGTGATCCGCGAACATCCCGTGATGCTCAACCGGGCACCGACGCTCCACCGTCTGGGGATCCAGGCGTTCGAGCCGGTGCTGATCGAGGGCAAGGCGATCCAGCTTCACCCGCTGGTCTGCGCCGCCTTCAACGCCGATTTCGACGGCGACCAGATGGCCGTGCACGTGCCGCTCAGCCTCGAGGCGCAACTCGAGGCGCGGGTGCTGATGATGTCCACCAACAACGTTCTGTCGCCTGCAAACGGGGCGCCGATCATCGTGCCGTCGCAGGACATGATCCTTGGTCTTTACTACGTGACGCTCCAGCGCGAGGGCATGATCGGCGAGGGCATGGTGTTCTCCTCGATCAACGAGGTTCAGCATGCGCTCGACGCCGGCGAGGTTCATCTTCATTCCCGGATCACCGTGCGCGTGCCGCAGATCGACGAGACCGGTAACGAGGTGATGGTGCGGGTCGAAACCACACCGGGCCGGGCGCGTCTGGGCGCGCTCCTGCCGCAAAATGCCAAGGCCCCGTTCAGCCTGGTCAACCGCCTCTTGCGCAAGAAAGAGGTGCAGCAGGTGATCGACACGGTCTATCGCTACTGTGGTCAGAAAGAGAGCGTCATCTTCTGCGACCAGATCATGACCCTCGGTTTCCGCGAGGCGTTCAAGGCCGGCATTTCGTTCGGCAAGGACGATATGGTGGTCCCCGACAACAAGTGGGAGATCGTCGATGAGACCCGCGCTCAGGTCAAGGCCTTCGAGCAGCAATACATGGATGGCCTGATTACCCAGGGCGAAAAATACAACAAGGTGGTCGATGCCTGGTCCAAGTGCAACGATCAGGTGACAGAGGCGATGATGGCCGCCATCTCGGCCGATGTGCGCGACGAGAACGGTGCCGTTCAGGAACCCAACAGCGTCTACATGATGGCGCATTCCGGCGCGCGCGGTTCGGTCACGCAGATGAAACAGCTGGGCGGGATGCGGGGCCTGATGGCCAAGCCGAACGGCGACATCATCGAGACCCCGATCATCTCGAACTTCAAGGAAGGCCTGACCGTTCTCGAATACTTCAACTCGACGCACGGGGCGCGCAAGGGTCTGTCCGATACCGCCCTCAAGACCGCCAACTCCGGGTATCTGACCCGCCGTCTGGTGGATGTGGCGCAGGACTGCATCGTGCGCCAGCATGATTGCGGCACCGAACGTGCCGTGACGGTCGAGGCCGCTGTCAATGATGGCGAGATCGTAGCGTCGCTGGCCGAACGCAGCCTTGGCCGCGTCGCAGCCGAGGATATCGTCGATCCGCTCACCGATACGGTTCTGGTGCGCAAGGGCCAGTTGATCGATGAACGGATGGCCGATGCGATGCAGGATGCGGCTGTGCAGACCGTGCGCCTGCGGTCGCCACTGACCTGCGAGGCCGAGGATGGCGTCTGCGCCACCTGCTATGGCCGCGATCTGGCGCGCGGCACGATGGTCAATATCGGCGAGGCGGTGGGGATCATCGCCGCGCAATCGATCGGCGAGCCGGGCACCCAGTTGACGATGCGGACCTTCCACATCGGCGGTGTGGCGCAAGGCGGGCAGCAATCCTTCCTTGAGGCAAGCCAGGAGGGGACGATCACCTATGATCAGCCGCAGACGGTTGAGAATGCCAATGGCGATACCCTGGTCATGGGCCGCAACATGAAGCTGCGGATCATGGGCGACAAGGGGATCGAACTGGCCAGCCACAAGGTCGGCTATGGCACCAGGCTCCATGTCAAGGAGGGTGACAAGGTCGTTCGCGGTCAGAAGCTCTTCGAGTGGGATCCCTATACGCTACCGATCCTTGCCGAAAAGGCCGGGACGGCGAAATTCGTCGATCTGGTCCGCGGCATTTCGGTGCGCGACGTGACCGACGATGCCACCGGCATGACCCAGAAAATCGTGACCGACTGGCGTGCGGCGCCGCGCGGCAACGAACTCAAGCCCGAGGTGTTCATCGTGGACGACGCGGGTGAACCGTTGCGCAACGATGCCGGCAATCCCGTGACCTACCCGATGTCGGTGGATGCCATCCTGTCAATCGAGGAGGGCCAGGACGTTCACGCCGGTGACGTCATCGCGCGGATCCCGCGCGAGGGCGGCAAGACCAAGGACATCACCGGTGGTCTGCCACGGGTGGCGGAACTCTTTGAGGCGCGGCGTCCCAAGGATCACGCGATCATCGCCGAAATCGATGGCCATGTGCGGTTCGGGCGCGACTACAAGAACAAGCGTCGCATCACCATCGAACCCATCGACGAGAGCCTTGAGCCGGTCGAATACATGGTGCCCAAGGGCAAGCATATTCCGGTGCAGGAAGGCGACTACATCCAGAAGGGCGATTACATCATGGACGGCAATCCCGCGCCGCATGACATTCTCGCCATCATGGGGGTCGAGGCGCTGGCCAATTACATGATCGACGAGGTGCAGGAGGTTTACCGCCTGCAAGGCGTGAAGATCAACGACAAGCACATCGAGGTGATCGTGCGCCAGATGCTCCAGAAATGGGAGATTCAGGACAGTGGCGACACCACGCTCCTGAAAGGCGAGCATGTCGACAAGATCGAGTTTGACGAGGCAAATGAAAAGGCCATCGCCAAGGGTGGTCGCCCGTCGCAGGGCGAGCCGATCCTTCTGGGGATCACCAAGGCCAGCCTGCAAACCCGCTCGTTCATCTCGGCTGCGTCCTTCCAGGAAACCACGCGGGTGCTGACCGAGGCTGCGGTGCAGGGCAAGCGTGACAAGCTGGTCGGGCTCAAGGAAAACGTCATCGTCGGGCGTCTCATTCCGGCGGGCACCGGCGGGGCGACGCAGGAAATGCGCCGCATCGCACAGGCGCGCGACAGCATCGTGATCGAGGCGCGACGGGACGAGGCCGCTGCTGCTGCGGCCCTCGCTGCACCGATCATGACCGAGGGTGCGAGCGACGCTAAAGTGTTCGATACATTGGTTGATACGATCGAACACACGGACGACTGAGCCCCTGTTCAGACGGTATAAAGGGCCCCGCCGATGGTGGGGCCTTTCGCTGTTGAGGGTGGGGAACCGGCGGTTGTGAACAGCGCCCAGGCGCAGGCGCTGAAGCCATTCAGCCGAGCAGTTCCAGAAGCGCGGCATGAAGCTCCGGTGTGGCGGCGGTGACGACGCGCCCGTCAGATCCGAAATCCAGCGCCGCGCCGGTCCAGTCGGTTATCACGCCGCCCGCCTCCTGCACGATGGCCACCATCGGCAGATAGTCATAGGGTTTGAGCCCGCAATCCACCACCGCATCGACCTGTCCCGCCGCGACCAGGGCATGCGGCTGGCAATCGTAGGACAGGCGTCTCAAGCCCCCCGCGCTGAGAAGCCGGTCAAAGACACGCGGATGGCTGGCATAGATCTTTTCGCCTTCATTGATGAACAGCATGGCCCGGCTCAGTTCGGTCTGGCCGGATGCCGAAATGCGCCGACCATTGAGCGTTGCGCCGCAGCCCCTCGCGGCGGCATAGACCTGATCCAGCGCCGGCAGGCGACAGATCCCGATCTGCGCCTCCCCCCCGCGCATCATCGCCATCAGCAGACCAAAGAGCGGCACCCCGGCGATAAAGGAGCGGGTGCCGTCGATCGGGTCGATCACCCACACGGTGTCGCGCTCGAGCCCCTCGCCACCGTATTCCTCGCCATAGATCCCGTCCTGCGGGAACACGCTCTGCAACCGGTTGCGGATCTCGCGCTCGGTCTCCTGGTCCGCGATGGTGACGGGGCTCGCGTCGTCCTTGAGGGTGATGCTCAGCGCGCTGTTGAAGTGGCGCAGCGCAACCTCGCCTGCCACCCTCGCGATGTCGAGCGCGATGTCGAGGCGGCTTTGCAGATCGGAGGCACGGTGCATGGCGCTGGTCCCTGGCTAACTGGCGATGACGATTTCAGTGCCCCAGATCCGGGCGGCATCCTCGATGTCCTTTGGCGGTCGCGCATTGGTAATCAGCAGATCAACCGCCGATGGCGCATCAAGGGCAATCGGCGCGGAGCGACCGAACTTGGAGGTGTCCGCCGCGACGATCCGGGTTGCGGCATTGGTCATGATGGCGCGCGAATACCGCGCCTCCTCCAGATCAAAGAGCATGAACCCGTGCCGCGCATTGATCGCTGCGGTCGATAGAATGGCGAAATCCGTGCGGAACTCCTGAATGAATTCAAGCACGTGAGATCCGAAAATACCACCGTCATGGCTGCGCAACTCGCCGCCCGGCATAAAGACCCGGTTGTTGTTGCGGGCCGCCAGACTGTGCGCCACGGCCACCGAATTGGTCACGACAAGCAGTTCCTGATGGTTCTTGAGGGCCTCGGCGATAAAGGCCGTGGTCGATCCGATGTCGAGAAACAGCGAACTGCCATTGCTGACCAGCCCGGCGACATGGGCCGCGATGCGTTGCTTGGCCAGCGGGTTTTCTCCCATCCGCTGCGCAAAGCTCAACTCGGTCGATCCGTATTGCAGCAGCACGCCACCATGCACCTTGTGGACCAGCCCGTCGTCGGACAGCCGCCGCACGTTGCGCCGCACGGTTTCTTCGGACACGTCCAGCGCCTCGGCAATCGAATGAATCCGCATGGTGCCGCCGGCCCGCGTGACAAGATCGAGGATTTCCGCGCCGCGGTGAGAGGTCGGGCGCAGTCTGGCGTCGGGGGGCAGGGTGCTCAAGTCATCATGCATGTGCAAGTCCACAAGGAACCGTTGGATTTTCAGCAAAAAGCCACACTATCCATCAAATGTCCACATGAAATGACGGTAATCCAAAATCCTATGTTGCAAAATGCCGCAAGCTGTTCGACCCTTCTTCTCAAACGGCCGACGATTCGACTGACAGTGAAAATGATTGAACGACCGACGCGAAAGCACTGAAATCGAAAACACAGGGAACGAAAACACAGGGAACGAAAACACAGGGGGTAAAAAAATGCGGTATAGATCTTTTGTCGCGGCGGTTCTGGTCGGGCTCGGCCTGTCAGGTGCAGCGTTGGCCGAAGCCGAGTCTCAAGAGCCGATCAAGCTGACGCTGCATGACTGGACGGGCCAGTTTCTGACCACGACGATCATGGGCAAGGTTCTGGCCAGTGCCGGATACAACGTCGAATACGTGCAGGCCGATTACATCGCGCAATTTGCAGGTCTGAAAACCGGCGATCTGCATGTGGCGATGGAGATGTGGGAGACCACCGGCCGCGAGGCGATGGATGAGGCCACCGCGACCGGCAACGTCGTGAACATGGGCGAAACCGGCATGAATGCGATCGAGGAATGGTGGTATCCCGCCTATATGGAGGAGGTCTGCCCCGGCCTGCCGGACTGGCAGGCGCTGAACGCCTGCGCCGCGGAATTCGCAACCCCGGAAACCGCGCCAAAGGGCCGTTACCTTGGCGGGCCGGTGACTTGGGGAGGCTTTGATGACGAGCGCGTCGAGGCGCTCGACATGGATTTCGAAGTGGTCCATGCGGGCACCGATGCCGCGCTCTTCGCCGAACTGGAAAGCGCCTATCAGCGCAAGGCCCCGATCGTGCTCTGGATTTATGCACCACACTGGGCACCGACAAAATACGCGGGTAGTTTCGTGAAATTTCCGCCCTACTCGCCAGAATGCTATCAGGATCCGTCTGTCGGCCTCAACCCGTCACTGGCCTATGACTGCGGCAAGCCGACCGGGCCGATCTGGAAGGTCGCGTGGTCCGGCGTAGCCGAAAAGTGGCCCGGCGCCGCAAAGGCCATCACGGCCTTCACGATCAGCAACGAGGAAATGGGTGCGATGGTCGCGGATGTCGATCTCAATGGCAAATCCGTTGAAGAGGTGACGGATGCCTGGCTGGCGGACAACAAGGATGTCTGGTCCGGCTGGATCGCCAACTGACCGGCTGAAGGGTTCGGGGCGGCGACCATCGGCCGCCCCCCGCCGTTTTCCCCCACCGTCACGCAAACCGTTCCGATCGCGGGGCGGTCCAGGCTGCCGCACCCGAGGACGATATGGAACATTCTATCCTGCTGGACTGTCGGGAGGTCTGGAAGATCTATGGGGCGCGTGCGGACGATCTCTTCAAGAGCCATGGCAACCGGTTGTCCGCCGAGGATCTGGCGGCGCACGGGCTGATCGGGGCGGTGCGCGCGGTCAACGTGCAGATCCGGCAGGGCGAGATCTTCGTCATCATGGGCCTGTCGGGATCGGGCAAATCGACGCTGGTGCGGTGTCTGTCGCGCCTGATCGAACCCACCGGAGGAGAAATCCTGTTCGAGGGCAGGAACCTGCTGGCGATGACCGACCGCGAAATGATCGCAATTCGCCGCAAGAAGATGGGCATGGTGTTTCAGCATTTTGCCCTCTTGCCACATCTCACGGTCCTGCAAAATGCCGCCTTTCCGCTGGAAGTCCAGGGTATGCCGCAGGCAGAACGCGAGGCGCGCGCGAGAGAGATGATCGAACTGGTCGGCCTCAAGGGGCGCGAGGCATATTTTCCCCGCCAGCTTTCGGGCGGGCAGCAGCAGCGCGTCGGCATCGCCCGCTCGCTCGCGGTCGAGCCCGACCTGTGGTTTCTCGACGAACCTTTCTCGGCGCTCGACCCGCTGATCCGGCGCGAGATGCAGGATGAATTTCTCAGGCTTCAGGGCCTCTTGCACAAGACGATCGTGTTCATCACGCATGACTTTGACGAGGCCATCCGGCTCGCCGACCGGATCGCGGTGATGAAGGACGGTGCGATCGTTCAAGTGGCCACGCCCGAAGAGCTGGTGCTCCATCCCGCCACCGCCTATGTCGAGGACTTCACCCGCCATATCCCGCGCGCCAAGGTGCTGTCGCTGCGCAGCGTGATGACGCCGGGCGTCCCGGAAGGGGCAACAGCCGGGGATCTTCTGGTGAGCGAGCGGATCGAGACCGTGGCCGACCGGATCGAATCGAGCGCGCTGCCTTACCGCGTCCTCACCGAGGCGGGCGAGGTCGTCGGCCATGTCGGACGGCAGGCGGTCATCGACGTTCTGATCGGGCGAGGGATCACGCGATGAGCCGCCTGCATCGCCTGATCCCGGGCCGGTCGGGGGTGTTCTGGATCCTGCTCTTCGGCACCACATGGCTGCTGTCGCGCCATGCCCTCGACCTGTCGAGGATCCTCGAGGCCCGCTGGATCGTGAAATATCCCGCGGCCTGGCAACTCCCCGTAGAGCGTCGGATCAGCGGTTTCATGCAATGGCTGGTCGAGGACGCGCATTTCGGCCTGTTTTCGTTTCGCGACGTGACGCGCTTTGTCGCCTCCGTGATCGAGTTACCCTATGATCTTGTGCGCAATCTGCTGATCGACGGCTTCTCAGTCGGTTTGGGAAATCAGGCGGTGGAGATCGGGCCATCGCTGAGCTGGATCGCGATCGTGGTGATGGTGACGGCCTTCGGGCATTTTGTGCGCGACTGGAAGCTGGCCGCGCTGGTGGGTGGCTGTTTTCTCTATCTCGCGGTGTTCGGACAATGGGACAGCGCCATGGTCACGCTGGCCTCGGTCCTGATTGCGGTCCCGTTTGGGGCCGTGGGAGGCCTTCTTCTCGGGGTTCTGGCCTATCGCGCCCCGGCGTTCGAGGCGCTGATCCGGCCGGTGCTGGACCTCATGCAGACCGTGCCCGTCTTTGCCTATCTCGTGCCCATCCTGTTTCTCTTTGGCTTCGGGCCGGTGGCGGCTCTGGTGGCGACGATCATCTACGCCATGCCGCCGATGGTTCGGGTCACGATTGTGGCCCTCAGGGGCGTTTCCGACGAAATCCGGGATGTCGGGGTGATGGTCGGTTGCACAAGGCGACAGCTGATGTGGAAGGTGCTCATTCCCACGGCGGCCCCGACGCTCATGGTGGGGGTGAACCAGGTCATCATGCTGACGCTGAACATGGTCATCATCGCCTCGATGATCGGCGCGGGCGGGCTTGGGTTCGACGTTCTGAGCGCGCTGCGGCGACTCGACATCGGCGGCGGGATCGAGGCCGGCGTCGCCATCGTGGTCATGGCGATCGCGCTCGACCGGCTGAGTCAAGCCTTTGCGACCCGTGTCGCCGGGGATTACAGGCTGGACCCCAACCTCAACATCGTGCAGCGCCATCCGTGGAGTGCAACCGTCCTGATCGTCACCGTCGTCACCTATCTGCTCTCGTCGCAGGTGCCCGGCATCCAGTCCTTTCCCGAGGCCGCCGCGCTCTCGACCGGCACCTTCTGGTCGGATGTGATCGGCTACATCAACGTCCATTTCTTTGATACCTTCGAGGCGATCAAGACCGCCTTCCTCACCTATCTGCTCTTGCCGGTGAAACGCTTCTTTACCGGCATCCCCTGGGCCTGGGGCATTATGCTCGTCACGCTGATCGGCTGGCGCGTCGGCGGCATCGGGCTGGCGGCCCTGGCGGGCAGTCTCACCGCGTTGATCGCGGCGGTGGGTCTGTGGGACAAGGCGATGATCACGCTCTATCTCTGTGGCACCTCGGTTCTGGTGGCCTCTGCCATCGGCATCCCGATGGGGATCCTGGCCGCGCGCAACGACACCGCCAACCGGGTGATCGGCTCGCTGATCGACACGCTTCAGACCCTGCCCAGCTTCGTCTATCTGATCCCGGTGGTGATGCTGTTCCGGGTGGGCGATTTCTCGGCGATGATCGCGGTGGTGCTCTATGCCATGGCGCCCGCCGTGCGCTATGCCGCGCATGGCATCCGCAATGTCAATCCGCAACTGATCGAGGCGGGGATGGTATCGGGCTGCACACCGCGGCAACTGCTCTGGCGGATCCGGCTGCCGATGGCCTTCCCTGAACTGCTGCTCGGTCTCAACCAGACGATCATGCTGGCGCTGTCGATGCTGGTGATCACCGCGCTCGTGGGCACCCGCGATCTCGGTCAGGAGGTCTATATCGCGCTGACCAAGGCCAATACGGGGCAGGGCATCGTGGCGGGTCTGGCGGTCGCCTTCATCGCCATCATCGCCGATCGTATCCTGACCGCGACGACCAGACGGGCCCGGCGCAACATGGGGCTTGACGGATGACGACCGCTGCACAAGACGCGCTTGACCGGGCCTGTTCGCTCTCGATCTGGTCTGCGCCGGAGCAGGCCACCCTGCTGGGCGGCGGCATCACCAATTTCAACGTCTCCCTCATGGATCGGGGCAAACGCTATGTGGTGCGGGTGGGCGAGGATATCCTCTTGCACCAGATCCTGCGCTCGAACGAACAGAGGGTGCACCGGGCGGCGCAGGCTGCGGGTATCGCCCCGGGCATCGTCCATGCCGAACCGGGCATTCTGGTGCTCGACTATATCGATGGCACGCCGCTCGACGAGGCCGCCGTGCGGCAGGATCAGATGCTCGGGCGCATCGTGCCGCTGCTCAAGCGCTGCCATGTCGATGCCATGGCCCAGCTGCGCGGCCCGGTGCTGAGCTTCTGGGTGTTCCATGTGCTGCGTGACTATGCGGCGACGCTGCGTGAGGCGAACTCGGCCCATGTGCCCAGGCTGGACGATCTTCTGCGCATCGCCGAGTATCTGGAGGCGGCGGTCGGCCCGGTTCGGATCGTTCTCGGCCATAACGATCTGCTGGCGGCAAATTTTCTCGATGACGGCACGCGGCTCTGGCTGCTGGACTGGGAATATGGCGGCTTCAACGCGCCGCTGTTCGATCTGGCGGGGCTGGCCTCGAACAACGACCTCGGCCCGGCACAGGAACGCTGGCTTCTGGAGAACTACTTCGAAAGCCCCCTGACCGATCAGCTCGATCATCAGTATCACGCCATGAAATGCGCCTCTCTCCTGCGCGAGACGATGTGGAGCATGGTGTCGGAAATCCACTCGGCAATCGACTTTGATTACCGCCAGTACACGGAAAAGAACCTTTCGCGCTTCAAGGCTGCGCTTGCCGATTTTCAGTCAATGTGAGGAAGACCATGACCACCATTCCGCAAAGCGCTCGGGCCGTCATCATCGGCGGCGGCATCATTGGTTGCTCGACCGCCTATCATCTGGCCCGGATGGGCTGGACGGATGTGGTCCTGCTCGAGCGCAAGAAGCTGACCTCGGGCACGACGTTCCACGCCGCGGGGCTGGTGGGACAATTGCGCTCGAATGCCAATATCACCCAGTTGCTTGGCTATTCGGTCGATCTCTACAACCGGCTTGAGCAGGAAACCGGGCAGGCGACCGGCTGGAAGATGAATGGCGGGCTGCGGCTCGCGTGCAATCAGGAACGCTGGACCGAGGTTCGTCGTCAGGCCACCACCGCACGGTCCTTCGGGCTCGAGATGGAATTGCTGACGCCGTCAGAGGCGCGCGATCTCTGGCCGCTGATGACCGTCGAGGACGTGGTGGGCGCCGCCTTTCTGCCAACCGACGGTCAGGCCAACCCCTCCGATATCACGCTCTCGCTGGCCAAGGGCGCAAGACAGGCCGGAGCGACGATCATCGAGGACACCAAGGTGACAGGGATCAGGCTCGAAGACGGGGTCATCAAGGGGGTGATGACCGACAAGGGACCGATCGACTGCGAAAAGGTCATCCTCTGCGCCGGTCAGTGGACCCGCGCCCTTGCCGCCAGCGTGGGCGTCAACGTGCCGCTGGTGTCGATGCAGCACCAATACATGATCACCGAACGGATCGCGGGTGTGCCCTCGAACCTGCCGACCCTGCGCGATCCGGACCGCCTGACCTATTACAAGGAAGAGGTAGGCGGTCTGGTGATGGGCGGCTATGAGCCGAACCCGATTCCCTGGGCGGTGAACGGCATTCCAGAGGGGTTCCACTACACCTTGCTCGACTCCGATTTCGATCATTTCGAGCCGATCGTCGAACTGGCGCTGGGCCGCGTTCCGGCCCTTCAGACCGCCGGGATCAAGCAGCTTGTAAACGGGCCCGAGAGCTTTACGCCCGATGGCAACTTCATTCTGGGCGAGGCGCCGGAACTCAGGAACCTGTTCGTCGGCGCGGGCTTCAACGCCTTTGGCATCGCCTCCGGGGGCGGTGCGGGCATGGCGCTGGCCGAATGGATTGCCAAGGGCGAGCCGCCGTTTGATCTCTGGCCGGTGGATATCCGCCGCTTTGGTCGGCCGCATTTCGATACCGACTGGGTGCGCACCCGCACCGTTGAGGCCTATGGCAAGCATTACACGATGGCATGGCCGTTCGAGGAACACAGCAGCGGTCGTCCCTGCCGCAAGTCGCCGCTCTATGACAGGTTGCGCGCCAAGGGCGCCTGTTTTGGCGAAAAGCTGGGCTGGGAGCGTCCGAACTGGTTTGCCCCCGACGGGATGGAGGCGCGCGACATCTACAGCTTCGGCCGTCAGAACTGGTTCGAAACCGTTGGGCAAGAACACAGGACTTGCCGTGAGGCCGCGGTGCTCTTTGACCAGACCTCCTTTGCCAAGTTCACGCTCAAGGGCCCCGATGCCGAGGCCGCGCTGAGCTGGATCGCCGCCAATGATGTGCAAAGGCCAGTGGGGTCGCTGGTCTATACGCAGATGCTGAACGACCGTGGCGGAATCGAATGCGACCTGACCGCCGTCCGGGTCGCGCGGGATGAATATTACATCGTCACCGGCACCGGCTTTGCGACGCATGATTTCGACTGGATTGCGCGCAACATCCCGCAGCGGATGAACGCGCAACTGGTCGATGTGACCTCGGCCTATTCGGTCCTGTCGCTGATGGGGCCGCGCGCCCGCGATATTCTGGAAAAGCTCACCACCAGCGACGTCTCGAACGATGGGTTCAAATTTGGCACAGCCAGGATCATCGGCATTGCCGGATGTCCGGTGCGGGCGCTGCGCGTCACCTATGTCGGGGAACTGGGCTGGGAACTGCACCTGCCGGTCGAATATGCCACAACCGTCTATGATACGCTGATGGACGCTGGCGCCGTCTTTGGCCTGCGCGATGCAGGCTACCGCGCCATCGAGAGCCTGCGCCTTGAAAAGGGCTATCGCGCCTGGGGGGCCGATATCGGATCCGATCACACCCCCGCCGAGGCCGGGCTGGCCTGGGCGGTCAAGCTCAGGACCGCCATCGACTTCAAGGGGCGCAAGGCGGCCGAGCGCCAGCGTGACACCGGCGTGAAGAAGCATCTGGCCTGTTTTACCACCGACCCGGACATCGTGTTGTCGGGGCGCGAGACCATCTATCGCAACGGCGCGCGCGTCGGCTGGCTCAGCAGCGGCGGTTTCGGCTATACCGTCAACCGGTCGATCGGCTATGGCTATGTCCGTTCCGACGAGGTGATCGGCGTCGATCATGTCCTGAGCGGTGACTACGAGCTGGAAGTCGCCACAACGCGCGTGCCCTGTGCTGTTCAGCTTGGCCCGCTCTACGATCCTGACATGAAACGGGTGAAATGCTGAACGACGGACAAAATCCGGCAAGGTGCGGCGCAGGGCGGGGGGACAGCACCCGCAGCCTGCCCGCCGCAGGCGGGACCGCGCCCCGACAGTTTCAACGATAGGTTCATATGGTCTTGATAATTGTTCTATATGACCTTACCTTTGACGTGTCGTAAGGAAGGGCTTGACCCATGAAAAACCTCGTGATGGCGCAGTCTGCGCCAGCCTTTCAGGCCGTGGGCCTCAAGGCCTTCGCGCGGATTGCCGAGGCCTGGTCGCTGAAGCTGCCCGAGGCGGCGGCGCTGGCCGACATGTCCCAATCCACCTGGAAACGCGCCAGAAAACCGGGCTTTTCCGGCGATCTCTCGCAGGATCAGATGCTGCGGCTCAGCGCGCTCATCGGCCTCTACAAGTCCCTCGAACTGTATTTTGACGCCCCGGTTTCACGGGCATGGATCAAGCTGCCGAATGGCGGGCCGGAATTCGATGGCGCACGGCCCGTTGACACGATGATCGCGGGCGGCTTGCCAAAGATCCTGCGGGTGCGCGGCTATGTTGACGCGCTCAGGGGCGGGGTGTGAGGATCACGTCCATCAACGACCGGGCCTTGGTGCGGTTGATCGCTGAAACCCATCTCAAGCCGCCCGTGCTGCGGGGACTTGTCGATACCGATCAAGAGGCGGCGATTCTTGCGGAACTCGAAGGCAGGACCAGTGCCCGCCTGATCGCCGAGCGGGACGGCAGCCCGGCGCTTGATCGCCGCGAACTGGCCTTTGCCCGCCGGTCGCATGATCTGAAACTCTACGGGCAAAGCCATATCAACGCGGCCTTCTCTTATACCCGGCCCACCGGCAACCGGTTCAACAGCGCTGACCGGGGCGCGTGGTATTGTGCCTGGGACATGCTGACAAGCGCGCAGGAAGTCGGGTTTCACCGGACGCGGGAGTTGGGCTTCATCGGTCGCTTCGAGCATACGGCACAGTATGTGGAATTGCTCGCGGATTTCATCGGTGACTTTCCCGACCTGCACGGCGCCGTGAACCCGGCGCTCGATCCCGACCCCGAAGCAGGTTATCCCGCCGGGCAGGCGCTTGCCGCCGACCTGCGCCGCGGCGGGCATCGCGGCTTGATCTACCCGTCGGTGCGTCATGCAGGTGGCCGCTGCTTTGTCGCCTTCGATCCCGGTATCGTCCAGAATGTCCGACCGGGCGCGCGGTGGAGCCTGGTGTGGACCGGTGCGCCGGAGTTTGCGATCAGGGGTCTCTGACGTGCCGCATCGGCGGATCCGGTGCCACGGCCACGGCCCCAAGCACGTCCCAACTCTCACTCAGAGCCCACCTCTCGGTTGATCCTCACGGCGATGGCTCATCAGCCAGCAGCGCTGCGGCCCGCCGCACGATACGCAGGATGAGACCGCTCTCAAAGTCCTCCAACAAGGCCCCTTCGCAGAACCGATCCCTGCGGATGCACACGCTCAGCAACCGGCTCAGGTCGTCGGCGGAGGCCTCGGACAGCGCCTCTGCATCTTCTCGAAGTCGCGTTGCGGCTTGCGTGCCAGCCCATTCCGGCCAGTTGAAATCAGAGCGCACCCAGCCCTGCGCATACGCCGCCTTAACCAAGGCATCAGCGACGGCGCTGAGCCGCGCGTAAGGCAGGGTGTAGATGCCGTCAGGCCGCAAAACCGGTTCGCTGATTTCACCGGGGATGAAATCCGCCGATTCAAGGTCTTGAAGAAACTGTGCCAATGCTCTCAGATCAGTCATGTCGTTCCGCCACCGCAGTCCATGTCATTACCCCGAAGTCGAGAGGATTAGCCACTTGCCGCGCGATCCAGACGGGTTTCGGCCACTCTCTCCAGCGCCCAAGGCAATCACTGGCAAGGGCTGTCGCCAGCGTTGCGAACCACCGCTTTGCCGACCCGGCTCAGCGTCCGCCAAGGGCCCGCCTCTGGCCAAAACATGCCGCAAGCAAGACCTGTGCACCTCTGACCACTCCCTGACTGCCGAACCGCTGGAAAAGATGCAACACCTGGCTCAAGAGGCCCTTGAAGAATCCTCCGAAGGCGAATTATATTGTCTCAGTCTTGATATTTCAAATATCGACTTTGCGGGATTTAAGGCAACTCCGATGATCACTGGCCTACAGATCAGGGCGGCGCGTGCCCTCCTCAGGATTGACCAAAAGACCCTGGCCCGGATGGCGGGGCTTTCGGTGCCAACGATCCAGCGGATGGAAGCAAACGACAGTGTGGTTGGGGGCGTGGTCGATAGCTTGACCCGCGTCGTTGCCGCGATAGAATCGGCAGGCGTGGACCTGATCGCAGACGGGGCGACAAGCTCTGGCGGCGGACGCGGCGCGCGCCTTCGGCACAGCGAAGTCGATCGGCCAGATGATCTGTCGGCAGAAGCCGCGCGAGGTTCCGAATGATCGGGTTTGCCGTCACCATCGCGCTCTGTCTGCTCGCGCTGTCGCTTGCCGCCACAGCCATGCGCGGCCTCTCGATGGCCTCGGTCGCGATCTACGGGTCGAGCGCGCTTCTCTGCCTTGCTCTGGTGCTGGTTGGCGCAGGAACATTGCTCACCCATGCTGATGCTTCCGGGATGCGCATTCCCATCGGCTTGCCCTGGCTTGGTTCGCATCTCCATCTTGACGCGCTTTCGGCCGTGTTTGTGACGTTGCTCGGGGTCGGCGGGGCTGCCGCCAGCGCCTATGCGATCGGCTACGGCCGACACGAGCACGAACCGCACCGGGTGCTGCCCTTCTATCCCGGCTTTCTGGGGGCGATGGTGCTGGTGCTGCTCGCGGGCGATGCCTTCACCTTTCTGCTGTCCTGGGAAATCATGTCGCTGTTGTCCTGGGCGCTGGTCCTGACCAACCATCGCGCCGATGAGACCCGCAAGGCGGGCTATCTCTACCTGGTGATGGCGGGCCTCGGGACGATGCTGCTGCTTTTGGCCTTTGGCCTCTTGGCGGGCTCCGGTGGCGGCTATGACTTTGCGGCAATCCGCGCGGCCAAGCACAGTCCGGCACTGGCAGCGCTGGTGCTGGCGCTGATGATGCTGGGTGCGGGGTCAAAGGCCGGACTTGTGCCTTTGCATGTCTGGCTTCCGGTCGCCCACCCGGCGGCACCAAGCCATGTCTCGGCGTTGATGAGTGGCGTGATGACCAAGGTCGCGGTCTATGGCTTCATGCGCGTGGCCTTCGATCTTCTCGGGCCTGTCCACTGGTCGATGAGCGTGCCTGTGATCGTGGTCGGCGCGCTGACGGCCGTGATGGGTATTCTCTTTGCCAATGTGGATGGAGACGGCAAGCGGATTCTGGCCTTTTCGACGATCGAGAACATCGGCGTGATCTTCACGGCGCTCGGTCTGGCACTGGCCTTCCGGTCAAGCGACATGCCGGTTCTGGCGGCGCTCGCCCTGACGGCGGGTCTCTTGCATGCGATGAATCACATGCTGTTCAAGAGCCTTCTCTTCATGGTCGCGGGGGCGGTCTTGAACGCGACCGGGCGGCGCGATCTCGACGAGCTCGGCGGGTTGATCCACCGGATGCCGAAAACCGCCTTTCTGGCCCTGATCGGAGTCATGGCGATCACGGCGCTGCCGCCGCTGAACGGCTTCGTTTCGGAATGGCTTCTGTTTCAGGCCGTGCTGCAAAGCCCCAAGCTGCCGCAACCCGGTCTGCAATTTCTGGTTCCTGCCGTTGGCGGCCTTCTCGCCCTCGCAGCGGCCCTTGCGGCCGCCTGTTTCGTGCGTTTCTTCGGCGTGATCTTCCTTGGGCGTCCGCGCAGCGATGTGGCGCGGGACGCGGTTGAGACCGACCGCTGGTCGCTCGCGGCGATGGGCGGGCTTGCGCTTCTTTGCGTTCTCGCCGGGATCCTGCCGGGCTTCCTGATCGACCTTATGGCACCAGCCGTGGACCTTGCGGTTGGCGCGCGGGTGCCGGTGCAGGGCGGCAATTCCTGGTTTACGCTGATCCCGGTGGCCGAGGTCCGTAGCAGCTACAGCGGCTTTCTCGTCATGGTGTTCGTCGCAATCTCGGGTGGGGCGGTCGCCTGGCTGGTGCACCGGCTCGCCTCGCGGCGGCTCAGGCGCGCGCCGGCATGGGACTGCGGCTTTCCGAATGCAGATCCGGTCACGCAATATGGCGCTGGCAGCTTTGCTCAGCCGATCCGCCGCGTGATGGCACCGCTTCTGGGCGCGCGCGAGACGGTGACAATGCCGCCGCCCGGAGACATGTCCGCCGCGCGACACGGCGTGCAGACGGAAGACATGGCGTGGCGCTTTTGCTATCAGCCGATGATCGCCGCCGTGTTCTACGCCACAACAAGGCTCAACGCGCTCCAGTTTCTGACGATCCGGCGCTACCTGACGCTGGTGTTCGGATCCCTGATCCTGCTGCTCACAGGGTTGACGATATGGAACTGATCGAAAACATTGTCCTTCAGGCGCTGCAAATGCTGGTGGTGCTGACGCTCGCACCGGGCCTGACCGGGCTGGTGCGCAAGATCAAGGCACGGCTCACCCGGCGTCGTGGGGCGTCGGTGCTTCAGCCTTACCGCGATCTTGCAAGGCTGATGCGCAAGGAGGTGGTGCTGGCCGAGAACGCCTCTTGGCTGTTCCGGGTCTCTCCCTACATGATCTTCGCGGCAACCTGGGTCGCCGCTGCGCTGGTCCCGACGTTTGCCATCGGCCTGCATTTCAGCTGGACCGCCGACCTGATCGCCATCGTCGCCCTTCTGGGCAGCGCCCGGTTCTTTATCGCCCTCGCCGGCATGGATGTCGGCACCAGCTTTGGTGGCATCGGATCATCGCGCGAGATGATGATCGGTACGCTTGCCGAACCGGCAATGCTGCTGGTCGCCTTCAGCGTCGCACTGGTCGCCGGATCGACAGAACTCTCGAACGTGGTCGCTTTCATGGCCTCGGGGGATGTCGGTATCCGGGTGTCGATGGGCATGGCGTTGATCGCGCTGACCATCGTCGCCATCGCCGAGAATGCGCGCATCCCGGTGGACAACCCGGCAACCCATCTCGAACTCACCATGGTGCACGAGGCGATGGTGCTGGAATATTCCGGCCGGCATCTGGCGATGATCGAACTGGCGGCGTCGCTCAAGCTCCTGCTCTACGTTGCGCTGATCGGCTGCGTGTTCGTGCCGTGGGGAATTGCCCCGGCCAACGCCGGGCTGGATGGGCTCATTGCCGGGCTCCTCCTCTTTCTTGCAAAACTTGTTGCGCTTGGCTTTCTGCTCGCCGTGTTCGAGACCTCGATCGCCAAGATGCGGGTCTTTCGGGTGCCGGATTTCCTCGGCGTGGCGCTGATGCTGGGGCTGCTCGGGACCTTGCTTCTTTTCGTTTCGAGGAGCCTCTGACAATGCAGGGCTACGCCTTCGACATCGCGCATCTTCTGGCCGGAAGTCTCGTTCTGGTCAGCTTCATGATGATCTATCAGGATCGTCTCTACGCGCTCTTGAACACGTTTGCCCTACAGGCGGTATTGCTTTCTCTGGCCGTGGCCTGGCAGGCCTATATCCAGGGGGCGCATCATCTCTATGCCTCAGCGGCCATCGCGTTGGTGTTCAAGGGGATCATCGTCCCTTGGGCGCTGCATCGGATCGTCAGGCGGCTCGGCATTGACCGCGAGGTAGAGACCGTGACAGGCGTCGTTCCGACGATGTTGGCCGGCATGGGGCTGGTGGCCCTGTCAATCCTCTTGATGCTGCAACTGACCCAATCTGCGGAAAATGCGATCGCGCGCGAGGATCTGGCCTTCGCGTTGTCGGTGATCCTCTTGGGGATGCTGATGATGGTCACGCGGCGCACTGCGGTGACACAGGTGGTGGGCTTCATGTCTTTGGAAAACGGGCTGATCCTGGCTGCTGCCGGCGCGCAGGGGATGCCGCTGGTGGTCGAGATCAGCGTCGCGTTCTCGGTTCTGATCGCGATGATCGTGATCGGGGTCTTTTTGTTCCGGATCCGCGAACGGTTCGATTCCGTCGATCTTGAGGCGCTGGACGATTTCCGGGGAGAGCGGCAATGATCGGCGCAAACGCGCTCTTTGCGGTTCTGCTCCTGCCGGTCAGCGCGGCGTTCCTGCTGGCGCTGCTCCCCGACTACCGGACAAGCGCCTGGATCAACGTCGCCACCTCCTTTCTGACCCTTCTCTCGGCCGCTTCGCTTCTGGTGCTTGAGCGACCGGAGGCCGGAATTTACCTGCATGTGGACGACCTCAACATCGTCTTTATCGTGCTCAACACCTTCGTGGGCTTCACCGCGGCCTTCTTCTCGGCCAGCTATATCGGCCATGAGATCGAGACTGGCCGGGTGACGCCCGCCAACCTGCGCTTCTATCACGCCATGTATCAGCTCATGATGTTCGGCATGAATCTGGCTCTGGTATCGAACAATATCGGCCTGATGTGGGTGGCGATCGAACTGGCCACGTTGACCACGGTCTTGATGGTCGGCCTCTACCGCACACACGAGGCGCTCGAGGCGGCGTGGAAATACTTCATCCTCGGCTCGGTCGGCATCGCGCTGGCGCTCTTCGGGACGATTTTGGTCTATGTCGCCGCGCAGCCGGTTCTGGGCGAAGGGATGCCCGCGATGGTCTGGACCAACCTCATCGGTGCCGCCGACCGCTTCGATCCGGCGATGCTGAACGTGGCCTTCGTGTTCCTGCTGGTGGGCTATGGCACCAAGGTCGGGCTTGCGCCGTTTCACGCCTGGCTACCTGATGCCCATGCCGAGGGGCCAACACCGATTTCGGCGGTGCTCTCGGGGCTGTTGCTGAACGTGGCGCTCTATGCGCTCCTGCGCTTCAAGCTGCTGATCGCCGCAAACGCCGCCGCCTTGGCGCCGGGGCCGCTGATGATCGGTCTGGGGCTTCTGTCGCTCGTTTTTGCCGCGTCCATGCTCTATCGCCGCCGTGACATCAAACGCCTCTTTGCCTATTCCTCGATTGAACACATGGGTATCATCGTGTTCGCCTTCGGAATGGGCGGGCCGCTTGCCAACTTCGCGGGGCTTTTGCACATGGTCATGCACAGCCTCACCAAATCCGCCATCTTCTTTGCCGTGGGCAACGTAACGCAGATCAAGGGCACGCAGAAACTCGACCGGATTACCGGACTTACCCAAAGCCACCCGGCGCTTGGCTGGGGGCTGGTGCTGGCGGTGCTGTCAATCGCGGGGATGCCGCCCTCTGGCGTGTTCATGAGTGAGTTTCTTGTTGTCACCACCAGTTTTTCGCGGATGCCGGTGCTTGCGCTGATCCTTGTTTTCGGCTTGCTGCTGGCCTTCGGGGCGCTTCTTCTGAGGTTGACCGGAATAGCCTTTGGCACGCCCACTGGCGAGGATCACCCGATGACCGGCTCGCTGGTGCCGCTCTGGCTGCATCTCGCGCTGGTTTATCTGATTGGCCTGGCCATGCCGACACCGATGGTGGAGTGGTTCCAGACCGTCGCGGCAATCCTGGGATGAGGGCGCATGACAGATCTTTCTGACCTTGCCTGGACACGATCGCGGCATTTCCGCTCGGCACCGATTGCCACGACAACGGTCGATGCGACGCGCTGGATCGGCCTGACGAGCGCTTTGGCGGCGGGTCGCGTGACCCTCCTCAGTCTCTGGGCCGAGGCAGGGGGGGCTGCCCTGATGGCGCTTCTCGACGCTCCCGCACACCGCGTCGCGGTGGTGCGAATCGAGGCGCATGGCGGTGGTTTTCCGTCGGTCGGCGCGCATCACGCCGCCGCGCAACGGCTGGAGCGTGCGATGACCGATCTTTACGGCCTGACGCCGCGTGGGGCCATTGATACCCGTCCCTGGCTCGATCATGGCCGCTGGGGCATCGCCCATCCGCTCGGGGACGCTGCTGCTGTGCCTTCGGATCGGCCACCCTATCCCTTCCTGCCTGTGCAGGGCGAGAGCCTGCACGTGGTTCCGGTCGGTCCGGTTCATGCCGGGATCATCGAACCGGGGCATTTCCGATTTACCGCCCAGGGTGAGACCGTGGTCAGGCTGGAAGAGCGTCTTGGCTATGTCCACAAGGGGATTGATGGGCTGATGGCGGGTGCGGAACTGGCCCGCGGGGCCGAAATTGCCGGGCGCATATCGGGCGACAGCACGGTGGCCTACGCCTGGGCTTTTGCACAGGCGGCCGAGGCAGCACTTTCGCTCACGGTCCCGGAGCGCGCCTTCGGCTTGCGCGGGCTGATGGCAGAACTTGAACGGCTCGCCAATCACCTCGGTGACATTGGCGGAATCTGCAACGATGCCGCCTTTGCGATGATGCTGGCACAGACGAGCATCCTGCGCGAGACGGTGCTGCGCGCGGCCAAGACTGCCTTTGGGCATCGCTTCATGCGTGACCGGATCGTGCCGGGCGGGGTGAGCGGGGATCTCGATGCCCAGGGCGAGGCAGCGATCCGGAGCCTGATCCAGGAGATACGTGACCGCTTTCCGGCGATCGTCGATCTCTATGACGCCACCGCCTCGATCCTCGACCGGACCGTCAGCACCGGCCGCGTCAGTGCCGACCTCGTGCAGGCTTTCGGCGCGGGAGGCTATGTCGGACGGGCATCGGGGCGCAACTTCGACACCCGCCGCGACCTTCGCTATGCGCCCTACGACATGCTGCGCCTTGATGTTCCGGTGCGTGTGGAGGGTGACGTGAACGCCCGCATCTGGCTCCGCATTCGCGAGGTCGAACAATGCTGTTCCCTGATCACCCAGATGCTGAATGCTCTGTCGCAGGGGCCGGTGTTTGCCGATCCAGGCTTTCCCGGTGCCCCCCGTGAGGGGCTCGGCCTTGTCGAGGGGTTCCGCGGCGATGTTCTCTGCTGGCTCGCCCTTGACGCCGAGGGCCGGATCAGGCGCTGCCATATGCGCGATCCTTCGTGGTTCCAGTGGCCGCTTCTTGAGGCGGCGATCGAGGGCAACATCATCGCTGATTTCCCACTCTGCAACAAATCCTTCAACTGCTCGTATTCCGGGCACGATCTCTAGACGGGGGCACCATGCGACGGTTTCTTATCCAAGGCCTGGTCCGCCGCCCGCTGACCGAAAGCGCGCCGCAGCCCGAGGCCGCGTCACGGCACGAACTGGCTGAGACCCTCGCCGGCGTCGTGCGGGCAAAACTGGGCCGGAGCCTGTCGATCCGCCATGTCGATGCCGGATCCTGCAACGGCTGCGAACTTGAACTTCAGGCGCTGTCCAACCCGTTCTATGATCTCGAACGCTTCGGTTTGCACTTTGTCGCATCGCCCCGCCATGCCGACGTGCTGACCGTTACCGGTCCGGTGACGCACAACATGGCCGAGGCCCTGCGCCGCACCTATGATGCCATGCCGGAACCGAAATGGGTGATCGCGATCGGCGATTGCGCCAAGGATGGCGGCTGCTTCGCCGCAAGCTATGCCGTCGCCGGCGGCGTGGCGGCGATTGTGCCGGTCGATCTGCACATTCCCGGATGTCCGCCCGATCCGACGGCGCTGCTCAAGGGGCTGCTTGCGCTTCTCGAACAGATGGATACGGCGGTCAGATCAGGCTGAGCGATTCAGGCTCAGCCTCAGGCTCGGCCCGGCGCATCAGCCATCGCGGAGATATCGCCCGTTGACCCAGCCGGTGGCCGAGATGCTGCCGATTGTGCGCACCCGGCACCAGAGCGTCTGGCCGCGCTGCTCGCAGCCAAGATTCTCAAGCCGCGTCCCCGAGCCAAGCTCGGCAATCACCGAGGCATCGCCCGAAGGCTTGGCTCTGAGGCCCAGTTTCTGACCCGCCGGAAGACCGCCGACGACGTAGAATTCGGGCTCGCTTGCGCCAGAGCCGCCACTCGGCGGTCGGCCGGGCGCCGCCGATTCGCGCAGGTAGCGTCCGGCAACCCAACCGGTCACGTTGATGCCCGTGATCGAACGGATCCGGCACCAGCGCGCATTGCCAGTCATCCGGCAGCCCAGATTCTGCACGACCTCACCCTCGCTGAGCGTGGCGAGGGCAGGTGAGTTCGCCGCAGGGTCGCGTCGGACGTTGAGCCGGTCCCCCGCAGGCAGACCACGCACCGCCCAATAATCTGGCCCGCCATCGAGCGCGTCGCCGCCACCCTGCGAGGTCTCGCCGCCCCGGACGAGAAACCGGGCCGAGACAAAGCCCTTGACGTTGCTGTCATAGGCCTCGATCTGGCACCAGCGTCCGGTTCCGCTGCCAAGACAGACCCCCATGCGCACCCTTGTGCCATAGCTGAGCGTGCCGACCGGGGCGAACAGGCTGGAGGGGCCGCTGCGGACATTCACGCGGGCACCGGGGGAGATGCCACCGATGGTTGTAACATCGGGACCAGTCACCGGCGCGGCGCGTCCCTGCGCATCCGCCGGTATGGCGAGCGCCAGCACCAGATGGCCCGCGAGTGCGGCGGCGAAAAAAGTCCTGCCCGCACGCTTCCAGAATTCAATACTCATGCGTCCTCCAAGTTAAAGCCCGCTGAAATGCAACAATTTTGTATAGCACGCAGAGGTGGCCTGCGTGAAGATATCGTTCCCCATCAGGGCGACAGCACGGCGGTTTGCCTCCTGCGCCGTTATCGGCTATGTCAAGATCAACGAAACCGCCATAGCTCAGCAGGCGCGCGCCGAACGCACATCCCGGCGTTGCCCCGTGATCGACCGCAGTCTCGGATCGGCAGCCCCGGGATGGGCCTCGCCGCGCCGCAACACGCTCTCTCTCGCATGAGCCGCCTTTACGTGGGGCCGCGTGTGTGACAGGGCCCCCCGAGGAGCAAGCCCAGCGATCCTGCGCCGGAGGTCAGCGTCCGCCAGATCCGCCGTTGTCACTGTGAAAAAATGCTTAGGAAATGACGGAAAATCAATCACATAGACTAGCCGTTGCCCCGATGATGGATGGTGGGGATTAAACATATATTTCAATGGTTTGGGTGGATAAGTGTGCAGCACATGTTCATGTTTTGATCGCGCAATATCGTGCTGCGTCGCGTTTTCTTCGGTTCGTCATGTTCGAAACGGCGAAACTCAGTTCTCGAATTTCATCTGCCGAAATGTCAGCGAAATGCGTCGCGTTCGTTGGGACTTCTGGCCTTCGACAATATCCGTCTTTCTGGCCTTCGACAATATCCGTCTTTCTGGCCGCAATAGCATGGGTCCACTCATGGCGGGCTTCACCAGCCATAACCAAAAGGCTGTCGGGCTGGAGCAGAAGATCCATTTTCCGGGCAGACTTCTGCGAGGCAAACCGCATCACGCATGCCGAGAGCAAGCTCAGGGATGCTATCGTCTCCCCAAAGCAGGGTAGGCAGTCGATATGGGCAGAGATGCCCTGTCCTGGCTGATACTCATTGATGATGACCTGATCCGGAACGGCTTGAAATTGGCCTTCAGAGGTCAACCGTTCCGCCAGGTGCTGAAACAGGTCAGGCAGGGACCCAAGATAGTCTTCCCGCCGGGCTTGCCGTGCTTTGTAGTCGTAACGATAGCCGTAATGCTGCACCCGCCGCTTCAGATCGCGACGCCAGGGGGCTGCGTCGATCTCACGGACGAGCCTTTTGGCCTCATCCTCGTGGATGAAATTTGCCAGATAGGTCAGCCCGTCCGGCCACTCATCCGGAAAAAACGAAGGTTGCGAAGGCGGTGTGGCCATCGGTGGCAGACTCCTCGTTGTCCGTGTTCTGGTGGGTATATCCCGGGTAGTCTTCGGGGTCGAAACTGAAGATCGCCGGAGCCGCAAACCCGGCCTTCCGCGCCGCCTCGTCCATCTTGAACGCGCCCTCGTAAAACGGGCTGTCCACTGTCGAGATGACGACCAGGCCGCCCGGTTTCAGGTGGTTCCGAGCGCTCTTGAGAAACTGGGTCACCAAGACATGATTTGGGTTTTGTCCGTAGCGTGGATCACGAGAGGCCACGTTTGGAAACTGGAAGATGATCGTTCGGAACTGGCGTTTCCCTATGGCATCAGTCAGCCGTGTCGCGTCCACGCGGGTCTTGATGCTGCATCCTAGCTTCAGAAGCTGGCGCGCATTGTCGTAGGCGGTGTCCGTCAGATCTTCCTCTGCCTCGTACACTGTCGCGAGGATCGAGTAGGTTGGAGCGCGCGGCTTGCGCGACATCGTCAGAGCAAAGCTCAGATTGCCTTCACCTACAAACAGAACGCTTCCCATGCGCATGCGGGCGGTGAAGTCGAATTTCGCCGCCACCTTGGCCAGCTTCTTTGTCGACAACGCCGGATATCGGAGCGCCTGGTGAATGGCCTCTTGAAGCGTTGCGCCGCGAAATTCGTAAATGGTGATCCTCAGGCCAGTTTTTCAAAACCTCGATAGGTTGCCGCAATGCAGTTAATCCCTAGTTAATCGTTCGTTTATCGTATTCTGCACCTATCGCTGTATCCGGAGCTGTGCGTTCCGTGCGTGCGACATGCAAAAAATCGGAACGCCGGCCGTTCGATGATATTCTCTTGTCCAGTAAGATCGCTGCACCCTGTTTCATGGTTTGACGAAGTCAGTTCAAATCAACCATTTTTGGCAACTTGCCTCCACACGGGCAAGAATAGCTGGGCTCTGGAACATAAGCACTAAGTCAGGCCATCAGATCCAGTCTGCCAGCCTCTGCACGACATCCATCTTCTCGTGCAGGACCGCGATGATGATTGGGCGGTCGATGACTATCCAGAAGATGTAGTGACGCTGGCACCGGTGGAGGCAAACCCCGTCGGGCAATCTGTGGAATGATTGTGAGCGCACCCGACCGACACCGATAGCGTCGAGGCAGTCCTCGATCTGATCGAGGTAATTGTCAGCTTGATCGGGACCCCAGGTATCGAGCGTATACCGCCAGATGCCCCGAAGATCTTCCTCCTCGGCAAGGGTGATCTGATAGCCGGGCATGGATCGGGTCAGACCCCAGCACGCTTGCGTTCTTCGCGCCGAATTTCCTCAACGGACTTTCTGGAAAGCTGTCCGCGCCGCGCCTGCTCGATCCTAGGCTCCAGGAAGTTGGCCAACGCCATGAAAGCCTGGTCCTCGCTCATCCCGGCAACGGAAGGGGTGTCGCCAAGCGCCCGACCCAAGACATAGTCCTTGATGCTCTGCCCTTTGAGAGCAGCGATGGCCTTGAGCTTCTGGTGGTCTTCCGGCGAGATGTCGATCGAGAGTCTGGGCATGCCAAAACGATAGTCGATCATTCCCCACATTACAACATTTGTTGAAGCTGAAGGGTTCAGCAATGCCCCCTTTTTCGAGTCAACCCAACCCAACCCAAACGCCGCCGTCTTCCTGTCTTTGCGCGGGGTGGGGTGGCAGGACAGACGCCGTGTGCGTATGGTGTGCACAGCGGGTCCGTTCCGTTAGAGGGCGCACACGAGGAGAACGCTGAATGCCAAAAAACGCAGCCACCGAGGCAGTGAGACTATCTTGTGCGCCCATGATGGATTGGACCGATCGGCATTGCCGCAGTCTGCACCGGCACCTGAGTCGCCAGACGCTGCTTTATACAGAGATGGTGACGGCGCCCGCGCTGGTGCGGGGCGGGGCGCTGCACCTGCTCGATCATTCCCCCGCAGAGCACCCCGTGGCGTTGCAACTGGGCGGCTCGGACCCGCGCGAACTGGCGCAGGCGGCGCGGCTGGGGGCACAGGCGGGCTATGCCGAGATCAATTTCAATGTGGGTTGCCCCTCGGACCGGGTGCAATCGGGAACGTTTGGCGCGGTGCTGATGAAGGATCCTGATCTTGTGGCCGCGTGCTGCGCTGCGATGATTGCCGCGCAACCTGTTGAAGTGACGGTGAAATGCCGTATCGGGGTGGATCATCAGGATCCCGAGACGGTGCTGCCCGATTTTCTGACGCGCGTCGCGGCAGCGGGTGTCAGCCGCTTTGCCATCCATGCCCGCAAGGCCTGGCTCGACGGGCTTTCGCCCAAGGACAACCGCGAGATCCCGCCGCTCGATTACGGTCTCGTGCTGCGGATGAAGGCGCAGTTCCCCGCGCTCGACATCAGCATCAATGGCGGCATCACCTCGCTCGATCAGGCCGAGGGGTTTCTTGCTGCGGGCCTTGACGGCGTGATGGTGGGGCGCGCGGCCTATCATCAACCGGTAGAGATCCTCTGCGCGGCGGACCGGCGGATCTTCGGCTCGGACGCGCCCGACACCACGCCCGAGGCCGCGGTGCGCGCCATGCTGCCTTATATCGAGTCGCATCTGGCAGGAGGCGGCCACCTGCATCAGATCACCCGGCACATGATGGGGCTCTTTGCGGGCCGTCCCGGCGCGCGGCTCTGGCGACGGATGCTGTCGGAGGGTGCGACCCGGCAAGGGGCCGGGCCGGAACTGGTCGAGGCGGCGCTGGCGCAGGTTGCAGCCAGCCAGCCGATGCCCCCCGCCGCCCCGGTGCCGCGTCAGATCGCGTAGCGCAGGATCACCGCCAGCGCCTCGTTCTGCGGGATCTCGTCGCGGCGCAGCGCCACCACACGCCCACCCGCGCCCACCACACGCGCTGCGATCTCGTCGATCACGCCATAGCTTGCCGCGCTCTCGGTCTCGGCAAAGCTGATCTCGCCCGCCGCGTCCACCGTTCCGGGCACCACTGCGTCGATATCCACCATCAGCGTGTCCACCGCGCCAAAGGTCGCGGCGCGGGCGGCGCGGGCGATCTGGGTGCTGGCGCGCCCCTCGGCCTCGCGCGTGGCATAGAGCGCGTTGAGCCGCGCCACTTCCTCGGCCTGCAAGCCGTCAAGTATGGGCCGGGCGGCTGCGGCCAGATCTGCGGCGTCCATGCGGGTCGCACTGCCGGTGATGGATGTGGCGGCCAGCCCGTCATAGCTGTTGACCGAGCGGTAGATCGGCAGGAGCGGGTCCACCCCGGCCAGGATCAGCGGTTCGTGCCGCCCCGCCAGCACCGGACGCAGCGCCGCATCGACCTGCCGGGCAAAGGCGCGCAGCAGCACCTTCTGGCCCTCCGCGCCGCCGATGCGGCCCGAATAGCTGCGCGAATTGAGATTGGCCACGCCCGCCGCACTGGCGCCGTCGCGCGGCATGTCGGGCACCCGGATCTCCTCGGCCGGCAGATCGGCAAAGACCTCGATCAGCCGCACTTCGTTTTCCTGCAAGGCCAGCACAAAGGCGTGCTGGTTGACCGACAGCGTCCGCCACAGCGGCTTGAGATGAAACCGGTCGGAGACCTGAACCATCGATTTCAGCCGGTTCGGCAGGCGATGGCTGCGCAGATTGTCGGGGGTGACGAAAAGCGCCAGCGCATTGGACTGATGCGCCCAGAACGCGTCATCGTCGAGCAGGTCAGCCACCTGTTCCTCGATCGGCCAGATCGTGCGTTTGGGCGTGTCGTTGGCTTCGAGCTGCGCCACGGCCTCTTTCAGCATGTTGCCAAGCGCGGTGCGCGCCGATCCGATGTCCTGCGTCAGCGGTGTGGTTTCAAGATAAATGCTGACGGCGGCCGGACTGCGCATGGCGATCAGGTTCTCCAGTTCGGGACGGGTCGGGATATCAGTATGCATGGCGCGCAACCTCCTTGAAAAATCTAGTGCACAGGTAATGACGATAAAGGTTGAAGTCAAACCAGCTTGACACCGCGCCAGGCAGGCGCGGTCCGGTGGCTTTCCCTTGTCCCGGACAGGGTGTAAGGCTGGCCCGGATCACATCGGAGCGCACCATGCCCATCGCCTTGCCTGATACCACTTTGCTGCTTGAAATGCTGGTCCTGCTGATGATCATCGGCGCCTTTGCCGGGGTGCTGGCGGGGCTGCTCGGCGTCGGCGGCGGAATTGTTCTGGTGCCGTCGTTCTTTTATGCCTTTCAGACGCTGGGTTATGACGCGCCGCAACTCATGCAGATCTGCCTTGCGACATCGCTGGCCACGATCATCGTCACCTCGCTGCGCTCGGTTCTGAGCCATCACAAGAAGGGGGCGGTCGATTGGCAGATCCTGCGGACATGGGCCCCCGGCATAGCCGTCGGGGCGATCCTCGGCATGTTGCTGGCCTCAAGCCTGCGTTCGAGCACCCTGCAAGGGCTGTTTGGGGCAATCGGCATCGTGATCGGCCTCTACCTCGGCTTTGGCCGGTCGCATTGGCGCCTGGCAGAGGCCATGCCGCGCGGCCTCACCCGCGCCGTGCTCTCGCCCATCGTCGGCTTTCTGTCGGTGCTGATGGGGATCGGGGGGGGCAGCTTCGGGGTGCCTCTGATGAGCCTTTACGGCGTCCCGATCCACCGGGCCGTGGCCACAGCGGCGGGCTTTGGCATCACCATTGCCGTGCCGTCGGTGGCGGGGTTTCTCCTGCTTGACATCGCCGCCGAAAACCGCCCGCCCTTTACCGTTGGTGCCGTCAATCTGGTGGCGTTCTTCGTGGTCATCTCGATGACGCTGGTGACGACCCCCTGGGGGGTCAAGCTGGCGCATGCGATGGACCCCAAACCGCTCAAGCGGGTGTTTGCGGTATTCCTGACGCTGGTTGCCCTCAACATGCTGCGCAAGGCTCTGGGCTGGTGAAGGATTTCGCGCAGACCGGCTGGGCGATCTTCGCGCCCGAGCCCGGATTGCGCGCCTGGGCACAAGACGCCCGCCGCGCCGCGCTGGAGCGGATAGCCGATCCGGCGGAACAGGCGCGCAGCCTGACCTGCGAGGGCACGTGGTTCGTGGGCGTCGATTGCCTGCCCAATGATGCGCGCGGGGTCGTCGGGCAGGGCGGGCCACTCCAAGGCACGGCCCTGCGCCGCGCCGAGGCGCTCTATGGCCGCCTGCCGCTGCACCGCGCGCAGGTCTCGGTGATCTACCCCGGCTATCCGCGTCCCCGCGACGGCGAGGATGCGGCGGCCTTGCGCTATCGCCGCACCCGCGACGCGGCCCATGTTGACGGGCTGTTGCCGGTCGGGCCGACGCGGCGCCGGATGTTGCGCGAACGCCACGCCTATATCCTCGGCCTGCCTCTGACCGAGGCCAGCCCCGAGGCCAGCCCGCTGGTGGTCTGGGAGGGTAGCCATCATGTGATACGACGCGCCTTTGCACGGGCGTTGCACGGGATCGCGCCGCAGGAATGGGGCGAGGTGGACCTGACCGACACCTACCACGCCGCGCGCCGCGAGGTGTTCGTGAGCTGCCCACGCCGCGCCTTGCCCCTGCAACCGGGGGCGGCCAGTCTCCTGCACCGACTGGCGCTGCATGGCGTCGCTCCCTGGGGCACGTCCGCCAAGGCTTCGCCCGAAGGCCGCATGATCGCCTATTTCCGCCCGCAGTTTCAGGATGACACGCGCCCCGATTGGCTTGTTCTGCCCTGAAACCTGGCGCTTCAGGGGCCCCCCGGATCCCCCCATGCGCCCCAACCGGACGCAACACGCGCGCCAGATCATCGGCAATCGGGTCGCGCGATATGTCAGCAAAGACCTTGGCCAGCGGCGCTGACAACGGGTTGGCCGTGGATGGCTGTGCCAAGAGTGCCCGGACCGCCTCCACCACCGCATCAAGGGCGAAGCACGGTCACTCCTCCCTCTGCCACAGAACGGTATCGCTTCCGATCACCCGGTCATTGACCCGCTTCAGCCCCGTTCCAGCCGTGCGGCGCGGCCGCCCCGCCGTTTCTTCAACAGATCGGCGCGGTCCGGCAGCGCGGCCATGATCTCGTGACGTTCCTCAGGGCTCATCTTTGACCAGCGCGTGATCTCTTCGATCGAGCGCAGACACCCCGTGCAGATGCGCGCCGCCGGATGGACCACGCAGACCTTCACGCAGGGGCTCTCGACCTCCTCGCGCCGCCAGGGCGTTTCATCCGTCATGCTCTGCCCTCATATGTCCCATCCGGTCCAGCACACCCTGAAGAATATAGGCCGCCGCCACAGTGTCGATCACCTGAGAGCGACGCTTTCGCGACGCATCCGCCTCCAGCAGCGCTCGTTCGGCAGCGACAGTCGATAACCGCTCGTCCCAGAACCCGATCGGCAGATCGGTGAGCCGCGCCAGATTGCGGGCAAAGGCGCGGGTCGATTGGCATCTCGGTCCTTCGCTGCCATCCATGTTGCGCGGCAGGCCAAGGATGATCCCCCCGGCCTCGCGCCGGGCGGCGATCTCCAGCAGGCGCGCCGCATCGGCGGTGAATTTCGTGCGCTGCACCGTCTCCTGCGGGCTCGCCACCGACCAGCGCCGGTCCGACAGCGCCACCCCGATGGTCTTGGTTCCCAGATCAAGCCCAAGGATCGCCTGTCCCGGCGGCAAGGCCCTGGCAAAGCCCGCGATGTCGTCGCAGATCATTCCCCAACCCCGGCATTTTCCGCCGCCGCGCGCAGCATCGCAAGGCGCTCGGCATCCTGCTCAAACACCGCCTGCGCCGTGTTCCAGGCCGCCCGCGCCTTGTCGGTCTCGCCCAGCACGCCATAGGCGTTGATCAGGCGCGCCCATTCCTCGGCGCTGCCGCCATCCTGGTCCAACCGCTCCGCCAGCCCCGCCACCATGCCGCGGATCATCTCCTGGCGGGCCTCGGGATCCATGTCCTGCGCCGCCGCGATCTGTCCGGCATCCGGGCCGGGCGCCCCGGCCAGCGGGGGCAGGCTGTAGCGTTCTCCCGCCAGCGCCGCGATCTCCTCGATCTGGGCCCGGATCGGCTCGACCCAGGGCGCCTCCTCGATGCTCTCGTCCAGCAGATCACGCCACAGTCGGAACGCGGCATCGGGCCGATCGATCTGGAGCGAATAAAGGCCAAGATAGAACCGCGCCGTCGGCTCGCGCGGATCGCGCTCCAGCGCCGCGCGCAGCGCCGCCTCCGCCTCGGTCGAGACATAGCCTCCACTGGCATTGATCATCAAATCGGCCAGCATGGCATGATCAGCCGCCGTCGCCTCCTCGCCAAGCAACGCCAACAACTGCTCCTGCGCCCGTCGCGCGGCGGCCAAATTCCCCATCGCGGCCTCGCTCCGCACCAGAAACCGGAGCCCCATTTGATCCTCCGGGCGCTCGGCCACGGCCTTGCGCAACCGCTCGATCAGACGCATGTACTCGTCCGGCACGCCCTCCGGTACGCCGGTCTCGCCGGGACCAAAGCGTTCCTCCGCCACCCCCTGTTCCAGCCGCGCAGACCGCGCCGCCTCCGAGGCGGCAAGACGTTCGGCCATCGGCAGATCGGGATAGCCCGGCGCTCCGATCCGGTCATAGATCAGCACCCCGCCGCCAGCGATCCCCACCACGATGAGCGCCGCCATGACGATCCCGGCCGCGCGCGGCTGTCCGCCTTCCGCCCCCCCCGCCCGCAGTTGAGCATCCGCCGACAGGATCTTACGCGAGACTTCGGCGCGCAGCCGTCCGGCATCCTCGGCGCCGATCACCCCCCGCGCCAGATCGCGCTCGATTTCCCTCAACTGGTCGCGGTAAACCCGCAGGTCATAGGCCGCAGGTGGCGCATCCCCGACCCGTCCGCGCAGCAACGCAAGGCCCAGAACCGCCCCCGCGCCGATCGCCAGTGCCGCAACGATGATCCAGAACGCCATGACCTCTCCCTCATCTGTCATCGTCCATGTAACCGCACGCGGGCAAGGAAAAAAGAGGCATCTGGTCACGCCTGCGCCGGGCCTGTGCGCCGCACTGTCGCAATGTCGCGATTGAGATGCAAATCGCCGCCCGCAGTCACCTTTGCACCGTCGATCGGGCGCATTACCATGCCAGTTGAAACGACACGCGAATCCCGCCAGATCTCCGCCAACTCCAGAGAGCGCGCATGAAACACTATTCCGTCTTTGCCGTCGCCCGAGAGGCCCTTCGCTACCACATGGGATGGGAGCGCGCCTGGGCCTCGCCCGAGCCGAAGAAGAAATACGACGTCATCATCGTGGGCGCGGGCGGGCATGGTCTGGCCTCGGCCTATTACCTGGGCCGCAATTTCGGCATCACCAATGTCGCGGTCCTCGAAAAGGGCTGGCTCGGGGGCGGCAACACCGGGCGCAACACCACCATCATCCGCTCCAACTACCTGCAAGACCCTTCCGCCGCGATCTACGAGAAATCGCGCTCGCTCTACGAGACGCTCAGCCAGGATCTCAACTACAACATCATGTTCAGCCCCCGTGGCCTCATCATGCTGGCACAGACCGAACACGAGGTGCGCGGCTATCAGCGCACCGCGCAAGCCAACGCGCTGCAAGGGGTTTCGACCGAATTCATCTCGCCCCAGCGCGTCAAGGAAATCGTGCCGATCATCAATCTCGACGGGCCCCGCTATCCGGTGCTTGGCGGTCTCTATCAGGCGCGCGGCGGCACCGCACGCCACGATGCGGTGGCCTGGGGCTATGCCCGCGCCTGTTCGGCGATGGGGATGCACATCCTGCAAAAATGCGAAGTCACCGGCATTTCGCGCGAGAATGGCCGCGTCACCGGCGTGACCACCAATCGCGGCGATATCGGCTGCGACAAACTCGGCATCGTCGTCGCCGGCCATTCCGGCCATCTGGCCGAGATGGCGGGCTTTCGCCTGCCGATCGAATCCGTCGCCCTTCAGGCGCTGGTCTCCGAGCCGATCAAACCCTGCATGGACTGCGTCGTCATGGCCAACACCGTGCATGGCTACATGTCGCAATCCGACAAGGGCGAGATGGTCATCGGCGGCGGCACCGACGGCTACAACAACTACACGCAGCGCGGCTCCTTCCACCATATCGAGGAAACCGTCCGCGCCCT
>PFEY01000083.1:21741-22385 GCA_002783205.1 Rhodobacteraceae bacterium CG17_big_fil_post_rev_8_21_14_2_50_63_15 | reverse complement strand
TGGGGCTTTGCCGAACTGATGGCCAAGGGCCACTCGCCGCTCTGCGCCGAATTCGGCCTCGACCGTTTCTACCAGGGCCGGTTCATTGATGAATCAGTGGCGGCGGGGGTAGCGCATTGATGAAGCGCAAAAGTAATTTCATATTGTTGTCTATCGAACGCTCCAGTTGGTGGATCTATCCGGTAGGATCATTCCTGGTGCTTAGTGTAGGCTTCGCATTCGACCTCGCGTGGAGTGGGGGGTGGTTCCAGCGCTTTGGGGCAACATTAGGCGCACTTTTGGCTTTCGTCGCGTTCTTTGATCCAAAAAACCGTGCCGACTGGATTGGACAACGTGAACTGATGCTGAAGCGTTATGACGACGAAATGAAAAGACAACCAAATCCGGCGGACGTCGTGTTTTCGTTGAGTGCGGGCGGTGTTGGTAAAATCTCCGAAGGTCAACGAGACCGTCTAAAACGAATGAAAGAACAGGAAGATAGTGCGCGCCGGACATCACGCGCCAAACTGTTGAATGAGAAACAGCGAGAAATAGTCAATCAAAGCCGATCCGTTCACGCGCAGCAGTGGTGCATTGTCGTCAGCGCAGTGGCAGCCATCTTCGGCGATCTAATAATTCCGCTGCTAAAATGTGGAGCAATGAAA
>PFEY01000083.1:20058-21709 GCA_002783205.1 Rhodobacteraceae bacterium CG17_big_fil_post_rev_8_21_14_2_50_63_15 | reverse complement strand
AAGCGCTTCGGCCCCGGCGCGTCGGACGATGATTTTCACACCTACATGTTCGCCAAGGAAAACCCCAAGGGCGTGCATTTCGAACGCTGGCGGCACAATAACGGCTGCGGCAAATGGTTCATCGCCGCGCGCGATACCGTCACGCTGGAGGTCTACGGCACCTACCCCGCCCAGACCCATGAGCCGCCAAAACAGATCCGCGACGCGATCACCGCCAAACGCCCCGGCTGGACATGGCGCGGTTTCGCATGAGCTTTCACTGTTCCAAAAATACTCAATCGACGCCCGAAACGGGCAAGAGGGCCTGAGACATGAGCACCAGACTGGCCAGAGGCGGCCGCCTCCTCGACAAGGGCCGCGTCCTCCATTTCAGCTTCAACGGCAAGCGCCTCAAGGGCCATCCCGGCGATACGCTGGCCTCGGCGCTGCTGGCCAACGATCAGATGCTGGTCGGGCGCTCCTTCAAGTATCACCGCCCGCGCGGCATCGTGGCCTCCGGCGCCGAAGAGCCCAATGCCCTTGTCCATTTGGGGACCGGCGCGCGCCTGGAACCCAACCAGCGCGTCACCACGACCGAGCTTTTCGACGGTCTCACCTGCACCTCGCAAAACCACTGGCCCAGCCTCGAGTTCGACATCGGCGCGGTCAATACGCATCTCGCGCGCTTCCTGCCGGCGGGCTTTTACTACAAGATGTTCATCCACCCGCGCCCCTTCTGGAAGCATGTCTACGAGCCCTTCATCCGCCGTTCCGCCGGTCTGGGTCGCGCCACCAACCCCGGCGACCCCGACCGCTACGAGCATTTCTATTTCTTCTGCGACGTGGCCGTGATCGGCGGCGGTGTGGCCGGTCTGCAATCCGCCCTTGCGGCAGCAGAGGCCGGTGCCAAGGTGCTCCTGATCGAGCAAACCGCCCATTGGGGTGGCCGCGCGCCGGTTGATCATAATGTCGATGGCGGCGAGATTGACGGTGCGCCGGTGGACGCCTGGATCACCGCCACCCTTGCAAAATTGCAAGACATGCCCAATGTCACCCTGCGCCTGCGCTGCATGGGCGCAGGGGTCTATGACCACGGCTATCTTCTGGGCTATGAGCGGGTGAGCGATCACGCCCCCGGCACGGATGCCCCCCGTCACCGCCTCTGGCGCATCCGCGCGGGCCAGATTGTCACCGCGACCGGCGCCATCGAACGGCCGCTGAGTTTCGCGGGCAATGACATTCCCGGCGTGATGCTCGCCTCCGCCATCCGCGACTATGCGGTCGATTACGGTGTCTCCATCGGCGACCGCACCGTGGTTGTCACCAACAACGATGACGCCTACCGCACCGCCATCACGCTCAAGAAATTCGGGCTTGAAATCCCCGCCATCCTCGACGCCCGCCAATCGGGCGGCGGTGCTCTGGCCGACGAGGCGCGTGCCTTGGGCATCCGGGTCGAGAACGGCAAGGGCATCGCCAAGGTCATGGGCGGAAAGCGCGTGACCGGTGTCGCCCTCTGTGCGCAGGCGGGCGAGGGCGCGGTGCTGGAGGAAATCAGATGCGATGCGGTGGCCATGTCCGGTGGCTGGTCGCCGGTCGTGCATCTGTGGTCGCATTGCGGCGGCAAGCTCCTGTGGGATGCAGCGCAGGCGCAGTTCCGCCCCGACCCGGC
>PFEY01000083.1:255-20018 GCA_002783205.1 Rhodobacteraceae bacterium CG17_big_fil_post_rev_8_21_14_2_50_63_15 | reverse complement strand
TGGCGGCCACCCTCTCGGACGCCGACGCCGCAGGCAAGACAGCCGCAGCGGCCACGGGCCACAAACCAAAATCGACCAAGGCCCCGACCGCGACCGCCACGCCGGAAGCCGCACTGGAACCGGTCTGGCTCATGCCCCAAGGCGCAGGCATCACGCTCAGAATGAAATCCTGGCTCGACTACCAGAACGACGTCAAGGTCTCGGACGTGCAACTCGCCGCCCGCGAGGGCTATGAATCGGTCGAGCACGCCAAGCGCTACACCACGCTCGGCATGGCCACCGATCAGGGCAAGCTCAGCAATATCAACGGCCTTGCGATCCTCTCGGATGCGCTTGGCCAGCCCATCCCGCAGACCGGCACCACCACCTTCCGCCCGCCCTATACGCCGATCTCCTTCTCGGCCATCGCCGGGGCAGCGCGGGGAGAGATCTTTCAACCGCTGCGCAAGACGCCCCTCCATGCCTGGCACGAGGCCAATGGCGCGCATTGGGAACCGGTCGGCCAATGGCGCCGCCCCTATTGCTATCCCAAGGGCGAGGAAAGCCACCGCGACGCCGTGAACCGTGAAATCACCCAGACGCGGACCCGCCTCGGCCTGCTCGATGCCTCGACGCTGGGCAAGATCATCGTCAAGGGCCCGGATGCGGGCCGCTTCCTCGACATGCTCTACACCAATGTCATGAGCAGCCTGAAACCGGGGCGTTGCCGCTATGGCCTGATGTGCAACGAAAACGGCTTTCTCATGGATGACGGGGTCGTGGCGCGGCTCGACGAGGAGACCTTCCTCTGCCACACCACCACCGGCGGCGCCGAAGGGGTCCATGGCCATATGGAGGACTGGCTGCAATGCGAATGGTGGGACTGGAAGGTCTATACCGCCAACGTCACCGAGCAATATGCCCAAATCGCCGTCGTCGGCCCCAAGGCGCGCGAGACGCTGGCCAAGCTGACCAATGCCGACCTCGGCAATGACGCGCTGCCCTTCATGGGCTGGGCTGACCTCACGCTGGCCGGTCTGCCCGTCCGCGCCTATCGCATCTCCTTCTCGGGCGAGCTCAGCTATGAAATCGCCGTTCCCGCCAGCCTTGGCCGCGCCCTCTGGGACGCGCTCTTGGAGGCAGGCGCCGAGCATGGCGTCACGCCCTACGGCACCGAAGGCCTGCATGTCATGCGCGCCGAAAAGGGCTTCATCATGATCGGGGATGAGACCGACGGCACGGTGATCCCGCAGGATCTCGGCCTCGGCTGGGCAATCTCCAGAAAGAAGGCGGACTATCTCGGCAAACGCGCGCAGGAACGCTCCCACATGACCGATCCCAACCGCTGGAAACTGGTCGGGCTCGAGACGCTCGACGGCTCGGTCCTGCCCGATGGGGCCTATGCCACCGCCCCCGGCCACAATGCCAACGGCCAGCGCAACACCCAAGGCCGCGTGACCTCGACCTATTACTCGCCCACCCTCGGGCGCGGCATTGCCATGGGTCTGGTCCATAACGGCCCGGACCGCATGGGCGATATGCTCGACTTTCCAAAGGTTGACGGCGGCATCGTGAAAGCGCGCATCGTCGATCCGGTGTTCTACGACAAGGACGGGGAGAAACAGAATGTCTGACGCCGTGTCCGCCCTGAACGGGGCCCGCTACGAGGGGTTTGCCACCATCGAGGATCAGGGCCTCTCGGGCATGATCACCCTGCGCGGCGATCTGGCCTCCAAGGACCTCAAGGCGGCGGTCAAATCCGCCACCGGCCTTGGAATTCCGGCGCAACGTCAGGCGCTGACGGGCAAGGGCACAGCCGCGCTCTGGATGTCGCCGGATGAGCTTTTGCTTCTTTGCCCCTATGCCGAGGTGACAGAGCGGCTCGCCGCCATCGAGGCGGCGCTCAAGGGGCAGCATTTTCTCGCCCAGAATGTCTCTGACGCCCGCGCGCTCTTGCGCATCTCGGGGGCGGGCGCGCGCGAGACTCTCGCCAAGCTCTGCCCGGTCGATCTTGCGCCCGAGGCTTTCCCCCCCGGCATGCTCCGCCGCACCCGCATGGCCCAGATCCCCGCCGCCTTCTGGCTCAACAATGAGGGCGCATTTCACCTGATCTGCTTCCGCTCCGTGGCGGACTATGCCTTCAATCTCCTCAAGGCATCGGCCCGGCGGGGCGGCGAGGTCGGGCTTTACGCCTGATCCCTCAATCCTGACGAAAAAACTCGGTCCTTCGGGGTTGACCTTTGCGCAATCCGCCCACCATGTAGGGGCATCCGATATGACTGCAAACGAACAGGGGGCCCCAATGGCTTTTGAACTTCCCGACCTTCCCTATGCCCATGACGCGCTGGCCGCGCATGGCATGTCCGCCGAGACGCTCGAATATCACCACGACCTGCACCACAAGGCCTATGTCGACAATGGCAACAAGCTCATTGCCGGCACCGCGTGGGAGGGCAAGTCGCTCGAGGCGATCATCAAAGGCACCTATGACAAATCCGCCGTGGCGCAGTCGGGCATCTTCAACAACATCAGCCAGCTTTGGAATCACAACCAGTTCTGGGAAATGATGAGCCCAAAGAAAACCGCCATCCCCGGCGCGCTCGAAAAGGCGATCACCGACAGCTTCGGCTCGGTCGATGAATTCAAGGCGCAATTCTCCGCCGCCGGCGCAGGCCAGTTTGGCTCTGGCTGGTGCTGGCTGGTCAAGGACAGCGATGGCAGCCTCAAGGTCACCAAGACCGAGAACGGCGTCAACCCGCTCTGCTTCGGGCAGACCGCCCTTCTGGGCTGCGACGTGTGGGAGCACAGCTACTACATCGACTTCCGCAACAAGCGCCCGGCTTACCTCACCAACTTTCTCGACAATCTGGTCAACTGGGAAAACGTCGCGTCCCGGCTCTGAACCACGTCGCTGACACCGCGATCACCGCCCTGCCGGAGATCTCCGGCAGGGTTTTTCATGCGCGGCTTCGGGCATGGCGGGATTGCGTACGAAACCCACGTACAAAATGCACAGGTTGTGCGCTTTCGCCTTGCCTCCATCCGCCGCATACGGCAGCAGTCGGGCAACGGAACCTGTAGGGCAAAGCCAGATGCGCGAGGCGACAAAGGGCATCATCGCGATGGTCGCCACCTGCACCGTCTGGGGGCTGTCGGGCGTCTATTACAAGCTGCTAGAACACATCCCGCCCATCGAAATTCTCGCCCACCGCACCCTCTGGTCGGTCTTTTTCTTTACCGGCGTTCTGCTGGTGCAGGGACGGATTTCCGTTTTGTGTCAAGCCCTTGGAACGCGACGTTCCTTCTTGCTGATCGGCTTTGCGGCGCTGATGATCTCGTGCAACTGGTTCGTGTTCATCACCTCGATCCAGATCGGCAAGGCGGTTGAGGCCTCTCTTGGATACTACATCTTTCCGCTGGTTGCGGTGCTGCTCGGTGCCATTGCCTTTCGCGAACGCCTTGGGAAGGCACAGCTTTTTGCCGTAGCATTGGCCCTCGTTGCGGTTGTCACCCTTACCATCGGCCTTGGCGTGCCGCCATGGATCGCGCTCATACTGGCGATCAGCTTCGGCTTTTATGGGCTTGTCAAAAAAGGACTTTCCGTTGGGCCAGTGGTCTCTGTCACGGCCGAGGTGCTGCTGCTTGCGCCGATCGCGCTTGGCGTCTTGTGGTGGTTTCACTCAGGCGGGCATGGCGCCTTCGGGTCCAATTGGCAGGACAGCCTGCTTCTGGCCTTTTCCGGTATCCTGACCGGGGCACCGCTCATCCTGTTCAGCTATGCCACAAAGCGCATCACCTTGGCCACGGTCGGCCTTGTCCAATACTTGAACCCCAGCCTGCAATTCGTTGTTGCAACTGTCATATTTCAAGAATCCTTCAGCGTCTGGCACGCCATTGCCTTTGCCATGATCTGGACCGCGCTGACGATCTATACCGTCGCAAACTTGCGTCAGGACAGGGCCGCGCGCAGGGCCGTGGCCAGTTCCTGAACAGAGTCGACCGGCCGCAGAAAGTCGCGCAGCGAGGCGTCGGCAAATCCCTCGGCGATGATATGCTCGGTCAATTGCAAGAGGGGCGCCCAATATCCATTTGTATTCAAAATAAAAAGTGGCTTGCTGTGGAGGCCGATCTGCCGCCAGGTCAGAACTTCGAAGAATTCATCCAGCGAGCCCGCACCGCCCGGCAGGATCACGATCACGTCGGAATTCATGAACATGACCGTCTTGCGTTCATGCATGGTTTGCGTCACCACATAATGTGTCAGATCCCGCTTGGCGACCTCCATGGCCACAAGATGTGCGGGGATCACGCCCAGCGTCTCGCCACCCGCCGCCTGTGCCGCGCGCGCGGTGGCGCCCATCAACCCCACATCGCCCGCCCCATAGACCAGCCGCCAGCCATGTTCGGCCAACATTTCGCCGACGGCTGTCGCATCTTCGCCATATCTTGCGTCCCGACCCATGCGTGAGCCACAAAAGACACATACGGACCGCACTGTCATGAAATCACTCCGGGTTTGCGAATGGTTGTTTTGACCCGTGATATCCTTGTTGCTATTCTGCGGCAACCAGGCACGGCGCTTGGGCAGGGGAAGTGAAAAAATGCGCAATATCGCCGGGTTAGGAGCTGGGCTCGTGATCGGTGCTGTCGTCCTTGCCGGGTTTGGCGTGGGCGCACTCTATCTATCGGGCCGCCTTGCGCCAAAGTCCGCGCCGCTGGTCGAGACGCCCTCCACCGTCACGTCCGATCCCGCGCCGAAACCAGCGGTCACGGTTGCGCCGGACGTTCCCCAGACCCCACCCACGCCGGAGCCTCCCGCGATTGATACCGTCCGGCTCGATCCGGACGGCCAGATGATCATCGCAGGACAGGGAGAGCCGGGGGCTGAGGTCTCGATCCTGCTCGATGGTGCGGTCATCGGTTCGACCCTTCCGGATCAATCCGGCAAATTTGTCGGCTTTCTTCAGATACCTCCAAGCGAGCAGCCCCGCGTCCTGACACTCGGGATACATTTGACCGAATTGGACGCCCCCGTGTCGTCGCACGACGAGATCATCATTGCGCCCACGCCTCAAGCGATCAAGAATGGCAGCCCGCCCCGGCCGGAACCGGATGCGGAAGTGGCGGTCGCCGAACCAGAACAAACCGGGCAAGAACCTGTAATTGCTATGGAAACGGTGCCACATGCTGCGCCAATCGTCTCCGGGCAAAAGAGCGAGGACGCGGAACCCTCCCCACCATCAGAGAGTGCTAGCAGCGCGCCAGAGCCCGCCTTGCAACCGACCGTGCTCTTGTCGGGTGACACCGGAGTTCGCGTGCTTCAGTCGCCGGCGAGAGCGCAGAGTGCAGAGGAATTGTCGAACGTCGCCCTTGACGCGATTACCTATTCCGAAGCAGGCGATGTCCAGCTCGCAGGCCGGGCAGGAGGGGAAGGTTTCGTGCGAATTTACCTCGACAACGCTCCTGTTGCCACGTCGCGGATCGATCCGAACAGGAACTGGCAGGCCGAGTTGCCGGGCGTCAACAGCGGTGTCTACACTCTGCGGGTGGACGAATTGACGGACGACGGCGCGGTGACTTCTCGCGTGGAAACCCCCTTCAAGCGCGAAGATCGTGCCGTATTGGAAAAGCAGCCCCCGGATGACCCCTCTACTCGCGTCACCGCCGTTACTGTGCAGCCCGGCTCGACCCTGTGGGCAATTTCGCGCGCGGCCTACGGAGAAGGCATTCTCTATGTGCGCGTTTACGAGGCTAATCGCGACCGTATTCGCGATCCCGATCTGATTTACCCGGGGCAGGTTTTCAGCATTCCTCAATAGGCTGGGCTGGCAATCCAGTCGGCATCGGGCTATCTCGTGGGCAAGTAATTGAAAAGGCTTGTCCATGCGCCGTTCCCGCATTACCTCGTCCAACACACCAAGTAACGGCTGGACAACGATCCGTCGGGTAGCACCCTACCTTTGGCCGGCTGGGCGGCCGGGAATAAAGCTGCGTGTGGTGCTCGCGCTTGTGCTCCTGCTGATGGCCAAGCTCATCGCGGTGGGGACTCCGCTCCTCTACAAGGCGGCCGTGGATCTACTGGCCGGAGAAGGTCAGAGCGCCCCATGGATGCTGGGCGCGGGGGCCATCGGTTTGACTGTGGCCTATGGCATGGCGAGGTTGATGAACGTCGGGTTTCAGCAATTGCGCGATGCCGTCTTTGCCGTCGTCGCGCAGCGTGCTCTTCGTTTGCTCGCATTGCGGACCTTCGAACATATCCATCAGATGTCGATGCGCTATCACATCTCCCGCAAGACCGGCGGTTTGAGCCGGATCATAGAGCGCGGCGTCAAGGGCGTAGATTTTCTGTTGCGGTTTCTGCTCTTCTCGATCGGTCCCCTGGTTCTGGAGTTAATGCTGGTGGGCATCGTGCTCTGGGTGCTGTTCGACTTCTGGTATCTTGCCGTCGTGATCGTCGTGATCGCCGCCTATGTTGCTTTTACTTTCAAGGTCACCGAATGGCGTGTGCGGCTGCGCAAGGAGATGAATGATCAGGACACTGATGCCAATCAAAAGGCGATCGACAGTCTGCTCAATTATGAGACCGTCAAGTATTTTGGCGCCGAGCGGCGAGAGGCGACGCGCTATGATGCGGCCATGGCACGCTATGAAAGGGCTGCGCTGCAAACCGCCTATTCGTTGTCATTTCTCAATCTTGGCCAATCGCTTCTGATCACCGCGGGGCTGGTGATCGTGATGGTGATGGCTGCGATCGGTGTTCAGAACGGAGCGCTCACAGTGGGCGATTTTGTCATGGTGAATGCCTACATGATCCAGATCACCATGCCGTTGAATTTTCTTGGAACCGTTTACCGAGAGATCCGGCAGGCCTTGGTCGATATGGGGGAGATGTTCGAATTACTAGAGCAAAGACCAGATGTTAAGGAGAAAGAGAACGCAAGTGTTCTAATAGTGAAAAATGCAACGGTTCGATTTGATGCGGTGGATTTTAGCTATGATCAAAATCGTCCCATTTTGAAATCGGTAAGCTTCGATGTGCCCGCCGGTCAGACCGTGGCCGTTGTGGGGCCATCGGGATCTGGCAAATCGACTATCGGCCGGCTTTTGTTTCGCTTCTACGACGTGCAATCGGGGGCGGTGACGATTGATGGACAGGATCTGCGCGATGTGACCCAAGAAAGCCTGCATGCCGCGATCGGCGTGGTGCCGCAGGATACGGTCCTCTTCAATGACACCATCGGCTATAACATCGCCTATGGTCTGGACGGAGCCACACAGATACAGGTCGAAGAGGCGGCACGTGCGGCTCAGATCCATGATTTTATCGCCTCCTTGCCTGATGGCTATGACACCACCGTCGGCGAGCGTGGTTTGAAATTGTCGGGGGGAGAAAAGCAGCGCGTGGGTATCGCGCGAACCTTGCTTAAAAATCCACCGATTCTGTTGCTCGACGAGGCGACGAGCGCGCTTGATACCGGAACCGAGCAGGATATCCAGGGCGCTTTGGCACGCGCGGCGCAAGGGCGCACGGTGATCATGATTGCTCATCGTCTGTCAACTGTCGCGAGCGCGGACAAGATTGTCGTTCTCGACCAGGGGGCGATCGTCGAGCAAGGCACACATGCCGAATTGCTTGCGCGGCAGGGGCGTTACGCGGCCCTGTGGACCCGGCAGGTGCGCGGCGAGGAGGAGGCGGCATGATCCTGTGCTGTCATGCAGTGGTTACGATTCCTCGTTATCAATTCCGTGGCTCTATATATCGCACTTGTCAGACGATCACCGCGATATATAGTGACAAAGAGGATGGGGTGAACCGACGCTCCGAGATGTGCGCAGGATCGAGCAGGTTGAGAGGCTAGTCTTTCGGATGGACGGCGATTTCAGAACGGAATTTGTTAGAGAGCCCGCGGCGTTGCGGAATTATCCCGCGCTTGTCCTGAACGCAGATTACCGGCCGCTGTGCTATTATCCCTTGTCTCTCTGGACGTGGCAGGAAGCCGTAAAGGCCGCGTGGTCCGATCGGGTTGATATCGTTGCCGAATACGATCAATGGGTCCGAAGTCCAAGTATCGAGATCCGAATACCATCCGTGATCGTGTTGAAAGATTATATAAAACCACAGAAGCGCGTGGCCTTCACGCGCTTCAATTTATTTCTGCGCGATGAGTTCCAATGTCAGTATTGCGGGGCGCGTGGTGATCTGACCTTTGACCATGTGGTTCCGCGCGCGCGTGGTGGGCGAACGAGTTGGGAGAACGTGGTCGCGGCGTGCAGTTCGTGCAATCTGCACAAGGGTTCGCGAAGTCTGCGGCAATCTGGCTTGACGTTGTGCAAACCGCCGTGCCGTCCTGAAGCTGAACAACTGCGCAATCTGGGGCGCAAGTTTCCCCCAAATCATCTGCATGAAAGCTGGATGGACTTTCTTTACTGGGATGCCGAGCTCGATGCATGATGGTAGTTGACGAGATGGATACAGGCAGAGAGAAGCCGCTAGAAACATGTTTGGCGGCGCGATTTTCTTCCCTGTCCTCCATCTCAATGGAGAGAGCGCTCATTAGATGAGCGCTCAAATGCTTTAAATCGGGAGGGTATGACATGTGTCTTTCATGCGCGCAGAAGCTGAACGCGAAGGGCGACCCGATTCAGTTTTGTCTCTGCGGTGCGCCGGAGACTCGGGCGGCGTTTGCCCGCATTGAAGCGGATTTGAATCGGCGCACGATGCTGGGGGGAACGGCGGCCATTCTTGGTCTCTTCGCAGGTTTTGGTCTCACGACTTCAGGGGTGCGCGCGCAGACCCCGGGGCGGCCGGTTGTGTTGACAAATCTGCGCTATTTCGATGGCAGCACGTTGGCACTCCAGGGCGGACGCGACATCCTGATCGTGGCGGGACGCATTGCTGCCCTGCCACCGGCTGGGCAGGGCCCGCAAGACGCCGAGCGGATCGACTGTGGCGGGCGCGCGGTGATCCCCGGCCTGATTGACGCGCATTGGCATTCTACCTTGGTGGCGGTCACTCAAGTTCAGGCCATGACGGGAGATATCGGCTTTGTGCATCTGATGGCGGGGCGCGAGGCGGGGGCGACCGTTCTGCGTGGGTTCACCACGGTGCGCGATTTGGGGGGGCCTGCCTTTGGTCTCAAACTGGCGATCGACCGTGGTGCAATCCCCGGACCACGCATTCTCGCGTCCGGTGCCATGATCTCGCAGACCTCTGGGCATGGTGATTTCAGGCTTCTGAACGAATTGCCGCGCAGCTCCGGCGATCTGAGCTACAGCGAGAAGGTTGGTGTCGTAGCGATTGCTGACGGACGGGCCGAAGTGCTGCGCCGTGCCCGCGAACAGTTGATGAAAGGTGCAAGCCAGATCAAGATCATGGCGGGTGGCGGCGTAGTCTCGCTCTACGATCCGCTGGAAAGCGTGCAATTGACGGCGGATGAAATGCGCGCGGCAGTCGAGGCAGCGGCAGACTGGGGCACCTATGTCTGTTCGCATGTTTACACGCCCAACGGCATCCAACGCGCCTTGCGCGCCGGTGTGAAGTCCATTGAGCATGGTCAGTTGGCTGATCTCGACTCCGTGCGGATGATGCAAGCAGAGGGGGCGTGGTGGTCGATCCAGCCTTTCCTGTTGGACGAGGATTCCAATCCGCGTGCCAATCCGGTTCAGCGCGCCAAGCAAGAGGCAGTTTCGGTCGGGACCGTGCAGGCCTTCGAGATGGGGCGGGCAGAAGGGGTGAACATGGCCTTCGGTACGGACATCCTGATGAACCCGTCGGGAGCCGCGAGTCAGGCGCGGCAACTGGCGAAACTGACCCGCTTCATGCCGCCGCTCGAGGCGCTGCGCATGGCGACGGGGGCGGCGGGCGACCTGCTTGCGTTGTCGGGTGAACGCTCGTCTTATGACGGACGGCTTGGGGTGATCGCCGAAGGAGCCTTGGCCGATCTTCTGGTCATCGAAGGCGATCCAGAGGCGGATCTGGACTGGTTGGAGCGACCCGAGGAGAGCCTTGTCATGATCTTGAAAGGTGGAGTCATCCTCAAGGACCATCTTTGAGCCTCCGCCGCTCTCGGGTGAGGAACCTGCCGTAGCGATGACGACCGCTTCACCTCGAGTGTCCTCATCCGGAAGCGGAAATCCTATAGGGAAACGAAAAAAGCACCGCTGTCGTGGCAGGGTGCCTTCATCGGATGTCTGTTTGCATCTCGCCGTGGGACGCTCAGGCGTCTGACGGTTTGGCAGGCTGTGATCCCAACGCGGTCGTCGCCTCGGGTTTCGGCGCGTTCTTGTTGCCAGTCAGCGGATCATCCTGGCGTTGGACTGAGCCTTCGAAATGAGCACCGGACTCGATGGCGATTGTCTTGTGGATGATATCGCCCTCCACCCGCGCAGTAGAGGTCAGCCGCACCTTGAGACCTCGCACGCGACCCACAATTCTGCCATTGATCACGACATCATCGGCGATCACTTCGCCCTTGACAGTGGCGCCTTCGCCAATGGTGAGCAGATGCGCGCGAATGTCGCCTTCAATCGTGCCCTCGACCTGAATGTCACCGGTGGTTTTCAGGTTGCCCGTCACAAGCAGGTCTGACGAGAGCATCGAAGCCGGCGGCTTTGATTTTGGGGCCTGCGCCCGGAATTCGGTCCCGGCATCGGGACGCGCCTGGTCGAGGCGGCTTTCCGGGGTTGCAGGCTTTGCGTCAGCAGGCTTGTGCGCAGGTTCGTTGATCTTGCTCTTAGAAAACATTGTTTGCAGCCTTGATAAAAATCATGGGGTTGACGGGTTCATCGCCGACGCGCACTTCATAGTGTAGATGGCTGCCGGTAGAACGTCCAGAGTTTCCCATATCACCAATCCGTTCGCCACGCGAGACCCTTTGCCCCGGTGTGACGCGGATTTGCGACAGGTGAGCGTAGCGAGTCTCGATTCCGAAGTCATGCTTGATCTTGATCAGACGCCCATAGCCCGAGAGCCAGTCCGCATGTGTCACAACACCGTCAGCGGTCGCATAGATCGGAGTCCCCTGCGGGGCGGCAAAATCGGTACCAGCATGCATCCTACCCCACCGCATCCCATAGCCTGACGTATGGCGAAAGGCATTCTTGACGGGCAGGGCAAACGGTGACTTCTGTGCGGCGATGCGGTAAAGATTGAGTTCATCCATGCGGTTGAGAATGCGATTGGCGCGTTCGGCGTCAGGCGAACGGGCTTCGCCCCTGGTCGAAAACGACAGCGGCATCAGCGGACCGCCTTGTCCCGAGTATCCTCTGCGGACAGCATTGAGCAAGGTTTCGGTGTTCAGACCGGCGGCGCGAAACATCTTGTCCAGCGGTTCGACCGAAATCACCATCGCATCTTCAAGTTGGCTGAAGATAAGGTCGTTTCGTTCCTGCAAAAGCCGCAATTCGTCTGCCATTTTTTCGGCTTCGAGCAATGCCGTCTGGGCATCCGCAATGGTCTGATCCCGTTCTCTGGCCGCGTCCTGCAACGCATCGGCAAGAAAATCAACGGTCGCGTCATTGGAGCCCTTGCCATCCTTGTTCGCCAGAGTGCCGTTGTTCTGTGTGGAGAGAGCAAGCTTTTCGGACTCGTCGCGTGCGGCTTCGCGCTCGGTCATGGTGCGGCGCAGCGTGGCTTGGATGACCTCTATTCCCGTCTCCAATTCGTGGCGACGGATTTCGGAGGCGAGCAACTCCGACTGCATGGAAGAGATCTGTTCCAGCGCCGAACTGAAACGCTCCTGGGCAGCGATCGCTTCCTGGGCCCGTCTGTCGCGTTCCGAGGAAAGAGAATTGAGACGCATCTCATATGTTTGCAGGTCTCGCTTTGCCTGTTCTCGGAAATTGCCGGCGCCAATGCTGTCCATGATGATTATCGAAGACGCGACGATCGCCCATGCCACGATTGCAGTAGCGCCGCTGAAAGCAACAAGTTGGGTTGCGGGACGAAGGCGGATGAACCGAGTGTCGGTGTCGGATCGCAGAAACACGCGCCGTTCAGGAAAATACCGTTCCAAGAGCGAGTTTAGCCGGATTGCAAGTCGTGTTCTCACGCGCGATTATCCCCCACGTCGAACGCTTTGCCCGACGTTTCCCCGTTTTGTCTGAACTCTGTGACATGGGCTTATCCAGACTGATCATCATGGGCAAGGTTTTTGACCACAGGGCATGTCAGATCGCGCCGATTCCCGCTGGTTTGGCAAAAAACCGCCGATCCCCAAGGGCTTGCAGGCTCCGCTACCGCCATCGGCAGCGCCAGTCTTACCCGGCGCGGTTAGGCTCCTTTACACATCGCGATCAAGGATCACTCCAGATCATTGCGGGCCGATGGGCGCGCGAAACCTCACAGTTGCTGATGAGCACGCTCTGGTTTGGGGGCAAGCGCCGCTTCTGACGAGGGCAAAGGCTTTCACGGACCTTGAGGTCCGTGACCCCGCCGTCAAAGGGATTTTACTGCGGCAAGCACCTCTTCTGCATGACCCGGGACCTTGACCTTGCGCCAAGCCTTGACGATGCGACCGTCACCCGAAATCAGAAAAGTTGATCGTTCTATGCCGAAGAACTTCTTGCCGTACATACTTTTTTCTAGCCACACGCCGTATTTTTCGCAGACGTCTGTGTCAGCATCGGAAAGAAGCGGCACGTTGAGGGCGTGCTTGGCACGGAATTTCTCGTGGCTTTCAATGGTGTCCTTGGAGATGCCGAGAACCGTTGCTCCTGCTGTGGCAAACGCTTCCTTGAGTCCGGAAAACGCAACTGCCTCGGTGGTGCAGCCAGATGTGTCGTCACGCGGGTAAAAGAACAGGACGACGGCGCCTGGTCGCAGCTTGGAGAGTGTTATCGCTTCGCCGCGATCCTGCGGGAGGGTGAAATCAGGAGCAGTGTCGGAGATGTCAGGCATGAGGGTTCCTTGTGATTCAAAACTGTGACTTCCATATTAGACTGCAAAGAGTGAGAATAAAGCCCGAGGCAGCAGAGGCGCGAAAAACGTGTCCGGACGGATAGAATGACCACGACACCGGCGCCGTGCGCGCCGCAGGATAAGGCGATGCCGAAGCGCGCAGCTGCAACGCGAGGCCGACGGCTTTTCTGGTATGTCGTTCACGTGGGCTTTGGTTGTTCGCTGCTGGCGCTGGTGCTGGCTGGGGCTCTGGTGGTCATTCTCGGCGTCGGAATGAATCTGCCCTTCTGGGTCAAGAACAACTTGGCCGCCGGCATCAGTAACGGGCTGTCCGGTTATGCGCTTCGGTTTGAAGGGATGTCCCTCAGATTTGAGCATGATCTTGTACCGCGGCTGGTTCTTCGTGGGGTGGCGATTGCACGCAGCGATGGGACTCCGCTGGCCAATCTGTCGGCGCTCGAGGTGACGGTGGTGCCCCGACCGCTGATGAGAGGCGAAGTGCAGCTTGCGACCGTGCTGCTGGACGGCGGTCAGTTGCTGCTGCGGCGTCGCGCGAGCGGTGATTTCGCGCTGGCTCTGGGGGGGGGTGCTTCGGCCGGGTCCGTCGATGAGCAGCAGAACATGACCACGTTGACGCACCAGATCGAGACGATTTTTTCCCGACCGGAGTTCACCGCCTTGCGAGAGGTGACGGTGAAGAACCTGAGTCTGCGCTACGAGGATGCCCGCGCGGGTCGGGCCTGGACGGCCGATGGTGGCCAAATCCGGCTCACGCGCGACGGGCAGCGGCTTGATCTGCGCGGCAACGTGACAGTTCTGGGCGCGCGCGATTATGCCACCACGCTCGAAGTCAGTTATGGCGGTCTGATCGGGAGTCCAGCGACCGAGCTCAGCCTGAAGTTCGACGACATGCCGGCGGGCGACATGTCCGGGCAGTTGCCGGCATTGACCTGGCTTGCGGCGCTTGATGCGCCAATCTCTGGGGCTTTGCGCGCCACTGTCGATGCCGAGGGGGTATTGGGGCCGCTAAGCGCCACGTTGCAGATCGGGGCGGGCGTGATTCAGCCGACCCCGGCGACCGACCCGATCAGCTTCAATTCGGCACGCAGCTATTTCACCTACGATCCGGTGGCGCAGGAAATCGTCTTCAGTGAACTGTCCGTGGATAGTTCATGGGGCAGCGCGCAGGCCGAAGGAAAGGCGCGCCTGGTAGGAATGGACGCAGGATGGCCCCGGGAATTGCAGGCGCAACTCCGCATCGGTGAAATCGTGACGAATCCGGCGGGCGTCTACAGCGCGCCCGTAACCTTTGAAGGGGTCAGCATGGATCTGCGCCTGCAACCGGATCCATTCGTGCTCTCAATCGGTGAAATCAGATTGCGCGATCAGGGCCAGCAGTTGATCGTGAGTGGCGAGGTGCGCGGGCAGAGCGACGGATGGGATCTGGCGCTGGATGGCGCTCTGGATGAAATGGCGCCCGACCGAATTCTGACTCTCTGGCCCAAGGTGCTCAAGCCCAAGGTGCGCAAATGGATCACCGACAATGTGCGCCATGCCGATCTCAGCAATATCCAGTTTGCCCTTCGCGCCCGGCCCGATGAGCGTCCCGACTTTGCACTCGAGTTCGACTACAAAAATCTGGAAGCCATCTATGTCAAGAATGTGCCGCCGATCATCAAGGCATCGGGCCATGCCTCGATCTTTGACAACTGGTTTGTGGTCCATGCTGACCGAGGTGAAGTGATCGCGGCACAGGGCGGGCGGATCGACATCGCGGGGACGAGTTTCATCATCCCCGACGTGCGACTCAAGGAAAGTCCGGCGCGCGCCCATCTGAATACTGAAAGTACGATCACGGCCGCCTTGTCCCTGCTCGATTCCCCACCGTTTCGATTCATGGAAAAGGCCGGACAGCCAGTCACACTCGCTGATGGACGGGCCCGACTTGAGGGTTCGCTCGATTTCATGCTTACAGAACGGTTGCTGCCTGACGAGGTGGCCTTTGACGTGAGCGGAGAGCTTCGCAATGTGCGCAGCGAGACGCTGATCAAAGGCCGAGTGCTGGCGTCGGATCTCTTGACCGTCAAGTCGAGCAAATCCCATCTTGAGATCGGTGGCAAGGCGCGGGTCGGGGCTGTTCCGGTCTCTGCCAGATGGGACATGACTTTAGGGCGCAACCCCAAGGGCGAGAGCCGCGTGCGGGGCGAAATCGAGATCTCCGAGCGATTTGTGGACGAGTTCGACATCGGCCTTCCATCAGGGGCCCTGTCGGGTGCGGGTGTGGCGAATATCGAGATCGGATTTGCCAAGGGGCAGCCCGCACAATTCGCGCTGACGTCCGATCTGGCGGGATTGGGCTTGCGTATTCCGCAGATGAACTGGGCGCTGAGAGAGGCTGAAACGGGACGACTGGATGTCGCAGGAACCCTTGGCGAGCCACCTCAGATCGAGAGTATCCGACTTGGTGGTGCAGGCCTGACGGCCCAGGGTCGTGTGCGGCTTGATGCCAAGGGCGCATTTGAGCGGGCAGAGTTCAGCAACGTGACCATTGGTGAGTGGCTGAATGCACCGGTCGTGCTGATCGGGCGCGGGGGAACCTTGACGCCGAGGATCGAACTGAACGGTGGGACGATCGATCTTCGACAAATCTCGCTGGAGAGTGATGTCAGTGCGCGCAGCGGGGGTGGGCCCATCGTATTGAGGCTGGAGCGGTTGCAGATCTCGGATGGCATCGCATTAACCGAGTTTCAGGCATCGCTTGAGACAACTGGCGGCATGAGCGGCACGTTCTCGGGTAAGCTGAACGGCGTGAGCCCTGTTACCGGACTGGTGATGCCGATGGACGGGCGAAGCGCGTTTCGGATCAAGGCAGAGGATGCGGGCGGTGTTCTGGCGGCTGCGGGACTACTAAAAAAGGCGCGCGACGGCGCGCTGGACCTGGTCCTGACCCCTGCGCCGGAACCGGGAAGTTTTGACGGTGTTCTGGCGATCGATCAGATCCGAGTCAAGGAAGCGCCCGCGCTCGCAGCCCTCCTCAACACGATCAGTGTTGTCGGGTTGCTTGAGCAGCTCTCTGGCAATGGTCTGCATTTTGGCAAGGTTGATGCCCGCTTTAGGCTCACGCCAGACCGTCTGATCCTGCTCGAGGGCAGCGCGGTGGGAGCCTCTGTCGGGATTTCGATGGATGGCTATTACACGGCGGCAAACAAGATCCTTGACATGCAGGGAGTCGTTTCGCCGGTTTATGTGCTCAATGCGATTGGTGGCGTCTTTACGCGCCCAGGAGAGGGATTGATCGGGTTTAGCTATACGCTCAAGGGGCCGACATCTGATCCGGTCGTAGGGGTTAATCCGCTCTCTGCGATGACCCCCGGATTTCTGCGCGAGATGTTTCGAAGGCCCGCGCCGACGGTGCAGGGCGGGCTTCCGGCGGCGGTTTCGGGCCAACCGGATTTGGTGCAGGAAGAAGCGGACCTGACGCTGCGGCAAGGACCGGACCGATGAAGCTCAGCGATTTCGATTTTGATTTGCCCGAGGCACTGATCGCAACACGGCCTGCGAAACCAAGGCGTGCAGCGCGCCTCCTGGTGGCAGAGGGTGCTCGGATGACCGATGCGCTGGTGACGGATTTGGGACACTGGTTGCGCCCCGGCGACCGACTCGTCCTGAACGACACAAAGGTCATCCCGGCACGGCTGAGCGGGCTGCGGCACCGACAAGGCGCGCAGGGGACCACGGCGGCGCGGATCGAGGTCACGCTTCTGGAGCCGGGCGTGAATGGCACATGGAATGCACTGATCAAGCCACTGAAAAAACTGGCGTTCGGCGAAAGGGTCGAGTTTTCATCCACACTGTCCGCGGTTCTGGAGGCCAAGGAGGAGGGGCAGGGGCGGTTGCACTTCAACTGCACGGACGCGGCTTTTGACGCGGCGCTGGCAGAGGTGGGCGCGATGCCCCTGCCACCTTACATCGCGTCACGCCGGGCGGCGGATGCCCAAGACAATCAGGATTATCAGACCGTCTGGGCGCGGGTTCCGGGGGCTGTCGCCGCCCCGACGGCATCCTTGCATTTTGACGAGGTGCTGCTTGCGGATCTGGCGACACGGGGCGTGACGTTTAGCTATGTCACGCTGCATGTGGGGGCGGGCACGTTCCTGCCGGTCAAGGTCGAGGATGTCACCTCGCACCGGATGCACGCGGAACGGGGCGAGGTGAGCGCCAAGGCTGCGGCCGAGATCGCGGCCACGCGCGCGGCCGGCGGACGGATCATCCCGGTCGGCACCACGGCACTGCGTCTCATCGAGACGGCGGCGCGCGCGACCGGCGCGGTGGAGGCCTGGCAAGGCGAGACCGACATTTTCATCTATCCCGGATTTTCATTCCGGGTCACGGATGCGCTGATGACCAATTTCCATCTGCCGAAATCGACCCTGATGATGTTGGTCGCGGCGCTGATGGGGCAGGCGGAGATCGCCGGGATCTATCGACATGCGGTGGCTGAGGGCTATCGGTTCTTCTCCTATGGAGATGCGTCGCTGTTGATCCCGGAACCGGGGTCAGCGATGCGGGACGCCGATGAACCCCGTTGAGTCGCCTTTGGCCTAGCAGGACGGTCGCTATCTGTCACGCTGCGAGCAGTTCGTGAAGGAGAGGCATGATGTTTCAGGTGTTGTCGGGGGCATGGGCCCTGTTGCTGGGGATGATGCTCTTGCAGGTCGGTAACGGCATGCAGGGCACCTTGCTGGGCATCCGCGGCGCGCTTGAGGGCTTCTCCACCTATGAGATGTCGGTGGTCATGTCGTCTTATTTCGTGGGCTTTCTTTTTGGGTCGCGGATGGCCCCCGAGATGATCCGACGGGTGGGTCACGTGCGCGTCTTTGCTGCCTTGGGCTCGATGATTTCGGCCGTTCTGATCCTCTATCCCACCATCGCGGAGCCGTGGGCTTGGGCGGTGGGAAGGGTGCTGATCGGATTCTGCTTTTCGGGCGTGTATGTCACCGCCGAAAGTTGGCTGAACAATGCCGCCACCAACGAGACGCGCGGCAAGGCGTTGTCGCTTTACATGATCGTGCAGATGATCGGCATCGTTTCGGCGCAGGGTCTGATGGTGCTGGCCGATCCTTCGGGTTATGTGCTGTTCGTGATCCCGTCCGTTCTGGTGTCACTTGCCTTTGCTCCGATTCTTCTGTCGGTCAGCCCGACCCCCGCATTTGGGAGCACAAAGCCACTGACGCTGAAGCAGATCATGAAGATTTCGCCCCTGGGCTGTGTCGGGATGCTTCTTACGGGGGGCGTATTCGCGGCGCAATTCGGCATGTCTGCCGTATACGGTGCCGAGGCGGGGCTGAGCGTGGGGCAGATCTCGGCTTTTGTGGCGTCCTTCTATGTGGCCGCCATGCTGGTGCAATACCCGCTCGGTTGGCTGTCTGACCGGATGGATAGACGCAAGCTCATTGCGGGTGTGTCTCTGGTGACCGGGGGGGGCGCCATGATCGGGATGCTCTTTGGCGATAACTACTGGATGCTGCTGACGGCGGCATTTCTCGTGGGCGGATCCTCAAACCCGCTCTATTCCTTGCTGATAGCCTATACCAACGATTTTCTCGAACATGACGACATGGCCGCGGCGGCGGGAGGGATGGTCTTTATCAATGGTCTCGGGGCGATCGCCGGACCGCTTATGGTGGGCTGGATGATGAGTCAGATCGGAACGGGCGGCTTTTTTCTCTATATTGCAGTTCTGATGTTCGCGATGGTCCTCTATGCGCTTTACCGGATGACACAGCGCGCCGCACCTTCCGTGCGCGATACCGACCGCTACATGCCGGTCTCTCCATCAGCGTCGCCTATGGCCGTTGAATTTGCACAAGAATTTGCCATCGAATCCTCACAGGAGGCAAAGCGCGAATGATACAAAGAGTATATGACGTCCTTGTAGCAATATGTTATTGTGACGGACATGCAGAGTTGCGGTAGGGGTTTACAGTTATCACAAGGTATTGAGAGGCGTTGGATGGTTTCGCCCGAAGAGGTGTTGGGTTTCTGGCTCGACGAGGTAGGATCGAAGGGTTGGTACGATCCCACCATCGTCCTTGATCAGAAGGTCCGGGACAATTTCGAAGCGGCGTGGACGAATGCCAGAGAAGGCGCATACGCGCTCTGGCTCACTTATGCCAGTGGGACGCTGGCCTATGTGATCCTGACCGATCAGTTTCCGAGAAACATGTTTCGCAACGAGGCGCGCGCGTTTTCTACCGATCGGTTGGCGCTTGCTGCGGCGAAAGTGGCGATCAATCGGGGTTGGGATATGCGGATCGATGAACCGGCGCGCCAGTTTTTCTATCTCCCCCTGATGCATTCTGAAAATCTCTGTGATCAGGAGCGTTGCGTGCGACTGATTTGTGAACGCATGCCTCTGCATGGTCCCGAGAACATGGTTCATGCCCGCGCTCATCGCGAGGTGATCCGGCAATTTGGACGATTCCCGCACAGAAATGCAGCGCTCGACCGCCAATCTACAGCGTTGGAACGCGCATATGAGGCGCAGGGCGGTTACGGTGCCACCCTGCGGCAACTGTCCGCCGCCGCTTGAGCGTAGACCCGCCAGAAAATGCCGAACGTTTTGCGGTTGCGGCGTGGCGTCTGATGGTTTTCAAGCGTTGCAAGCCTGCCGCGTTGCGGTCTCTCGAAAAATAGTTTAATGGCAAACTAAATTTCAATCCGGAGGGGCCAATGGCGTCGAATACTTATGACATGATCGTGATCGGCGCGGGACCCGGTGGCTATGTTGCTGCAATCCGGGGCGCCCAGTTGGGCCTCAAAGTTGCCATCGTCGAACGCGAGCACATGGGGGGCATCTGTCTTAACTGGGGCTGTATCCCGACCA
>PFEY01000083.1:0-246 GCA_002783205.1 Rhodobacteraceae bacterium CG17_big_fil_post_rev_8_21_14_2_50_63_15 | reverse complement strand
TGCGCTCCTCGGAAGTGTTTCACCTGATGCACCGGGCCAAGGAATTCGGTCTGACGGCCGCAGGCATCGGGTTCGATCTCGACGCGGTAGTCAAACGCTCGCGCAACGTGGCCAAGCAGCTCAATTCCGGCGTCGGCCATCTGATGAAGAAGAACAAGGTCACGGTGATCATGGGCGAGGCGACGCTGCCCGCCAAGGGCAAGGTCAGGGTCAAGACCGACAAGGGCACCGAGGACCTGAGCGCCA
>PFEY01000114.1 GCA_002783205.1 Rhodobacteraceae bacterium CG17_big_fil_post_rev_8_21_14_2_50_63_15 | reverse complement strand
CCCACCAGAAGGTTCACCACGGCAAAGGTCGTGACCATGATGAAGGGGACAAAGAAGGCCCAGGCATAGGGGAACACCTCCATCACCGGGCGCACGATGCCCATCGACCAGGATTCCAGCGTCATGATCTGAAAGAGCGAATAGGCCGAGCGCCCCAGATCGCCGAACCAGTCGGGAAAGGCCGCGCCGAAGAGCTTGGTCGCCATCACCGAGCCGATGTAGAAGAGCATCCCCATCAGCAGAAAGACAGAGCCCATGCCGGGAAGAGCGTTCACCAGTCCTTCGACCACCCGGCGCAGCGAGGGCGCGACCGAGACGACGCGCAACAGGCGCAGGATCCGCAGCGCGCGCAGCACCGAGAGCCCCTGCGTGACGGGCACAAGCGAGATTCCGATGATGACAAAATCAAAGACGTTCCAGCCGCGCCGAAAGAATCCGATGATCCCGCGCGCATAGAGTTTGGCAATGATCTCGGTCACGAAGACCGAAAGGCAGAGCGTGTCCAGCATCGTGATCAGGCCACCGGCCCGGTCCATGATCGGGTCGGAGGTTTCCATGCCAAGGATCACGGCGTTGAACAGGATCACGCCGAGAATGGTGTTCTGGACTCTGGCTGTATCGAGGAGCGTGCCAACGCGGTTTCGAAATGTCATGGTCCTGCCTGATCGGTCCTGCTGCGCTTGGGTTGCATATGGTTGCAACATGATGCGCCCGCAAGCGGCGGCGTCTCATGCGGGATTGGCGCGTGCCAGCATCCGGCCCAAGGGCCGGCCGCCAAGGATGTGCAGGTGGTAATGCGGCACCTCCTGAACGCCATTCGTGCCCGTGTTGGTGATGGCTCTAAATCCGTCACCGCCCTCTCCCGGCTGCACCCCTGTCAGGCGGCAGACCTCGCCCACGGTGCGGGTGAAATCGACGATCTCTGCATCCGAGGCTGTTTGTGCAAAATGGTCGTATGAGACGTAGTGGCCCTTTGGAATGACCAGAACATGCACCGGCGCTTGCGGTTGAATATCATGGAACGCCAAGCTGTGCGCCGTTTCCAGCACGGTCTTGTTGGGGATCTCACCGCGCAGGATCCGGGCAAAGATGTTCTGGTCGTCATAGCTGTAGGGCATCGGCGGTCCTCAATCTGCAAAAAGGTGGTGCGTGTCGGCGATTTCCTGCGCCATTTCCGGTTCCAGATCAAGAAAGCTTTGGATCACGCGGCTGCGCTGGTCGCGATCGTCGGTTTCCCGCAAGATCAGATGGTTTTCGAATTCTGCATCGCGGATGCAGTCGCTCTCATGGGTCATGTCGCCCCGGATGGTGGGCAAGAGCCGTGCCAAAGTCGCGGGTGACGATTGTTCACCGGCCAGCCCGACACGCTTGACGTGACCGATGAGATAGGCATCGCTGAACGTGCACTGGATTTCCAACAGCCTTGTCACGGCCCGATCGCCGCAAAAGTCCTGAAGCAGATCCAGATTGCCCGGATCCATGCACACGACCATGCGGTCGGTTTCATAGTAATCGAACAGCATCCGCATCAGGGCCCGTCGATGGCGGGTGCGTTTGCCCAACGACGTTTCGATTCCCCCAAGGTCAGGCAGCACCGTGCTCTCTTCGTTGAAGAGATACTCGATCGCGGGCAGGTTCGTCACCCGTCGGATATGGGCCAACATGCGCTTTGCAACGTGCCATTTCTTGCAGACCAAGATGAGCAGTTCGCGTTCGCGTCCCAGGCTGCTTTCCGTCTCCCAGAATCGGCGCGCAAACCTTCGCCCTTCACGCCCGCGGGCGGTCAGAAAGGTGAACAGGCGGCGTCCCTCGTTCGAGATCTGAAATCTGGCCTCGGCATTGCTGTAGAGCAATCCAAGCTTGTGTTTCAGCTGTTCTGCCTCTGGGCTGATCTTGCGTGCAAAAAGATAATCCTGACTGAGCAGAAGGTCATAGTGGTCGTTGTAGAAGGTCACTGGCATTCCGTAATCGGTGAACATCAGGAAGGTCAGGGTGCGGGTCTCGATTTCGGTTTCCGCCACAAGGTGCCGCACCAGGGTCTGGAAAAACGTCTCATCGGGAATCCAGGTGGTCCGGAAGAAACGCTGCACGTCGCGCCGTGTGCGGATGAATTCCAGAACCGCTTCGATGGTGCGGCGGCGCAGGCACCACCATTGGCTGCCGATCTGGACCTGAATGTCGCCGGGAATGGCGCGCGTCAGGCGCAGGCGGCGTTGCAGATTGTAGGTGGCGTAAAACCGTCGTGGCTGTGTTCTCTCGTTGAAGTAATGTCGGTAGATCAGACGCTCCTGTTTCATGCCGGTCTTGATCCAGTCGCTTTCAAAAAAATCATAGCTCTCGATGTAGTCTGCATCGCGTGCATCGAGGAACTCGTGCGCGAAGCGCGCTGATTTGATCGGCGCGCAATCGCCTGAAAGCATGTAGAAATGCGTCGCTCTCGGGAAGGATTCCAGCGCGGCGGCGACCGCCAGAAGCGTCGCCTGCACCAAAGACCATTCGCCCCACCCACATCGGATCCGCCGCTTTGCAAAGGTCACGTTGGGATTGTCCGCCAATCGCTCTTGGATGAGGTCATAGGCCTCTGGCCTGGCGCGCGCATCGAAGTGGATTGCAACATAATCGTCTGCCGATGTCAGCATCTCAGCCTGATGGATGATCCTTTCCGGATCCTTATGGCAGAGGAGGATGAACGCTATCTTTGCCATTGCGGAAACGAGTTGTCCCTTGTCAGTGCTGATGACTAAACCAATAGCCGTGAAGATCGATTGAATAAACAGACTTTCGTTGGGTTTTTGAAGCGGTTAAAGATCATGGACCCGTGACGTGACGGGAACAGGGCGTGGAGGCAGAGAGCATGGGGTTTCCGGGCACATGGATGACGGAAAGCGAAAGCATGGTGTACCGTGTCGTGCCGAAATGTGCCTGTTCGACCATCGGCCAGATCCTCTATTACTCGGATCACGGCGCATTTTTCGATGGCGATATCCATGATGCGACCACCGGTCTGCACAAGTGGGCGCGCGAGGCAAGTCAGGCAAGAATTGAGGCTAACGTCAGGCAGCACGGTTCCTACGCCTTTTCCTGTGTCCGCAATCCCTACACCCGCATTCTGAGTTCATTTTTCGACAAGATTTGTGGCATTCAGCGCAATGGCAAGCGATATCGCGGCAATCTGGTGCCGATGATCATCCAGAAATACGGGATCGCCGTGGGTGGCGCCGCGGGCGGGGACGACTTTGACCAGATCGAGAGTTTCAGGCGGTTTTTGCTGTTTGCACGGGACACGATCCGCTGGAAGCGACCGATGGAGCCGGATATCCACTGGTCCGCGATGTCTGGGCATCTGGCGACCTTTGTCATCAACGGCGGCACCTTTGACCGGATTTTCTGGACTGAAGCCTTCAATGACGGGATGCAGGGCGTTCTGAACGCGGTTGAGACTCCACATCGGGTTGATCTGAACGCCATCCCGCGGTTCAACGAATCCGAAGGTCACGGCCCCAAGCGCGCCCACCCGGTCGAGGATTATTTCGACGATTTGTCGATGCATCTGGTTTATGAGATCTACAAGCGCGATTTCGAGTTGTTCAGATACGATTTCGAAAATCCCGGTAACAAGATGCCGATCGGCGAGATTGATCTCGATGAAGTCCATGCAAAGCTTGCCGAGTGAGACCTGATTAAGGTCTTTGCTTTTTGTTCCGAGTCGCGTATAGGGCTGTCCCAGACATGCGCGTGATGCCCGCTTAGGCAAGAACCTTGGCCCCGACGAGTGGGGCAGCCAAGTGGTATTCGTGCAGTTTTACATATACCACATCAGGACAAGGGTCTGAATTCACATGGCAAATACGCCACAATCTAAAAAACGCGCTCGCCAGAACGAAACCCGTTTTGCGATCAACAAAGCCCGCCGGTCGCGGATTCGCACCTTTCTGCGCAAGGTCGAAGAGGCCATCGCCTCTGGCGACCAGGCTGTCGCCATGGCAGCCCTGCGGGCAGCAGAGCCTGAACTGATGCGAGGTGTCTCAAAGGGTGTCTTTCACAAGAACACCGCATCTCGCAAAATCTCCCGCCTCGCGTCGCGGGTAAAGGCCATCGCCTGAGTTTCAGGCTAAGCCATTGAAGGCAAAAGGCACCGCTGGAAGCGGTGCTTTTTTTTGCCTCCGGGTCTGGATGCGGTCGCAGATTCTTTTCAGCCAAAGCTCCTGTCAAGCGCAATGATAAGTTGCCGGTGGGCCCTCGAACTTGCTAGTTTCCAAGATGCGATTCACGCTTGGGGGGACAGGCTGCATCAGCATTGGAGATCCCGAAAAAAGGGACTCTGATGATGAAACTGAGCATTCTTGCTCTGGTCATGTCCATTGCGATAGTGTTTTGAGGGTGAGACAACTGCGCGGTTTTGGGACGGGCTGCGCGCAACGGTTCTCTGCTTTCGAAATGCACGCAGATATGGTTGGGACTTGGTTTCCGTTGCATGGAGTCAACGGACCGCTGTTCTGTATCCGTCACCTTTGGTGGATTTGCATCGAGGTAAGCGTCGGCTTCGCCGGCGCCGTGAAGTGGTGCTTGGCGTCGACGGTTAGACAGATTTGCGGAACGGGGCGGGATGACACAAGAACAATGGGGCCAGTTGAAGAAGAAACTTCAGCAATCGGTGGGGCAGAGCAATTTCACCAACTGGATCGAGCCACTCGAATTCTCCAGCGTTTCCGACGGTGTTGCGACGTTCAATGTTCCCACGACCTTTCTCGGGAATTACGTATCGCAGCATTTTGGCGATCTGATTCTCTATCAGATGAATTCTCTTGTTCCGGACATAAGGCGCGTCAATTTCAAGGTGGTCGCCAACAGCATGTCGCGCCCCAAGATGTCGATTGGGAAAGCCGCGTCCCGATTCACGTTGGCGCAGCATGACAGTATCCTGCCGACGGCGCCGCTTGATGAGCGCTTTCGGTTCGATACATTCGTGGTCGGCAAGCCAAATGAATTGGCACATGCCGCGTCCCGGCGTGTGGCCGAGGGGGGACCGACGACCTTTAACCCGCTGTTTCTCTATGGCGGCGTTGGTCTGGGCAAGACGCATCTGATGCACGCCATCGCCTGGGAATTGAAAACCAGCCGTCCGGAACTCTGCGTTGTCTATCTGTCAGCCGAGCAGTTCATGTACCGGTTCGTTCAGGCGCTGCGCGACCGCAAGATGATGGACTTCAAGGAGATGTTTCGCTCGGTCGATGTCCTGATGGTGGATGACGTGCAGTTCATCGCCGGCAAGGACAGCACGCAGGAAGAATTCTTTCACACCTTCAACGCGCTGGTGGATCAGAACAAGCAGATCGTGATCTCGGCTGATCGCGCGCCGGGCGAGATTGCCAATCTCGAGGAACGGATCAAGTCGCGGCTGCAATGCGGCCTGGTGGTGGATCTGCATCCGACGGATTACGAATTGCGCCTCGGCATCCTGCAATCCAAGGTCGAGCTGCATCGCCCGCAATATCCCGAGGTCGAGCTGAAGGAGGGTGTTCTGGAGTTTCTCGCCCACCGGATCAGCACCAATGTGCGCGCGCTCGAAGGGGCGCTGACGCGACTTTTCGCCTTTGCCTCGCTGGTGCATCAACCAATCACCCTTGAATTGACGAGCGATTGCCTGGCGGATGTTCTGCGCGCTTGCGAGCGCAAGATATCGGTGGAAGAGATCCAGCGGAAAGTATCGGATCATTACAATATCCGTCTTTCTGACATGATCGGCCCCAAGCGCACACGCTGCTATGCCCGGCCGCGGCAGATGGCAATGTATCTGTGCAAGCATCTGACAAGCCGGTCGCTGCCGGAAATCGGTCGGCGTTTCGGCGGGCGTGATCACACCACGGTCATGCACGGCGTCAAGCGGATCGACGAGTTGCGGATTCAGGATGCGCAGATCGCCGATGATCTGGAATTGCTGCGGCGCACGCTGGAAGGCTGACGGGGCGGCGCGTCTGCCGCCCCCTGCGCCGACCGGGATCAGCCGACGACGTTGAAGTCCGGGCCGTAGGGGTAGCCGGTGAGATCCTCGTGGCCGTTTTCGGTGATGACGAGAATGTCATGTTCGCGGTAGCCCCCCGCGCCCGGCTGGTCGGCGGCCAGCGTCAGCATCGGCTCCATCGAGATGACCATGCCCGGCTCGAGCACCGTGTCGATATCCTCGCGCAGTTCCAGACCTGCCTCGCGGCCATAGTAATGACTGAGGATGCCGAAGCTGTGGCCATAGCCGAAGGTGCGGTATTGCAGCAACTGGCGTTCCTCGAGGAAGGCGTTGATCTGATGCGTGACCTCGGCGCAACTCACACCGGGCCTGAGCAGCGACATACCGTATTCATGGGCCGCGACATTGGCCTGCCAGATTTTCAGGCTGGCATTGTCCACCTCGCCTGCGAACAGGGTGCGTTCCAGCGCCACATAGTAGCCTGACACCATCGGGAAGGCGTTGAGCGACAGGATATCGCCGCGTTCGATCGCGCGCGCCGTCACCGGGTTATGCGCGCCGTCGGTGTTGAGGCCGGATTGGAACCACACCCATGTGTCGCGGTATTCGGCGTCTGGAAAGCGTTTGGCAATCTCGGTCTCCATCGCGTCACGGCCCGCCATGGCCACGTCGATCTCGCGCGCGCCGATCCTGACCGCATCGCGGATGGCATAGCCGCCAACGTCCGCCACCTGCGCGCAGGAACGGATGTGGGCAATCTCTGCCGCCGATTTGCGCATCCGCTGGCGCATGGTGGCGGGGGCGAGATCAATCATTGCAGCGGGTTTGAGGAAAGTTTCCAGCTTGTCGCGTTGCAGGAGCGTGAGGTGATCGCCCTCATAGCCCACGACGCGCCCTTCGCCCGTCACCGACAGGATCACGTGCCAGTAATTGTCGCGCTGCCAGTCGGTATAGGTGATGTTGTCGCAAAACGAGCGCCGCCACGGCTGACCGGCGTCGATGCCCGCCGAGATTGTCACGCAGTCGGTGTCGGTGACGACAAGGCCGTAGGGGCGGCCAAAGGAGCAGTAGAGAAAGCCCGAGTAATAGGCGATGTTGTGCATCGAGGTGAGGACAACGGCGGTTGTGCCGGTCTCGGCCATGATCGCGCGCAGACCGGCAAGCCGGGCCTCATACTCGGAGATGGCAAAGGGCAGCGGGGCCCTTTCGCCATTGTGGAAACGATAGGATTCAGGACGTGCAGTCATAGTGACCCTCCTTGCAAAAGAAGGTCCCGGCGTTCAGGACTGTGGGGAAAGGCCGTGAGGGGGCGACGCCATCGCCCCTGACCTGAAAGCGGATTTTGCCGATTTGTGAGGCTCCGGCAAGCGGGTTTGCGACAGGGATAGGGGGAATGCGGCATGAGGGCGAAAATGGGGGCACGAAATCTCATTACCGATGTGGCGGGGCTGCGGGTGGGCAACGCAGAGGACATGGCGTTGCGGTCGGGGGTGACGGTGCTGGTGGCGGACGTGCCCTTTACCGCGGGCGTGCATGTGATGGGGGGCGCGCCGGGCACGCGGGAGACCGATCTGCTGGCCCCGGACCGGGTGGTCGAGCAAGTGGATGCGCTGGTGCTGTCGGGGGGATCGGCCTTTGGTCTGGATGCAGCGTCGGGGGTGGCGGACGGGCTGCGCGCCATCGGGCGCGGCTTTGCCGTGGGGGATGTGCGGGTGCCGATCGTGCCCGCGGCGATCCTCTTTGATCTGCTCAATGGGGGGGATAAGGATTGGGTCTGCAATCCCTATAACGGTCTGGGCCGTGCAGCATTGGCGGCGACATCAGAGGAATTCGAAATCGGCAGCGTTGGCGCCGGGACGGGGGCGACCACGGCCAATCTGCGCGGCGGGCTGGGATCGGCCTCGGTCGTTCTGCCCTCGGGGGTGACGGTGGGGGCGCTGGTGGCGGTCAATGCACTAGGCGCGGCCACGGTCGGGGAGGGGCCGGAATTCTGGGCCGCGCCCTTCGAGATGGGCCGCGAGTTTGGCGGGCGTGGCGTGGCGCGGGACTATCCCGATCCGGTGCTGGTGGCGACCAAGCTGGCACAACATGGCCAGACTACCATCGGGATCGTGGCGACAGATGCCACGCTGACACAGGCGCAATGCACCCGGCTGGCAATAGCGACGCATGACGGGTTTGCGCGTGCGCTGGTGCCGTCGCATACGCTGATGGACGGGGATGTGGTCTTTGCCGCAGCGACGGGCGCGCAGCCGGTGCCAGATCTGGCGGGGCAGGTCATGTTGGGACATGCGGCGGCCTGTGTGATGGCGCGGGCGATCGCGCGGGCGGTGTTTTCGGCAAGTTCGGTCAACGGGGATGTGTTGCCGGCCTGGCGGGACAGGTTCGGCTGAGGTGGAATTCCCTTGCAGACTCGGGACGGGGGGCGTATGTGCCACTCAACAGCGGCGCTGACGGGTCCAAACCGACAGCCCACCGAAAAGTCTGACGGGCCGCGCGCCCGTTTTTTTGTGCTTGAGAAACATGACGAACAACTTGATTGCCAAGGCCGCGATGGATCGCAGGATCGCCGAGATCATCACTCCTGTGATCGAGGATCTGGGCTATGAACTGGTGCGTGTGCGGCTGATGGGGGGGCAATACCACACCCTTCAGATCATGGCGGACAAGCCGCAAGGCGGGATCGAGGTGGATGACTGTGCTGCGATCAGCACCGCAGTCAGCGCGGTGCTCGATGTCGAGGATCCGATCCTTGACGCCTACACGCTCGAAGTTTCATCCCCTGGTATTGACCGGCCGCTGACCCGGATGAAGGATTTTGAGGCCTATGAAGGATATGAGGCCAAGATCGAGACCGCCGAGATGATCGACGGGCGCCGCCGCTTCAAGGGCGTGCTGGCGGGCGTCGAGGGCACCGAGGTGCTGATCAACATCGAAGAAGGCACGATCGGGCTGGAATTCGACTGGCTGTCGGATGCCAAGCTGGTGCTGACGGACGAGCTGATCCGCGAGATGCTGCGGCAACGCAAGGCAGCCGGCGTGATCAACGAAGAGCAATATGACGACATAGAAACCGAGAGCGGTTCTGAGGAGGACTGAGACCATGGCAATCACATCCGCCAACCAGTTGGAACTGTTGCAGACCGCCGAGGCTGTGGCACGCGAAAAGATGATCGACCCCGCGCTGGTGGTCGAGGCGATGGAGGAGAGCCTCGCCCGCGCCGCCAAGAGCCGTTACGGCAGCGAGATGGATATTCGCGTGAATATCGACCGCAAGACCGGGCGCGCCAAATTCACGCGCGTGCGCACCGTGGTCGCAGACGACGCGCTGGAAAACTATCAGGCCGAGATGACCGTCGAACAGGCCCGGCAGTATCTTGAGGATCCCAAGGTTGGTGATACCTTTGTCGAGGAAGTCCCGCCGGTGGAAATGGGCCGGATCGCGGCGCAGAGCGCCAAGCAGGTGATTCTGCAAAGGGTGCGTGAGGCCGAGCGCGACAGGCAGTATGAGGAATTCAAGGATCGCGTGGGCACGATCATCAACGGTCAGGTCAAGCGCGAGGAATATGGCAATGTCATCGTCGATGTGGGCCGGGGCGAAGCGATCCTGCGGCGCAACGAAAAGATCGGGCGCGAAGCCTATCGCCCCAATGACCGCGTGCGTTGCTACATCAAGGATGTGCGTCGCGAACAACGCGGGCCGCAGATATTCCTGAGCCGCACCGATCCGCAGTTCATGGCTGAACTGTTCAAGATGGAAGTGCCGGAAATCTATGACGGCATCATCGAGATCAAGGCCGTGGCGCGCGACCCCGGTAGCCGCGCCAAGATCGCCGTGATCAGCTATGACAATTCGATTGATCCCGTCGGCGCCTGCGTCGGTATGCGCGGCAGCCGGGTGCAGGCGGTGGTCAATGAATTGCAGGGCGAGAAGATCGACATCATCCCGTGGAACCAGGATCAGGCCACATTCCTTGTGAACGCGCTGCAACCGGCAGAGGTCAGCAAGGTGGTGATCGACGAGGATGCGGGGCGGATCGAGGTTGTCGTGCCGGAAGAACAGTTGAGCCTTGCTATCGGGCGGCGCGGTCAGAATGTGCGTCTGGCCAGCCAACTCACCGGTCTCGATATCGATATCATGACCGAGGCGCAGGACAGCGAACGCCGTCAGAAGGATTTCGAGGAGCGCACCAGACTTTTCATGGATACGCTCGATCTGGACGAGTTCTTTGCACAGTTGCTGGTCTCCGAAGGGTTTACCACGCTTGAAGAAGTGGCCTATGTCGATCTTGACGAATTGTTGGTCATCGACGGCGTGGACGAGGACACCGCCAACGAGTTGCAGGCGCGCGCCCGCGACCTCATCGAGGCACAGGCGACAGAGGCTCTTGAGAAGGCGCGCGCCCTGGGCGTGGAGGACAGCCTGATCGAGTTTGAAGGACTGACGCCTCAGATGGTGCTGGTGCTTGCCGAAGACGGCGTGAAAACGCTTGAGGATTTCGCAACCTGCGCGGATTGGGAACTGGCGGGCGGCTGGACGACCGTGGATGGCGCAAGGGTCAAGGATGAAGGGCTGCTGGAGAAGTTCGATGTCTCGCTGGAAGAGGCACAGACCATGGTGATGACGGCAAGGGTGATGCTGGGTTGGGTAGATCCGGCAGATCTGGGGCAGCACGTCGATGAGACCGATGGCGATGACACGGAGGCTGAGGCCTGATTCTTCAGGCCTCGGAGGCATCGGATGGGGCGCGGCGGACAAGCCAAGGATCGGACAGACGGTCCAGAACGCAAGTGTATTGCCACGGGTGAGGTGCAGCCGAAGCATGGGCTGATTCGTTTCGTTGTCGGACCCGAAGGACAGATTGCGCCAGATCTTGCGGAAAGACTGCCGGGGCGCGGCATCTGGGTGGCGGCGGATCGCGCGGCTTTGGACAAGGTTGTGAAGAAGGGTCTGTTCTCGCGCGCCGCAAAGCAGCCGGTGCAGGTGCCTGATGATTTGACCGATCTTGTCGAGGCGCTCTTGGCGCAGCGCGTTGTTAACCTGATCAGCCTCGCCCGCAAGGGTGGTCGCGCCGTATCGGGTTATGAAAAGGTCAAGGACATGCTGTCCAAGGGAGACGCGCGCGTTCTGATTCAGGCCAGCGACGGATCCGAGCGGGGAAAATCAAAGCTGAGCACGCCGCAAGGTGGCTCATTCATCGGGTGGCTGACAGCGGCAGAGCTGGGCCAAGCCTTTGGACGGCAGACCACAATTCATGCGGCATTGGGTGCTGGAGGTTTGTTGAATCGTGTTGTAGAGGAAGCGGCAAGACTTAAAGGTCTGCGCGTTTCGGACGGCGAAGCTGCGCGCCGGAAAGGAAAGTAGAGCACTATGAGTGACAACGACGAAAAAAAGACCTTGGGTGTGCGTGGCGCCGGATCCCGTCCTGGGAACGTGAAGCAGAGCTTCAGCCATGGCCGGACCAAGAACGTCGTGGTGGAAACCAAGCGCAAACGCGTGGTGGTGCCCAAGCCGGGCGCACCCGGCGCCACTGGAGAAACGATCAAGCCGATCAGTCTGGCGAATGCGTCCCGACGCCCTGCCGGTATCACGGATGCAGAAATGGAGCGCCGGATGAAGGCGCTCTCCGCTGCCAAGGCGCGCGAGCATATCGAGGTCGCGCAGCGTGCGGCGGATGAAAAGGCGCGAGATGAAGAACGCCAGCGCCGTCGGGAAGAAGCCGAGGCGAAGGAGCGCGAACGGCGCGAGGCCGAAGAACTTGCCCGAAGCAAGGCTGCGGAAGAAGAACGCAGCAAGCGCGCATCCGAACAGGCCGCAGTCAAGGCCGCAGTCGCGGCAGCGGATCCCGATGCCCTGACGGCCCCTGCGCGGCAGGCGCCCGTCAAGGCGATCGTGACACCGCGGCGGCACGAGGATGACGATCAACAATCGCGCCGCACGAAAAACCGGGGTGGTGAAGATGCCCGACGGTCCGGCAAGCTGACGCTCAATCAGGCGCTGGCGGGTGGCGAAGGCGGGCGGCAGAAATCCATGGCCGCCATGAAGCGCAAGCAGGAACGTGCCCGCCAGAAGGCAATGGGTGGCATGCAAGAGCGCGAAAAGGTGGTGCGGGATGTGCAGCTGCCAGAGGTGATCGTGGTTTCGGAACTGGCAAACCGCATGGCTGAACGCGTCGGAGATGTGGTCAAGACTTTGATGAAGAACGGCATGATGGTCACGCAGAACCAGTCCATTGATGCCGATACAGCCGAACTCATCATCGAGGAGTTCGGACACCGCGTTGTCCGGGTGAGCGCATCGGATGTCGAGGATGTGATCGCGACGGTCGAAGACCAGCCGGAGGATATGGTGACGCGCCCGCCGGTGGTCACGATCATGGGCCATGTCGATCACGGCAAGACCTCGCTTCTGGACGCGATCCGTCACGCCAAGGTCGTGGCCGGTGAGGCCGGGGGCATTACACAGCATATCGGGGCCTATCAGGTGACGAC
>PFEY01000075.1 GCA_002783205.1 Rhodobacteraceae bacterium CG17_big_fil_post_rev_8_21_14_2_50_63_15 | reverse complement strand
TGGCGTTGTTTTCCCAAGGCAGCTTCTTTAAGCCTGCGCGAACGGGACCGACAGGGGGATGACATGGCAGACGAGGACGAGCATCCGGCCCCCGAGGCCGAGGGCATCGAGGATCACTCGCCGCTGAGCCGGAGATTGATCGCGCGCATCATGTATGCGCTCGAGACCAATGACAGGGAAATGCTCTGGGCCGAGATGGAGCCGCTGCATGCGGCCGATATCGCCGACCTGCTCGAACAGAGCAACGCCTATGACCGGCGGCGGCTGATCGCGCTCTACGGGCAGGAATTCGACGGCGATATCCTGTCGGAACTCGACGACTCGATCCGCGAGGAGGTGATCAACCTTCTGACGCCAGAAGTGCTCGCAGAGGCGGTGCGCGATCTCGATTCCGATGATGTGGTCGATCTGGTCGAGGATCTCGAGGATCAGCAGCAAGAGGCGATCCTGAACGCGCTCGAGGACAGCGAGCGCACCCTCGTGCAGCAATCGCTGACCTATCCGGAATATTCCGCCGGACGTCTGATGCAGCGCGAGGTGGTGATGGCACCCGAGCATTGGACCGTGGGCGATGCGATTGACTTCCTGCGCAACGCCGAGGAATTGCCGGAACAGTTCTATCATGTGATCCTTGTCGATCCGCGCCTGCACCCGGTGGGTAACGTGACCCTCGGGCGGATCATGGCGGCGCGGCGCGACGTCGCCCTGCGCGAGATCATGGAGGAGACGTTCCATACCATCCCCGTCACCCGCGACGAGGGTGATGTGGCCTATATGTTCAATCAGTATCACCTGATCTCGGCGCCTGTCGTGGACGAGGAGGGTCGGCTGGTCGGCGTGATCACCATCGACGATGCCATGGCGGTGCTGGACGACGAGCACGAAGAGGATATCATGCGTCTGGCCGGCGTGGGCGAGGGGGGGTTGAACGACTCGGTGTTCGAGACCTCAAAACAACGGGTGCCCTGGCTTGCGGTGAACCTGATGACGGCGATCCTCGCCTCTGCGGTGATCGCCGTTTTCGAGGCGTCGATCGGTCAATTGGTGGCGCTTGCGGTCTTGATGCCGATCGTCGCCTCGATGGGCGGCAATGCCGGCACACAGAGCCTGACGGTGGCGGTGCGGGCGCTGGCAACCAAGGATCTCACCGGCTCGAACGTGGGCCGTGTTCTGCTGCGAGAAACGCTTGTCGGGCTGATCAACGGGTTGATCTTTGCGCTGGTGATGGGGGCGGTTGGCAGGGTCTGGTTCGGCGGACCGGAACTCGGCTATGTCATTGCCGCCGCGATGGTGATCAATCTGGTCGTTGCCGGGTTGGCGGGCGCAGCGATTCCCGTGATGATGGACCGGATGGGAATCGATCCCGCGCTCGGCTCCGGCACTTTTGTGACAACAGTGACCGATGTCGTGGGATTCTTTGCCTTTCTGGGTCTGGCGACGGTGTTCCTGGTGTGAACGATCTGACGGAAATCAAGGCGGCGGCGCGCAAGGCCGCCTTTGCCCGGCGCGCCCTGGCCCATGGCGCCCGCCCGTCTGCGGAGGCGGCGCTCTTGTCGGCCGTGCTGGCCCGACATCGTGGTGCGACGGTTTCGGGTTATCTCGCGATCCGCACCGAGATCGACCCGCTGCCCGTCATGCAGGAGGCCGCCAAGCATGGGCCGGTCTGCGTGCCGGTGATCGAAGGCATGGGACTGCCGCTGAAGTTTTCGCGCTGGACACCGGGTTGCGCGCTGCGCGCGGGGCCCTTTGGCGCGATGGTGCCGGAGATTGACGATTTCATCGTGCCGGAGGTGCTGATCGTGCCCTTGGTGGCCTTCGACCGCAGGGGTGGGCGGCTTGGCTATGGCGGCGGATTCTATGATCGCACGCTCGAGAGGTTGCGAGCCAGGCGCACGACAGTGGCGATCGGGTTCGCCTATGCGGCGCAAGAGGCGGAGGCCCTGCCACTTGAGCCCACCGATCAGCCGCTCGACATGGTGGTGACGGAGACGGAGGTGATCGCATTTGGCGCAGGAACATGACTATACGGCCCGGATCGTCTGGACCGGCAACCGCGGCACGGGCACGGCGCAGTACAAAGGCTATGACCGGACATGGAATGTCGAGACGCCGGGCAAGCCGGTGATCCAGTGCTCGAACGACCCGCTTCTCGGTGGCGATCCGGGGCGGCACAATCCCGAGGACATGCTGATCGCAGCCCTTGCCGCCTGTCATATGCTGTGGTTCCTGCATCTGGCGAGCGATGCGGGCATTTCCGTGCAAGCCTACGCGGATGATCCCCTGGCAGTGGGCGAGACCGACATCACCGGCGCGAGCCGCTTTCTGCGCGCCACCCTTCGGCCCCGGATCACGGTCCCTGCCGGAACGGATCTGACGGTTGCAGATGCCCTGCATGGGCAGGTGCACAAGACCTGCTTCATCGCGCGCTCGGTGAATTTCCCGGTGACCTACAAGGCGCGGTATCGCTTGCTGGGCTGAGCGTGCCTTGGGTATTTCTGCCAAGAAGAAACAGGACGAGCGCCTGGGTTTCTTCTTGGTGCAAATACCCCCGCCGGAGGCTCCGACGCGGGCAACAGGCGCCGTGGGGGATGGTCTTGGCGCTTGCCCTTGACGCAAGCCCGTCCTAACAGGGGCGCCATGAAAATTCTCTTTCTCGGAGATGTGATGGGGCGGGCGGGGCGCGCGGCGGTGGCGGAGCGGCTGCCGGGGCTGCGCGCGGCCTGGACGCTCGATTTCGTGGTGGTGAACGGCGAGAACGCCTCGGGCGGCATGGGGCTCACCGCGGCGCATGCCAAGGGGCTCTTTGACGCGGGCGCGGATTGCGTGACGCTGGGCGATCACGCCTTTGACCAGAACGACATGTTGCAGGCGGTCGAGCGTGACAGCCGGATCCTGCGACCCCTCAATTTTGCCAAGGCCGCGCCGGGGCGGGGGCATCGGGTCTTTACCGATGGGCGCGGGCGCAAGGTGCTGGTGGCGCAGGTGCTGGGCAATGTCTTCATGCGCCGCGCCTATGATGATCCGTTCTCGGCGATTGATCCGATCCTGCGCGCGCATCCCTTGGGCGGGGCGGTGCAGGCGACCATCGTCGACATGCATTGCGAGGCGACCTCGGAGAAGATGGCGATGGGGCATTTCTGCGATGGCCGGGCGAGCCTCGTCGTGGGCACACATACCCATATTCCGACGGCAGATGCGCAGATCCTGCCCGGCGGCACAGGGTTTCAGGGCGATGCCGGCATGTGTGGCGACTATCTGAGCGTGATCGGCATGGACAAGACCGAGCCGATGCGCCGCTTTGTGACCGGCATGGGCAAGGAGCGCTTCACGCCCGCGATGGGGGCTGTCACCGTTTCGGGGGTCTATGTCGAGACCGACGACAAGACCGGCCGCGCGACGCGCATCGAGATGGTCCGGCAGGGTGGACGGCTGGTGCAGGCCGGGCCATGAGTGGCACGCCGTTTCTCTACCTTTGGCTTCTCGTCCTTGGTATCGGCTGGGGGTTGACCCTTCCGATGGCGAAGATCGCGGTCAGCACCGGGCATCAGCCGATGGGTCTGATCTTCTGGCAATTGTTCGTCATGGTGGTATTTCTGGGGCTTCTGCTGCCCCTCATCGGCAAGCGTCCGGTTTTGGCGCGCAGGCATCTGAAGCTCTTTGTGATGGTGTCGCTCCTCGGGGCGGTGTTGCCGGACATCTTCTATTACCTGTCGGCGATTCATCTGCCGGGCGGGATCATGTCGATCCTTGCTTCAACCACGCCAATGTTCTCGATGCCCATCGCGATCCTGTTTCGCAACGAGAAATTCGAGCCACGCCGCTTTTTCGGGCTGCTCTTCGGCTTTGTCGGCATTTTGCTGCTGGTTACGCCGGAGGCCAGCCTACCTGCGGGAACCGCCGCTTTCTACATCCTGATCGCGCTTCTGGCCCCGGCGCTTTACGCGTGCGAGGGTAATCTGGTGATGAAATGGGGCACGCAGGGGCTCGATCCAATCCAGGTGGTTTTGGGCGCCGCTGTCGTGGGGCTGTTCTTTGCCGCGCCCCTGGCGCTGATGAGCGGTCAGTGGATCAACCCGCTGGCCAGTTTCGGCAAACCGGAGATCGCGTTGGCCCTTGGTGCTGCTCTGCACGCGCTGGTCTATGTCGGCTATGTCTGGCTGGTGGGGCGCGCGGGATCGGTGTTTTCGGCGCAATCGGCGTATATCGTGACGGTCTGCGGTGTCGTCTCCTCGATCATCATGCTGAACGAGCGCTATTCGATCTGGGTCTGGCTGGCGCTTGGCACGATGATGCTGGGCATGTTTCTGGTGCAACCGCGCGCGGCGCGGGTGCTTGTGCCGGCCCGCGTGATGGCCATGAATCCACCGGTTCAGCATGAGAAGGCTAGGCCGTGATGCAGGCCCTCGAGAGATCGCAAACTGGACAGGTGCCACTCGCGCAGTTGTCGGGGAATGTGGTCAGGCGCCGCGCCCATGACGATCCGGTCTCGAGGATCGCGCCGATCCTGCGACCGCATCCTCCGGGTGGACGGCTGCTGCAGTCGGAACCCTGAGCGTCACGGGATCGGGCTTGCGGCGTTGCAGCATTTCAGGGAGACTGTGCCGAGGTCAAATGGGGGACGGGGATAGGTGATTGAACTGCTCGGACTGTCCCAGACCGGACAGGGGATCCTGACACTGGCGGTTGTGGCGGCGATGTTCGCTCTTTTTGTGCGCGAGATCTACCCGACCGAGGTCGTGGCGATTGCCGGGGTGGCGGTTTTGCTGGCCATGGGTGTGCTGCCCTATGAGGCGGCACTCGAGGTGTTCTCCAACCCTGCACCCTGGACGATTGCGGCGATGTTCATCGTGATGGGGGCGCTGGTGCGCACCGGTGCGCTGGATGCCTTTACCTCGTTGGCCGAGCGTCAGGCCCGGCACAGCCCGCGGCTGGCGATCGGGATGCTCTTGCTGGCGGTGGTCGTCGGATCCGCTTTCATGAACAACACGCCGGTGGTGGTGGTGATGATCCCGGTCTTTGTGCAACTGGCGCGGACGCTCGAGATCCCCGCGAGCAAGCTGCTCATTCCGCTCAGCTATGCCGGCATTCTGGGTGGCGTGACGACGCTCATTGGCACCTCGACCAATTTGCTGGTTGACGGTGTGGCGCGGGCGCAGGGAATGGCTGCATTCACCATATTCGAGGTGACGCCGCTGGGCGTGGTTCTCGTGCTCTGGGGGGCGATCTATCTGAAGGTGTTCGGTCCCTTGCTGCTGCCGGCGCGCGACAGCATGGCGGACATGCTGTCGGACCGGTCCAAGATGAAGTTTTTTACCGAGGCGGTGATCCCGCCCGACAGCAACCTGATCGGTCGCGAGGTTACTGGCGTGCAGCTCTTCAAGCGCGAGGGGGTGCGGCTCGTGGACGTGATCCGGGGTGATCTGTCGCTGCGCCGCAATCTTGAGGGTGTCACCCTGCAGGTTGGCGACCGGGTGGTGCTGCGCACGCAGATGACCGAACTTTTGAGCCTGCAGCGCAACAAGAGCCTGCGGCGGGTCGATCAGGTCTCGGCGGTGGAAACCACCACGGTCGAGGTGCTGATCACGCCGGGCTGCAAGATGGTGGGGCGCTCGCTGGGGGGGATGCGGCTTCGGCGACGCTACGGCGTCTATCCGCTGGCGGTGCACCGTCGCAACCAGAACATCGGGATGCAACTGGACGAGTTGGTGGTGCGGGTGGGTGACACGCTGCTGCTGGAGGGCGCGCCCGAGGATATTCAGCGCCTGTCGCGCGAGATGGACCTGGTCGATGTCTCGCATCCTTCGGCGCGGGCGTTCCGACGCGGCCATGCGCCGCTCGCAGTGCTGGCGCTGGCGGGAATCGTGGTGCTTGCGGCGCTGGGGGTAGCGCCGATTCTGGCGCTGGCGGTGATTGCGGTGGCGTTGGTGCTGCTGATGCGCTGCATCGACGCCGATGAGGCGTTTTCATTCATCGACGGACAATTGCTGGCGCTGATCTTTGCGATGCTGGCGATTGGCGTGGCCTTGCAGGCGTCGGGCGCGGTGGAATTGATCGTGAGCGGCATCGCCCCCGCTCTGACGGGCTTGCCCGGTTTTCTGGTGGTCTGGGCAATCTATTTGCTGACCTCCGTGCTGACCGAACTGATCAGCAACAATGCGGTGGCGGTGGTGGTCACGCCGATCGCCATCGGGCTGGCGGATGCGATGGGGATAGACGCGCGGCCTCTGGTGGTGGCTGTCATGGTGGCGGCGAGTGCCAGTTTCGCCACGCCGATCGGCTATCAGACCAATACGCTGGTCTACGGCCCCGGCGGCTACAGGTTCACCGATTTCCTGAGGGTGGGCATTCCGCTCAACCTGAGTGTCGGCCTTCTGGCATCCGCGCTGATCCCGCTCCTCTGGCCGCTCTGAGCGTGGCAGGTCCGGGATCGGGGAGGTGGCATCTGCCTTGCTGTGGCCCGCAACAAAAAGGGCCGCGCAGCGTTCTGCGCGACCCCTGTTCCCGGCAGGTGACGGGATCCGTTTATTGCGAGAAGGTCGCCAGATAAGCGGCCACGTCTTCACCGCCCTTAGCCAGCTTGAACGTCATCTTCGACTTGCTGCCGATATAGGCGCTCGGATCCTTGACGTATTCGGCGATGTTTGCCTCATCCCAGACCGCACCATCGGCGGCCTTCGCCTTCAGGCCGTCGGAATAGGAGAAGCCCTCCACGCTTCCCTTGACGCGGCCGACCACGCCATAGAGGTTGGGCCCGGTCTTGCCACCCTTCACCAGCGTCTCGCTGTCCGACGCGATCATGTGGCAGGCCTTGCACTTGTTGAATTGCTTTTCTCCCTTTGCGGCGTCTCCCTCGGCAAGGGCGGGAAGGGCGAGCACGATGAGTGTGGCGGATACGGCGAATATGGACTTCATGGTTACCTCATTGACAGGATTCGAAACGATCTTGAAGGACAATAGCTTGGTCTTTGCTGCTTGCAACCGTGATCTTGCGCCTTGCTGGCCGTGGCGACGGATTGTCTCAGTCAAAAACCTGCGAGAAACAGCGGCGCAGCGCCACATCGACATCGTTCATGGCGACCGGAAGCCCGAGATCAACCAGGCTGGTGACGCCATGTTCGGTGATGCCGCAGGGCACGATGCCGCTGAAATGTTCCAGATCCGGGTCAACATTGATCGAAATGCCATGAAAGCTGATCCATTTACGCAGGCGGATGCCGATGGCGGCGATCTTGTCTTCGTGCTTCTGACCCGTCGCCGTAAGGGGTTTGTCGCCGCGCGTGACCCAGACCCCGACGCGGCCTTCGCGGACTTCCCCCTCTACGTTGAACTCGGCCAGTGTGGCGATGACCCATGCCTCAAGCGCGCGGACAAAGCAGCGGACGTCGCGCCCGCGCTTGCCCAGATCGAGCATGACATAGACCACGCGCTGCCCCGGCCCGTGATAGGTATATTGCCCGCCGCGTTGCGCCTGATGGACGGGAAAGCGCCCCGGATCCTTGAGATCGGCAGGTTTGGCGGATGTGCCGGCCGTATAGAGCGGTGGGTGTTCAAGCAGCCAGATTGCCTCTGGCGCGGTGCCAGCGGCGATTCGCGCGACACGGTCCTCCATCGCGGCGACGGCGGCACGATAGGGGACAAGATCGGCAAAGATGTTCCACTCCACACCGCCCTCATGGGTCGCGTTCGGCTGTTTGAGCGGAAAAGTGGAACTCTTGGAGGAATTCATCGGTTTTCTGTGCTATGATTGTAGATGTACTGTGTTTCTGATTAAGGGAGATGACGGGTGTTTACAAAACGATTTGCAATGGCGGCTCTCGCCGCGAGTGTCGCCATCGTGCCGACGACGCGCGCAACGGCGGATTTCGCCGATGGTCTGGTGGGTGGCCTTGTCGGCGGGGCGGTGAGCGGGATCATCGTCAATGAGAGCGCCAAGGCGCGCGAGCGCAAGCAGACGACCACAACCACGACGCGCACCTACCGCGCGCCGGTTAATTCCGTTTCGCGCCAGCAGGTGCGCGACGAACAGATGGCGCTCAACTATTTCGGATTTCCGGCGGGCACACCCGACGGGGTGCGGGGCCGCAACACGCGCGATGCAGCTGCGCAGTTTCAGGGCCATATGGGATATCCGGTGACCGGGTATCTTGCCGATTACGAGCGACAGTTCCTGGTCAGTTCCTATTACCGCGCTCAAAGCAGCGGTGCGGCTACAGCGCAACTGATCGCAGAGCGCGGGCAGGGCACACGCGGCCTGCTTTACGCCTATCGCGACGAGGCTGTCGGCGCGCCATCTGTCTATGCGGCGGTGCCCGCCCCGAGTGTGCCCGTTGCCGTGGCCCCGCAATCGGCTCCGGCCGCGTCCTCGCCCGTAATGGCGGCGATCCCTCAGGAGGCGCAGGTTCCTCAGGCTGCGACGTTGACGGCGTTGCCCAATCTTTTGGGCGGCGTCGGTGAAGGGCCTTCGCTCGCCTCGCATTGCAATCAGGTCAGCCTGATCACGAACTCGAATGGCGGTTTCGTGACCGCCGCCTCGATGACCGATCCGCGGGTCGCGCTCAACGAACAATTCTGTCTCGCGCGCACCTATGCGATTGCCGAGGGCGAAACGATGGCGTCGAGCCTCAAGGGCGTCACCACGGCGCAGCTCGAGGAACAGTGCCGCTCGTTTGGTCCGGCGATGAAGGATCATGTCGCGGCGCTGTCGCTGAGCCCACGTGATGTTGTGGTGACGCAGGTCCGCAACTTTGTGGTGCAATCCGGCCAGTCCCCGGCGCAACTCTCGGGCACCGCCAAGATCTGTCTTTCGGTCGGCTACCGGATCGACAACATGAATGTCGCACTGGGCTCGGCACTGTTGCTCGCCGCCTTGGGTGAGGAGGTCTATGGTGAACTCATTGGCCATCATCTCAAGGAGGGCTTCGGCACCACAAGGCGCCCGGATCTGGCTGTGGCTTGGTATCAGAGCGCCATCGATGCGGTCGAGAACGGGGCCGAGCCGGTCTTTGCCCCCGGCGATACCGGCCGGGTCGATCTGATCCGCAAGGCGGCGCTGCAAACGTCCGGTGACGCCGCGCAATCTGGCGGCGAGACGGTGCAACCGGCGTCATCGGCCCTGCCGAGCTTCAAACTGGAATGATCGGGTTCGCCTGGCGCTGATAAATTCGGGAGGGGCAGCGTGTTTTGCCCCTTCACAACCCCGATCTCTTTGCTTATACGGCGCGAACCTACCTGATCACGTGCGGTCGTGGCGGAATTGGTAGACGCGCAGCGTTGAGGTCGCTGTGGGGTAACACCCGTGGAGGTTCGAGTCCTCTCGACCGCACCAATGATTGTAGATTTTATAAGCTAAAAGAACAGCTTATAGAGGTTTCGATTTTTCCGATCCCCCATTTTATCCCCCATGTGATCCCTCTTTTGCGTACTGGACACGAAGGCGCCTCGATTTTTGAGCTTCCCCATTTGCGCGGCGGCTTGAGGTGGACACAAGAATTCCAAGACCGCACGCGCGAGGCGTTCAGCTTTCCCGAGGATGTTGGTGGTGACATCAAGGTCAGGATAGTTGATTTGGTGTCTTTCGACAGGGGCGAGGAGAAATGGAATGTCTGACGTGGCGTCAACTCAGGGCGTTGCCACATGAAGGGGCTATGACACATTGAGGATGAGGGACCCTCTGTGGTGAACCTTACGCAAATGGAAATGTGTTTCTGGTCGAACCTATCGGCCAGTTTCTTGATGGTGATGGCTTTTCGCCCGGCGTCCCGCTCGGTTCCGGTCTTTCAGCCTTCCTGCTAGGGTCTGCTAAACAGAATCGGAATCCCGATGGCGTCTAAAACTACCCTTAATGCGAAGAACCTGGAGGCTCTGGGCGCCGAACGCCTAGCGCAACTGCTGATCGCAATCAGCACGGGCGATGCTGCGGCCAAGCGCAAACTGCGTCTGGCTCTTGCCGGCGCGGAAGGCCCGAGGGAGGCAGCGCGGGAGATTGCCAAGCGGCTGACCAGCATCGCGCGAGCCCGGACCTTCGTGAACTGGAAAAACCGCAAGCCGCTGGTGACAGATCTCAGGACCCAGCGCAGCGCCATCATGGAACAGATCGCCCCGCATGATCCGGGTGAGGCGCTCGCGCTCCTCTGGCGGTTCATGGGACTGGCCACGTCGGTGTTCGAACGCTGCGACGACAGCAGCGGCACCGTCATGGACATCTTCCACCAGGCCTGTGCCAATCTGGGCGAGGTGGCCAAGATGGTTGGGCCGGAGCCTGAGGCGCTGGCGCGGCGGGTTCTCGATGCCCTGCAGGACAATGGCTTTGGTCAGTATGACGGGCTGATCGCCATCATCGCACCGGCGCTGGGCTCCGAGGGGGTGGCGCATCTGAAGAAACTGGTCGAGGAACTCGGGCGAACGCCAGTGCCGGTGCCGCCAAGGAGCGAGTGGCAAGCCCTCAGTTGGGGCAGCGGGGGCACGCGCTATGCTCATGAGATGGAAGAACGCGCGCGGCAAAGCACCGTCGAGATGGCGCTTGAGGACATCGCCGATGTGCAGGGCGACGTCGATGGCTTCATCGCACAGTATGACCCGAAGACCCGCAAGGTGCCGAAGATCGCGGCCGGGATTGCGCAGCGCCTACTGGCAGCCGGCCGGGCAGAGGATGCGCTTGGTTTCATCGAGCGCGCCGAGGTGAAAGAAGCACGCTGGATCCCGCCGGAGTGGCTGGACGCACGTCTTGCCGTGCTGGAGGCCTTGGATCGGAAGGATGAGGCGCAAGCGTTCCGTCGGACATGCTTCGAGCGCGACCTGTCGGGCGAGCACCTGCGGGCCTACCTCAAGCGTCTGCCGGATTTTGAAGACATCGAGGCTGAAGAACGCGCCATGGCGCATGCCGCCGCGCACCCGGACCTGCTTGCCGCCCTCGCCTTCCTCCTGAACTGGCCGTCGCTGGACCGCGCCGCCCGCCTGCTCATCGACCGGCAGGACGAGGTCGACGGTGATCATTACGTGGTCCTCGCCCCGGCAGCCGGGGTCTTGGCGGAAAAGCATCCGCTTGCCGCGACGGTGGCGCTGCGGGCGATGATCGACTTCACGCTGAACGAGGCGAGACAGAAGCGCTATGGCTATGCCGCGCAGCACCTGGCGACCTGTGCCGATCTAGCCGGACGGATCGAGGACTTCGCGTCGCTTGAGCCGCACTCCGCCTATGTTGCGCGCCTGAGGGTTGAGCATGGCAAGAAGACGGGCTTCTGGGGTAAGCTCGCATGATGCAACACTATGACATCATCCCCGATATTCACGCGGATCTCGATCGCCTAACACGTACGCTCTTGCACCTCGGCTATGTGCCTCGCGGCGCGTCATGGGCACATCCGGAGGGACGGATCGCTGCCTTCCTCGGGGATTTCATCGATATGGGCCGCGAGAACCGTTCGGTCCTTACCCTCGTCCGCGCCATGCGCGATGGGGGACATGCCGTGGCAATCATGGGCAACCATGAACTGAACGCGCTGCTCTACCATCGTCCTGGTCTGAACGCGGATAGGACGGACGACGGCTACATGCGGGCGCATTCGGACAAGAACAGGGACCAGCACCAGACGTTTCTGGATGAATTCCCGGTCGGACACCCGGATACGAATGAGGTGATGGACTGGTTTTTGTCGTTGCCCCTGTTCCTTGATCTGGGCGGCTTGCGTCTGGTTCATGCCTGTTGGGATGATGCACGCATTGCCACGATCATGGACCGCCGCCAGGATGGCCTGCTGGCAATCGACGATCTGCAGGAGATTGCGCTCGAAAATGATGCCCGCGGGTTTGCGGAGGCTGTCCTGACCACCCTCAAGGGGCCGGAAGCCAAACTTCCAGAACCCCATTATTTCCATGACATCAAGGGGCACCGGCGCACAGCGCTGCGCCTGAAATGGTGGCAATCGGGTGTCATGACGTGGCGCGACGCGGCTTTGTCCGTGCCCGAGCCCGATACGCTTCCAATGACGCCAATCGAGGGTGACGTTGCATTTCGCGCCTACCAAGCCGAGGCAAAGCCCGTCTTCTTTGGGCACTACAAGCGTCTGGGCACTCCGGCCATCGATGCCCCCAACGCAGTCTGCCTCGACTATCCTAACGTGGCCTGCGCCTATCGTTGGGCTGGTGAAGGGCGGCTCGATCCACAGAACCTGATTGTGATCGACTAACTCGCCGTGAATGAGCGCTGTGCTAATGAAAAGTCATACATCCACCCCTTGGTGGCATGGTGAAATAAAGAGGGCGAATACTGCTGCGCAATTCCGAACTGCAAGATCAACAAACTCGACGACCTGCTGCCAAGAAAGCTCGCCCATAAATCACCGAATCGGTCAAGCAGGAAGACGCGCTCCTGAACGCTAAGGAAGATCCTCGCGCGCAAGAAGGTGATCGTCTGATGGATACCAATGCCCTCAAGAAATTCGCGCAGGCCGCGCGCAATCTTCTGATCGATCAGGTCACCGCCAAGAGAGGTGGTTCCTGAAAACTGGACAGCCGGGATAAGTGGATTTTTCGCGCGACAGCGGCA
>PFEY01000035.1:4829-4971 GCA_002783205.1 Rhodobacteraceae bacterium CG17_big_fil_post_rev_8_21_14_2_50_63_15 | reverse complement strand
TTGGCGGCCTTGCGAAAGCGTTTGAACTCGTCGGCGGTGAGCAGGCCGACATCGACCAATTCGGCCGCCGATGTCACCCGATGGATATATTTTCCGATCCAGTAGAGCGTCTGCAAATCGCGCAACCCGCCCTTGCCCTCTT
>PFEY01000035.1:4662-4804 GCA_002783205.1 Rhodobacteraceae bacterium CG17_big_fil_post_rev_8_21_14_2_50_63_15 | reverse complement strand
GCTGTCCCCCATTTTCAGGTGCCGGGCGTCTCGCTCGGCGAGCTTTTGCGCGACAAAGCTGCTATCGGTTCCGGCAACCACGTCGTTGAAGAAGCGCTGCTTGGCTTCCTCATATACGCCGGTGTCGCCCCAGATATAGCGC
>PFEY01000035.1:2858-4526 GCA_002783205.1 Rhodobacteraceae bacterium CG17_big_fil_post_rev_8_21_14_2_50_63_15 | reverse complement strand
ATGTCTCCTTCGCACTCGACTATCTGGCCTATCGCGACGATGGCAGCGACGCCGAACCCTTTCTCTTCGTCGCAGATCCGAGGCTCGAACGCGCGGGCAAGGATTTGCCGATCGCCCGGGCAAGGGCCCTGATCGACGGCCCCGGGCGCGCGCCTTGTGGCTGGCACATGGCCCCCCTGCCCGGCCTGCTCGGACCCGGAACCGATCTCATGCTCCTTGATGGCAGCCATGCCATGCTCCTGCATACCGGCCAGAGCACACATGTCACGCTGCGCGAAAACCAGGGCCATACGCTGATCTTTCAGGCGGACGCGCCGACGCCCGCCGTGCTCTGCATCGACGGCCTGCCCGTGCTGCGGCTCGATCTTGACGCCGAGACATCGGTCCGCCTGCCCGCGCAGCATCTCACCGGCGCGCGCCGCCGGATCGCGCTCAAGGACAGCAGTTGCAGCCAGACCCTCTACGAGGCGATCTGCCCGCTGCCCCATATCCTGACCCCCGCCGAGGTGCTGCAACGCGAAACCGCAGGCCCCTTTCCGCCCGCCGTCTTTGCCCAATCCGCGCATCGCTACCAGAGCCTGCGCGCGCATCTCGCCAAGGCCACCCCCGCCTCCGACATGGCGCAACTCTCCCATGCCCTCGTGGCGCTCGAAGCGGGCCATGAGCGGGCCGAGCTCAAACCGCTGAGCTTTCCCGTCCATGACGCGCCGCAGGTTTCGGTCATCATCCCCGCGCATGACAAGGTCGGCGTCACCTATCTGGCGCTCTGCGGCCTGCTTCTGGCGCACAACGACACCCCCTTCGAGGTGATCGTCGTGGATGATGCCTCCACCGACGACACCGCCCGGCTGGAAGAGATCGTGGCGGGCATCACCGTGATCCACAACACCACGCCACAACGTTTCATCCGTGCCTGCAATGCCGGGGTGGCAGAGGCGCGCGGCGAATACGTCGTGCTGCTCAACAACGATACAGAGGTCACGACCGGCTGGCTTGACGCCCTGCGCAACGCGTTCGATCGGTTCGAGAATGTGGGGCTTGCGGGCGCGAAACTACTTTACCCGGACGGCATGTTGCAGGATGCGGGCGGCATCGTCTGGAACAGCGGCAACCCCTGGAACTACGGCAACCGGCAGAACCCATGGGATCCGCGCTATTGCTATGCAAGACAGGCCGATTACCTCTCGGGCGCGGCGCTCATGGTGCCGCGCAAGGTCTGGGATGCGGTCGGCGGGCTCTCCACATGGCTCGCGCCGATGTATTTCGAGGATACCGACCTTGCCTTCAAGATCCGCGAGGCCGGCTACACGACATGGTTCGTGCCCGCCTCGGTCGTCTATCACCACGAGGGCATGACCAGCGGCACCGACACCACGTCAGGCTTCAAGCGGTTTCAGGAGGTGAACCGCCCGAAATTCAAACGCCACTGGGCCCGCGCCTATGCCGGGCATGGCACAGAAGGCCTGCGGCCCGATCTGGAAAAGGACCGTAACATCGTCGGCCGCGTGCTCTTTGCCGATTACACCACGCCGCGCCCGGATCGGGATGCAGGCTCTTACGCCGCCCGGCAGGAAATGCGCCTGGTGCAGTCGCTGGGCTACAAGGTGACGTTCCTTCCGCTGAACATGGCGCATTTCGGCCCCTATACCGAGGAACTCCAGACCAGCG
>PFEY01000035.1:0-2837 GCA_002783205.1 Rhodobacteraceae bacterium CG17_big_fil_post_rev_8_21_14_2_50_63_15 | reverse complement strand
CGTCGAGGTGATCCATGCGCCCTTCTTCCTGTCACCCTGCGACTATCTCGAAAAACATGCCGCCGATTTCGACGCGGTCTATCTCACCCGCTACCACGTGGCGCAGGACATCCTGCCGCTGATCCGCCAACATGCCCCTCACGCGCGGGTGCTGTTCAACAATGCCGATCTGCATTTCCTGCGCGAATTGCGCCGCGCCCGCAGCACCCAGGATCCGGCCCTTCTCGAACAGGCCCACCACACCCGCCGACAGGAACTTGAGGTGATCTCGCAGGTCGATGTCGTGCTCTCCTACAACACCGCCGAACATGCCGTGATCGAGGCGTGCAGCGACACGAAGGCCCGCATCGTCACCTGTCCCTGGGTGGTCGATCTTCCGCCCGATGTGCCGCCCCTTGCGGGCCGCCACGGTCTCAGCTTTCTGGGCAGTTTCCGCCACCATCCCAATGCCGAGGGCATCACCTGGTTCATCCGCGAGGTGCTGCCCGCCGTTACCGCTGCGCTTGGCGACTGCCCGCTCGCGATCTATGGCGCCGACATGACCGACAACATCCGCGCGCTGGCCTCCGATCAGGTGCGGCCGCAGGGCTATGTCGCCGCTCTCGCCCAGGCCTTCGATCCCCACCGCGTCTTTGTCGCGCCGCTGCTGTCGGGGGCGGGCCTCAAGGGCAAGGTGCTGGCCGCGCTGTCGCATGGCCTCCCCTGCGTGCTCAGCCCGATCGCCGCCGAAGGCATCGGTCTGCGCTCGGGTCATGACTGTTTCATCGCCGAGACGCCGCAGGACTGGCTGCGCGCCCTGACCCGGCTCAGCACCGAAGATGACCTCTGGATGCAGATCGCGCACAACGCCCGCGCCTATCTGCGCGACAGCTATTCCTTTGCCGCCGGCCGCGCCCGGATGCGCCGCGCCTTCGAGGCGGCCGATCTCTTTCAGTCACAGGCGTGAGGGATCACGGCACCGCCATGACGCGCCACATCATCCTGCATTATCACCTGTTCAAGAATGCGGGCACCTCGCTCGACGCAATCCTGCGGCAGAATTTCGGTCCCCGCTGGCTCAGCGCCGAATTTCCCATGGAGCATGGCCCCAACACCAGCCTCGTCGAGGCCTGGATCCGGCAGACGCCCGAGGGCCGCGCCTATTCCAGCCACACGGCCCTCGGTCCCCTGCCCGAGATCGCGGGCGTCGAGGTGATCCCCGTGATCCTGCTCCGCGACCCCATCGCGCGGATCAGGTCCGCCTATCATTTCGAACGCCAGCAAGCGGTCGAAACCTGGGAAGCGCATCTTGCCCGGACACAGGATTTCGCGGGCTATGTCCGCACCCGCCTCGCGCGCGACGGCGACCGACAATGCCGCAATTTCCAGACCTATCGGTTGGCGTCGCTGATTCCCGGCGAGGCGCCGGAACTCGATCGCGCGCGGCAGGCGCTCAGCCTCGTGCTGGCACGCGGCGTTCTCGGGCGGGTCGAGGCGTTCGACGCCGCCATGACGCGGCTCTCCGACCGGATCAGGCCGCACCATCCGGCCTTCACCTGGCACAGCCTGCGCGCCAATGCCCGTCGCAACGCGGCGCATACACCCGTCCCCGACACGCTCCTCGCCGAACTGAACGCCGCCAATGCGGACGATTTCGCGCTGCTGGCGGCGTTCAGCGAGATGCGACACATATGATCAAGCTGCTGGTGATCGGAAACTGTCAGGCGTGACCGGTGTCCCAGAGCCTCGGGCAAAGCGGCCATTTCGACTGCCTTGAACCGATCATCCTGCATCTGGCCGGAAATGACATGCACGCAGAACATGAACGCCGGATGGCCTCGGCCGATCTGATCCTCGCGCAAGCGACAGCAGCCAACTTTCCGATTGCCCATCTCCAGAGCGCCCGGCTGCGCGCGCGCCTTGGCGAAAGGGTGATCGTCTGGCCGAACATGTTCTATTCCGGCCAGCAACCCTTTGCGCGCTACATCACCCTGCCGGGCGGCGAGCGTCTGTTGGGCCCGCTTGAGGCCGTCCATGACCTGCGGATCTTCTGGGACTGGTGGCAAGAGCGCCATGGCAGCGATATTCGGCCGCAGCGGCCGGAACGGGAACTGGTTCGGGAAATCAGCGCCCTGTCGCTCCGTGACCTTCTGCAACGCGAGACAAACTGCGACATCCCGATTTCCGATGTGATCCAGGCGCATAGCCACAACCGACGTCTGTTCTTTACGTTCAACCACCCCACGCGTTTTCTGATCGACACGCTCTGCGATCGCATCCTGTCCCGGATCGGATTGCCCGGCCTGCCCGCAAGCCAGGCCCGGGGCAGTGAACCTCTCGACCGTTACGTGATACCGTCAAGCGGATTCCCCCGGTCGTCACAGGAGCTTTACACCGGTAATCCCGTCCTGCTGAATGCGCCCGAAAGGATCGCCATCACCCCTGCGAGACAATCCTACAGCCTCTCGGGACTGCGCACCGCTTTCTTCCAATGCTACGATCACATGGCGGCCAGGCTCAATCTCGGCACCATCCGCGTTACCCCCGACATGCCCGACACTCCGTTCCCGTTGCCATGAGGACGTGAGCGGTCGATCGCTCCCACCTCAGCGGTGATCTTGCGCCATGTCGCGCTCCGCCGCCTCCTTCAGCATCGCCAACACCTCGGCCTCGGTCATCCCCGCCGGAATCCGCACCTGCCCCAGACCGGGCAGCGTCACCATACGATAATCGGTTTCTCCGCTCATCTCATTTCCCCAGAGTTGCCATTGTAAACAGACGGTTCGACCCCAACCGGTTCTCGACATACATGCGCCGGACGCCGCCGCTGTCCTCGATCGAGAGGGTGATCGCCCCCG
>PFEY01000052.1:38664-48930 GCA_002783205.1 Rhodobacteraceae bacterium CG17_big_fil_post_rev_8_21_14_2_50_63_15 | reverse complement strand
CCTCGGTCTTGTCCGGCACCACCTCGATATCATCGGGATCAGCGGATGGGTCATCAGCGTCTGACTCGGTCTCCTGGGTTTCGAAGCGCAGACCGAATTCGACCGAAGGATCCACAAAGGTCCGGATTGCGTCATAGGGCACGTAAAGCCGTTCCGGCGCATCCCCGAAATTCAGCGTGACCGAGAATCCCTCATTGCTGATGTCAAGCCCCTCATACCAGTGCTGCATCACCACAGTCATTTCCAGGGGGTAGCGTTGCCTCAGCCAGTCGGCCAGCCGCGCCTGGGGATGGGTGGTATCGAAGGTGATGAAGAAATGATGTGCGCCCGGCAAACCGTCGCGTGCAACCCCGGTGAGGACCTCCTGAATGAGGCCGCGCATGGCACGATGCATGAGATTTCCATAGTCGATCGAACGAGACATGCCTGACCCCGAGGAAGTTCTAACCGTCAGCATAGGGGATTCGAAGCAAAACAAAAGACCTGCAATGCGCCGGATCAGATCAAAAGATGACCAGCCCCCGTGAGCGACGCCATGATCAACAAAACCCGGAGAATCGACAGACTCAGGCCCCAGACGAGACCACCGGCCACACCAATCAGGACCAGATTGAGAGCCGAGAACGTGGTCCAGTCGGGCAACGGACCAAGCGCCGTCGGGATCACCCGCGTAAAGAGGACATGCAGCGCGAACCACAACGACAGGTTCAGGATCACCCCCACCACCGCCGCCGAAATCCCGGCCAACGCCCCCCTGAGGCGGGGACGGGCAAGGATTGCCTCGACATAAGGACCAAAGGTGAAGATCCACAGGAAGCACGGGACAAACGTTACCCAGAGCGCCAGCAGCGCCGCCATCAGCGCCATCCAGACCCCACCCTGCGCATAGCCCGCCAGCAGGGCCACGAATTCGGTGACGAGAATGAGCGGACCGGGCGTCGTCTCTGCAAGGCCCAGGGCATCAATCATCTGGGCAGTGCTCAGCCATCCCTTGGCGGCCACCACCGTATCGGTCATATAGGCCAGCACCGCGTAAGCGCCGCCAAAGGTCAGCACCGCCAGCCGACTGAAAAACAATCCAAGGTCGGTCAGGAACGGAACTCCCGCCGCCCATGTCACCAGGGCCGGGGTCGCCCAGAGCGCCATCCAGATCCCTGCCGTGACCAGCGTCGCGCCGTGGCGCACCGGCACGCGAACCACGTCCGCCGACGGCCCGCTGCGCGTGGCCGCCCCCCAGAGCGCCGCCGCCGCGATGATCACCGGAAACGGCACCGAGAGCACGAACATCGCCAGAAACGCCAGCCCCGCCAGCCCCCAGCTTGCGCGGTCCGGCAAGGCCCGGCGGGCCAGCCGCAAGAGCGCCTGCAACACGATCACCACCACCGCCGCCTTGATGCCCTGAAAGAGCGCCTGCACCAGCGGCAACGCGCCATGGATCGCATAGCCAAGCCCGAGCGCGAGGATGACCATCGCCCCCGGCAGCACAAAGAGCAGCCCGGCCATCAGCCCGCCCGGCACCCCGCGCAGGCGCCAGCCCGCATAGGTCGCCAGCTGCATCGCCTCGGGACCGGGCAGCAACATGCAGAACGACAGCGCGCCGAGGAACTGCTGCTCGCTCAGCCAGCCCCGCCGGTGCACCAGAGCGTCATGCATCATCGAGATCTGCGCCGCAGGCCCGCCAAAGGACAGCAGGCCGATACGTCCAAAGACACGGCTGATCTCCGATAGGCTTGGCGTCACGGTCTGGTCCCTGTCGTGCTGTGCCTCACGGCTCTTGCGGCATAGCAGGCCGGACCAGTCTTGACGAGATCAAGTTCGGCGCGCGCCGCGGCGTCCCCCGGCCTCACCATCGCCGCCACAACCATCGCCTGTGCAGCTGTCGTAAGGTCATTGCGCGCCGACTCAGCGCATCCGGCGTCAAGATCCGCTCGTGTCGCGTTGGCTCTGCACGGAACCGCTTTTGCCAAACCTTTGTTGAATCGTGTTAATATTATGTCGAAAATCGGGCAATCCGCTTTAACGTGTGCCATTGTTCGCAAGATCGCGCCAATTTATCTCGATTGAAAATCAAGGCTGACACGAGATGAAAGACGTGTTATCCCGCTGCCATATTCCCGGCTTGCGTGTGCGCGCCAGTCGGTAGTCATGAAAGGACGTAACCAGTGAAACACACGTTGCAACGCAGTTTTCGCCTCACTTGCGCGACGGCACTTCTCGCGGCGCTGAGCGGTCTGCCAGCACAGGCGGCCACCTTTCTGATCGATCTGTCGCTTGGCGGCGTGGACTCGACAACCACCGTCTATGATGTCGGCGGTGCGCCATTTACGTCGCTCCGCGTCACCGGGGTGATTGAAACCACCGCCACCGGAACGGTTGCCGCCTCGGCGCTCGATGCATGGACCTTTTCCTTCTTTCGCGATACCGAGATATCGCCCGTCGCCATCATTTCAAAGTCGGATATCGGCGCCAATGCCGGGTCGGGCAACTTCCACGTGGTCGGATCGGAACTTTTCTCTGACGGCTTTCTGCTCGGGGTCTGGCAGAACATCAGTAATACCCAGAAGGATACCAGCATCCGGTTCAATCCGGACAATCAACGCCTCGTGGTCAACGCGCGCGATGATATCGGGACCGACAAGACGTTCGACAGGGGCTTTTCGTTCTTCCAGAATACCTCCTGCGACTCGCTCAACCTGACGCAGACCGGGAGGTTGACCTGTGGGCCGGCGGGCGGACAGGTCCTGATCGGACAACGCGCGGCTCAGCCGACCCCCGTGCCGCTTCCGGCGGCGGGGTGGATGCTGCTTGCCGGGCTCGCAGGATTGGGCGCTGCCGCGCGTCGCAAACAAGCCGCCTGACGGTCCGGTTTCGGCGAGGCGCGCGGTTTAAGCCAAACCGATATCGCGCGCCAGCATCGCCGCATGGGTGCGGTTCTTCGCGCCCAGCTTGCGTGACATCGTCTTGAGATGCAGCTTGACCGTGACCTCCTGAATATCGAGGTCGCGGGCGATCTCCTTGTTGGATTTGCCTTCGGAAATTCCCACCAGAACATCGGTTTCCCGCGGCGTGAGGTGGATTCGCCGTTCAGCCAGCCTGTCGTCGCTGAGGAAATCCAGCGGCGTGTAAACCTCCCCCGCCAGCATCTGCCGAACCGCCGCGATCAGCGCTTGCGGCTTGAGCGTCTTGGGCAGAAATCCCGCCGCCCCCGCACGCAACGCGCGCCGCGCCACGTCCGGCGGGGCCGTGCCCGACAGGATCGCGACCGGGCATCGGGCGCAGGCCTGCATTCTGGCCAGCCCCGACAACCCCTCCATGCCGGGCATCAGGTAATCGAGCAGAACAAGATCAAACCCGCCCTTTGCCGCGGTCAGCGCCGCCTCAAGACTACTGCACCCTTCAACCACGAACCCTTCCTTGGCGCGCAGGAAATCGGCAAGCGTTTCGCGCACAAGATCGTGGTCATCCACCAGCAGAATTCGCCCAGAAAAATCAGTCGTCACCGGCATCATCCCAAAAAATCAGGCTTGATAATTACCATGTGGCCTGCCGCAAGACAATGAGGCGATCCCGCTGCAAATCGGGTTTGCACCTCTTGCATCGCCACTATTCACCCGTATAGGGGGATGGATTTAATAAGAATGATCTTTAAAGTGCAGCTACTTGCTGTCGGGACACTCATGTTACTGTCGGGACACTCATGGATAGACGCACGCTGTCTTCGGGCCTACTCGCCTCCACCTTGCTGATCCTTGCCCGCCCATCAGGTGCGGCATCCGATAATCGTCCCTGCATCCTGATGACGATCACCTATGACGAGGCGCCGGGTGCGCCGGACCTGCCCTTTGTTCTTACCGCCGAACAACTCCGCCGCCTGCCCCGGCGCTCCTTTGCCACCAAGACGATCTGGACCAGCGGCGTGCAGGTCTTTGCCGGTGTGCCGCTCTTTGCCCTGCTTGAGCATTTCGCGATCACGGGCCGCGAACTGGTGCTGAGTGCCGCCAATGATTACCGGATCACCATCCCGATCCCCGAAATCGGCAGGCTTACACCGATCATTGCCTATGAGCGCAATGGCAAAGCCATGACCGCGCGCGATTATGGCCCGCTCTGGCTGGTCTATGACTACGACAACGATGCCGCGAACCGAACCCAGACCGCGTTTTCCCGCAGCATATGGCAACTCGACCATATCACCGTAAAGCGCTAGACTGGCGCGGTAGGTTTCACGGGAACGATGGCCATGTCCGTTCGGACGATGCAACAGAGATGGACGCGCGGACAGACCCAGGCGGCCGCCCTCAGCCTGTTCGCCCTGAGCTGCATCCTCGCCACCGCGGTTGTCATTATTCAGGTCTTTGTCCGCCTCGAGGACTACGGGACCGCCAATCAGGACAGTATCCTGTGGACGATTTCGCGTCTCGAGGTGGATCAGCTCAACGTCAGCGCGGCCATCGAGCGGGTGCGCGGCCCGGTCGCAGAGGATCTCGAGACCCTGCGCCGCCGCTTTGATGTGCTCTACAGCCGCGCGGCGCTGCTGCATGAGGGTCAGATCTACCGCGAGGTTCTGTCCTCGGTCGATGCGATGACCGATGTCGCCTTCATCGTCGCGACGCTCGACAACATGGTGCCAGTCATCGACAGCGACGACGCCAGCCTCTTTGCGGCCCGCGACGTTCTCCTGCAACGCATTTCGGATCTGTCCGGGGCCGTCCACCGCATCGCCTCCAGCGCGCTGACCATAGACGCCCGGCGATCCGACGCCGAACGCAGCGCGCTGATCTACCAGATCGTGGTGCTGAGCATCCTCAGCCTCGCCATGGTTGCCGCCCTGCTGGTCCTGCTTCTGCTGGTCTGGCGTCTCTACCAGATTTATCGCCAGCGCGCCGAGGAACACAGCGAAACATCGCAACGTCTTGCCACGATTCTCGACACTTCACAGGATGCGGTCCTGGTCGTGCGCCCGGATGGCATCGTGACCGACTGCAACGCGGTTGCCCATACCATGCTGGCCCTGTCGCCGGACCCATCGACCCCGATCCAGGTCAGCGATTTCCTGCGCCGCCGACAGGCGGACGGACGACTTGTGCCGCTCTCCGGCGCCCACCTGATCGACCGCAGCACATCCGGCCCCCGACGCTGCGCCAATGTCGTGTTGCGCGACCGCAAGGGGCATGAATTTCAGGCCGAAGTGTCAACCGCCATCGCCAGAAACGATGCGACCACGGTCTGCATCTGCTTTATCCGTGACATTTCTGACCGTCTCGCAGCCGAAGCCGAGATCGCGGCAGCACGTGATCGCGCCCTCAGCGGCGAACGCGCCAAGGCGCGCTTTCTCAGCGTCATCAGCCATGAGATGCGCACGCCGCTGAATGGCCTCCTCGGGGCGCTCGACCTGCTCGCCGAGACCCCGCTTGCACCCGACCAGAAGCGCTATGCAAAGGTCATGAAATCCTCCGGCCAGCTCTTGCTGACCCAGATCAACGACGCGCTCGACACGGCGCAGGCCGAGAGTGGCCAACTGGTCCTGCGCCGGGCGGAATTCGATCTCGATCAAATGCTGCGCGATCTGGTCGAAACCCAGCACACCGCGCTCCGGGCGCGCAACAACCGGCTCCGGCTGGTCTGTTGCCACACGACGATGAGTTCCGTTCTGGGCGACCGTAACCGTGTCTATCAGGTGCTTCTCAATCTGGTCTCGAATGCCATCAAATTCACCCGCGACGGCGAAATCACGATCACCGCACACCGCCTTGAGCGACCCGGTTCCGCGACGGAAATGATAGAGTTTCAGATCAGGGACACCGGCATCGGCATCAGCACCGAAGACCTGCCGCAGATGTTCGAGGATTTCGTCCGGCTGGACGGTCCCGACAGCGATCACCCCGAAGGCACGGGGCTCGGACTCGGGATCGTGCGCGATCTTGTAACCCGGATGGGCGGTGCCGTCGGCGCCGAAAGCGTCAAGGGCGAAGGCAGCCTGTTCTGGGTCCGCATCCCGCTGCCGGATGTCGCCACGGCGGCGAGCGTCGCCCCCTTGCATGTCCTGGTTGTCGATGACACCGCCGAGAGCCGTCTGGTGATCGCGGCCATGCTGCGCGAGGATGGTCACATGGTCTGTCTTGCCCAGGACGGGCGCGAGGCGGTGGAGCGCACCGCCGGGAGATGCTTTGATCTCATCGTGATGGATATCAACATGCCGCGGATGAACGGACGCGAGGCCGCACACCGTATCCGCGCGGGCGGCGGTCCCTCAGCCCGCGCCCGCATGATCGCCCTCACCGCCTATTGGGGCCCGGACCAGAAGGGTGCGCCGGGCGACGATTGCTTCGATGCCGTCGAGACCAAGCCGCTGCGCCGCGACAGATTGCGGGTTCTTCTTGCGCAATGCGCCCCCGCCAGTCCCCCCGAGAGTGCAGGCTCGCCGGTGGATGCGGACATGCTCGCACAGTTGGGCGACTGCCTTCCGGCAGAGCGCATCAGCGATCTTCTTGCCGGATTTTCAGCCGAGGGCCGGGCGCTGCTCGACGATCTTGATGACCTCTGGCAGGGTCCGTCCGACCGTTTGGCCGACCGCTTGCACAACCTCGCCGGCAGCGCCGCGATCACCGGAGCGCGCGACGTTCACCGCCTGCTCGGTCAAGCAGAGGCCGCTCTGCGGGCCGACGATGTTGCAACCGCGCGCGATCTTCTCGCGGCCTTGCCCGAGATCTTCGATCAGACGCTCGGACAGTTCCACGCCCGCCACCGCGCCGCGTGATCCCGCTCTCTGCTCCACCCTCGGGTGTGCGGCAAGTGTCAGCGAGAGTTGCCTTTCGCGATCCATACTATAGCTTGTAGCGAACTTCGCGTCCGGCCTCACGATCACGCCGGGATCAGGACGACAGGACAAGGGACGGCATGGCGATCTGGAAACAAATTCTGCTGATCGGCCTGCTTGCCGCACTGACCATGGGCGGCCTTGAGACCTACCAGCGGTATATGGCGCCACACTCCAATGCCGAAGCGCCCGCAGCCGGACCGCGCCCGGTGACGGTCGAAACTGCCCGCGTCGAGCCGCGCCTGCTGCAACAGACCATCGAGGCCGTCGGCACCACCCGGGCCCGCCGCTCGATCGAGATTGTGCCCGAGGTCGATGGCCGCCTCGTGGAGTTGCGCATCCGCACCGGTAGCCAGGTGACAAGGGGCGACATCCTCGCCCGCCTTGACGATACCATCGAACGCGCCGATCTGGCCGAGGCCGAGGCGGTGCTCATCGAACGCCAGCAGATCAAGGAACGCATCCGCCAGTTGCGCCAGACCAACGCCGTCTCGCAGGCCAGTGAGCAGGAGGCGACAGCCCGCCTCGCCGAGGCCACCGCCGCGCGCGACCGCGCCCTGCGCAGGCTTCAGGAACGCGACATCGTCGCGCCTTTCGACGGCGTCGTCGGGCTGACCAATGTCGATGTTGGCGCCCGCGTCACCGAAGGCCAGGTCCTGACCCGTCTCGACGATCTGAGCGAGATCGAGGTCGAATTCGCCGTCCCCGAAACCCTCTATGCGCAGGTCTCCCCCGGTCTCGGTCTGACCGCCCGAAGCGCCGCCTTTCCCGACCGCGAATTCAGCGGCATGATCGAGGCCGTCGACAGCCGGATCGATCCGCTCAGTCGCGCCTTCCGGGTGCGCGCGCTGGTGCCCAATCCCGACAGCACCCTGCCTGCGGGCATGTTCCTGTCGCTCACCCTCGTTCTGGCCGAAGAGACCCGGCTCACCGTGCCCGAAGAGGCGATCGTCTTTCAGGCCGCCGAAACCTATGTTTTCGTCGCCGAGGAGGGCATCGCACGGCGGCGTGTCGTCACCACCGGTCAGCGCAAGGACGGCCTGATCGCCATCCTGTCGGGGCTCGCGCCCGGCGAGGAAGTGGTGGTGCGCGGCCTCCAGCGGGTGCGTGACGGCAGTCCGATCAGCCTGTTGCGCCGCGAAGAGGGCGCCACCGCCGAAACCGGGCCGCGCCCGCCGGAGACCCCGACGTGACGCTCTCGGACATCTCCGTCCGCCGCCCGGTTCTGGCCGCCGTGGCGAGCCTGCTGATCGTGATCTTCGGCCTTGTGGCGCTGCGCGACATTCCGGTGCGCGAACTGCCCGATGTCGATAATGCCGTCGTCACCGTCACCACCACCTATCGCGGCGCCGCCCCCGAGGTGATCGACACCGACCTGACCGAGACCATCGAAGGCGCCGTCGCCTCGATCTCGGGGATCCGCACGATCACCTCCGAAAGCCGTCAGGGCCGCTCGCGCGTGACCATCGAATTCGACACCGGCACCGATATCGACGTGGCCGCCAATGACGTGCGCGATGCGGTAGGCCGGGTGCGCGGCCAGTTGCCCGACGAGGCGGACGAGCCGCAGGTCGTCAAATCCGACGCCGATGCCGACCCGGTGATGCGCCTCGCCGTCACCTCGGACCGGATGACCACCGCCGAGATCACCGATTACATTGACCGCTTCCTTGTTGACCGGATCGCCACGCTCGATGGCGTTGCCAATGTCGATATCGTCGGCACGCGGCCCTTTGCCGTGCGCATCTGGATCGACCGTCGCGCCCTCTCCGCCCGCAACCTGACCGTGGCCGATGTCGAGCAGGCCCTGCGCCGAAACAACATCGAATTGCCGGCTGGAGAGGTCGAATCCTTCAACCGTCAACTCACCGTGCGGCTCAACAGCCGCCTCGACAGCCTCGAGGATTTCCGCGAGGTCGTGCTCGACCGGGTGGCGGGCTATCCCGTGCGCCTTGGCGACGTGGCGCGCATCGCACCGGGCGTGGCCGATGACAGCACCATCGTGCGCACCAATGGCAAGGAGGCGGTGGGCGTCTGGGTGTTGCGCCAGAGCCAGTCCAACACGCTGGCAATCTCCCGCGCGGTGCGCGCCGAGATCGAGGCGCTTGCGCCCAGCCTGCCGCAGGGGATGCAGATCATCGTCGGCTCCGATGACGCGCTCTTTGTCGGCGCCTCGATCCGCGAGGTGGTGATCGCGCTCTTCATCTCGCTCGGCCTCGTCGTCGGCGTCATCCTCGTGTTCCTGCGCTCGGCCCGCGCCACGCTGATCCCCGCGATCACCATCCCCGTCTCGCTGATCGGCACCTTCCTCTTGATCGGGCTCTGGGGCTTTTCGCTCAACACGCTCACGCTGCTGGCGCTGCTCCTGGCCATCGGACTGGTGGTCGATGACGCCATCGTCGTGCTGGAAAACATCCAGCGCCGCATCGAGAACGGAGAGACCCCGCTGGTGGCCAGCCTGCATGGCGCGCGTCAAGTCACCTTTGCCGTGATCGCCACCTCGATCACGCTGATCGCGGTTTTTGTGCCGCTGTCGTTCATGCCCGGTCAGGTCGGGCGTCTCTTTGTCGAATTCGGCTGGGTCATGGCGGGCACGGTCGCCATCTCGACCTTCGTCGCGCTCACCGCCTGCCCGGCGCTGGCCTCCAAGGTGCTGAGCGCGCGCGCGATCCGCCAGACCGCCGCCACCGAGGCCGCGCGCCCTGCCCCGGTGATCCAGCGCGCCTATCGCGCCCTGCTGCGGCGTGCCATCGCCATGCCGCTCGTCGTGCTGACCCTTGCCCTTGCCGTCACCGCCGGAGCGGGCCTCTTCTACAACGACCTGCCGCGCGAACTTGCCCCGCGCGAGGATCGCGGCGTGGGCTTCGTGCCGCTCACCGCGCCAACCGGATCGACCCTCGCCCATACCGACCTTGCGGCGCGTCAGGTCGAGGAGATCCTCGTTCCGCTTCAGGCCACGGGCGAGGTCGAGACGATCTTTTCCTTCACCGGTTCGGGCGGGCGGCCGTGGCGCTCCTTCGTGGTGTTCCGCCTCGTCCCCTGGCAAGACCGTGACCGCCCGGTCTCGGCCGTGGTCGGCGACATCATCCCGCAGATGGGCAAGGTCACGATCGCCCGCGGCTTTCCCGTCACCCCGGCGGGTCTCGGGCTGCGCGGCAGTTCCACCCCGGTGCAGGTGGTGATCGGCGGACCCGATTTCGACAGCGTCAAGGACTGGGCCACGGCCCTGCTCGCCCGCGCCGAAGAGATCGAGGGCCTCGTCAATCCCGAGATCAATTTCGATCAGAACCTGCCCCAGCTTGATATCACCATCGACCGCGCCCGCGCCGATGATCTGGGGATTTCCGCCGATGTCATCGCCAGCACCCTGCAAACCATGCTGGCCTCGCGAGAGGTCACGTCCTTTGTCAGCCGGGGCCGCGAATATCCGGTGCTGGTGCAGGCCGAAG
>PFEY01000052.1:0-38628 GCA_002783205.1 Rhodobacteraceae bacterium CG17_big_fil_post_rev_8_21_14_2_50_63_15 | reverse complement strand
TCTTCCTGCGCGCCGGCGATGGCGAGACGCTGGTGCCACTCGGCGCGCTCGTCATGCTGCGCGAGAACGCCGCCGCCCCCTCTCTGCAACGCTTCAACCGGTTGCCCTCGATCACGCTCTCCGGCGCGCTCGCGCCCGACGCCGAACTGGGCAACGTCCTGACCCGCATCGAGACGCTGGCCGCCGAAATCCTGCCGCCCGAGGCCGCGCTCGGTTATGACGGCCAATCGCGCACCTTCAAGGACACCTCCGGCGGCGCCGGTCTCGTGTTCCTGCTCGCGCTCGTCATCGTCTATCTGGTGCTCGCCGCACAATTCGAGAGCTTCGTGCATCCGGTCGTGATCATGCTGACCGTGCCCATCGGCATCGCCGGGGCGATCTATGCGATGGCGCTCGGCGGGCTTTCGCTCAATGTCTACAGTCAGATCGGGATCATCCTGCTGATCGGGCTTATTTCCAAGAACGGCATCCTGATCGTCGAGTTTGCCAACCAGCTGCGCGACGAGGGCCAATCGGTGCGCGAGGCGGTGATCGAGGCCTCGGTGCTGCGCCTGCGCCCGATCCTGATGACCGCTATCTCCACCATTCTCGGCGCGCTGCCGCTGGTGCTGGCCTCCGGCGCCGGGGCCGAGAGCCGGATCGCGGTCGGCACGGTGATCATCGCCGGGCTGGGCATGGCGACTCTCTTGATGCTCGTGGTGACGCCCGTCCTCTACGACCTCATGGCGCGCGTCACGCGCCCGCGCGGGGCAATGGAACGGGCGCTAGAGGCGGAACTCAAGGCAAATCGACAACCGGCAGAATGAGATTACTGCCTGCGGGCGGGTGGCATTTCACGCCCGCCAATGCGATACAGGCAACGAGGGATCGGAGTAGTCCAACCGTGGCAGAATCAGTTTACAAAGCGTTCCGCCTTGCCGGATTTCTTGGCGCCCTCTGTGCCGGGTCGGCCACCGCGACAGAGGTAACGTTCACCGCGCCACACTCGCCCGAGGGCTTTACCGATAGGCTGCGTGGCGCCTCGCTGACCGCCACCAGCGTCGGACAGGATGGCACAACCGCGCAGGATCTGCTGGCCGCAGCCCAGGCCGATTATGGCCGTCTGATCGGCGTGCTCTATGCCGAGGGATTTTATGGCGGTGTCATCCGCATCCAGGTTGACGGAAAAGAGGCCGCCAGCATCCCGCCGCTGCGCGCCCCCGACCGGATCGAGCGCATCGACATCACCGTCGAACGCCGCGCGCCCTTCGTCTTTGCCACTGCCCGCGTCGCCCCCCTGCCCCCCGGCACAGACCTGCCCAGGGACTTCGCCCCCGGTAAACGGGCCAAAGGCACACTGGTCGGCGAGGCCACCCGCTCCGGCATCGCCGCATGGCGCGCCAGCGGCCATGCCAAGGCGCTGGTCGCAGATCAGATGATCGTCGCCGATCACGCGCGCCAGACGCTCGACGCCGATATCCGCCTTGCCCCCGGCCCCCGCCTGCGCTTTGGCGCGCTGCTGATTGACGCGGACGGCCAGCCCAGCCAGGTGCGCCCCGACCGCATCCGCGCCATCGCCGGGCTGCCCACGGGCAAGACCTTTTCGCCCGATGATCTTGACGACGCCGCCAACCGCCTGCGGCGCACCGGTGCCTTCCGCTCGGTCGTGATGACCGAGGCCGAGACACCCAATCCCGACGGCACGCTCGACATCACCACCCGCGTCAGCGATGCCAAGCGCCGCCGTGTCGGGGCGGGCCTCGAGCTTGAATCCGCCGAGGGCCTGACCTTTTCCGCCTTCTGGCTGCACCGCAATCTCTTCGGCGGCGCCGAACGGCTGCGCATCGACCTGCTCGCCGGCGGCATCGGCGGCGATTCGGGCGGCGAGGATTTCCGCCTCGGGCTGCGCTTTGACCGACCCGCCACCTTCACCCCCGATACCGGCCTTTTCCTGCTCGCCCGGATCGAGGACAATGACGAACCCGACAGCCGCGAGCGCAAGATCGACCTCGGCGGCGGTCTCAGCCATATCTTCTCGGACGACCTGACAGGCGAGGCCGGGATCACCTATCGCTTCTCCGACATCGACGACGATCTGGGCGCCCGCAAGCTCAAGCACCTTCTCTTTCCGCTGCACGCCATATGGGACCGGCGCGACGATCCGCTCGACGCCCATAAGGGGTTTTACGCCGATCTCAGCCTGATCCCTTTCCTCGGGCTCGATCAGGGTGACGGCAGCGGGATGCGCCTTTACAGCGATCTGCGCGGTTATCACGGGCTTGGCGCGGAAAACCGCTTTGTGCTGGCCGGACGCGCGCAGTTCGGATCCATCGCCGGCGCCGCGATCGACGAAATTCCCGCCAACATGCTCTTTTACTCCGGCGGGGCCGGCACGGTGCGCGGCCAGAGCTTTGAATCGCTCGGCGTCGATCTCGCCCCCGGCGTCACCGTCGGCGGGCGCTCCTTCATGGGCTTTTCCGGCGAATTGCGCGCCGGAATCACCGACAAGATTCAGGGGGTGGGCTTTGTCGATACCGGCTTTGTCGGCGAGGACGCGCTGGGCAGCGGCAGCGGCGACTGGCATAGCGGCATCGGTCTGGGCGCGCGCTACTTTACCCCCGTCGGACCGATCCGGGTGGACATCGCCACACCACTCGGTAGCAATGCCGGATCGGATGTCGAATTCTACATCGGCATAGGACAAGCCTTCTGATGCGCCTTCTGCTGCTCATATCTCTCCTCTTTGCCGCTCTCGCAGGCCCGCTTGCCGCGCAGACCGCCGCCGAGACCGAGGAGCGCGGCGTGCTTCAGCGCCTGCTCGAGGACAATCTCTCCGCCGCCGGGCGCGAGGTGCGGATCACCGGATTTCGCGGCGCGCTCTCCTCGCAGGCCAGCCTCGACATGCTGACCATCGCCGATGACAGCGGGATCTGGATCACCCTCACCGACGTCACGCTCGACTGGACGCGCAGCGCGCTCCTGCGCGGACGCCTCGAGGTCAACCGCCTGAGCGCGCGCACCATCGACCTGCCCCGCCTGCCGCAGACCAAGGAACCCCTCTCGCCCGAGCGCGCCGAGGCAAGGCCCTTCGCCCTGCCCGACCTGCCGGTCTCGGTGAAGATCGGCGAGATCAGCGCCGAGACCCTCACCCTCGGCGCGCCGGTCCTCGGCGAGGAGGTGGCGCTCAGCCTCAAGGGCGGCCTCACGCTCGGGGCGGGCGAAGGCGCGGCGCGCATCGACGTCACCCGCCGCGACGGGCGCGGTGCGCTGATCCTGGATGCGGGCTTTGCCAATGCCAGCCGTGTCCTCGCCCTCGACCTCTCGCTCGAAGAGGACGCAGGCGGCATCGTTGCCACGCTGCTAAACCTTCCCGACCGGCCAGCGCTCGAACTCAGCGTCAAGGGCGAGGCGCCACTCGCGGATTATGCCGCCGATATCAGCCTCGCCTCGGAGGGCAAGCCGCGCCTCACCGGCCGTGTCACAATCCTGGCAGAGGGTCCACCCGAGGCTCCCGACAGCCGCTTCACCGCCAATCTCAGCGGTGATCTGACACCGCTTCTCCAGCCCGAGTTTCAGCCGTTCTTCGGCCCGCAGAGCCAGATGTCCCTGACCGGACTGCGCCGCGCCGGAGGCGCGCTCGATATCGAGAGCTTCACCCTTACGGCCGCCCAGCTTGATCTCTCGGGCGCGCTCTCGCTCGATGCCGCGGGCTGGCCTACCGGCTTTGATCTCACCGGTCAGTTGGGCGATGGCACGACCCCGGTGCGCCTGCCGCTTTCCGGCCCGCCGACCGAAGTGCGCCAAGCCAACGTTACGGCCCGGTTCAATGCCGCGCGTGGCGACCGCTGGCGCGCCGAGATAACCCTCACCGGGCTGGAACAACCCGATCTTGGCCTCGAGCACGCCACGCTCCTCGCCCGTGGAGCGCTCCGCCGCGCCCCCCCGCGCGGCCTCACCGCGCTGACCGAGTTTGATCTCGCGGGATTGCGGCTCAGCGATCCGGCGCTGGCGCAGGCGGCAGGCGAGGCGCTGTCCGGCCATGTCACGCTCGACTGGACCCAAGGCAAACCGCTGCTGCTGCGTGGCCTGCAACTGCGCGCAGAGGACGCACGACTGTCGGGCAATGGTCAGATCGCGGCGCTGACCGATGGCCTGCCGGTTCAGGGCCGCTTCACCCTTGACGCGCCCGATCTGAGCCGCTTTGCCACCCTCGCCGGGCACCCGATCACGGGCACGGCCCGAGTCAGCCTCTCCGGCTCGGCGCGCCTTCTGGGCGGCGATTTCGATCTCACCCTCGCGGCGGAAACCGACCGGCTCGGGCTCGGCATCGCGCAACTTGATCCACTTCTCTCCAGCCCCGGCACGCTGTCGCTCGCGGCGCGGCGTGACACCACCGGCACCAATCTCGACCGACTCCTGATCGAGAACGAGACCCTGCGCGCCACCGCATCGGGACGCCTCAACAGCCAGAGCGGCGCGCTCACCCTCGCCGCGCGCCTCACTGATCTCTCGCTCACCGACCCGCGCCTTGACGGCCCTGCCGACGCCAGCACCAACATCGCCTGGACGGCGGGCGGCAACCTGACCCTGACCGGCCTCGACGCCAGCCTGATGGGCGCGCGCCTCACCGCCACCGGCACCCTCGCGCCCGAGGTCGATGGCCTGCCCGCCTCGGGCCGCCTGACCCTCGCCATCAGCGATCTGGCCCGCTTCAACGCGCTCTCGGGCCTGACGCTGCGCGGCGCGCTCGATCTGACGCTTGAGGGAAGCGCCGAGGCAAGGGGCCAGCGCTTTTCTCTCACCACCAGCCTGCAAGGCCGCGACCTTGCCACCGGTCGCGCCGATCTCGACCGCCTGATCGCGGGCCGCCTCGATCTGGGCGCCGGCATCGCGCGCAGCCCGGAACGCATCGACATCGACCACCTCACCCTCGACACCCCGCAAGTCACCCTCACAGCGCGCAGCGCAGCCCCCGGTGCGGCGCTCGACATCACCGCGCGGCTGGCCGATCTCGGCCGCTTCGCCCCCGAATTCTCCGGCCCGGTCTCGGCCTCGGGCCGCGCCACGCTGCTCGGACCAGAGGCGCGCCAGATCACCCTTGACCTCAAGGCAGACGGTCCCGGCGGCACCACCGCGCGCGTCGCGGGCGATGTCCTCGACCACGGCGCGCGGCTCGATCTCGCGGCCAGCGGCAGTCTGCCGCTCGCCTTCGCCAACGGCATCCTGTCGCCCAATGCCGTGCAAGGTGCCGCGCAATTCGACCTGCGCCTGCAAGGCGCCCCCACGCTTGGCGCGGTCGCGGGCAGGATCACCACCAGCGGCGCGCGCGTGTCCCTGCCCGTCTCCGGCCTTGGCGTGGACAATCTCAGCGGCACCGCCACCCTCGGGCAAAGCCGGGTCGAAACCGATTTCACCGCCCTCATGCGCGATGGCGGACAGCTTGGCGTCACCGGACCCATCAGCCTCCTGCCCGGCTTCGACAGCGCTCTCTCGGTCGCGATCTCAAACCTCTTGCTTAGCGATCAGCGGATCTACACCACCACCGCCAATGGCACGCTCAGCCTCACCGGCCCGCTCGCTGGCGGGGCGCGCATCGCAGGCGCCATTGCCCTGGGCGAAACCAATATCCGCATTCCCTCTGGCCTTGGCGCCGCCAGCGTGTCGCTCCCTGACCTGCGCCATCTCAACGAGCCCGCCGATGTCCGCGCCACCCGCGAACGCGCCGGCCTGATCGTGACCGAGACCGCCGCCCGCAAGCGCCCCTACGGCCTTGACCTGCTCATCGAGGCCCCCAAGCGCATCTTCGTGCGCGGCCGCGGGCTTGACGCCGAACTCGGCGGACGGCTGCGAGTCGTCGGCACCACCGATGCCGTCGCCCCCGACGGGTTTTTCGAGCTGATCCGCGGCCGCTTCGACATCCTCGGCACCCGGCTCGACCTGACCGAGGGACGCGTCACCCTGCAAGGCTCCCTCGATCCCTATCAGCGCTTTGTCGCAGAGACAGAGAGCGCCGACATCACCGCGCAGGTGATCCTCGAAGGTCTGGCCAGCGCCCCCGAGGTCAGCTTCACCTCCGATCCCTTCCTGCCCGAGGAAGAGGTGATCGCGCGTCTGATCTTTGGCCGTGAACTCGGCAGCATCTCCCCCTTTCAGGCCGCTAAACTGGCCTCTGCGGTGGCAACGCTCTCGGGGCGCGGCGGCAAAGGCCCGCTCGGCCTGCTGCGCGGCGGTCTGGGCCTGAGCGATCTCGATGTCAGCCAGAACACCGATGGCGACACCGAGGTCAGCGCCGGCGGTTATCTCTCGGACAAGGTCTATAGCGAGATCACCGCCAACAGCGCCGGACGCCAGCAGATCAACCTCAATCTCGACCTGACGCGCGCGCTGACCGCCAAGGGCTCGGCGAGTTCCGACTCCTCTGGCATCGGCATCTTCTTCGAACGCGACTACTGACGCGCATTTGCCCAAAATTTGCGCAGGAAAAGACTCGCGTCTCGGTGTGCGAGGCTGCAAGACTGAAGCCACCGCAGCAGAGATCAAGGAGACCAGCTTGCGCTACATTCCGTTCCTCGTCGCGATCCTTCTCGTCCCTGCGGGCCTGTTCCTCGCCCTCTGGCTACCATTCTGGGGCGGATTGCTCGCCGGTCTCGCGGGCCTCGCCACCGCCATCGGCCTTTATGACCTCTCGCAAATCAAGCACGCGGTGCTCAAGAACTACCCGCTCTCCGCCCGCCTGCGCTTTCTCTTCGAATTCTTCCGCCCCGAGATCCGCCAATATTTCCTCGAAAGCGATCACGAGGAAACACCGTTTTCGCGCGAACAGCGGGCGTTGGTCTATCGCCGCTCCAAGGGGATCGAGGGGCTGCGCCCCTTTGGCACCCTGCTCAACGTGAATGCGGTGGGGCATGAATGGATCAACCATTCGATGAATCCCTCTCATCTGCAAGGCCATGATTTCCGCCTGCACATGGGCGGCCCCGATTGCACCCGTCCCTATCAGAGTTCGGCGCTCAATATCTCGGGCATGTCCTATGGTGCGCTCTCGCCCAATGCGATCGAGGCGCTCAACTGGGGCGCCCGGATCGGCGGCTTTGCCCATACCACCGGCGAAGGCTCGATCTCGCGCTTTCACCGCAAGCACGGCGGCGATCTGATCTGGCAGATCGGCTCGGGCTATTTCGGCTGTCGCAGGCCCGATGGCGGCTTTGATCCCGACATCTTCGCACAAGCGGCCGCCGACGATCAGGTCAAGATGATCGAGATCAAGCTTTCTCAAGGCGCCAAACCGGGCCATGGCGGCATCCTGCCGGGCGCAAAGGTGACAGAGGCCATCGCCGAGGCGCGCGGCGTCAAGGTCGGTGAGGATTGCATCAGCCCGGCCAGCCATTCCGAGTTTTCGACCCCAGAGGGCCTCTGCGCCTTCATCGCCCGCCTGCGTCAGTTGTCGGGGGGCAAGCCGGTCGGCATCAAGCTCTGCGTCGGCCATCCGTGGGAGTTTTTCGCCATTGCCAAGGCGTTTCACGCCACCGGCATCACGCCCGATTTCATAACCATCGACGGCGCCGAAGGTGGCACCGGCGCCGCCCCGGTGGAGTTTGCCGATCACAAGGGCGCCCCGATCCGCGAAGGGCTGATGCTCGTTCACAACACGCTGGTCGGCATCGGGCTGCGCGACCGGATCCGCCTTGTCACTTCCGGCAAGATCATCAGCGCCTTCGACATGTGCCGGATGTTCGCGCTCGGCGCTGATAGCTGCAACATCGCGCGCGGCTTCATGTTTGCGGTTGGCTGCATCCAGGCGCAGGTCTGCCACAGCGGCAAATGCCCCACCGGCGTCACCAGTCAGGATCCCGGCCGCTACCGCGCACTCGCCGTCGCCGAGAAATACCAGCGCGTCGCCAATTTCCACCGCAACACGCTCATAGCCCTCAAGGAAGCGGTCGAATCCTCCGGCCTTTCCGCTCCACAGGACTTCACCCCGCATCACCTGATGATCCGCGTCAACAGCCGCGAGGTCCGCTCCGCCGCCAGCCAGTATCTCTGGCTCGAACCCGGCGAGTTGCTCTCCGGCAAGGTCACGCATCCCGCCTTCGCCAAATACTGGGACCGCGCCCGCGCCGATACCTTTGCCTTTGTCGCCTGATGAAGCCAACCACCCCGGTCTCCGCGATCCGCAATCTCGGCCCCGCCAGCGAGGCAGCCTTTGCGCGCGCCGGGATCCACAGCGCCGAAGCGTTGCGCGACAGGGGGCCGGATGCCGCCTATGAAGGCCTCTTGCAGAGCGGCGAGAGCCCGCATTTCATCGCCTATTACGCGCTGGTGATGGGCCTGCAAGGTCGCCCGTGGAACGACTGCCAAGGCGCAGAAAAGGCCGCGCTGCGTGTCCGCTTCGACGCGATCAAGGCGCGCGTCCGGCTGACATTGCAGGACCCCGACAACGCCACAGAGGCGATCCTTGATCGCATCGGCACCGGCTTGCGGCGCAAGGAACGCGGCCTCACCGGCTGATCGGGCTCCGCTTCGGATTGGATCGGCACCGATCAGCGCCACCGCCCCGTCCACCGGTCCGTCATGGCCCGAGGCTCCGCGCGCAGACGCCAGAGTCAGGGATGCGCTCCTCTGCCCGGCCGGCAAGGGCCACCGCCAGATTGATCATAAAACTTTGAAAATCGCATCTATTCCGGGCCTTGAAAACCGCTCTTGATGTGTTCTCGACGCCCCGTCCTAGCCCTCCAGCGCCTGCGCCAGATCGGCAATCAGATCCTCCACCGCCTCGATCCCGACCGAGAGCCGGATCAGGTTCTCCGGGATCCCGGTATGCGGCTCGATCGTGTGGCGATGCTCGACCAGGCTCTCGACCCCGCCCAGCGAGGTGGCGCGATGAAAGAGTTGCAGCCGCCCCACCACCTCCAGCGCCCGCGCCCGCCCTCCCACGACCAGCGCCGACAAGAGATAGCCATACCCACCCTGCATCTGCCGCCGGGCAATCTCGTGGCCCACATGCGAGGCCAGACCGGGATAATAGACCGTCTCGATCCGCGGATGGGCCGCAAGATACTCCGCCACCGCCAGCGCATTGGCACTCATCCGCTCCACCCTGAGCGGCAGCGTGCGCATCCCCCGCATCAAGAGCCAGGCCTCGAACGGGCCGATGATCGCCCCGGCGTCATGCCGGTCTGTCGCAATCTCCTGCCACATCGGATTGCCCGGATCACGGCAGGACAGCACGCCCGCCAGCACGTCGCTATGACCATTGAGCGCCTTGGTGGCCGAATGCATCACCAGATCCGCCCCCAGATCGAGCGCGCGCGTCAACACCGGCGTCGCCGCCGTGCCATCCACCACCAGCACGGCACCCGACTTGTGCGCCACCCCCGAGGCCGCCGCGATATCCACCGTCCGCAGCCAGGGATTGGACGGCGTCTCGATCCACACCATGTCGGCCGAGGACCGGCACGCCTCCGCCAGCGCCTCCGGCTTGGCGGCGTCGATCTCGTCGAGGATGATCGCCCGGCGCAGGCAATAGTCGCGCACCCATTTCAGCGTGCCCCAGTAGATGCCGTTCTGCATCACCACCCGCGCCCCCGAGGGCAGCGCCCGAAACACCGCCGCCACCGCCGCCATGCCGGACGGGAACAAGAGGCTCGCCGCCGCGCCCTCCAGCCGCCGGATCACCTCTTCGGCCTGCCGCACCGTATCATTGGCATCCCGGCCATAGATGTTGTCGGGCCGCAGCGGCACATAATCGGGCCCCCGCAAATAGGTCGTGCTCAGGCTGATCCCCGGCACCACGCCGCCCGTGGCGCTGTCCGTGGCCCCCGCCGCCTGCGCAGCGATGGTGGCAGACCTTTGTTCTTGGTTCTTCATCACCGTTCCTGTCCGTTATCCCGTCTCACCCTGCGGTCGGCTGATCGTGCCCCCCGAGACCGCCGCGCGCACCCCCGTCGTGCCAGGGCAGGAGGTCGCCATCCCGCGCGCCACCCGCACCGCCAGATAGCCAAAGGCCTGCGCCTCAAGCATGTCGCCATCCAGCCCCACCACCTCAACGGGCTCCACCGGGCAATCGAGCGCCGCGCGCAGCATCTCCATCAACACCGGATTGTGCCGCCCGCCCCCCGTCACCAAGAGGCGCGCGGGGGGAACGGGGCAATGCTCCATCCCACGCAGGACCGCCGCCGCACTCATCCCCGCAAGCGTCGCCACCGCATCGGCATCGGGCAATTCCGCGACCAGAGCGATCATGTCACGAAACGTGTCGCGGTCCAGCGATTTCGGCGGCATCCGCAAAAAATAGGGCTCGTCGAGAAACATCTCCAGCGCCCCCTGCACCACCCGTCCCTGCCGCGCCAACGCCCCGTCGCGATCATAGGGCAGCCCGCGCCGCGCCATCATCAGATCGTTGATCGGCGCATTTGCAGGCCCGGTGTCAAAGGCCAGAAGCGCCCCCGCATCCTCGGGCCGCGCGCGGCGGGGATCCACCCATGTCAGGTTGCCCACCCCGCCGAGATTGAGAAAGGCCAGGGGTGCCGTGGCCCCGATCCACTGCGCGCAGGCAAAATGAAAGAACGGCGCCAGAGGCGCGCCTTCACCGCCCAGCCTGACATCGGCGCTGCGGAAATCCCAGACCACCGGCAGCCCCAGCCCGGCGGCGATCCGCGCCCCGTTGCCCAGTTGATGCGTGCCCCGCCCGCGCGGCTCATGCGCCAGCGTCTGGCCGTGAAATCCCACCAGCGCCGCACCGTCAAAGCCGCCCAACACCTCCAGATGCGCGGCCTCGACCAAGGCCTCGGCCTCGGCCAGATCCTCGCCGGGCCATTTGCCAAGCGCAGCCCGCAGCACCGCCTGTTCGCCCGCGCCATAGGGCCGGTAGGCGCGCGGCCCGAACTCATGGATCCGCAGGCCGTCGGTCTCGACCATCGCCGCATCCACCCCATCCAGAGAAGTGCCCGACATCGCCCCAAGCGCCCAGACACGCCCCGCCTTCAACATGGCCTTTTCCTTCGCCCGCCAACTGCCTATACATGCCGCGCAACGACAAGCGGGACAAGCCTTATGACCTATCACCCCAGATCCGAATTCCTCCAGGTGATGCAGGCGCGCGGCTATCTCGCGGATTGCACCGATCTCGAAGCCCTCGACCGGGCGCTGAACGCCGGACCCGTCACCGCCTATATCGGCTATGACGCCACCGCGAAATCACTCCATGTCGGGCATCTCCTGAACATCATGATGCTGCGTTGGCTTCAAAAGACCGGCCACCGGCCGATCACGCTGATGGGCGGCGGCACCACCAAGGTCGGCGACCCCTCCTTTCGCTCCGAAGAACGGCCGCTGCTCTCGCCGGCGCAGATCGACGACAACATTGTCGGGATGAACCGGGTCTTTGCCCGCTATCTGTCCTATGGCGATGGCCCGCACGATGCCTTGATGCTCAACAATGCCGAATGGCTCGACGGGCTCAATTACCTCGATTTCCTGCGCGACATCGGGCGACATTTCTCGGTCAACCGGATGCTCAGCTTTGAATCGGTCAAGTCCCGCCTCGACCGCGAGCAATCGCTCAGCTTCCTCGAATTCAACTACATGATCCTTCAGGCCTATGACTTTCTCGAGCTGAACCGCCGCCATGGCTGCCTCCTGCAAATGGGCGGATCGGATCAATGGGGCAACATCATCAACGGCATCGACCTCACCCGCCGGGTGATCGAGCATGAGGTGTTCGGGCTGACTTCGCCGCTGCTGACCACCTCGGATGGGCGCAAGATGGGCAAGTCGGCGGGCGGGGCGGTCTGGCTCTCGCCCGACCTGCTCAGCCCTTACGAATTCTGGCAGTTCTGGCGCAACACCACCGACGCCGATACCGGGCGTTTCCTGAAACTCTATACCGAATTGCCGGTCGAGGACTGCGACCGCCTCGGCGCACTGGCGGGATCCGAGATCAACACCGCAAAGATCATCCTCGCCAACGCCGTGACCACACTCTTGCACGGGGCCGAGGCCGCTCAGACCGCCGAGACCACGGCACGCGAAGTATTCGAGCATGGCGGCGTGGGCGAGGATCTGCCCACCCTGACCTTGAGCCCCGCCGATCTTGGCGACGGGCTCTCCATCGTGCAACTGATCGTGCGCGCGGGGCTGGCCAGTTCCGGCAAGGAGGCCAAGCGCCTGATCGCCGAACACGGCGCGCGCCTTGATGACGAACCGCTGACGGATGCCGGTCTGATGATCGACGCGGCCCGACTTGACGCGCCGATCAAGCTCTCGGCGGGCAGAAAACGCCACGCGCTGGTGCGGCTCGCGGAGTGACGCGGCGACTGCGTACGGAACCCGCGTTCACCCTGTCCCGCCTGTACGCATCATCCCCGCGCCGCAAGCGCCTCTTGCAGCACCGCGCGCACCGCCGCGGGCGGCACGTCATCCGTGATGAAGGCCGCACCGATGCCGCGCGCCAGGACGAATCGCAACTTGCCATCGACCACTTTCTTGTCCTGCCCCATGAGCGCGATCAAGGCGTCAACCGCCGGAAGTTCTCCTTCAATATCCGAAAGATCCACCTTCATCTTCATGTTGCGCAACAACGCACGCACCCGGCTTGGCTCCTCTTGTGAACACAACCCCAACCTTGCTGACAGCTCGAACGCCAGCGCACAGCCGATTGCCACGCCTTCCCCATGCAAGAGACGCGCCCCATCATAGTGTGTTGCCGCCTCCAGCGCATGACAAAATGTATGCCCCAGATTAAGCAAGGCCCGATCACCCTGTTCGGTTTCATCGCGTGTGACAATCTCGGCCTTCATCTCGACAGAGCGTTTCACGATATGCATCCGCGCCGCCATATCCCCGGCGGAGGCACGTGAGCCATGACCTTCAAGCCATTGGAAAAACGTGCTATCTCCCAATAGACCGTATTTCACCACCTCACCGTATCCGGCCAGAAAATCGCGTTCGGCAAGCGTCCCGAGAACTGCGGTATCGGCCAGAACAAGGCTTGGCTGATGAAACGCCCCGATCAGGTTCTTGCCCTGTGGCGCATTGATCCCGGTCTTGCCCCCCACCGAACTGTCAACCTGCGCCAAGAGACTGGTGGGCACCTGCACAAACCGCACCCCCCGCCGCAGGATCGCTGCGGCAAACCCCACGAGATCACCGATCACTCCACCACCGAGGGCGATAACTATATCATTTCGTTCTATTTTCCGCTCCAGAAGCCAACCGGTCACATGCTCCAGATGGGGCCAGCTTTTGGTTCCCTCACCCGCAGGAAGGCTCAGGGAGACAGAGGATATTCCGGATTTTTCCAGACCTTCGACCAGCGTCCTCAAATGCAAGCGCGCGACATTTTCATCCGTCACGATCGCCACACGCGCCCGCCGCAGCAGCGGACCGATCAGAGAACCCGCCTCTGGCAGCACGCCAGGCCCGATATGAACATCATACGCGCGCCCTGCGAGCCCGACATGCACAACGTTGCTCAATTCACGCCCTCCAACACATCTTGCCGCGCCCGCAACGCTTTTTCGACTTCAGTCGCCATTTCTTCGATCGAGTAATGCGGTCGAGATTGCACGCACAAATCTGCGAGCGCATAAAGCGGTACGCGCTTCTGATAGAGATCGCTGAGTGCTTCGTATGGATTAGCTGTGCGAAGGAGTGGCCTGTTATTTTTACCTTTTACGCGGGACCACAATAGTGGAAGCTCGGCATCAAGCCACACCGAAATGGCTTTTTCGGAGATGAGTCTGCGATTGCGTTCCGCCAGAAAGGCACCGCCCCCGGTTGACAGGACGCCACGATGTGAGTCCAGCAAGCGGTCAATCACCTCGGTTTCACGCCGACGAAAGAAGTCCTCGCCATCGCGTTGAAATATCTCGGCAATCGTCATGTTGGCCGCCTTTTCAATCTCGCCATCGGAATCCAGGAACGGCACTCGCAGACGCGCCGCAAGCGCTTTGCCCACGGCCGTCTTGCCAGCGCCCATCATGCCCACGAGCACGATGGTCTTTTTCAGTTTCGGCTCCGCTGCCCCCGGCACGTCTCGGCGTTCCCCTGCCAATTCCACACGCTTTTCATTGAATGACGTGATCTTGTCTAAAAGGCCAGTTATAAGTTCAGAAAAAGACTGGCAAGAGCAGACAGAGGGCCCTATGTATAGATTGATAAAGTGGCTGATTTATGTGGCCTTTCTAGGGTTCCTTGCTCTGGTGTCCTATATGTATGTCGGACCGTTTTTTGGGGCTGACTTTGGCCCACGGCAGAACGAGATTCGTCAGGAAATCATTCTTGAAACGCATTAGCGCAGCCCTTTTCAGCATCCTTTTCGGAACCGCCAGTTTTGCTCAGGAACCGCTCTCAGCGATCGAGTGGCTAAACCAGACCGCGACTGCGACCGTCTCCCCCCCGGAAAGCGTCATCCTGAATGCCCCCCCGGTCGCATCCGCGGTAACTATACCGCAGGTTCAGGTAACCACACTTGACAGACAGCGCGCCGACGCAGTCGGCCTCTTGCCCAGCCATTCGACAGGTCTCCCCGTCTCTCTTTGGAGCAATAGTAATGCGGCGGATCTGCAACGCCGGTTCTTGAACCTGTCACCAGAGCCATTGCCCGCGATTCAGGCATTGTATTATACGCTCTTGCTTGCCGAAGCCGACCCACCCGTTGATCTGACAACGGACGCAGAGTTTCTATTGACCCGCTTGCTGGCCTTGCGGCAGTTCGGTGCAGTAGAACCCGCTCTTGCCCTTGTGGAGGCCGCAGGTCTGGTGCCGGGCAACCTATTTGGCCACTGGTTTGATCTGTCGCTTCTCACCGGGCAAGAGGATCGTCCCTGCGCAGCACTCGAGCGCCGGCCGCATTTGTCCAGCGATCTTTCCGCAAGAATTTTCTGCTCGGCACGAACGGGGGATTGGGAAAAGGCGGCGCTGATTTACGACTCGGCCGTGGCTCTTGATGCAATTGATGCAACCGATCAGACCTTGCTTGCCCTGTTCCTTGATCCTGATCTGATCGACACGGTTCCTCCCCCCGACATCCCCAAGACGATATCACCTCTCGAGTTTCGGCTTTTCGAAGCGATGGGCACGCCCCTTCAGACCCATAATCTGCCAAAGTCCTTTGCCCACGCCGATTTGCGCGGAACGGCAGGCTGGAAGGCCGAACTCGAAGCCGCCGAGCGACTGGCGCGCACCGGGGCGTTGCCCGCAAGCCAACTCTTTGGGCTCTATACCGCCCGCAAGCCCGCAGCCTCTGGCGGCATCTGGGACAGGGTGGCGGCAATTCAGGCCCTCGATGCGGCACTGAGCCAAGGAGACCTGCCAGCGGTCGCCAAAGGATTGCCAGTGGCTTGGGCTGCCATGAGATCAAGGCGGCTTGAGGTGCCCTTTGCGGATGTCTTCGGACCGCGCCTGATGGGGTTGGAACTTCCGAACGAGGTGACGGAACTTGCGTTTCGAATTCTTCTCTTGTCCAGTAGCTACGGGGCGGCGGCGAAAGAGCAACAAAGCGAGGAGAGAACACGGCGTTATCTCGCCGATCTTGCCCGTGGTCAGCCGAAGCTTGATGATGCTCAATCGTCTCTTGAGGAGGCAATCGTCCGGGGCTTTATGGCCACCGAACCACCATCCGCACAAAAAACCCTGCTCGACAACGGCCGCCTGGGCGAGGCCATCCTCGGGGCCGCAGCACAGCTTGATCAACCCTCGGAGAGTGGCCGCGACGACATCTCGGGGGCTATTGCCACGTTGCGTGCGGTGGGTCTGGAAGAAACTGCCCGCCGGGCCGCGCTGCAACTGCTGCTGCTTGACATACGCAGATGACCCGGGACAGGCAGTGGATCGAGCTCTTTCTTGAGGCGCAAGCGGCCGAGCTGGGAGCCGCGCACAACACGCTTCTGGCCTATGAGCGTGATCTTCGCGACTTTGCCACTTGGGCCCGCGATCAGGACGTTCCTCTTGAGACGGCCACGCAGACCGACATCGAATCCTATCTGGTCCATTGCGATGCAAAGGGGCTGGCCCGCGCCACCCGTGCGCGCAGGTTATCCGCCGTGCGGCAACTCTATCGGTTTGCCTTCGACGAACGCCTGCGCACCGACAATCCCGCAATTCGTATCAAAGGCCCCGGACGGGCGAAGCGTCTGCCCAAGACCCTGAGCGAGGCTGAGGTCAGCCGCCTGCTGGAGGCGGCCGCCCTGCATGGGAGGACCGTCCAGGATCGCACGCGAAATGCCTGCCTGATGACCCTGCTCTACGCGACCGGAATGCGCGTGAGTGAACTGGTGTCGCTGCCGATCTCGGCGGCGCGCGGCGATCCGCAGATGCTGCTGATCCGAGGCAAGGGGGGCAAGGAACGCATGGTGCCTCTCTCGCCACCGGCGCGCACGGCTCTTGCCAAATGGCTTGAGTTCCGCACACAGGAGGATGACGCGGCCCGCAGCGCGGGCAAGACCGCATCACCGTTTCTCTTTCCCTCTTCGCAGGACGACGGCTTCTTGAGCCGCCATAGTTTTTATATTACTATCAAGGAACTGGCTGTCAAAGCTGATGTCACTTCAGCAAAGGTCACACCGCATAGGCTCCGGCATGCGTTTGCCACGCATCTGTTGGCCAACGGCGCGGACCTGCGGGTGATACAAATCCTGCTTGGTCACGCCGATCTCGCCACGACAGAAATCTACACGCATGTCCTCGACGCCCGCTTGCAGGCTCTAGTTCAGGAGCATCATCCGCTGGCCAGGGCGACCCGGCGCGATCAGGCCCCCAGATCCGCACCAGATGATCCACGACCTGCGACAGAGTCGACTCTCGAAACAAAACACGTGGTGTCAAAAACGTCGTCTTGATGCAATTCCGAGTGCGCCGCATAACTTCACACGCAAGAACTGAGAACCCGCGAGATGGAAGCCGAAACACACCTTCTGGATCTGACTTTCTGGATCACCGCCGGAGCGATTCTTGGACTGCTGATCCTGTCTGCATTCTTCTCGGGCAGTGAAACCGCGCTGACCGCCGCGTCGCGTAGCAAACTGCGCGCGCAAGCTGAAAAGGGCAGCAAGGGTGCCGAATTCGCTTTGAAAATCACGGAAGATAATGAGCGCCTGATCGGATCCGTGCTGCTCGGCAACAATCTGGTAAACATCCTTGCCGCGGCGTTGGCGACCGCCCTTTTTACCAAGCTCTTTGGTGAGAGCGGTGTGGCCTTGGCGACGCTGGTCATGACGGTTCTTGTGCTGGTTTTTTCTGAGGTGTTGCCAAAGACTTACGCCATAACGAATGCCGAATCGGCCGCTGCACGCGCGGCGCCGATCATCCTTGTGGTGATCAAGGTCTTCTCGCCGATTGTATCGGCGGTTCGACTATTCGTGCGCGGCATCCTGGCCGTGTTCGGCGTCAAGATTGATCCGAACCGTCAAATCCTTGCCATCAAGGAAGAAATCGCCGGTGCACTTTATCTCGGGCAATCCGAGGGTGTCGTCGAAAAGGAAGATCGCGACCGCATCCTGGGCGCCCTCGATCTGGGCGAAAGAACGGTCGAGGAAATCATGCTGCATCGCAGCCGGATCGAATTGATCGATGTCGCTTTGGACCCGGAGGCCATCCTGAACCAATGCCTTGAGAGCAATCACACGCGATTGCCGCTCTATCGGGATGATCCGGACAACATTATCGGCGTGGTCCATGCAAAGGATTTGCTGCGCGCCATGCACAAGCTGGTAACTGGATCAAGAGATGGCGCCAAAGCCTTGAAGAACTTCGATGTCCTCAGCATTGCGCGAAAACCTTACTTCGTTCCGGAAACGACGACACTGGACGAACAGATGCGACAGTTCCTCCGCATCCGCAGCCATTTTGCGCTTGTCGTCGATGAGTATGGTACGCTCGAAGGACTGATTACCCTCGAGGATATTCTGGAAGAGATCGTCGGCCAGATTACCGATGAGTTCGATCAGGATATGGAATATGCGATCCGGAAAACCGAGGATAACCAATTCATCGTCGATGGCGCCATGACGATCCGGGATCTCAACCGGGCCACGGAATGGGCATTGCCCGACGACATGGCGAACACCGTGGCCGGGCTGGTCATCCATGAGGCTCAGATGATCCCTGCGGTCGATCAGGTTTTCATTTTTCACGGCTTCCGGTTTCAGGTTCTGGCGCGCAAGGACAACCGGATCACAAAGTTTAAGATACGAAAACTCTGACTCCTGAACGCGCCCTCACACTGCACCGCGACGATTCGGAAACACAAAGCACCGATCGCGCCGGATCATCAACCACAACGCTTTGCCCGGTTCCGGCAAAAACACTTTTGGAACCGTAGCCTTCAGAATCGATCCATCGTGATCCATACGAAACTCGACCAGGCTCTCCGAACCCATGAAACGTGCCCGCACGACCACGCCGCGCGCGGGCGTGCCGTCCTGAGGCGTTGGATTGGGACCGCGTCCATTTCGGTCAAAATCGATCTTGATGTGCTGGGGCCGGATCACGATTTCAACGTCCTGCCCATCCGGAACGCCGGGGGCCAGAAAATGACCAAACGGCGTCTCGGTCAATGCTCCCCGGACCGTGCCGCGAATGACATTTGTGTCGGAAAAGAACGCCACCGCGCTGCGATCGATCGGAGAATTGTAGATATTGTAAGGCGCCCCTTGCTGCACGATGCGCCCGTCGCGCATCAATGCGATTTCATCGGCCATCCGCATCGCTTCCTGGGGTTCATGCGTCACGAGCAAGATGGCGGTATCCTCTTCGCGCAGGATATCAAGCGTCTCGTCGCGGATACCATCGCGCAGGCGATTGTCGAGGCCGGAAAATGGCTCATCCATCAGCATGATGCTGGGCTTGGGGGCAAGGGCCCGGGCAAGCGCCACACGTTGCTGCTCGCCGCCGGAAAGTTCATGCGGATAGGCATCAATGTATCGCCCCATACCGACACGTTCGAGCAATTCCGTCACCCGGGCGAATTTCTCGGCTTTGTTTCCCAAAAGGCCAAAGGCGACATTGTGCGCCACATTGAGATGCGGAAAAAGCGCGAAATCCTGGAACATCAGACCGATATGCCGGCGCTCTGGGGGCACGCGAAACACAGTATCGCAAATCAGCCGGCCATCGACATAGATCTCGCCCGAATCCTGCATCTCGACGCCCGCTATCATGCGCAACGTTGTTGATTTTCCGCACCCCGAGGGTCCCAGCAGGCATGTCACCTGACCCGGCATCACCCGCAAGGACACATCATTCACTACCGCCCGGCGATCATAGCGTCGGGTGAGGTTTCTGATTTCCAGCCGTGGGATTTGGCTCTGCACCTGTGCCTCATGTTCTATCCGATCAAATTGATCGGGTTTTCCCTTTTCGGAGATAGCAACACAACCCGGTCCATGCAAGCCACGGCACCCCGTTGACAGCGATCTGTCGAGATGATTGCATCCCTCCTGAATTGAATTTGTGGAGTTTGACCTATGCAATTTTTCACTGGCGTAATGCTAGCCCTCTGTCTTGCCCTACCTGCCAATGCGGATGGTGCCAGCGATCGCGCAACGCGACTTGCGATAGCGCAGGACTATGTCGAGGCAACGATGCAGGATATGGATATTCAGGATTTCATTCGCCAACTCTGGCAGCCTATGGTGCAGCAGATGGAGGCGACGCGACAACCGCTCTCGCCCGATCAGGTCAATCAGATCGAACAGCTGTTTTCCGACGAGTTGACGGCGCCGCTGATGGCGGTGATGCGCAAACAGGATGCCATCATGGCGGATCTGATGACCCTCGAGGAATTGACCGCTTTGCGTGACTTCTACATGTCTGTGAATGGCCGTGCGGTGATGGAGAAGATGCCGCAACTTGCGCAGATTCAACAGCCGATGATCTCTGCCGTGTTGCAGGAAAAAATGCCAGTGATGATGCCAAAGATCGAGGCAATCACCACAGCACCAAAGCAATAGATCCACAAGCGGAGCCCGCTTGGAACGCAGGCCCTTTCTGGAACTGCCCCCAGATCGAAACAGGCCATATGCAGGAAAAAATGGCGCGGCCCTGAGTCAGACCTTTTGCAAGTCCATCATTGCGGTGAATTCTACCTCGGCGACCAACTCGCCGGCGACCTCGGCAACGCCGCCAAACTTCCAGACCTTTCCACCCGGCTTGCCGCGCAGGGTTGCAAGTTTCATCTCCAGAACATCGCCAGGCACGACCATGCGGCGGAACTTGCAACCTTCTATCGCCATGAAATAGACCAGCATGTTGCGGTCCTCCATTCCAAGCGCCGTCCCAACCATCACTGCCGCAGTCTGCGCCATCGCTTCAATGATGGTGACGCCCGGCATGATGGGACGACCTGGGAAATGGCCCTGAAAATGCGGCTCGTTCATGGTAACGTTCTTGATCCCACGCGCTGACATGTAGCCGTCGATCTCGACCACCTTGTCAACCAGAAGAAACGGGTATCGATGCGGAATGAGTCGCTGGATATGGTGGATATCCGCGGATTTGAGCGCCTCGGTCATCGGCTGTCCTTTCGCATCCCTCTTCGCCTTGGTCCCTAGCAATTGCCTCCAGTCAAGGCAAGCCCGGCCTTGTGCGACTAGTCTGCGGTGCTTCTCGGCAATACAGGGTCTGGCGCCGTCCCCTGCGGGTCCAGGCCCGCGGGGTCAGCGCCGATCCTTTCATTGATCCGGGCGATGGCGATATCGGATACATCGGCCACTTCAGAACGCAGCAGCACCGTGCGCAGGTCAAGCATCACAACCGCATCGGCCTCTTGCAGCAGATCGGCCAGAACAGGTTGAATGACCCGCATGAATTGAGCCGGGGCAAGATCGCGGCGGCGCTCCAGATCGCGTGACATCTGTTCCGCCTCAAGGCGCAATTTTTCGACCTTCTGGTCAAACGCATCGGCAAGGACGCGGAATTCGTCGGGCGGCATCGTTGCACGTTGCCCGGTCAAGGCTAGTTCTTCTGCCTCAAGCTCGGCGGCCACTTGATCATTTTGGGCGATCAGACGATCCCGCGCAGCCTGTAGCTCGGATTGCAGGCGTCTGCCGTAGAGCGTCTCGGTCAAGAGCCGCTCGGGGTCGATGACGATCACGTCACTCTGCACGACCCCCATCTGTTGCGCCACGACTGGGGTCAGCCCACCAAGGGCCAGCAACATCGCCAGCCCGGTCAGAGCAAGCGTGTTGCGCATGTCAGAAATCCGTTCTGACCGTCAAATCGAACTGTTGTTCGACATCGCCCGGCTCTTTTTTAAGCGCGTTCGAAAAGTTCATCCTGATCGGACCGAATGGCGAGGTCCAGAAGATCGAAAACCCGATCACATGGCGCGGCTCGAACCCGGTTGAGGCCAGAGGCAGGACAGCCGAGGCTTTGTTGCCGATCCCCCAAAGCGAGCCGATATCATAGAATGCACCGCCAGTGATTCCATATTCATCCGGCAGGCCAAGCGGGAACTCCGCCTCGAACTTCAAGGCAGCGAAGTAATCACCCCCCAGCTGCTCGCCGCCCTCGGTCGGGCCGATGCCATTGGTCTCGAACCCACGAATGATCTGTCCGCTGAAGCGGTTGATGAAACGGCTGTTCTGACCATCCGAAAAACTGATCGCGCCGCCTTCAAGGATCGCACGCAGGGTCACTTCCTCGTTCAGAATGCTGGTCTGACCGACAATCCGTGCTGTGGTCTTGACAAAATCATTGTCTCCCCCCAGGCCGGCGAGTTCCTGGCCAAAGGACAACAATACACCTGCCTTCGGATCAAGTCCGGAAAGACGTGTGTCGTAGGAGAACTGATAACCGACGGAACTGGTCCACAGGGCACCTTGATCGACCTCTGACTGAAGGATACCGGACGTGCCGTTGTAATCCGACATTTCTTCGTAGCTGGCATTATAGAACAGACCGAGGCGGCTGTTTTCTCCCGTGGGAAAGGTAAGGCTGGGGCGAAAGACACCGATCGCCGTGTCGAACTCGCTATTATCGCTGTTGGTTTCGCGAAACGAGAAGTCGAGACCAAAAGCAACATCACGACCCAGAAAGGCGGGTTCGACAAACCCGAGATTGTAGTTGATCGTGTCCCCTGTTGCCAAGATCTGCGCCGTCAACTGTTGACCACGTCCGATGAAGTTGCGTTCGCTGAACCCCAGTTGAATACCCAAGCCAGAGTTGGTCGAGAAACTCGCACCAACAGAAACGGTGCCGGTCGTGGTTTCCTCGACATCGGTCTCGATGACCACCTGATCGGGACGCGACCCTTCACGTGCGTTGACATCGACTTGCTTGAAATAATTCAGCGCGCGGATCCGGTCTGCGGCCTGACGAATGGAGCGCGGGTTGAACGGATCGCCCTCGACGGCATCGAACTGGCGCCGGATGACGCGGTCGAGCGTGGTCGTGTTTCCTTCGATATCGATCCGTTCGACAAAGACGCGCGGGCCACGTTGCAGGACGAATTCCACATCCAGCGTCAGATCGCGATCATTGCGCGTGATGCGTGGCTCCACTCGCAGGAAATCAACGCCATTCTTGATCGCAAGGCGCTCCATCCTGGCTATGGTGCTCTCCACAAGGGTTGGCGAATAAACCACCCCAGGACGTATCTTCAGCGTCTTGTGATACTCTTCCGACTCGACGCCATTCATCTCGCTGACAGTGGTGATCTGACCAAAGCGGAATTGCTGTCCTTCCTGCACGATGAACGTCACAAAATACGCATCTCTCTGGCGTGCCAGTTCAGCATTCGTGCCGGTCACGCGGAAATCAACGAAGCCACGCGAGTTGTAAAAATCGGTCAGCACCTGACGGTCGAAGTTGATCCGGTCCTCGACAAAGGTATCTCGATCAATGAGCGCGCGCAAAAGACCGGTTTGCTTGCTCTGGATCACGCCACGCAGACGGCGGTCGGAATATGTCCGGTTGCCGACAAACCCGATCCGTTGCACTTCGATCTTGCGGCCCTCGAAAATCTCGAAGATCAAATCGACACGATTATCGCTGCGCCGGATCACCTTGGGGGTCACGCGGGCCGCGACACGCCCGTTTTGCACATAAGCTTCGGCAATCGTTGCGGCATCACGTTCCGCCTGTGTCGGACTGAACACCTGCCGCACGCTGCTCTTGATGAAGCCTTGCAGATCGTCTTCCTTGATCTTTCTGTTACCCTCGAACGCAATGCGGTTGATGGTGGGAAACTCCGTCACCTTGATGAGAAGGGTATTGCCCTGCGGCACCAGTTCCACCTGCTCGAAAAGACCGGAGGCCAGGATCCTTTGATAAGCGTCGTTCAACCCGCTCGCCGAGATGGTCTCATTGCGTGTGATGCCCGCAAAGCTGAGAATCGTCGTCGGCTCGATCCTCTGATTGCCGTCGATCGTAACGTTTGAAAACCGATAGGATTGCGCCGCTGCCGGAAGCGCCGTTGCCATTAGAGCAAACACAAAAAGCACCAATGCCAGGGCGCCAGACATGCGATTCAGTAAATTTTCGCCCATAAGGCTCAAATGCCGGTCAACGTCATCATCATTCATTGTTCGAAACCCGGTCTGACAGCTATTGCAGATGTCACTACCCCGTCTGTCCGGGCTTGTCAAAACGCGAGTTGCAGACGGTCCGAACCCAACTCAGAGGGTTGAGAGATAACTCACCGCAGCCAGTGTCAAAACGATCGTCGCGACAAACAGCATGAGATCAATATTGATCTCGAACAGAACTTGCATCCCTCGATATCCGTCCTTTAGCTGTCGCATGGCTTGGCACGCCTCTCGTTAAAATGAATGCGGGGAAGATCGTGCCATCCATTTGTGGTCCTTTGTCGAACAAATCATGGCAGGATCTGGGCGTTCACGCCTTTATCCTTCATGAAACTCCTGTCCCGCCCTCGTCACAGAACCGTGCGCCCTGCCATCATCCGCGCCAATCGTGCCAGACCCTCCTCGACATCAGCGGTGGCACCCGCGTAGGAAAATCTCAGCGTGCCCGCGCCGCGGGCCGGATCAAAGTCGATCCCCGGCGTCACGGCAACGCCTGCATGCTCAAGGATCTCGGCGGCAAGGATGCGGCTGTCCGACGTCAGATCTCGCACGTCGGCATAGACGTAAAACGCGCCATCCGGCGGCGCGATCCGATCAAAACCAGCCTTGGGCAAGCCGTCGAGCATGAGGGCGCGGTTGCGGCGGTAAACGGCCAGATTGCCCTCCAGTTCCGGGGTGCAATCCATCGCTGCGAGCGCCGCGATCTGACTGGCATGTGGCGGACAGATGAAAAGGTTCTGCGCCAAACGCTCGACACTGCGCACGTGGCATTCGGGCACGACCATCCAGCCAACACGCCAGCCGGTCATCGAGAAATACTTGGAAAAAGAATTGATCACATAGCAGTCATCGGTGATCTCGAGGGCGCTGACCGCCTTCGCTTCGTACTCGATGCCATGATAGATCTCATCGCTGATAAAGCTCGCGCTCTGCTCGGCCGCCGCCGTGATCAGACGGCTCAGTGCCCCCCTGTCGAGCATTGTGCCGGTTGGATTTGCAGGACTCGCCACCAGAAGGCCGCGAAGATTGCGCCCCGTGAGGTCGGACGCCACAGGCTGGAGGCGATTTTTCACCGTCGTTTCGATGTCGACCGCGACCAGATCGAGCGCGCGCAGAATCTGGCGATAACTGGGATAGCCGGGCGCGCCTATGCCCACCCGGTCGCCCGCATCAAACAGCGCGGTAAATGCCAGGATGAACGCCCCCGAGGACCCAGAAGTGATCACGACACGATCCGGATTGAGATCAATTCCATGCCTTTCGGCATAGAGCCTCGCGATACGGGCGCGCAGATCCGGCAACCCGAGTGCCACAGTATAGCCCATTGCATCGCTTTCCAAAGCCCGTGCAAGCGCCTGGCGCGCCCCAAGCGGCGCGGCTGTCCCCGGCTGGCCAACCTCCATGTGGATGATTCGGCGACCCGCCGCCTCGGCGCGACGGGCAGCCTCCATGACATCCATCACGATGAACGGGTCAACCTTGGACCGGGCGGCATTTTGCATTACATAAGCTCCTGATGGGGGTCGTTCGGTCGGCAGTCCTCGTCTGGTTTCTCCGGGAAAGGCAATAGCGTCAATGGTGCATGTTCGCTCTTTAGCCCTCGCGCTGATCCTGAGCCTGATGGCAGCCACATCCGCGCGGGCCCTCACCCTGTTGCGCGACCCTGATATAGAGCATGCGCTTGGCCAATTGGCCGCCCCCATTCTCAAGGCGGCTGGTCTGAGCCCGGCAAGGGTGGGCATTCTCGTGATCGACGATGCCGGAATGAATGCGTTTGTGGTCGATGCCGATACGATTTTTATCCATTCCGGGCTCATCTTGAGAATGCAATCCGCCGCAATGCTGCAAGCGGTGATCGCCCACGAAGCGGCCCATATCGCCAATGGTCATCTGATGCGCCGTCCGATCAATGCACGCAATGCCCGCACCGCGGCCGGGATCGGCAGCGTTCTGGCGGCCGCGGCCGGTATTGCAGCTGGAAGCGGAGAGTTTGCGGCCGGGGCGGCGGCTGGGATCCAGGGCGCCGCGCAGCGCAGCTTCTTTGCCCATACCCGCGCCGAGGAAAATGCCGCCGACACGAGCGGGTTGCGTTTCATGGCCATAGCCGGGGTCGATCTGCGCGGGGCAGTCGAGGTGATGGATCTCTTTCAGGGTCAAGAATCTCTCTCGGTCAGCCGCCAGGACGCCTACGCGCGCACGCACCCTCTGTCGCGCGACCGGTTCCGGAACATTCAGCAACTGGCGGCGGCGCAGGGCGCAACGATCCAGCCGGATCCGCAGGCAGAGTATTGGTTTGCCCGCGCCAAGGGCAAGCTCTCGGCCTTTCAGAGATCACCCAAATGGACGCTGACGCGCGCCGGGGAATCGGGCCATGACGATATCAAGCTGATGCGCCAGGCGATCGCCTATCACCGGCAAGCCAACCTCAAACGCGCCTTGCCGGCAATTGACGGCGCTTTGGCGCGTCGACCAGACGATCCCTATCTGCACGAACTGCGGGGCCAGATCCTGATGGAGAGCCGTCAGGTCAAGCCCGCCGTGGCCGCCTATGCTCGGGCCAGCAATCTGGCCGCCGGAAACGCGCTGATTCTGGGCTCTTACGGGCGCGCCCTGCTGGCCGACGGGCAAACCGCCAAGGCCCAGGAATTCCTCGAGCGCGCGCACAGTCGTGACGGGCGGGATTCTCGCATTCTTCGAGACTTGGCGGTGAGTTACGCCAAACAGGGGAACAACGGCATGGCCTCGGTTCTGACGGCGGAGAGATATGCGATGGCAGGACGTCTCCAAGATGCTAAGATCCACGCAGAACGCGCAACTGGCCTCCTGCCGCGTGGATCCGCCGCATGGCAGCGGGCGCAAGATGTCATCGCCGCGGCAGAAGCCGAAGCAAAACGGAGAAAGTAACCTCATGACACGTGCCTTTTTGACCGCTGCCTTTTGTCTTGGCTTTGGCCTGCCTGCGACTGCCCTCGATCTGGACAGCCTGAGCGACACGGATCGCGCGCTCTTTCACGCAGAGATCAGGGCCTATTTGCTGAAAAACCCCGAGGTCATCATGGAGGCGGTCGCGATCCTCGAAGAACGGCAGGCCGCCAATCAGACGCAGGCTGATGTCACCTTGGTGCAGGAGAATGCCGAGGCGCTGTTCAATGATCCTCAGTCCTGGGTTGGGGGCAATCCCGAGGGGGACATCACCCTGGTCGAGTTCATGGATTACCGATGCAGCTATTGCAGGCGCGCACATGACGAGTTGGCGGGGCTGTTGAAGGTCGACGGAAACATCCGCTTCATCGTCAAGGAATTTCCCATACTGGGCGAAGAGTCGGTGCTGGCCTCGCGATTCGCCGTTGCGACCCGGCAGGTGGCCGGGGATGACGCTTACAAGGCGATGCATGATGCACTGATGACCTATAATGGTGCGATGAACGAGGTGGCCTTCCGTCGGCTGGCCGAAACCCTGGAGATTGATTCACAACCGATCATAGCGGCAATGGACAGTGATGCTGTCACACAGGTCATTGCCGCCAATCACAGACTTGGCCAGAAGATGCAGATCAGCGGGACGCCGTCCTTCGTGATGGGAAATCAGATGCTGCGGGGCTATCTGCCACAGGCCGCCATGCAGCAGATCGCCAAGGACATCAGGTCGCAATAGGCTTTGATGAATTTTGCCAGAGCGCAATCTTGGTGGTCTTGGCAGGCTCAGGTTTCTTCTTGGTTCAAATACCCAAATCCCACGCCCTCATTTCCACCACGGCCCATGATGCATGCCTGACTGGCCAAGCCTCTCGAACCCGTGTCGACCGAAAAGGTCGCGCTGCGCCTGAATGATGTTTGCGCTTCCATGGCCAAGGCGCATCGTGTTATACCATGCCAGACCTGCCGAGAGCGCGGGCACCGGATGCCCCCCGCGCACGGCACTGCCCACCACATCACGCAGCGCGGGCACGCAGCGTGCGAGCGTTTTTGCAAAATGCGGAGCGAGGATCAACTGACCCTCCGGCAGATCAGCTTGATGAGCCGTGGCAATCTCATCAAGCAACGCGGAGCGGATAATACATCCGGCGCGCCAGATGCGGGCGATGGTGGCAAAATCGAGCGCCCAACGAAACTCTTCCGAGGCGGCGACCAGAATTCGAAATCCTTGCGCATAACAAAGGATGCGGGCAGCCAGAAACGCTTCGGCCAGAATCTCCTCCTTAGCATCGAAGGCCCCGAGCGCACCGCCTAGAACTGTCTCGGCGCGCTGGCGTGTCTGCTTCTCCGAGGACCAGCTGCGTGCGCCGACGGCAGCCTCGATCATACTTGCTGATTGCCCGAGACGCAGAGCCTCGATGACGGTCCAGCGCCCCGTCCCCTTCTGACCGGCAGCGTCCTTGATCACGTCAACCATGGGATGCCCGGAGTCGGAATCGGTATAGGTCAGCAGATCGGCGGTGATTTCGACCAGATAGGATTGCAGAGGACCCTTGTTCCACTCTGCAAGGATCTCAGCAATTTCGGCCGGAGGCATCGCCGCCCCGGTGCGCAGCAGACTATAGATTTCGGCGATCACCTGCATGTCGGCATATTCAATGCCGTTGTGCACGGTCTTGACGAAATGCCCCGCCCCGTCTGGCCCGAGATGCGCCACACAGGCCGAGCCTTGGTATCTGGCCGCAATTGCTGTCAGGATTGGTCGGAGGTGCTCCCAGCTCTGCCCAGACCCGCCAACCATCATCGACGGACCATGGCGCGCACCCGCCTCCCCCCCCGAGACCCCCATACCGACAAAATGCAGCTTCATTGCCGCAAGCTCCGCAGCACGGCGGCGGGTATCGTGAAAATCGGCATTGCCACCGTCAATGACGATATCGCCGGGGGAAAGATGCGGCATGATCTCGGCCAGCATCGCATCCATCGGTGCACCCGAGGGGATCATGAAGAGAATGACGCGCGGCAGTCGCAACCCACCCACGAACCCCGCCAGCGTCTCATGCGGATGAAGCCGCGCCGCCAAACTGCCCGCCTCTGTGATGAACGGCGCGATCCAATCGGTCTCGCGGTTGGTCACAGCAACGTCAAAGCCATGCTCGGCCATATTCAGCGCCAAGGCACTGCCCATGGTCCCCAGCCCATAGACGCCGATCTGTGCCTGGCCCATGCGCCCCTCTGCTATCGCTAACACCTGCCGAAGAGGCTAAGCGGTTTGCCCTAGCGATTGCAAGCGCGCGCTCAGCTGCACCGCAGGTTCGGACGCCGCGATCTGCACCCTCCCCAAATCATGACCGGGGATGTCAGCGGTTTGGGGAAAGGTGATGAACATCAGGGTCAGACGCCTAGGCACCAGCGCAGGATCGCCTTTTGCGCGTGCAAGCGGTTTTCGGCCTCGTCAAAGATCACGGACTGGGCACCGTCCATCACCTCGGAGGTCACTTCTTCGCCGCGATGCGCCGGCAGGCAATGCATGAAGAGTGCGTCGGGCTTGGCCGCCTGCATCAGCCGCTCGTTGACCTGATAACCGCGCAGCATGTTGTGGCGACGCTCCTTGGTAGACTGACTGTCATGCATCGAGATCCAGGTGTCGGTGACAACCAGGTCGGCGCCCTCGACAGCCCTCATCGGATCACGCTCGATGGTGATCGAACTGCCCGCCTTGCGCGCCAGACCGATGAACTCGGGCTCGGGATCCAGCTGCATCGGGCCGGTGAAGGTCAGGTCAAACCCGAATTGCCCCGCCGCGTGCAGGAAGGAAGCGCAGACATTGTTACCATCGCCGGACCACACAACCTTCTTGCCCTTGATCGGGCCACGATGTTCCTCATAGGTCAGGATATCGGCCATGATCTGACAGGGATGGGTGCGGTCAGTGAGCCCGTTGATCACCGGCACATCGGCGTGTTCGGCCATGTCCAGCAGCACCGATTCATCAAAGGTGCGGATCATGATGAGATCGACATAGCGCGACAACACGCGGGCAGTATCGGCGATGGTTTCACCATGGCCCAGCTGCATGTCGGCCCCTGAAAGCACCATTGTCTGTCCGCCCATCTGCCGCACACCCACATCGAAGGAGACGCGAGTGCGGGTCGAAGGCTTTTCGAAGATGAGCGCCACCATGCGGCCCGCGAGCGGCTGATCATCGTCAGGCGTGCCGCGCGGGCGACCGACGCGCGCCTGCTTCATGGCGCGAGCTTGATCAATGATGGCCCGCAGATCGGCCTGGGATGTTTTGTGGATATCAAGGAAATGGGTCATGGTCGTATCGCTCTTTGCTGATTGGATCATCTGGGGGCCGGCCCCCAGACCCCCGGAGTATTTGGAGAACACTGAAATCATGCTGTTTCAAGCGCGGTTGCGGCCGCGTCGAGACGCGCCACAGCCTCTGCGATCTCGTCTTCGGTGATCGTCAGCGGTGGCAAGAGCCGTACGACATTGTCGGCTGCAGAAACGATGGTCAACAGCGCGTCATAGCCCGCCTTGACCATATCCGCATTCAGGACCTTGCATTTGAGCCCCAGCATGAGCCCCACGCCGCGCACCGCCTCGAACACCTCTGGATGACTTGCGACCAGTCCTTCGAGACGCTGCCGCAAAAGGCCTGCCTTGCGCGCGACCCCGGCAAGAAATTCGGGATCGGCCACATGCGCCATCACCGCGCAACCCACGGCGCAGGCGAGGGGGTTGCCGCCATAGGTGGAGCCATGTGTGCCTGCCGTCATGGCCGATGCGGCATGTTCCGTTGCCAGCACAGCGCCAAGGGGAAAGCCACCGCCGATGCCCTTGGCCACCATCATGATATCGGGCGCGATGCCCGCCCATTCATGGGCAAAGAGCCGCCCCGTGCGCCCCATGCCACATTGCACCTCGTCGAGGATCAACAGCATGCCCTTTTCGTCACAGAGCGCGCGCAGTCCTTTGAGGCAGTGGTCAGGCAAGGGACGAATGCCGCCCTCGCCCTGCACGGGTTCGATGAGGATCGCCGCGGTATTCTCGTCGATGGACGCCAGCAGCGCGTCGTGATCGCCCCAGAGCACATGCTTGAAGCCTGGCAAAAGAGGCGCAAAGCCCTTGGTCATCTTTTCCGATCCGGCAGCGGCAATACCCGCCGAAGAGCGGCCATGAAACGCGCCTTCGAAGGCAATGATATCGGTGCGCGCGGGCTGTCCTGCATCGTGAAAATGCTTGCGGGCCATCTTGACCGCCAGTTCGCAGGCCTCGGTGCCGGAGTTGGTGAAGAACACCGTGTCGGCAAAGGTGGCGGCAACGAGGCGATCGGCGAGTTCCTGTTGCTTGGGGATCTGGTACAGGTTCGACGTATGCCAGAGCGCGCCCGCCTGCTCGGTCAGGGCGGTCACCAGTGCGGGATGCGCATGCCCCAGAGCGTTGACTGCGATGCCCGCGCCCAGATCGAGAAAGCGGCGTCCATCGGCCTCGATCAGCCAGCTTCCTTCGCCTTTGACAAAGCTCAGAGGCGCACGATTATAGGTGGGCAGGATCGACGGGATCATGGCAATTTCCCTTTGGAACAGGCTTCTTGAGTGCCGCAACGGCGAGGTCAAGTCAATGATGTGGAAGGATTTGGCGCATTTGCGCCGCGATCGTGTGCAGCCAGACGTCAGACGCGAAAGCGTCGGCGTCGAGGGCATTGAAGAGAATACACGGTGATCATTGCGACGCCTTAGCCGGTTTTCCGGGAGAGGGAAAGTGGGATATTCAACTGCGACGCCGGCTCGATCGCCACACGTTTTTCTCCCAGCCGGGGATGCAGGTGCCGGGCGAGATGCCAACACCCCCAAAGCGAAAGGCCGGCCACGACGAACACGCCCTGCAACGGGGCCAAAAGCAGAACGAGCCAAGCCGCGCCCGGCGTCAGGATGCCCGAAACATCACGGAAACTGGCATAAATTGCAGACATTTCGGTGCGTTCGGACGGCTTGACCGCCATCAGGAATGGCAGACCGGCAGAGACATCGAGAAGCACGAGAAAAACCGACGCGAGCGTGATACAGGCGACCGCCGCGACCGGCATGCCACCAAGCACCGCAGCAAGAACGAAGAGCGCGCCAGAGGCCAGAAATCCCGTGCGCACAGCGTATCTTATCGAGTGCCGTTGCATCCAGCGCAACATCAACGGGGTGACAAAGAGCATGCCATTGGAGAAGGACAAAAGCACGCCCCCGAGGTTCTCGCCCAAGCCGCGCTCGATTGCAAAAATTGGCAGATAGACCACATAAATCCACCAGCCACAGGAACGGATTACCGCAAAGATCCACCCTGCAATAAGTCTAGGTTGCGCAAAGAAACGCGGCAACCAAGCCAGCGGATTGGGTGCCGGGCGGTGCGCCCGGGTGATGAGACGCCCGTTGCCGAACCGCATGTAGAGAAAAAGCAGCATCATGGTGAGGGCCGCGCTGCCCGCGATCAGAAACGGCAGCGGTCGCCATAGACCGAGAAGCGTGACGCCGAGATATGGCCCGACCGTCCATCCCAGAGCACTGTAGAACATCCGTGAGGTCTCACATTGGCCAAGCTCTGTCTTGGCAATATAATCCAGCACATAGGCATTGAAGCAGACAAACACCGTGACCGTGGCTGAAGTGATCATGGCGAGGGCCGCGATCATGGCCGGCACCCCCCCCTGCGCCGCAAGTCCTGCGCCGCCGGCAAACATCGCGCAGCCCGCAATATAGATCCAGCGCCGCGGCACAAAGCGGCTGACAAAGGGCACCATCAGGCCAACGCCAAGCGACAGCACGCCGACAAGGAAATATACTTCGGATACCGTGCTTGCATCCTTGAGCGCGCGATACATCTCCAGCGGCATGACGGAAATCAGGATGCCACGCGCCATGGCCTCGGTCCCCGCAAGTAGTGCAAAGCCGCGCACCGAGGGCGCGGGCGCATGACGAAGCCATTCGGGAATGCGGCGGAGTTGCATGGAACTGATCCGTTTTGGCTAAACGCTACACATGCTTTGGGCCGAAATGTTTGCTCTGCGACGACATTCTGTCGTTTTTGGTCGAGTTGCGAGGTTTTTTGTTCTTTGGTCAGAGGCCTGCGCGCATGGAGACCGGCCGCTTCATAAGCCGTCCGCGCATTTGTCATTTGACCGATCGTTCAAAATGTGTTCGACTTTTTACAAATCGACCATTTGAAACACGAATAGTCTGATCAGCACACCGCACGGTCCGCGACAAACACGCAGTCACCTGGCATCCTGTGCAAGGCCCGTTACTCAGCCTTGTGCAGGGTGTCAGGGGTAAGTTTCCTCTCGCGCCGGATGGAGCGTATATCTGAACTGCGCTCACCATGATCCGTTGCCGTTGGAGGCGTGATGCCTTGGAAAAGATCCTACGTTGAAGCGGAGGTTCTGGAGGCGCCAATGCGCGCGTTTTGGGCGCACGGCCATCAGGGGACATCGATGTCCGATCTGGTCGCGGCAACCGGATTGAATCGCGGCAGTCTCTATGCCGGATTTGGCAACAAGCGCGATCTCTTCCTGCTTGTGCTGAAACATTACGACCGCACCTAGCGGACAGGGATGCTGGAGCACTTGCGTCGGGACAAGGATCCCAAATCGGCTATTGTCGGTGCCTTTCATCTGATGCTGTGTGGCGGCGAGACGTCTCCGGGCGGCTGCCTGATGGTGAATTCCGCCATAGAACGGGCGCCGCACGACCCCCAGATCGCAGCCATTATCGAGACCAGCATGCAGCAAGTTCAAGACTTCTTTGCCGAGGGCTTGAACGCGGCAAGAGCAAATGGCGACCTGTCAAATCAAACGAATATCGACGAAACCGCCAAAGTGCTTCATGGTTTGATGGTGGGGCTCCTCGTGCTGCTGCGCGCCAATCCGGACAGTTCCGTGCCGGCCGCCGTCTCGTCCCGGGTTCGAAACATCTTTGACTGATCCCCTTTACCAGAGACCGGTTGCGGCGCGCAGGATCAGGGTCATGCGGCTGCGGATCGGGACCATTGTGAGCGCACCGGTGGGGATGGTTTGCGGCGCCCTCCGGGCAAGGCGCAACAACGGGCCCGTTTCCCAAAGCGGCAACAGCGCGGCGCGCGCGCCGGTCGATATCGTTTCGCGCCGCGCGCGCGCGATCACCAGCCGCCGTAGCCCCTCCGATGCGAGCTGCGCCACCGCCTCTGGACGATCATCCAGCAAGGGCCTGCGCCCGGCGGCTTGCAACGCAGGAATCGCGCGGAACCAGTTGGCAAGGCCAAGTGCATAACCGGCATCCCGGATCACGTCCGCATCCGCTGGACCAAGCGCTTGCGCTGCGGCCAAGATCAGATTGGCCGATGTCGCCTCGATATAGCGGAGGAACGCCGCCTGGTCAGCGAAAGGATCACGGTAAATGTCCCACCGCCGGGCTTCGATCAATGCGTCGAGCAGCGCCGCACCTTCCGCTCCGACCACCCGTGCCAGCGGCGTCGCTACCTCATGCCGCCGCACCGCCCGGCCTTCGGCGATCTCGCTCAACACGTCACGCCACCATTGAAGGCGCATTTCGGCAATCATCGGATCGCGCGTCACCCAAGGCGCGCGCGCCACCTCGACATTGAAGGCATAGATCGGAAAGAGCACTGCGCGTGCCGCCACCGGCGCCGCCATGGCCGCCTGAAACCGCGGCGGATCAGCGCGCCGCACCAGGTCCGCGCAGGCGATGATGTCATTGGTCAGCACGCAGGAGCTTCCAGTTGATCGCATCAAGCAGCGCCTCAAAGGACGCATCAACGATGTTCGGGCTGATCCCCACCGTGGACCAACGCCGCCCCTGCCCGTCCTCGCTGTCGATGATGACCCGCGTCGCGGCCTCGGTGCCGCCCTGGGTGATGCGCACCTTGAAATCGACAAGACGCATATCGGTGATCTGATCCTGATAACGCCCCAGATCCTTGGCCAGGGCCTTGGAGAGCGCATTGACCGGCCCGCGATCGCAGCCCTGTTCGTCCATCGACTCGGAAACCGAGAGCTTCTTCTCGCCGTCGACCTTGACCACGACCACCGCCTCCGAAAGGCTCACCATCCGGTCATACTTGTTCTTGCGGCGTTCCACCGTCACCTTGTAGCGCTTCACTTCAAAGAAGGTGGGCATTTGCCCCAGTTCCTTGCGCGCGAGAATCTCGAAACTCGCCTGCGCACTGTCATAAGTATAACCCTGATCTTCACGGATCTTGATCGTTTCCAAGAGCCGCGCCAGTGCCGGATCACCGGGTTCAACCAAGATCCCCGCCTCTTGCAGGCGGCGGCGCAAGTTCGACTGCCCGGCCTGATTGGACATCGGGATGAGGCGCTGATTGCCCACGGCGGCGGGATCGACGTGCTCGTAGGTCGAGGGATCCTTGAGAATGGCACTCGCGTGCAGCCCCGCCTTGTGGGCAAAGGCCGAGGCCCCGACATAGGCCGCCTGCCGCAGCGGCACGCGGTTGAGGATCTCGTCCAGCTGACGGCTGATCGCGGTCAGCCCGCGCAGCGCCTCGCAACTCACACCGGTCTCATAGCGGCTCGCATAGGGCTCTTTCAGCAGTAGCGTCGGGACAAGCGTGGTCAAGTTGGCATTGCCGCAGCGCTCGCCCAGACCGTTCAGGGTGCCCTGCACCTGCCGCACGCCAGCATCCACCGCCGCAAGGCTGCCCGCCACGGCAAGGCCCATGTCGTCATGGGTGTGGATGCCCAGACGGTCGCCGGGAAGGCCCGCGTCGATCACCTCGCCCACGATCCGCCCGATCTCGGAAGGCAGTGTGCCGCCATTGGTATCGCAAAGCACGATCCAGCGCGCACCTGCCGCCATCGCGGCGCGCAGGCAGTCCAGCGCATAGCCGGGATTGGCCCTGTAGCCGTCAAAGAAATGCTCGGCATCAAACAGCGCCTCGCGTCCCGCGGCGACCAGATGGGCGATGGACTTGGCGATGTTGTCGGTGTTCTCCTCAAGGCTGATCCCGAGCGCGGCGGTGACGTGGAAATCATGGGTCTTGCCGACAAGGCAGACGGCCTTGGTCCCGGCGTTGATAACAGCGGCCAACACCTCATCGTTTTCCGCCGACCGCCCGGCGCGCTTGGTCATGCCGAAGGCGGTCAGCGTGGCACGGATCGCCGGGGCGGCGTCGAAAAACGCGCTGTCGGTGGGATTGGCCCCCGGCCAGCCGCCCTCGATATGATCCACGCCAAGCTGGTCAAGCGCATGGGCGATCTGGATTTTCTCGGACGTGGAAAAGCTCACACCTTGGGTCTGCTGCCCGTCGCGCAGGGTGGTGTCGTAGAGGTAGAGACGGTTTTTGGTCATGCGGCACCCATTAGGCAAAGCGCCCCTTGCGCGGAATCAAGGCGCGGAACGCGCCGCCGCGCAGCACCCGACCGCCCCCCGGGCGGGCGCTTTTGCGACGGAGCACCCTGCAAAACCGTCGGAGTAGGCTGAACCATAAAGTGCCCACAACCGCCGTCAGAGCGCCCCCCCGCGGTCGGGCACCGCGCGGCTGGTTGGCGATGTGCGGAAAGGCGCCTCACTTCAACGCCTCAAGTTTGGCGGGATCGAAATCGGGGCCGGGAACGAGGTCAACGCTGTCCTTTCTCATGCGCACTTCAACTCCAGCGTCCAAGAGCCCCGACTTCAACGCGTCAACGACCGAGAAATCCTTTGTCTTAGATGCCTCGGCGCGGGCCTCAGAAAGTCGAATTTCATAGCTCACCAAGGACAAACCTTGCTTTCGCCGGGTGGTGGACAAAGGAACAAGGTCAAATCCCAACAGCTTGGCTGACGCGCAGAAATTTAGACGGTGGCTTACTTGGGCTGCATCGTCCGAATTAAGAAACTCTGAACCATTATCCACAAATGAAGCCATCTTTCGTAAGTGCATCAAAGCTAGGGATGTGTTCAAATCATCCGAAAGCGCTTCGACAATGGACCTTTCAGGTTGCCCCTCACCAGCGGTTGCCTTTTCAAGCACTTCAGGATCAACACTCAAGGTGTTGACCCAACTGTCCAATTCCCGTTCCGCCTCCCGCGCCTTCTCTGCCGTCCAATCCATCGGCTTGCGGTAATGCGTGGAGAGAAACACGAAGCGGATCACCTCGCCCGGCACCTTCCAGCCGCCGCTCCAATTGCCATCCAGCAAATCCCGCACCGTAAAGAAATTGCCCAGGCTCTTGGACATCTTCTTGCCCTCGACCTGCAACATCTCGTTATGCAGCCAGACCTTCGCGAATTGCCCCTCGGGATGCGCGCAGCAGCTTTGCGCGATCTCGTTCTCGTGGTGGGGAAAGATCAGATCGCCCCCGCCGCCGTGAATGTCGAAACTCGCGCCCAGCAATTCGTAACTCATCGCCGAGCATTCGATATGCCAGCCGGGCCGCCCCCTGCCCCAGGGCGAAGGCCACCCCGGCAGATCCTCGCTCGACGGCTTCCACAACACGAAATCCATCGGGTTGCGCTTGTAGGGCGCCACCTCGACCCGCGCGCCCGCGATCATGTCCTCGACCGTGCGGCCCGACAGCTTGCCATAATGCTCGCGCCACGAATCCACGGCAAAGAGCACATGGCCCTCGGCCTCATAGGCATGGCCCTTGGCGATCAGCCCCTCGATCATCGCCACCATCTGCGGAATATACTGCGTCGCGCGCGGCATGTGATCCGGCTCCAGCGCGCCCAAGGCGGCCATGTCCTCGAGAAACCACTGCGTCGTCTCCGCCGTGATCTCGCCAATCGAGCGCCCGCTCTCCGCCGCGCGCGCGTTGATCTTGTCATCCACATCGGTGAAATTGCGCACATAGGTCACGTGACCCTCGCCATAGACATGCCGCAACAGACGATAGAGCACATCGAACACCACCACGGGCCGTGCATTGCCAAGATGCGCCCGGTCATAGACCGTGGGGCCGCAGACATACATGCGCACATTATCCATATCGAGAGGCGCAAAGTCCTCCTTCCGCCGGGTTCTTGTGTTGTGCAGCCTGATCGTCGTCATCTTGTCCTCGCGCGCGGTTCGGCGGCGGGCTTAGCAACTTCGTGATCACTTGGAAACAGAAGACCTGCCCGCCTGAGAAACCTCAGCCCTGAATGGAGAGTATAATGCAGGTTCTGGTTGTCATGGACCCCTCCTAGTCGTGCGGACGACCACGGTCAAGGGCGACAAGCGAGAGCGCTTTTGCGACACAGGTCGGAAATGGAACAGACAGACACGCCAGAATCATGTGCTCTGCACCGGTTCTGAAGGAGAGCGTCATGCATCCACGCAGCAAGATTGCGCTTGTTATCCGCACCATCGGTGCGGAACGCGGTCGCGCGGCACGCGGGGGCCCGGATCTGATCTGAGATCAGCCCATATTACCCTTTCTCATCCGCAGGATTACCTTACCATGTCCGAGACCCAATCGCGCCGCGCCGGTGGCCGCGCAGCCCGCCGTGAAGCCCGCTCCAACCCGCTCGCAGCCGCTCTCCGTCCGGTGCATCCGGGACAGGAAGGCGGCACCTACCGCCCGCTCAGCCCGGCTCAAATGGATCGCATTCACCTCGCTGTGCTGGATGCGCTCGAACAGATCGGTCTGGCCGATGCACCGGCCTCGGGCGTTGCCTATCTGACCGGGGCCGGGGCTATCCTTGGCAGTGATGGACGTATCCGTTTCCCGCGCGCCCTGATCGAGGACACGATCGCGAAGGCCAACAAGTCCATCACACTCTACGGGCGCGACCCGCGCCATGACATGATCCTGTCGGGCAATCGCGTCCATTACGGCACGGCGGGCGCGGCGGTGCATGTGGTCGAGGTCGAAACGCGGACCTATCGCGAAAGCACGGTGCAAGACCTGCATGACGCGACGCGCATTGCCGATCAGTTGGACAATATCCATTTCGTGCAGCGTCCGATGGTCTGCCGCGACATCCCCGACAACCGCGAGATGGATCTCAACACGGTCTATGCCTGCTGCGCAGGAACCACCAAACATGTCGGCACGTCGTTTACGGAACCCGCCTTCGCGCGCGACGCGATGGAAATGCTGCACCTGATGGCGGGCGGCGAGGACAAGTGGCGCGAACGTCCCTTTGTCAGCAATTCCAACTGCTTTGTCGTGCCGCCGATGAAATTCGCCCATGACGCCTGTCTGGTGATGGAGGAATGCATCCGCGGCGGCATGCCG
>PFEY01000065.1 GCA_002783205.1 Rhodobacteraceae bacterium CG17_big_fil_post_rev_8_21_14_2_50_63_15 | reverse complement strand
GGAAACGCTGGCGCAGGCCATGGCCGAGCGACGGCAGGAGGGCACGTTGCGGATGCAGAAAGGCTATGACCACAGCTATTTCTTCATCTCGACCTTCATCGAGGATCATGTGACCTTCCACGCCGAGGCGCTTTATGCGGGGTGAGGTGGCGCGATGACGATCTACGTCGATGCCGATGCCTGTCCGGTCAAGGACGAGGTCGAGCGGGTGGGCACGCGACACGGGCTGCGCATGTTCATCGTGTCGAACGGCGGCCTGCGTCCCTCACGCAATCCGCTGGTGGAAACCGTGATCGTGCCCGACGGGCCTGACGTTGCGGACAAGTGGATCGCCGAGCGCGCGGGACCGGGCGATGTGGTGATCACCGGGGACATCCCCTTGGCCGCAAAATGCGTCGCGGCGGGGGCGCAGGTCCTCAAGCATAACGGCGAGCCGCTGACCGGCGCCAATATCGGCAACGTGCTGGCCACCCGTGATCTCATGGCCGACCTGCGCGCCGCCGATCCGTTCCGGCAAGGCGGCGGCAAGGCGTTCACCAAGGCGGATCGGTCGCGGTTTCTCGATGCGCTGGAGCGGGCGGTGCGGGAGGCCAAGCGGGATAGGGGCTGAGGGGCGGGAGTGCGGGACGGTTGGATTTGAGGTGCCGGAAACTTTCAAAGTTTCCGGACCGATTTCTTTTCAAGAAATCGGGTTCAACGATCTTCGGGGCTTCTCCGCAAAGCGCTCTCAGCGACCCTCTCTTCTCCGCTTTCAAACCCACCCGCCTTCGTCCTGAATGGCGGGATTCGGGCGGACGGGTTTACAATCCGCAGGTCCTGACCTCTTGTGGCGGGGATCCATCAATCCTTACGGACCGGCATGACCACCCTGATCACCACCCGGCGCTCCAACCTGATCGGGGCGGCCTATGCGCTGGCGGCGGTCATGTGCTTTTCGCTCAACGATGTGGGGTTCAAGTTCCTGTCGGGTGATTACGCCCTGCATCAGGTGGTGTTCATCCGTGCGGTGGTGGCGCTTCTGGCCTTTGGCTGTCTCATCATGCCCTTCGCGGGCGGGCTTTTGGTGCTGCGCACCCATCGCCCGGTGGTGCATATCGTGCGCGGGCTCTGCGTGGTCAGCGCCAACATGTGTCTCTTTCTGGGCCTCGCGGCGCTGCCCATCGCCGATGCGACGGCGATCTTCTTTGTCTCGCCGCTGGTGATCACGCTGGCCTCTGTCCTTTTCCTGCGCGAAACTGTGGGCCCGCGCCGGTGGGCGGCGATCGGCGTGGGATTTCTTGGTGTGCTGGTGATCGTCAAGCCGGGCACGGCGGCGTTTCAGGCGGCCTCGCTCTTGCCGGTGGCGGCGGCCTTTCTCTATGCGGTGCTCAACATCCTTGCGCGCCGGTTCGGCGGCTCCGAGAGCGCACCGACGATGGCGGTCTACATCCAGCTGACCTTTGTGGTGGCAAGCGCGCTGTTCGGGCTTGCCCTGGGTGACGGGCGGTTCGCGGGCACGGGGCATCCTTCGCTCGAGTTCCTCTTTCGGGCCTGGGCCTGGCCCGATCCCGGCGATTACCCCATCCTGATCCTGCTGGGGGTATCGGGCATGCTGGGCGGGCTCTGCATCAGCCAGGCCTACCGCCTGTCCGAGGCGGCCTTTGCCGCGCCCTTCGAATATGCGTCCATGCCGCTTGCGATCATGTGGGGCGTCACGGTCTTTGGCACATGGCCCGATGCGACCGCATGGATCGGGATTGCGCTGATCGTCGGATCGGGGCTCTATCTCTTGTGGCGCGAGTCGCTCAAGGACGCGCCGCTGGCGACGGAGGCCCCCAAATACCGCCGCTAGGCGGGCATTTCCAGAGAACCGGTCGCCCCGATCGTCACTTCACGCCGAGCGCCGTCGCGGCATAGAGCAGCACCATCACTCTGGCGATCATCGGCACGCCGTCGAGTCCGGCCGCGACGCGCCGCGTATGGGCATCAAGCACCTCGGTGATCCCGCTCGTGACGTTCGTCACGATGGCCGCTGACGTGTCGGGCTGAAGGGCCGCCAGCGTGGTTGGCCAGAGACGGTTCTGGGCCTCGAGTGTGTGCTGCATGAACTCTGCCAGCGCTGCGTCGGACCGTCCGATGTTCGTTTTGGAATACCGCGTGCGTGCGTAGGCGCCAATCGCCTCGCGCAAGGCGCTGCGGCCGGGCTCCTGCAAGAGATCCGCGCGGAGAAAGGCGGTGCTGATCGCGGCGGCCTCCTCGACCTGCGTGGTCTTGCGCGCATCGGCCCGCGACAGTGCAAAGCCAAAGGAAAACGCCAGCAACAGCCCGAGCAGCGCCAGAAGGGCGTTCAGCGTCGCCTCGCCCTGCGTCGCTTCGGGCCTTGATTTGTGCAGCCCCCTTTCAAAATAGCTGCGACGTCCAATCCCCCAGCCCAGCAGCAGGCTCAGGGCAGGAACGACAAATCCGAGGAGCGCATAGGCCCACAGCGGAAGGGCCGGCGCAGAGATGAGAGCGATTCTGTCCGGCATGAGACTCACGACGTTGCATTCCAGCACAGTAGTTGGGGTTTGGTGGTGTGCAAGTGCGAAAAAGAGGGCACGTCTTGACGGGGATTGCGGATCGGGTCCAGACTCGTGCATCGACAGATCCAGACAGCCCGTCCGCCAAGGGAGACACCCATGAGTCTGACCATCATTCCCTTTGCCGAAGGCGAGGCAAATCTCGATTGGCTCGGGCTCTGTGCGGCGTTGCAATCGGGGCATGAGCGGCCCAAGGCCGAGATTGGCGATACCTTTCTCTATCGCGGCCCCGACACGCTGCTCAACCGCGCGGCATGGATCGACGGGATGGGGATTGCCGTCAAGTCCGCCACGCTCTTTCCGGGCAATCCGGCGCGGGGGGGCGCGGTGGTCAATGGCGGGGTGAACCTTTATTCCGACACCACCGGCACGCTCGAGGCGCTGGTTGATTTCCATCTGGTGACCAAGTGGAAGACCGCCGGCGACAGTCTCTATGCCGCGACCCGTCTGGCCCGGCCGGACAGCGAGCGCATTCTCATCGTGGGCGCGGGCACGGTGGGCCGGTCGCTCTGGCAGGCCTATCGCGCGGTCTTTCCCAAGGCGCGGTTTGCCGTCTGGAACCGCACCCGTGCCAATGCCGAGGCGATGGCGGCGGGTTGTGTGGGGCTTGAGGTTGCGGGCGATCTGGAACGGGCGGTGCGCGAAGCCGATATCGTGACCTCGGCCACCATGTCCACCGAGCCGCTGATCCGGGGGGCCTGGCTTCGCCCTGGTCAGCATATCGACCTGATCGGCGCCTATCGCCCCGACATGCGCGAGGCCGATGACGAGGCGATCCGGCGCGCGCGGGTGTTCGTGGATAGCTATGACACCACTGTCGGCCATATTGGCGAGATCAGAACGCCGATCGAGATCGGCGTGATCGCGCGCGATGATCTGGTGGCGGATTTCTACGAGCCGGAGAAGTTCCGGCGCCAGAGCCCCGACGAAATCACCCTCTTCAAGAATGGCGGCGGCGCGCATCTCGACCTGATGACCAGTCGCTACATCCTTGAGGCCTGGAGGGCGGCGGCGTGATCTGGGCCGGGCTGGCGCTGCTGCTGGCGGCCGTGATCGCGCTGCCCTGGCTGCGCGAGGCGATGAAGCCCGCAATCGACGAGGCCGCGCGGCGTGACGCGCCGGGGCACTTTGCCAGGCTCTCGCGCGGGGTGACGCATTACCACTGGTCGGGGCCTGCGCGCGGACCGGTCGCGGTCTGCGTGCATGGGCTGACCACGCCCTCTTTCGTCTGGGGCGGCCTTGCGCCGGGGCTGGGGGCGCTCGGCTTTCGGGTGCTGGTCTATGATCTCTATGGGCGCGGCTACAGCGACCGGCCAGGCGGACCGCAGGATTCTGCCTTCTTTGTCACCCAGCTAGAGGAGTTGCTGGAGGATCAGGGGATCGAGGGTGACATCACGCTTTTGGGCTATTCGATGGGTGGCGCCATCGCCACCGCCTTTGCCGCGCTCTACCCCGAGCGATTGCGGCACCTGGTGCTGATCGCCCCCGCAGGTCTTGGCCATGATCTGGGACCGCTGGTGCGGCGCGCGATGAGGGCCGGCGCCGTGGGGCGTTGGGTGATGCTGACGGTATTCGCGCCGTCGTTCCGCAAGGAAACCGAGGCGGTGCGGCATCTGCCGTCGGCGGTGGCAGGAATCGTCGATCTGCAACAGCGTGAACTGCGCTGGCGTGGCTTTGTTCCGGCGGTGCTGCGCGCGATCATCGGCATGTTGTCCGAAAACCTCGACGACGCACATGCAGACATCGCCGAGGCGGGATTGCCGGTGCTGGCAATCTGGGCGCGCGAGGATACCGTCATTCCGCTGTCCAGCATGGGGCGGCTGGCGCAGATCAACCGCAATGCCCGGCAGGAGGTGATCGAGGGCGCAGGCCACAGCCTGACCTATACCCACAGCGCGGCGGTGCTGGACGCGATGCGCGACCTGATGCGCGGTTAGGCCGGCGCCAGCCGCCGCTCCCTGACCGGCAGGTGCACGATGGCAGAGAACGCGCCGACACCGACGCCCACCCACCAGACCAGCGTGTAACTGCCGTAAAGGTCATACATCCGCCCGCCCAGCCAGACCCCCATGAAGCTGCCCAGCTGATGCGAAAAGAACACGATCCCGTAGAGCGTGCCCATGTAGCGAAGCCCGTAGAGATGCGCGATGAGGCCGGAGGTCAGCGGCACGGTGGCGAGCCAAAGTGCGCCCATCGAGACCGAGAACAAGAGCACAGTCGCAGGCGTCATCGGCGTCAGGATGAAGGCCGCCGCGATCAGCGTGCGGCCCAGATAGATGCCCGCCAGCAGGTTTTTCTTGGAATAGCGTTTGCCCAGCCAGCCTGCGGTCAGCGTGCCCGCAATATTGGCCAGACCGATGGCCGAGATCGCCACCGCGCCGAGTGCCGAGGTGGTGGTGATGCCGATACTGTGCAGCGCGCCGCCGGGCAGGATCGGGCCACACATCTCGGTGACGAAGGCCGGGAAATGCGCGGTGATGAATCCAAGTTGATAACCGCAGCTGAAAAAGCCAAGGAAGATCAGCGTATAGGACGGATCGCGAAAGGCACGGCTCAGGATCGTGCCCATCGAGTCCGCGATCACGGTCCGGTCAACGGGCGCGGGCGCGCGCATCAGCGGCAGCACGGCCAGGACGGCGATGATGGTGGCGGCAAAGATCAGGAACACGTTCTGCCAGGTCATGATCCCGAGCAGGAATTCCGCCAGCGGCGCGCCAAAGACCTGCCCCGCCGATCCGGCGGCGGTGGCGATGGCGAGGCTCATCGAGCGGTTCTCGTCCGAACTGGCGCGCCCCACCACCGCGAGGATCACGCCAAAGCCGGTGCCCGCGATGCCAAAGCCAACGAGAATTTCATAGATCTGATGCGCCTCGGGCGTGACCGCAAACGAGGACAGCACCAGCCCCGCCGCATAGGCGAGCGCGCCAAGGATGATCGCCTTGCGGTCGCCGACCTTTTCAGCCATCGCGCCAAACAGCGGCTGGCCGATCCCCCAGGCGAGATTCTGGATCGCGATGGCGAGCGAGAACTCGGCGCGCGGCCAATTGAATTCGGCCGCGATCGGGATTTGGAACACGCCAAAGGACGCCCGGATCGCAAAGGAAATCAGGATGATCGCGCAACCCGCGATCAGGACCGGCGTGAGGAGGGGGGCGGATTTCGGCATGGGATCCTCGCGCTTCGACGGTGCAAGTTGCGGAAATGGAACGGGGAGTCAATTCAGGATCAGTGTTGCGGCTCATCCCCCCTCGCGTCAGGGCGTCAGCAAGAGTGGCGCGGTCTCAGGACGATGACGTTATCCGTGCCATCACGCAGAGCAACTCGAACAGGATCGACGCGCCCAGAAACGCGGTGCCGCCGGAGGGGTCAAAGGGCGGCGAGACCTCGACCAGATCGGCGCCGATGATGTTCACCCCTTCCAGTCCTCGCACCACCTGCAACGCCTGATAGCTGTTCGGCCCGCCCACTTCGGGCGTGCCGGTGCCCGGCGCGAATGTGGGATCGACAAAATCGATATCGTAGCTGACATAGGTCTCGCCCGTGCCCGCAATGTCGCGCGCCTCGGCCATCACGTCCTCGGGGCCGCGCGCGTGGAATTCTTCGATCAGGATCAGGCGGATGCCCTCCGCGCGGGCGAAATCGCGGTCCTCGGTGTCATACATGGTGCCGCGCAGCCCGATCATCGCCACGCGCTTGGGATCAAGCAGCCCTTCCTCGACAGCGCGGCGGAAGGGCGTGCCATGGGTGTACATCGTGCCGCCGAAATAGGAGTGGTAGAGGTCCGTGTGGCTGTCGAAATGGATCATGCCCACCGGTGCGCGGCGGGCCAGCGCCCGCAGCACCGGAAGCGTGGTCAGGTGATCGCCCCCCGCCGTCAGCGGCACAATTCCCGCCTCCCTTACCCGATCGTAGAACGCCGTGATCCGCGCCAGGCTGTCGAGGATATCGGCCGGGTTCGGTCCGACATCGCCCAGATCGGCGCAGTTCACCGCCTCGAAGGGGCGCATCCCGGTTGTGGGGTGCTGCGCGCGGATCATCGTTGAGGCGTCGCGCAATTGCCTTGGCCCATGGCGTGGGCCGGGGCGGTTGGTGGTGCCCGAATCCCAGGGCACGCCGATCAGGCCGATCTGCACATCGCCATGGCGCGCGTGCCCGTCCGGCAGATGGGGCAGGCGCATGAAGGTCGGTATCCCGGCAAAGCGCGGCAGGTCAAACCCCGAGACGGGGCGAAAGAAGGGATCGGAGGTCATGGCGTTCCTTTCAGGCGTTTGCGGGCGGTGACGGGGCCATCCCCCTGTGCGGCAATGCGGGCAATGGCCTCGGGAATGGGTTCATGGGCCACCGCCATGTGATGGGCGTTGGCGTGCAAGAGCGTGTCGGGGTCGGCCACCCAGGCCACATGCCCGCGCCAGAACACAAGATCACCGCGTCGCAGCACCGCGCTTTCCGGCAGAGGATACCCGACACTGGCCTCCTGCGGCCCGCTGTCACCGGGGCAGGGAATGCCGCAGGCCAGACAGGCGGCCTGCACCAGCCCCGAACAGTCGATGCCAAAGACCGAATTGCCGCCCCAGAGATAGGGCGTGCCAAGATAGAGTTCCGCGACCGCGACCGGATCGGCCTCAAGCTCTGCGATCGGGCAGAGATGGGCGTGCGGCACATAGCCCTGCGGCGTTTGCGCAAAGCGACCGCTCTCGGAGAGCACGTTCAGCCGCGCGCCATGGCTGAGACCGAGGTATTCGGGCGCCTTGAGGTCCGGCGCGGGATAGAGATGCGTGGCGCGCGCCCGCACGCGATGGGTGACGGTGCCCGTCGTCAGCGCGCCGACCGGGACAAAGCCGCGATAGCCATCGCGCGCGGCCGTGACCTCGGCCCAGCCCTCTGCGATGGTCCGAACGCTGACGGCCTCGCCCATCAGCAACTGCCGATCGAGCGCACCCTCCGGGCTGCGTCTGAGGTCCACGAGGGGCCATGCGATGAGGCGGGTTTCGCTCACAGGCCGAGCACCTCCGGCAGCGCCTCCAGAAGCGCGCGCGCGCCCATGCCGACGCCGCCCTTGGGCCGCGCCGGGGCGGCGGTGGGCGTCCAGCCGTAGATGTCGAAATGGCTGTAGTTCACCCCGCCCGCGAACCGGCGCAGAAAGAGCGCCGCAGTGATCGAGCCCGCAAAGCCGCCCGAAGGCGCGTTGTCGAGATCGGCGATGCCCGGCTCGATCATCGTCTCATAGGGGGTGTGAAACGGCATCCGCCAGACCGGATCGGCGACCCGCGCCCCAGCCCGGTCGAGAGTTGCGGCAAAGAGCGGATCGTCGGTGTAATAGGGGGCGAGATCGGGACCAAGCGCCACCCGCGCCGCGCCGGTCAGCGTGGCCATGGAAATCATCAGGTCGGGCGCCTCCTCGGCCCCCAGGGCCAGCGCATCCGCAAGCACCAGCCGCCCCTCGGCATCGGTGTTGTTGACCTCGACCGTCAGCCCGTTGCGCGCCCGCAGGATGTCGCTGGGGCGCATGGCAAGGTCGCTCACGCTGTTTTCCACCGCCGGGATCAGCACGCGCAGGCGCAGCGGCAGCCCAAGCGCCATGATCATCTGCGCCAGTCCCAGCACCGTGGCCGCGCCGCCCATGTCCTTTTTCATCAGGCCCATCGAAGCGGCGGGCTTGAGGTTGAGCCCGCCGGTGTCAAAGCATACGCCCTTGCCCACCAGTGTCAGTTTCGGCCCGCGCGCGCCCCAGTGCATGTCGATGAGACGCGGCGGTTGCGCGGCGGCGCGGCCGACAGCATGGATCAGCGGAAGATTTTGCGCCAAGAGATCCGCGCCCCGGATCGCGGCAAAGCGCGCGCCATGCCCGGTCGCGACAGCGGCACAGGCGGCCTCGAGCGCCTCGGGGCTCATGTCATTGGCGGGGGTGTTGATCAGGTCGCGGGTCAGCGCCTCGGCCGCCGCGATTACCTCGAGTCGCGCGGCGTCGATCCCCGCCGGCGCGATCAGGCGGGCCTTGGCCGGGCTCTGCGCGCGGTAGCGGTCAAAGGCATAGTGCGAGAGCAGCCAGCCCAGCGCCTCGCTCTCCGCCTGCTCGGGCGGCAGACCGTGCAGGGCATAGCAGGCTTCGGGCAGACTGGCGGCGATTGCGGCGAGGTGAAAGCGCCCGCGCGCGCGCGTCTCTGCGTTGCCGTATCCGGCCAGCGCCAGGGCGATCGCGCCCGCGGCATCGGGGATCACGAGCGCGCGACCGAGCGCGCCGGAAAAGCCGCTGGCGCGCACCCAGGCGCGCACCGCCTCCGGCTGATTTTTCAGCCAGTCGTCAAGCGCGTCCTCGGCAAGAACATGCAGAGGGATCGCGGGGGTATCACTGTCGGCGAAGGTGAGCGACATGAGCTAAGACCTTTCGGGCAATATTCAGCCCGCAGCCTAACCGCGATTGCGCCGCCTGCAACCCTTCAAACGCGACCGATGTCAGAGCGGTACGTCCTGCATCTCCCAGATCTCGCAGAGCGAACGTTCGCTGATCCGCAAGAGACGGGTGAAGGTTGCAGCAAGCGCGTTCCGGTCGCCCCGATCAACGCACCCCGTCACATCGCCTGCCACTTGCACCAGCAGTGGCATACCGATCTGATCGGCGATCGCGATCAGGCTGCGGGTGCTCTTGCGCATGTCCTCAAGATGCCCTTCGCGATAGCAGCGTTCCGCGCGGTCCAGACGCATCGCCAGTTCCTCCAGTGCGCGGCAGACGATATCCTCGGCAATGCTTTCGCCCAGTTGGACATAAAGCGTTGCAAGCCGGTCGGTATCGAGCCGCACGCACTCGTTCTGTTTCAACATTGTCACCCGTTCCAAGATCTCACCCACGTTCAACGTCTCACCCTGCCCCCACGGCAGCGCGCAGAATGCCAGCCCTGCGGTTCCCAAAAGGTTTCCGGCGCAGAGATTTATCGCTCGAATTCGAGGTGAATTCAGACTATCGAGCGGCGGACTGCCGTCAGCCCGGAGACATCATGGAACATGCCCGCCCCTTGCCGACCTATCTGGTGCATCGGTTTCATGGCTGGAAGGCGACCGGCTATGCCGAGAACCAATCCTGGTACCGGCATCTGGCCCAGCAGGGGCAGCATCCGCGCGCGATGGTGATTTCCTGCTGCGATTCGCGCGTGCATGTCACCTCGATCTTCGGGGCCGATCAGGGCGAGTTCTTCATCCATCGCAACATCGCCAATCTGGTCCCGCCCTATGAGACCAATGGCGGCCAGCACGGCACCTCGGCGGCGGTCGAATTTGCGGTGACGGCCCTCAATGTGGCGCATCTCATCGTGATCGGCCATTCTGCCTGTGGCGGCGTCAAGGGCTGTCTCGAGATGTGTTCAGGGCAGGCACCGGAGCTGGAAAAGCAGACCAGCTTTGTCGGGCGATGGCTCGATATCCTGCGGCCCGGCTATGAGCGGGTCAAGGAGATCGCCAGCCCGGAAGATCAGGTGAACGCGCTGGAAAGGCAGGCGGTCATCGTCTCGCTGGAGAATCTGATGAGCTTTCCCTTTGTCGCCAGGGCGGTATCAGAGGGCCGCCTCACGCTGCACGGGCTCTGGCACGAGATCGGCTCGGGCGCGCTCGAACAGTTCAGCGCCAATCAGAACGCCTTTGTGCCGGTGTGACGCCTGATCCCCGGCGTCACCGATGGGGCAGGCCGGGGATTTTGGGTATTTGAGCCAAGAAGAACCCCCGCACGCCACAAGGGCGGACGGGGTATCGATTCAGGCGGCGACAGCTTTCTGGCCAAAGCGGCCATAGAAGCTCTGGCCCTTGGCGGCCATCTCGCGCAGCAGTTTCGGTGTGCTGAACCGGGCGCCGAATTTCTCGGCCAACTGATCGCAACGCTCTGCCGCATAGGGCGTGCCGATGATGTCGAGCCAGGCAAACGGCCCGCCCGACCACGGTGCAAAGCCCCAGGCGAGGATCGCGCCGACATCGCCTTCACGGATGTCCTCGAGAACCCCTTCTTCGAGCGCGCGCACAGCTTCCAGCACCTGCGCGAACATCAGCCGGTGCTGCACCTCGTAGAGATCGGGCTGTTTGGCGGCGCGGGGGTATTTGGCGGCGAGGCCCGGCCAGTAGCCCTGCCGCTTGCCTTTCTCGTCATAATCGTAAAAGCCCGCGTTGGACTTGCGCCCCAGACGCCCTTCGCCCTCCATCCAGAAGATGACGTCATCGACGGCCGCATCGGGATAGGCCTCGCCCATCGCCGCCCTGGTTGCGCGGGCGATCTTTGCGCCCAGGTCAATCGAGGTTTCATCGACCAGTTGCAGCGGCCCGACCGGGAAACCCAACTGGCGCGCGGCATTGTCGATGAGCGCGGGGGCCACACCTTCGGCCACCATGCGCAGGCCCTCGTTGATGTAAGGGATGATGCAGCGGTTGCAGTAGAAGAAGCGGGCATCATTGACGACGATCGGCGTCTTGCGGATCTGGCGGACATAGTCGAGCGCCTTGGCCACGGCGCGCGGGCCGGTTTTTTGCCCCTTGATGATCTCGACCAGCATCATCTTTTCGACCGGAGAGAAGAAATGAATGCCGATGAAATTCTCAGGGGTGTCGGAGGTCTTTGCCAATTCCGTGATCGGAAGGGTCGAGGTGTTGGTGGCAAAGATGCAGTCCTTGTCCACGACCTTGAGCACCTCTCTGGTCACTTCAGCCTTGACCTTGGGATCCTCGAACACCGCCTCGATGATGAGATCGCAGCCCTTGAGCGCGGCGTAATCGGTGGTGGCGGTGATCAGGTCGAGCGTTGCCGCCTTCTTCTCCGCCGTGGCCTTGCCGCGTTTGATCCCCTGATCCATGAAATCGGCGGTGTAGGCCTTGCCCTTGTCCGCCGCCTCCTGTTTCTGGTCGATCAGGACCACCTGAATGCCCGCCATGGCCGAGACGAGGGCGATGCCCGCGCCCATCATGCCGGCACCCATGACACCGACTTTTTTCACCCGTTGATCGGGCAGATCGGGGCGGTTTGCGCCTTTCTCCAGCGCTTCCTTGTTGATGAAGAGCGATCGGATCATCGCGCTGGAGGAGGGATTCAACAGCACATTGACGAACCAGCGCGCCTCGATCCTGAGCGCGGTGTCAAAGGGCACGAGTGCGCCTTCATAGACTGCCGAGAGCAACGCCCTGGCGGCTGGAAACGCGCCCTGGGTCTTGCCGTTGACCATCGCGGAGGCGCCGACGAAGGTCATGAAGCCCGCCGGGTGATAGGGCGCGCCGCCCGGCATTTTATAGCCCTTGTCGTCCCAGGGCTTGACGATTTCGGGATTCGAGAGCACCCATGCGCGGGCCTTTTCGATCAGTTCATAGGCAGGCACCACCTCATCCACCACACCGGCGGCCTTGGCCTTTTTCGGATCGTTGAGCTTGCCTTCGAGCAGGAGCGGTGAGGCCGCCATCGCGCCCAGCTTGCGGACCAGCCGCGTGGTGCCGCCCGCGCCGGGGAAAATCCCCACCATGATCTCAGGCAGCCCGATCTTGGCCGAGGGGTTATCGGCCGCGAAAATGCGGTGGCAGGCGAGCGGGATTTCCAAGCCGATACCCAGCGCCGTGCCAGGCAATGCAGCGGCAATCGGCTTGCCGCCCTTGTTGGTCTTGGGGTCCATGCCCGCTCGCTCGATCTTGCGCAGGATGGCGTGCATCCCCATCACCCCGTCAAACAGGCCCCTGGCCGGATTGTCGCCGGCATCGTCACGCATCTTGGCGATGACGTTGAGATCCATGCCGCCCGCGAAAGATCCCGGTTTGCCGGAGGTGATGATCACCCCTTTGACAGCCGCATCAGCCAGCGCATCGTCAATCAGCGCCTCAAGGTCAAGAAACCCTTGGGCGTTCATCACGTTCATCGACTTGCCGACCGTGTCCCAGGTGATGATCGCAACGCCATCGGCGCCTTTTTCGATTCTGAAGTCAGTCATATCCGTTGTCTCCCGTTACACGCGCTCGATGATGGTGGCGGCCCCCATGCCGGAGGCGATGCAGAGCGTCGCAAGCCCCACCCCCTTGCCGGTGCGCTCCAGCTCATCGAGCACCGTGCCGATGATCATCGCCCCGGTCGCGCCCAGCGGGTGCCCCATGGCAATCGCGCCGCCATTGACGTTGACCCGGTTGGAATCGACATCAAAAGCCTGCATGAAGCGCAGGACAACGGCGGCAAAGGCCTCGTTCACCTCGAAAAGGTCGATGTCCGAGATGGCCATGCCGCTATCGGCGAGGATCTTCTGCGTCGCCGGCACCGGGCCGGTCAGCATGATCGTCGGATCGGTGCCGATCTTGCAGGT
>PFEY01000017.1:99569-140561 GCA_002783205.1 Rhodobacteraceae bacterium CG17_big_fil_post_rev_8_21_14_2_50_63_15 | reverse complement strand
GCGTCGTCTTGCCATGGTCAACATGCCCGATCGTCCCGATGTTCACATGCGGTTTCGTGCGTTCAAACTTTGCCTTTGCCATGATGGCCTCCTTGTTTCCGGATACCGGGCGGATCGCCCGGGATTATAGGGTCTGGGTGTGCCGGGCGCTTTGCCCGGCCTCCCGTCATGCGTATTTCTTCTGGATCTCTTCCGAGATGTTGTGCGGCACCGGCTCGTAATGCGAAAACTGCATTGTGAACTGGGCGCGGCCCGAGGACATCGAGCGCAGTGTGTTGATGTAGCCGAACATGTTCGCCAGTGGAACGTTTGCATTGATCGCGATCGCGTTGCCGCGCTGTTCCTGCCCTGAGACCTGGCCGCGCCGCGACGTGAGGTCACCGATGACGTTGCCGGTGTATTCCTCGGGTGTCACCACCTCGACCTTCATGATCGGCTCAAGCAACTTGGCCCCCGCCTTGCGCAGACCTTCACGCATACCCATACGTCCCGCGATCTCGAATGCCATCACGGACGAGTCCACGTCGTGGAACTTGCCATCGATGAGCGCCACCTTGAAGTCGATCACCGGGAAGCCAGCGAGTGGGCCGCTGTCCATGACAGACCGGATACCCTTTTCGACGCCCGGAATGTATTCCTTGGGGACAGCACCACCGACGATGCGCGACTCGAACGAGAAGCCTTCGCCCGGCTGTGTTGGAGAAATGACCAGTTTCACTTCGGCAAACTGACCGGAACCACCCGACTGTTTCTTGTGCGTGTAGGTGTGTTCGACTTCGTGACTGATGGTTTCACGATAAGCCACCTGCGGCGCGCCAATATTGGCATCAACCTTGAATTCACGGCGCAAACGGTCCACCAGAATATCGAGGTGCAATTCGCCCATGCCTTTCATGATGGTCTGGCCCGACTCCTGATCGGTCTCAACCCGGAATGACGGATCTTCGGCAGCCAGACGTGCCAGCCCGGCAGACATCTTTTCCTGATCGCCCTTGGTCTTGGGTTCGACCGCAATCTCGATCACCGGATCGGGGAAGGTCATCGTTTCCAGAACCACGGGCTTTGCCGGATCACAGAGGGTATCACCGGTCGTGGTCTCTTTCAGCCCGGCAAGCGCGATGATGTCGCCAGCAAACGCCTCATCGATCTCTTCGCGGTTGTTCGAATGCATCATCATCATCCGTCCGACGCGCTCACGCTTGCCTTTGGTCGCGTTGAGCATCGCATCGCCTTTTTTCAAGGCACCCGAGTAGATGCGCGTAAAGGTCAGAGAACCCACGAAGGGGTCGTTCATGATCTTGAAGGCAAGCGCCGAGAACGGCTCCGCGTCATTGGCATGGCGCGCGATGTTGCGGGTTTCCGTCTCGTCATCGGGAGAAAATCCCATGTATGGTGGCACATCAAGCGGCGACGGCAGGAAATCGATCACCGCATTTAACAGCGGTTGCACGCCCTTGTTCTTGAATGCAGAACCTACCAGGATCGGCACAAAGCTGAGCGACAGCGTGCCCTTGCGGATCAGAGAACGAAGCGTTTCCTCGTCGGGCTCCTTACCTTCGAGGTAGCCCTCCATCGCGGTATCGTCCATCTCGACGGCGATCTCGATCAGATTGGCACGCCATTCGTTGGCAACATCCTGAAGTGACGGACGGATCGGCTGACGCACCCAGGACGCGCCCAGATCTTCGCCCGTCCACACCCATTCTTCCATCTTGATAAGGTCGATGAGACCCTCAAGCTGATCCTCCGAACCGATCGGCAACGCTACAGGTGCAGGGATTGCACCCGTGCGGTCCTTGATCATCTTCACGCAGTTGAAAAAATCAGCACCGATCTTGTCCATCTTGTTGACAAAGACCAGCCGCGGAACCTTGTATCGGTCAGCCTGACGCCAGACGGTTTCGGTCTGCGGCTCTACCCCGGCATTGCCATCCAGCAGGCAGATCGCACCATCAAGAACTGCCAGCGACCGCTCGACTTCAATTGTAAAGTCGACGTGGCCGGGCGTGTCGATGATGTTGAAGCGGTATTTGGTATCGGACGCGCCATCAATGTGCGGATCCTCCTGACGCTGCCAGAATGTCGTCGTGGCCGCAGAGGTGATCGTGATACCCCGTTCCTGCTCTTGCTCCATCCAGTCCATCGTCGCGGCCCCGTCATGGACCTCGCCGATCTTGTGCGATTTGCCGGTGTAAAACAGGATGCGCTCGGTGGTCGTGGTCTTGCCCGCGTCGATATGGGCCATGATCCCGAAATTCCGGTAGCGTTCGAGGGGGTAGTCGCGTGCCATGATGGAAAGCCTCTGAAATGTTACCAGCGGTAATGGCTGAACGCTTTGTTTGCGTCGGCCATTTTGTGAGTGTCTTCGCGTTTCTTCACCGCGGAGCCACGGCTCTGAACCGCATCCAGCAACTCGCCGGCAAGCCGTTCCTCCATGGTGTTCTCGTTACGACCGCGAGAGGCGTTGATCAGCCAGCGGATTGCAAGGGCCTCACGGCGTTCCGTCCGAACTTCGACGGGAACTTGATAAGTTGCCCCACCAACGCGGCGCGAGCGCACCTCGACAGACGGCTTGATGTTGTCAAGCGCTTCGTGAAACACTTCGATCGGCGCGCGCTTGATCTTGCTCTCAACCCGGTCCAGCGCGCTGTACACGATGGTTTCGGCGACTGATTTCTTGCCGTCGATCATCAGGTTGTTCATGAATTTTGTCAGGATCCGATCGCCATACTTGGCATCGGGCAGGACTTCGCGTTTTTCTGCAGCATGACGACGAGACATCTTTTTTCTTTCCTCTTGTCATCCTCGGGTCTGGCCCAAGGATCTCAATTCAACGAGATCCCCAAATTCTCGGGGATGACGCCAGACGGCGTCACTTCGGACGCTTGGCGCCGTATTTCGAGCGGCGTTGCTTGCGGTTCTTAACGCCCTGCGTATCCAGAACGCCTCGCAAGATGTGATACCGAACACCGGGAAGGTCTTTCACACGACCACCACGGATCAGAACCACTGAGTGTTCCTGAAGGTTGTGACTCTCGCCGGGAATGTAGCTGATGACCTCAAAGCCATTGGTCAGGCGCACCTTGGCAACCTTACGCATGGCCGAGTTCGGCTTCTTCGGCGTTGTTGTATAGACGCGCGTACAGACGCCACGCTTCTGCGGACAGCCTTGCAGGTGCTGCGACTTGGTGGTTCTGACTTTCGGCTGCCGCGGCTTGCGGATCAGCTGTTGGATCGTTGGCATTCCGGTTCTTTCCCCGTCTCTCAACACATGTGTCTGCACGGGCACGCCCGTGCGGTTCATCAAAAACGCATCGCGCGTCCGCAATACGCAACCACCGCAATCGCACCCTGTCTTTCGGGTTCGACGCGGCGGGTTTCCAGAGGATCGGGACGCTGGCGCCCGGATCTTGACCACTTCAGCTCTCAAACGGCGACAGGGCAACCCCCATAGCCGGGATGGGGCGCGTATAGGGGGAGTCGTGGGGGTTGTCAACAGCACCACCACGGCTTGCGCAGAGGGTTTCCGGATGCAATGTTTCGGGTGCTCGAAAAGACAAGAAGCATCCTCGAACCGGAGCATTGCAAGCATGCGCGTGATTGGACTCTGCCGATTTTCCTACCCCGCCATTGGCGGCTTCAAACGCATGCATGAAACGCTGGCAGAGCGCGAGGCCTATCTCTACGCACCCGAACGAATGGACTTGCGGTTCCGGCATTTCGAGTGTCTGACCCTGCCTTCGATTGCGGCACAGCAGCACGAGGACTTTACCTTCCTCATCCTGGTCGGTGAGAGCCTTCCGAAACCTTACCGAGAGCGGCTGTACGACCTCACGTCGAACATTCCGCAGATCAAGATCGTTGAGAGCCCCCCGATGAAGCAAAGAACCGCAATGCAGACCGTGATCAAGAAAGAGCTTGGCGAGGACAAGACCCATTCAATCCAGTTCCGGCTAGATGATGACGATGCGGTTGCGGTGAATTTCACCCGCAGCCTGCGCTGGTTTGTCAAGCATACCGCCACCCTGCGCAAAAACTGGCGCTATATGGCGATCGAGTACAATCGCGGATTTTCAGTGAACCTGTCAGAGCATGGCATCATGGCCGAAGAAGTGCAGTCGCCGTTCTGGGCCTGCGGGCTTGCGGTGTTGTTCCGGCCCGGCGATCCGCTGACGGTGATGAACTTCCCACATCACAAGTTGCACCTTGAAATGCCCACTCTGCTTCATCCAACTCCGCGCATGTACTTGCGTGCAAAACACGAGGACAATGACTCTGCCGAGTCCTATCAGACCGGGCCAATGCGTCTTCTCAATGACGACGAACGCCTCCTGTTCAAGCAACAGTTCAACGTGGACGAGGATCGAGTGAAGGCTGTCTTTTCTGGTTCGCGCGAATGCGGCGGCTGATCTGTGACTCGCGATAGAGGGTGAAGAGGCCGCTGACCACCACGATAGCGGCGCCAATCAGGGTTATGGTTTGCGGCCAGTCGCCAAAAACCAGCCAGCCGAGAACCAGCGCCCAAAGCAGACTGGTATATCGGAATGGCGCCACAAAGCTGATCTCGCCTACACGCATGACCATGATCGAGAAAAGATAGCCGCCGATGATCATCACCGAGGCTGCCATGATGAGCGCTGCTGAGCGTCCGTTCACTGGGGCCCATTCTCCGGTCAGGCTGGCCAATCCGAACGCGGCCATGATGCAGAATGACGTGATAAGCGTCACCAGCATCGAGGGCACGTCGCGCGACAAGCGCCGCGTGGCCAGATCGCGCAGCGTTACAAAGGCGACCGCCGCAAGACCGTAAACAGAGTAGATGTTGAACCCTTCGGTGCCAGGTCGCACGATCAGCATCACACCGACAAAACCTAACATGATGGCGCTCATCCGCCGCCAGCCGACCGGTTCCCGAAAGAACAGCGCCGCTGCCAGAGTGATGGTCAACGGCAGAGCCTGCATGATCGCACTGATATTGGCAATCGGCATGTGGAAAAGCGCGGTGACAAAGAAATAGGCAGAGCCGATTTCGCCCACCATGCGCCAGAACACCGGGCCCCAATCCTCACGCGGCAGACGGCGGGTAAGTGCGCCCATGCGCCAAGCGATGATCCCGACCATCAAAGTGGTCAGAAACCCGCGCAGGAACATCACCTGAAACACCGGGATCTGCCCCGCCAGCCCCTTGATCATGGCATCGTTTAACGTGAAGGCCGCCATTGCGCCCATCATCAAAAGGGCGCCGGTCAGGTTGTCGGAGCGGGCCATCATCTGCCTGTATTTTGATCCGGTAGCCCGCGCATTAGACAGGGAAAGAGTGCCGGCGCAAGCGTATTTCAGCCCGGCGCCAACGCGCGGTGCAATGCCCTGTGCAACACCGGGTTTGCAGCGATCATCCCGTTCACGAACGGCTGCGGATTGTTAAAGCGCAAGGCCTGAGCGCAACGGTCCGTGCTGATCGCGCCGGCCTCGCGCAAGATCAGATCACCAGCCGCGATGTCCCATTCCCAGGTCGAACGCAGGGTCAGCATTGCATCGTAGCGGCCTTCGGCAACAAGGCTGAGGCGATACGCCAGTGACGGACGAAATCCGCGCGTTACCTGCGGCACCTGTCCGGCGCACCACCGCTCCGGGTCGAAATTCGATGACGCGGCCATAACCGATGCCCCGCTGAGATCGGATCGGGTCGTGGCGTGGATCGGAGTCCCATTCAGGTCCGCGCCCTGCCCCATGGCCGCAGTGTAGAGCTTGCCGCGCTGCGGGAGATAAATGACGGCAGATGTCACGACGCCGTGGTCGGCCACGGCCAGTGAATGTGCCCAAGTGGCTGAGCCCTCAATAAAACTGCGCGTTCCGTCAATAGGATCGACGATAAAGACACGATCTGCCTCTAAACGCGTGAAATCATCCTCGGTTTCCTCCGAGAGCCATCCATAATCAGGTCGGGCGGCGCGCAGATGCTCTGTCAGCATGGCATTGACCGCCAAATCTGCCGCTGTCACCGGTCCGCTGCCATCGGCCTTGTCGCGCACATCGAGCGGCTGGCCGACATAGCGCGTGGCGATCCGACCTGCCTCTTGCGCCGCCTCGATCAAGAGGGCCAGATCACTTCCCGGCAAGCGTGAGCCCCTCGATCAGAAGCGACGGCACCACTCGGCTGAGATATACCCGCGCATCATTGGCCGGCACGATCCGGCCCAACATCTCAGGCAGACTTCCGGCAATGGTGCATTCGTTCACCGGCCAGGCGATCTCACCCTTGTCTACCCAAAAGCCTGCCGCGCCGCGCGAGTAATCCCCGGTATTGGGATTGATCGTGGAGCCGATCATTGAGGTTACCAACAGACCGGTTCCCATTTGCGCAATGAGATCGTCACGGCTCTGATCGCCTTGCGTCAGAGCGATGTTCCAGGTGCCAGGCGATGGCGGCGCGGAGGGGCCGCGCGTGGCATTGGCAGTCGGTTGCATCCCCAACTGGCGCGCGGTTGACAGATCAAGTGTCCAGCCCGTCAGAACCCCTTGGTCCACAATCTTGCGCGGCGCGGTCGGCAATCCTTCGGCATCGAAGGGGCGCGAGGCGGACAGACGCGGGCGATGCGGGTCTTCGATGAGCGAGAGGGCCTGGGGAAGCACCCGTTCGCCTAACCTTTGGCGCAGCCACGACGCACCGCGCGCCACCGCTGTGCCATTCGCGGCGGCCAGAAGATGACCGATAAGGCTGGCAGAAATCCTTTCGTCAAAGAGCACTGGCCATGTTCCCGTCGGCGGCTTGCGTGCGCCCAACCTCGCAACCGCACGCGCCCCAGCAGTCTGACCAATCTCCTCCGGCGCGCGCAGGTCGCCGGCAAAGACCCGGCCATCCCCATCGTAATCGCGTTCCATTGCGTTGCCCGTCCCGGCAATAGAGACGCAGGAAATACCGGTTTCAGTGCGCGCATATCCTCCGAAAAACCCATTGCTCGCCGCGATATGAATGGCGCGGCGGGAATAGGTGGCTGAGGCCGACTGAACCTGTGTTACACCTGAAACAGCGAGCGCCGCCGCCTCGGCCCGCCGCGCCATTTCTGCCAGAGCCATCGGAGGCGGCTCTGGGGCAGGATCGCAAAGCTGCAAGGCGTCAATATTCCAGTGCCGCGCCAGTTGTGCCGGATTCGCCAACCCGACATGGGGATCCTCGGGGGCCTCACGCGCCATCGCCACGGCCCGCTCGGCAAGCGCAGAAATGGTATCGGGCCGGGTGTCGGAGGCGGACACGTTGGCCTGTCGCCCGCCGATGAGCACCCGCAGACCAATATCCACACCCTCGGCCCGCTCGGCCTGTTCCAAAGTGCCGCTGCGCATGTCTATGCTGATCAATTGCCCTCGAAGCGCCATTGCATCCGCCGCATCGGCACCGGCCTTGATCGCGGCTGCGACCAGCGCGTCTGTCAGATCTTCAAGTGCTTGCGGCATGAGTGTCTCCTCGCTGCCGGCCAGAGGTAGCCCCCGGCACGGTATCCTGCAAGGGCGGGATTCGGGCAAAACCCCGCAATCCTTTCGTGCGAGCGGTCCTTTACAACACGCAACTCTATTTCAGGCGTTGGCCATTGGCCAGAACCTGACCGTCCTGCGTGAATTCTATGCGCGAGCTCAGTGTGTCCTCTCCTTCGCCGGGCACGGCAAACAGCCCCATCATCATGCGAAAACCGGTTGCCTGTTGTTGTGGCAGAAGGCCCATAGCGATCAGCTTGTCGAGAAGCGTGTTACCTCCCAAAAGCTTGAGGTCTATCGCGCCCTCGGGCGCGGCCATTCCTTCGAAACTGGTGAGATCGTTCTGATCGAAGACAAAGGCCCCCTCCCCGGTCAGCTTTGCCCCCGCGACGCTGAGCATGAAGTTGTTGAGATCGAGCGTCTCCAACTGCCCCGGGGGTGTTCCCTCGACCTCAAGCTTCTTGGCCGTAGCCGGATCGAGCAGATCATAAAAAAGACGCCCCTTGCCGGACAGGTCGAGCGCAATCGTGGCTGGATCACGCGGCAGTTTCTGACCGGGATCGAACAGCGCCCAGATCATGTCGGACATGGTGAAGTCAGTCAAATCGAGCTTGACCGCAAAATCCTGCGCATCGTCACTCTTGGCGACCGGCATGGCAACTTCAAAACCGAAACGCGCCATGTCTAGCGTCACCGGAAACGGCAGGTCCGTACCGGACATCGCAATCTCAAAATTGCGTCCCTCGCCACCATAGCGCAGGCCGTCCGGGCCGATTGCGCCCGTCAACTGGCCGCTGTCAGAGCCCTGGGTTCCCTCGATTACTGTGCTGCCTTCCTCGAACCGATAGGAACTGCTTCCGGTCTGATACTTGAATCGACTGTCAAACCGGAACCCTGCCAACAGGTTGGCGGCCATGTCATTGGCATCAAAACTCTGCGGAATCTGGGTCTGACCATCGAATGTGGCCTGCGCAACTTTGCCACCAAGAACGAGCCGCCCGCCATTCTCTGGCGCGTTGACATCAAGCTCGTAGCTTACGGGGCCAGCCGTCATGGTTTGGTTTAACGCACGCAACGTGCCGCTCACCACACTCTGACTGTTGCCCGACATGTCGGCAAAGCGAATCTGAGCCGCCTTGACGCCGACGCTTTCCCCTTCGGAGAGGAGATCCGTCAACTCCATCGACAATTCCTTGGCACGATAGTCATATCGCATCCTTTCGGGCGTGCCGGATACGGTCATGTTCAGGCCCTGATGTGCGATCTCCAAAGTCGTCGTCACCTCTTTGCCGTCGGGATCCAGAGCTGTGATCGCGACCGGCATTCTTTCTGGCAACACCACCGAAACCGAGCCATCGTCATTGCCGATCATCTGCACCTGTTCAAGCCGCATCGAGACAGACCCGGAATTGTCGGGGGCCTGCATCGTCACTCCCATATCGCTGAGGGAGAGAATGGTCCCTGTTTGACTGGGCTCGCCTGTCACTTCATATCCGAAACCGCCGAGGTAGGATTTCCAATCCTCCCAAACCTGCTCAGGCGTCAGGTCTGCGAACGCGGCCGTCGCGGAAACCGCAAGTGAAAGGGTGAGCGCAAATGTGGGTGCGGGCTTGAAACAGGTCATGTATAAAACCTCTTGAAATTGGATTGGCCGACAGCTTCCGCTGTTGTGCTTGAAGGGTCAAGAGATGATCTCGCTGGAACTCGTCATGCGCAAAGGTTAGGACAGTTCGGAAAATCATGGAGAGTCCCTTGGAGATGCAAGGAAAGTCGGTGCTGATTACCGGGGCAAGCAAGGGCATCGGCGCGGCTACGGCACGACTATTTGCAGCGGCAGGTGCCAATGTGACACTGGTTGCGCGCAACCGAGAAGCAATCGCGGATATCGCGACTGAGATCGGGGATCGGGCTGTCGCTGTTCCCTGCGATGTCAGCCACTACTCGGAGATGGAAGCAGCGGTCGAGGCCTGCCACAGCGCCTTTGGACAGCTCGACGTGTTGATCAACAATGCTGGAGTAATCGAGCCCATCACCATGTTGAGCGCTGCCGATCCCAATGCTTGGGGACATGCAATAGACGTCAATCTCAAGGGCGTGTTCAACGGCATGCGGGCCGCTCTATCCGGCATGATGGCGCGCGGGTCAGGCACGATCCTGACGGTAAGCTCCGGGGCGGCGCATAATGCGCTCGAGGGCTGGAGCGCCTATTGCGCGTCCAAGGCCGGGGCGGCGATGCTCACACGCTGTGCCGATCTCGAGGCTCGCGGCGCGGGCGTGCGGGTGATGGGGCTCTCGCCCGGCACGGTCGCCACCGACATGCAACGCGAGATCCGGGCAAGTGGTGTGAATGCCGTAAGCCAGCTTGACTGGTCCGCGCATATCCCCGCCGACTGGCCCGCGCGCGCCCTCTTGTGGATGTGCAGCCCCGAGGCCGACGCCTATGTCGGACAGGAGATTTCCTTGCGCGACGCGGGCATTCGCAAACGCATGGGCCTGACATGACGGGCCCGGATCACATTACTCTGGCGCGCGAGGGCGGGCTCTGGATCGCGACCCTCAACCGTCCGGAAAAGGCCAATGCGCTGACCGAGGCGATGCTGCGCAAACTGGCCGACATTGCCGAAGCGGCGCAGGAGGCGCGTGTGCTGATCCTGATCGGTGCGGGCAAGGTGTTCTCCGCCGGGGCCGATCTGGAGGCCGCGCGCGCCGGACTTGCCACCAGCCCGCAATGGGAACGGCTCTCGGGCGCGATCACGGCGCTGCCCGGCCTCAGCATCGCCGCCCTCAACGGCACGGTGGCAGGCGGCGCACTTGGCATGGTTCTGGCCTGCGATCTGCGCATCGCGGCGGAGGGCACCGCCGCGTTCTACCCGGTGATGAAGCTGGGCTTACTGCCGCAACCGAGCGATCCGCTGCGCCTCGCCGCCCTGATCGGGCCCGCGCGGGCCCGGATGATTTTGCTCGCCGGGGCAAAGGTTGACACCCAAGAGGGATTGGCCTGGGGTCTCTTTGATCGGGTGGTGCCGCGCGAGGCGCTGATCCCGACCGTCCGCGATCTGGCAGCCGTCTGTCTTGCCGCGCGCCCCGAACATGCGAGGTCACTCAAGGCGCTTTGCACGCGCCGGCCGGACAGCGCATGACGCCATAGGCCACGGCTTTGGCTTGATCCTTGCCCGCTTCAGGGGCATGAGGAGCGCGTCAACGGTTCCGGTAGCAGAGGCAGGGATGTGAGATGGACGTGCAGCCCGAGATTGTCCAGCAGGTCATCGATCAAACGTTGAAGGGCTGGGATCTGGCACGCGGCTGGCTGATGAGCCCTGCGGCCTGGTCGCAATTCGCTCTGCTGGTCGCGGCCTGGATCATCGCGCTGCTGATCGCCCGCCGGCTGCGCCCGGCACTGCACCGGCTGCTCGCCCCGGCGACCGATCTGGACAGCCCGATCGCCTCGGCGCGGCGCTTCGTCCTGATCTTCCTGCCGCTGCTGATGCCGCTTCTCGCCTATGGGCTGACCGGGATCGGCGAGAGCGTGACACGCTCGCTCTTCGGCTCGGGCGAGGTGATCGCCTTTGGCAAGCGCCTGTTCCTCTTTCTGGCCGCGCGCCTGCTGGTGCGCGAGATCCTGACCGATCCCTTCCTCCGCGCCCTCGGGCGGTCTGTCCTGATGCCGGTGGCGCTGCTCTATCTCTTTGATCTGCTGGGGCCGGCAAACGAGAGGCTGGCCGCCGTGTCGGTCGATCTCGGCAATATCACCTTTTCGCTTCTGGCACTGATCCGGGGGGCGGTTTCGGCGGCGCTTCTGTTCTGGCTGGGCCGCTGGTCGAACAGCCGCTCCGAGGACTACATCAAGCGCCAGCAGGAGCTCAGACCTGCCACCCGCGAACTGGCGATAAAGGCCAGCCAGATCATGATCTTTGGCGCGGCCTTTCTGCTGCTCATGTCAATCATGGGAATCGATCTCACCGCCATCGCGGTTCTGGGCGGGGCGCTTGGCGTCGGCATCGGGCTTGGCCTGCAACAGATCGCGGCGAATTTCGTCTCGGGCGTGATCCTCCTGCTCGAAGGCCAGACAACGGTGGGCGACCATGTGGTGCTCGACAATGGCGAGGCCGGCACCATCGTCAAGATGACCGCGCGGGCCGCGATCCTGGAGACGGTGGATGGCCGCTGGATCGTGGTGCCGAACGAGGATTTCATCACCTCACGCGTCGTGAACTATTCCGACGCGGGCAAACGGCACCGGTATGAGGCTGCGTTTTCCGTGAGTTACGATACGGATATCACTCTGGTTCCGGATCTGGTCGAGGCTGCGGTCGGCGCGCTGGACTGCGTGGTGACGCTCCCCGATGCGCCGGAATGCGAACTCACGGCCTTTGCCGAGAGCGGAGTGGAATTCGTGGTCGAATACTGGGTGGAAGGGATCGAGGATGTGACCGGCAAATACCGCTCCGACGTGCTCTTCGCGATCTGGAACGTGCTCAAGGCCCACCAGATCGAAATCCCCTACCCGCAACGGGTTGTGCATCACAAGGGATTGAGCCCCATATCATGACAGAGGCTCTGGTCATCGGCGCCGGGCCCGCAGGTCTGATGGCCGCGCGCGAGATGGCGCGGGCGGGTTTGGCGGTGACGGTGGCGGAGGCAAAGCCTTCGGTCGGGCGCAAGATCCTGATGGCGGGAAAATCCGGTCTCAACCTGACAAAAGCGGAAGATTTTAACGATTTTCTGGCGCATTACGGGGATCGGGCGACGCAATTGCGCCCGATGATCGCAGCCTTTGGACCACAGGCGGTGCAGGACTGGGCGCGGAATCTGGGGCAAGAAGTGTTTACCGGCTCGACCGGACGGGTGTTTCCGACCGCCCTAAAGGCATCGCCCCTCCTGCGCAGTTTGCTTCACGAATTGAATGACTTGAGGGTCATATTCCAAACCCGCTGGCGCTGGCGGGGCTGGGATGAAGGCACGCTGTTCGAGACGCCCGGAGGCACACAAACGCTGAACCCGGTGGTGACGGTGCTGGCCTGCGGCGGCGCAAGCTGGGCGCGGCTGGGATCGGATGGCGGCTGGACGGAATACATAAAATCCGAGGCACTTTCCCCGTTTCGCCCTGCCAACATGGGATTTCTGGTCAACTGGTCGCCGCATATGTCAAGACATGTCGGCCGACCCGTCAAAGGCGTGGAATTGCACGCGGGACACGCCCGCTCTCGGGGCGAATTCATCATTTCCGCCAATGGCTTGGAGGGTGGCGGGATCTATGAGGTCAGCGCCGCGCTCCGCGACGGCGCGACGCTCAGGCTCGATCTGCTGCCCGATCTGGACGAGGCGGAAATCAGAACGCGATTACAAGGCGTTAGACATCAGGACAGCCAGCAGAATCGGATCCGCAAGGCGCTGCGGCTCGATCCGGTCAAACAGGCGCTGCTGATGGAATTCGGCCGCGACGGGCGGGACGATCTCGCCGGACGGCTCAAATCCCTAACCGTTCCTCTCGCGGGCGCGCGCCCGTTGGACGAGGCGATCTCGACCGCGGGCGGGCTGCGATTCGAGGCGCTCGACGCGGGGCTGATGCTGCGCGACCGGCCCGGTGTCTTTGCCGCCGGCGAGATGCTGGACTGGGAAGCCCCGACCGGCGGCTATCTGCTGACCGCCTGCCTTGCGACGGGGGTCTGGGCGGGGCGTCATGCCGCCGCCCATGCCGCCGCTCAGGGCAGCGCGGCGGCGCGCTGAAACGCCGGGCGCGCCATCATCCGGGCACTGTAATCGTTGAGTTTTTCTCCCGCATCGGGAAAGCCCGCCTTGCCCGCCCACATCAGGCAATGGGTGAGCAGGATATCGGCGATGGTCATCGTATCGCCTTGCAGGAACGGGCCCTCCAGCGCCGCGGCAAGCCGGTCGAGATTGCGGGCATATTCCCACATCAGAGAGGCCTTGACCGCGGGCACGCGGTGTTCTTCGGGCAGCACAAAACTGTGCCGCGCGGCGGTCCAGAGCACGGCGTCGATCTCGTCGAGGATCTGATGGGTTAACGCATCCTGACGGGCGCGCGCGATGGTGCCGGGGGTATGGGTCAACTGGCCGTGCTTGTCCGCGAGCCAGGTCATGATGGCGGTCGAGTCGGTGAGCACCGCATCGCCGTCGCGCAGCGCCGGGATCTTGCCCGACGGGTTAGCTGCGAGCGCCTCCGCAGACCGAGGCGTGACGGGTAAATGATTGTATTCAATACCCATTTCTTCGAGCAGCCAGAGCACCCGAAAGGTCCGGCTGGCCCGGGATCCGATGACGTCATACATGTGGTTTTTCCCCTTTCCTGCGATTCTGGCGCAGCTTTGCCGCAAAGAAGGGACGCTGGCAATGGCGGGGGCGCGTTGTGTGCAGGAGGGACAGCGTGGACGCGGGTTATGTACGCAAGGGCTGGGGCGTGATCGGCAATGGAGCGGCGATCCGGCGCGGCGTGGCGCTCAGTGCGCCCCGGCCAGCATTGCGAGGCGGATGAGCGCGCGCTCGACCAAGGCCATGTCGGGCGCGCGCTGGCCGGCGGAGCGGAGGGTCAGGTCGGTGTCGGTCAGGATGGTGAGCGCCTGTTCTAGCCTTGCCGCGCCCCAGGCCTGTGCCTGGCGCAGCATCCGGTCGCGGCGGGGCCCGAAGATCGGCGGACGCAGGCGGGCGATGCCCTGTGCCGCGCCGTCCGGATCGGCGGCGGCGGCATAGAGCGCGCGAAAATGCCGGGTGGCACCGATACAGAGGCCGACCGGCTGGGTGCCCTGCGCGCGCAGGCGCCGCATCATCGGGCCGATCTCGGACGCGCGACCCTCGGCCACGATGTTGAGGATGTCGTCGAGATCGGCCTCGGTCGAGGCGGGGGCGCAGGCGGTGATGTCCGCAGGCGAGAGCGGCACGGGATCACCCGACTTGTAGAGCGCCAGTTTCTCGATGGTCTGGCGGAAATCGCCGGGATCAAGCGCGCGGGCCAGCGCCGTGAGATCGGCCATGACTGGGGCGGGCACATCGCGCAGACCGGCGCGGGCGAGCACGGCCTCAATCTCCTCGCGCGAGGGGGGATCGTCGTAAATGCCCAGGGCATAGGCGTTGGGATGGCTCTCGAAGGCCTTGCGCAGTTTCGAGCCAGTGCCGAGTTGACCGGCGCTGACGATGATCTGGGCATCCCCCGCCTGCCAGTCGGCGAGCGCGGCCTGGATCGCATCGGCGATAGTGTCCGTCGCCTCTTCGACAAAGGCCACGCGCGGGCCAGGGAAGAACCCCTGCGCCTTGATCGCGTCATGGAGCAGCGCGGCATCCTTGCGCAGATCGGCGGCGGACATCCGGGTGAGGCGCATTTCCTCCTCTCCGCCGGGGCCAAGCAGGGCCGCGATCACCTCTTGGCGCCTGAGCGCCACGCGCATGGCATCAGCGCCATGGATCAGCAGGCCGGTGCGCTGAGCCTCGGGCCGGGCGAAGTAGCGGGCGGCGTCACGGGGCGAGAGTTTCATTCCGGCAGAGAGTGGGCAACGGCAAGCAGACGGGTGATCAACTGATCGGCAAGGATGCGCATCAGCCGCGCCTCGGCATCGCGCTCGGCGGCCTGAACCGCGACCGGTGTGCCAGAGGTGGAATAGCCGTTGAAACTGTCGACGCTGCCGGTGCTGACGATGGTGTCGGTCGTGCGGTCGCGCAGGACATAATCAACCCGTCCCAGAAGGTTTAACCGCGTCGCCACGTTGTCCTCGGAGATGGCGCTGCTCGTGGACCTGAGAAGGATCGTGGGGCTCAGCTCAAAGCGGGCGTCCGGCACGCGGCCAAGGCGGGACTCAAGCTCTTGGGTGAGCAGGAAACCGGCGCGGGTCGAAGGGGCCGTGATCTGCACCCGGTTGAGCAACGCGTCTCCGGCGCCGGAGGGCGCATAGGCCGGGCTGAAGCCGCAAGCGGCAAGAAGGAACAGGCTGCTCAGCAGCAAGCCTCGGCGACTAAAGCACGACATTGACGATCCGACCGGGGACAACGATGATCTTTCTGGGCTGGGCCCCATCCAGCGCCTTGACCACAGCATCGTGGGCCAGCGCGATCTTTTCAACCTCGGATTCGGGCAGATCGGCGGGCACCGAGATTTCGGCGCGGCGTTTGCCGTTGATCTGGATCGGCAGGATGACCGTCTCGTCGATCAGCATCTGGGGATCGGCGACGGGCCAGGGGGCGATGGTGACAAGGTTCTCACCGCCCAACATGGACCAGACATCCTCGGCCAGATGCGGGGTCATCGGCGACATGAGTTGTGCCAGGGTGCGGGCGGCGGTGGATTTCGCCGCCTGCCCGGCCTGCGATTTCGCCAGCGTGTTGGTAAAGGCATAGAGCCGCGCGATGGCAGCGTTGAAGCCGAAGCTGTCGATGCCCTTGGTCACGTCGTCGATGCATTTGTGCATCTCGCGCAAGAGCGTCTCATCCTCTGGATTGGCGGGCGCGTCGCTCTGCGCGATCTCTGACGCAAGACGCCAGACCCGGGAGAGGTGGCGATGCGCCGCCTCGGCACCTGCGGCGGTCCATTCCACGTCGCGCTCGGGGGGGCTGTCGGAAAGGACGAACCAGCGGGCGGTATCGGCGCCGTATTGGGCGATGATGGTGGAGGGATCGACGACGTTCTTCTTGGATTTGGACATCTTGGCGGAGGGGATGATACGAACCTCCGTCCCTGCCTCAAACTCACGCAACCAAGCAGATTCGAGCATCTGAGTATTGATTGATATGCCCTCATTGGTCTCAACCAATGAGCGTTTGAGGGCCTTTTTCTCACCGAATGAGTCAGTAAATTCGATTACATCCTCTGGAAACAAGTAGGTAGGCAAACGTGTCTCAGAACGCCTGTATTCCTCGAATTTTGTATCGGCTTCTGGGCCGCTACCGGCGATACCGGTATCAACTTGATTATGCGTCAACTCATAGATTGAGTGCGTCACCATCCCTTGCGTGAAGAGCGCGTCGAAGGGCTCTATCGCCTTGGCGGGCAGATGCCCGGTGATCTGCATGGCGCGCGCGAAGAAGCGGGAATAGAGCAAGTGCAGGATCGCGTGTTCGATGCCGCCGATATACTGATCGACGTTCATCCAGTATTCGGCCTCGGCCATGTCGGTCGGCGTCGCGGCATGGGGGGCGGTGAAGCGGGCGTAATACCAGCTTGAATCGACAAACGTGTCCATCGTGTCGGTCTCGCGCCGCGCGGGCGCACCGCAGCGCGGGCAGGTGCAGGCAGCCCATGTCGGATGGCGGTCGAGCGGATTGCCGGGTGCGTCGAAACTCACATCCTCGGGCAGGCGGATGGGCAGGTTTTCCTTGCGCTCCGGCACTACGCCGCAGGTGTCGCAATGCACGACCGGAATCGGACAGCCCCAGTAGCGCTGGCGCGAGAGGCCCCAATCGCGCAGGCGGAACTTGGTCACGCCCTGCCCCACGCCTTTGGCCTCGCAGAAATCAATCGCGGTCTCGACGCCCGCCTCGCCGGTCTGGATTTCCTCACCCGCGACGAGCCGCGTGTAGCGCACGCGCTCTGATTTCAGCGGCACATAGGGTGTCGCGTGAATATCATGCGCGCCCTCGAGCGGCAGGAAGGTGTCGATGATGGGCAAGTCGTATTTGCGGGCAAAATCATGGTCGCGCTGGTCATGGCCCGGACAACCAAAGATCGCGCCGGTGCCATAATCCATCAGGATGAAGTTGGCAATATAGACTGGCAATTCCCAAGCGGTATCAAAGGGATGGCGCACGCGCAACCCGGTGTCAAAGCCCAGCTTCTCGGCCTTTTCAATGGCCTCTGCGGTGGTGCCCCCCTTGCGCGCCTCGGCGCAGAAGGCAGCGACATCGGCGCACTCGGCCTCAAGCCGTTTGGCCAGCGGGTGATCGGGAGAAATGCCGATGAAGGAGGCCCCCATGAGGGTATCGGGGCGGGTGGTATAGACCTCGATCCGGTCATGCCCCTCGAGGCCGTCGATGAGGCCAAAGGCGAATTGCAGCCCGCGCGATTTGCCGATCCAGTTTTCCTGCATCAGCCGCACCTTTGCGGGCCAGTTGTCGAGAGTGTCGAGCGCGCCCAGCAATTCCTCGGCAAAATCCGAGATGCGGAAGAACCATTGCGTGAGTTCGCGCCGTTCGACATCGGCGCCCGAGCGCCAGCCCTTGCCGTCGATCACCTGTTCATTGGCCAGAACGGTCATGTCCACCGGATCCCAGTTCACCACTGCGTTCTTGCGATAGACGAGGCCATGGTCGAGAAAATCGAGAAAGAGCGCCTGTTGCTGGCCGTAATATTCGGGATCGCAGGTGGCGAATTCGCGGCTCCAGTCGATGCTGAGGCCAAGCGGCTTCATCTGTGCGCGCATGGTTTCAATGTTGGCGTAGGTCCAGTCCTTGGGATGGCCGCCGCTGGCCATGGCGGCATTCTCGGCGGGCATACCAAAGGCATCCCAGCCCATCGGATGCAGCACGTTATGCCCGGTCGCGATCTTGTAGCGCGCCACCACGTCGCCCATGGTGTAATTGCGCACATGGCCCATATGGATCCGCCCCGACGGATAGGGGAACATTTCCAGCACGTAGTATTTCGGCCGCGTCGCATCACGGCGCGCGCGGAAAATTCCGGCCGTGTCCCAGGCTTGCTGCCATTTCGCTTCGATCTCGGCGGCTGAGTAGCGCGACATCGGTGGCGTCCCTCTTGCTGTGTCCCGTGCTGCATGGCGTGATAGGCGGTTGCCGCGCGCGGGTCCAGTGGGAAGGCCACAAAAATGCAGGGCTTTGCCGGGGCGCGCGGGCCCCCTATAAGGCGAGCAGGACAGAACCAGCGGCGGACGGCATGAAGATCCTGTTCATTCACCAGAATTTTCCGGGCCAGTACAAACATCTGGCCCCGGCTCTGGCCGCGCGCGGCCATCAATGCACGGCGCTGACGCTGCGCGTGAAGAAGCCTGCAACATGGCAGGGCGTGCAGATGCTGCCCTATGCCCTGCCCGCGCGCGCGGGTCAGCAGGTGCATCCCTGGCTTCTCGATCTCGACACCAAGGTGACGCGGGGCGAGGCCTGTTACCGGGCGGCGCGCGACCTGCGCGATCAGGGCTTGAGGCCCGATCTCATCCTCGCGCATCCGGGCTGGGGCGAGTCGCTTTTCCTGCGCGATGTCTGGCCTGCGGCGCGGCTCGGGCTCTATTGCGAGCTCTATCATCAGGCCGACTGGCCACATCTCGATTTCGATCCGGAATTCGCCAGCCCTGACGCCGAGGCCGAGACGCTGCGCATCCGGATGAAGAACATCAACAACCACCTGCATTTCGATCAGGCCCAGGCCGGGATCAGCCCGACGCGGTTTCAGGCAGATACCTTTCCCGCGCCCTTCCGGGCCGCGATCAGCGTGGTGCATGACGGCATCGACACGACCCTCGCACGTCCCGCCCCCGAGGCGCGGCTGACCCTCGACGGGGTCTGCGATCTCACCCGCGCCGATGAGGTGATCACCTTCGTCAACCGCAATCTGGAACCCTATCGCGGTTATCACATCTTCATGCGCGCCCTGCCGCGCCTCCTGCGCGCGCGGCCCAATGCCACCGTGCTCATCGTCGGTGGCGACGAGGTGAGCTATGGCGCCCGCCCGCCGTCAGGGCAGAACTGGAAGCAGGTCTTCATCGACGAGGTGCGCGGCCAGATCCCGGATGCGGATTGGGCGCGCGTGCGGTTTGCCGGGCGGCTGCCCTACGATCAGTTCCTGCGGCTCTTGCAGATCACCCGGGTGCATGTCTATCTCACCTACCCCTTCGTGCTGAGCTGGTCACTGCTCGAGGCGATGGCCTGCGGTGCGGCGATTGTCGCAAGCGACACCGCCCCGGTGCGAGAAGTCATGACCCAGGACAACACCGGGCGGCTGGTGGATTTCTTCGATACCGACGCCTTGCTCTCGGAGATCTGCGAGCTTCTCGAGGATCGCGCGGCGCGTCAGCGTCTTGGCGGCGCGGCGCGCGATCTTGTCCGCACGGGTTATGACCTGAGAACGATCTGCCTGCCGCGTCAGATCGACTGGGTCAGCAACGTGATGCTGCAGTCCGCGTCCGACTGACCGCTTGCCTTTCTTCTGGCCGCAAATATCCCGGGGGTTTGGGGGCTGGCCCCCAACCCCGCCGCGTCAATACCGCGCAGCCTGAATCCGCAATTGCCGGGCGCGATTGAGAATCGCATCCTCGACTGCACGCTCGGTGGCGGCATCGACGGGGCCGCTCTGGGTTTGCAATGCCACATTGAGCGAGCGCGCATCGAGCGCGGGATCGCTGATCAGCACGGTCGCACGATAGGCCTGGCCGCCCCCCGGTGGTCTGCCAAACCCGGTCGAAATCACGCCGGTAAAGGGATCGGCTGTTTCGACCGGCAGGAAATCAAGGACTTGCAGCGCAGCACTCCACAGGAATCGGTTGACTTTGACCGTGTCCTTGGCACCGCGGAAGGCATCGAAAATGGATCCGTCACCCGGGGCCACCTGCTTTTGGCGCCCGGATTTGACGCGCATCGCTTCTTCGTCGAGTTTCGCGTTCTTGAAAGCACCGCAACCGACCAGAAGAACGAGGCAGGCCACTGTCAGGCCAGCGATCTTGAAACGCGATTGGGTCATGGCACCGTCCGGAATTGTTTCCATCTCTACTATCCAAGGCGGGGCCAAGGGGCAAGCCGTTTGACAGCCTGTCGCGCACTTGTGCCGGGGGCGGCCCCTGTGGCATGCAAGAGCCAAGGCAATGAAAGAGGACGGTCATGGGTCTAAGCGAAATCAGGGCACGGATGGACAAGGCCTGCGCCGCAGCAGGGCGCGCGCTAGGGGATGTGGAATTGATCGCCGTCTCCAAGGTGCAACCCGAGGATCGCGTCGCCGCCGTTCTTGACCAAGGGCATCGGGTCTTTGGCGAAAACCGGGTGCAAGAGGCGGCCGGCCGCTGGCCCAGCTTTCAACAGCGCTATTCCGGCATCATCCTGCACCTCATCGGCCCCCTGCAGAGCAACAAGGCCCGGCAGGCGATGGAAATGTTTCAGGCCATCCATTCCGTCGACCGCCCCAAGATCGCTCAGGCCATCGCACGTCTGGCACAGGAAATGGGGCACTGTCCCGATCTCTTCGTGCAGGTCAACACCGGCGAAGAACCGCAAAAGGCGGGCGTTCTGCCCGGCGATGTGGATGGCTTTGTCGCGGCCTGCCGGGCGCTCGATCTGCCGGTGCGGGGATTGATGTGCATCCCGCCGGTGGAGGAAGAACCAAGCCTTCATTTCGCGCTTCTGGCCAAAATGGCGGCACGCAACGGTCTCTCGGGCCTCTCGATGGGCATGAGTGGCGATTTTGAGCGCGCGATTGCCCAAGGTGCCACGCATATCCGCGTGGGCTCTGCCATTTTTGGTGAACGCGATTACGGCTGAGGCAACAACATTGGAAATTTGCCAGATTGGGTGAGTTCGTCTAGCATTTCAGACAGTCATCCATCTGGAGTAAAATTCATGCGCCTTTTCTCCCTGTCCCTTGCCGCGCTTGCCCTGACCGCAACCACGGCTGCCGCAGAATTTACCATCTCGTTTGAGTGGGGCGACATTCCATCCTGCCGCACGGGCAATCCCAATACCGTCGGCAGCCCCGCCTTTGTTCTACGCGGCGTTCCCGCCGGCACCACCTCGATCGAATTCACCCTCAAGGATCGCGATGCGCCCAATTATAGCCACGGCGGTGGTCGCTTGAAGGTCGGGAGTGACGGAAAATTACCTTTCGGAGCCTTCAAATACAAAAGCCCCTGTCCGCCGGGCGGTGTGCATACCTATGTCTGGACCGCCACGGCCCGCGCCGACAGAAAGGTTCTGGCCCGCGCCACCGCAACGCGCAAATATCCCGAATAAGCCTCAGCGCGGCGGCACGATCAACCGCGCGCCATAGGTAATCTGGCGCGCGATATGCAGCAGATGATCGCGTCTGAGACCGATGCATCCGGCGGTGGGATAGCCCGGACGCCGCCATTGGTGGATGAAGATGCAGGAGCCGCGCCCGCGCACCGCATAGGGCCAGTTCCAGTCAGTGACGAGAATGAGGTCATAGAGCGGGTCGCCGCGGCACAGTCTCTCGTGGCTGTGCGCATAGGGCGCGCGCACCATCATGTTGTAATCAGCATCTTGTGGATCGTCCGACCACAGATCATTGGGCCGGAGTGGCAGCGCCCAATCGGCGGGACGCGCCATGCGGTCGGGACGATAGAGCATCCCGACGATCCGATGCGTGCCGACCGGCGTGGCGCCATCGCCCTCGCGCTTGCGCTCGGTCAGCCCGCCCCGGCCGATGGAGCACGGAAAGAGCTGGCCACGAAACCGCAGGCCAATCGGCGTCAGGACGAGGTCATCGGGTGTCATCAGACCCTTGTGCCGCAAACGGGCCGGGCAGGACAGAGAGGAATCGGACGCGGAAGGTTGATCAGCAACCGGTGCCGGTCAGCACGACACGCACGGTGCAAATCATGACCTTGAGATCGGTTATCAGTGACATCTCCCGAAGGTAGCTGGCATCGAAACGGGCCCGGTCGGCAAAGCTGCTGTCATTGCGCGCGGAGACTTGCCAATAGCCGGTGATGCCCGGACGCATCGCATAATAAGCCGTTCCGGGATAAATCGCGCGCTGCGATGGCAACATCGGGCGCGGTCCGACAATTGACATATCGCCCCTAAACACGTTCCACAGTTGCGGCAGTTCGTCCATCGAGGTCTTGCGGATCAGATGCCCAATCCGGGTGATCCGCGGATCGTGGCGCAACTTCTGGCTTTCGTTCCATTCACGACGTCGTTGCGGGCAGGCCGCAAGGCAGGTTTCCAGCTGCGCCTCGGCACCGACCATCATGCTGCGCAACTTCCACATGCGGAAGAGGCGTCCGTTACGGCCGACGCGCTGCTGCGAGAAAAACGGGGATTTTCCATCGCAGGCAATCAGCACAGCCAGGAGAGCGACAATGAGCAATGCCGGAACGGCCGCTACCATGACGAGAAAGATGTCGAGAGCGCGTTTGAGGCCGAGGTTGTATGAATTGGGTGACACCGGCAGGATCTTTCGATCCTGAACCAGTTTGGGGGAATATATCCGCTCAGACGCTCGCAAAACACGAAATGACATTGTTGAACTCCCAAGACCACTTGACCGTTACATTCACACTCAACATCGCAGGGCTTGCCGCATTAGCACCACAGATTCGCCAGAGTCCAGAGTGAGTTGGCAGATCGTCTCGGCGAGCCGGAATATTCCCCTGCCCCTCTTGCGATGCAGGTCAGACATTCCCGGATCTTCAGATTGCTTCACATCCCCCAAACCTGACAGATCGTTGCCTGCAACCTGCCAAATACCTTTATAAACAGCAACTTTAACACCTTTATGAAAATGCGCCCTGACAGGGAATAAGTCAATAAAGCAGACACTTTACAACCCTGGGAGTAGTTGCCTGCCACCTTGCCGACAGGGCCCGAAGGCCGCATCAAGCGGAGCCGGGCCTTGAGCAAGGGGAATGGTCAGCCTTGAATTTGCCAGAATTCAACTTTTTGATGCCATATTCTGCACTGCAACAAAATCGGTAATGAAGGGTCCAGGCGAAACTGTCCTCAGTATGGAAACAGCCATGGAAAAAATTTACCAAGTTGAGGTATAATGCTCAGAAAAACGCGCTAAATCTGTCGGTCTTCCGTAGATTTGACAGTTATCTGGAAACGATACCCGCTCAAATCGGGGCTTGCCGCGTTGCAGCAAAAGAATGCGGCAAAAGTCCGCCGGTTGTCCTCCGGGGATACAACCTTAACGCGAGTCCACCTGATAAGACAACAGCCGGAGCGATCCGATTGCGCAGCCGTCAGGCTGCGAATCGCCCCGGTTGGGGTCGATCGGACACCTGCTCAGGCGCGCACCAGCGCCTCGTAGGCCTCCGCCACCTCGCGGGTCAGGCTGCCGACCTCGAAGCGATAGGGGCCGATCTCTCCGACCGGCGTCACCTCGGCGGCAGATCCGGTGAGCCAGCATTGTTCGAAGCCTTCGAGTTCCTCGGGCATGATGTGGCGTTCATGCACCTTGATCTGGCGATCCTTGAGCATCCCGATCACGGTCTGCCGGGTGAGACCGTTGAGGATCGCATCGGGCAAGGGCGTGTGGACCTCGCCATCCTTGACGAAGAAGATGTTGGCGCCGGTCGCCTCGGCCACATAGCCGCGATAGTCGAGGAACAACGCATCCGAGCAGCCCTTGGCCTCGGCCGCGTGTTTGGACATGGTGCAGATCATGTAGAGGCCTGCGGCCTTGGCGGCGGTGGGGATCGTCTCTGGACTGGGGCGTTTCCACTTGGCGATGTCGAGCTTGGCGCCGCGCGTCTTGGCATCGCCGTAATAGTTGCCCCATTCCCAGGCCGTCACCGCCATGCGGATCGGATTGCGCGCGGCGGCCACGCCCATGTCGGGACCGGCGCCACGAAAGGCGACAACGCGGACATAGGCGTTGGTCAGGTTGTTCGCCTCGAGCACGGTGCGCTTGGCGGCCTCGATCTCATCCACGGTATAGGGAATCGCCATATCCATCAGATCGCCTGACCTGAGAAGGCGGGCGGCATGATCGCGGCTTTTGAACACGCGGCCATCATAACAGCGCTCACCCTCAAAGACCGAGCTGGCATAATGGAGCGCATGGGTCAGGATATGCACATTGGCATCCCGCCATTCGACAAGTTTGCCATCCATCCAGATTTTGCCATCACGATCGTCATAGCCAGACATTTTACGTCTCCCCTCCACCTGATTTGCATTTATTGCGTGTATTACGTCAATCTCGGACATATAATTGCGCAAAAACTGAGCGTGGCTAGCAGTTAGATCTTGGAATGTCAATAAAGCTGACTTAATATGAAACATATCAGGCATGATTTGTGAACGGAGCAAGCGCATGGCCGAACCTCAGGGTGGCGAGAACCTGCTGTTTCTGACCGACGAGCAGTTGCGACAGGGCATCGAGGCGATGTTTTTCGCCTATCGCGGATTTACCGCCGACCCGGACCGCATTCTCGCGACCATGGCCTATGGCCGGGCGCATCATCGGGCGCTGCATTTCATCGCGCGCAGTCCGGGCACGACCGTCAACAATCTGCTGGCGATTCTCGGCGTGACCAAGCAATCGCTCAACCGCGTGTTGCGCACCCTGATCGAGGATGGTCTGGTGCTCAGCAAGATCGGGGATGCGGACAAGCGCGAGCGTCATCTCCACCTGACCGAGGCGGGCGCGGCACTCGAACGCAAGCTCTCGGACGCGCAACGCGCCCGGATGCGCGCCGCCTACCGGGCCGCCGGACCGCAGGCGGTTGCGGGTTTTCGTCAGGTGCTCGAGGCGATGATGGAGCCCGATCTGCGCCGCCGCTACCACGCCATACGAGAGGATGACCGATGAGCGAACCCACGCCCCATCTGTTGATCGTCGATGATGATGATCGAATCCGCGACCTGTTGCGCAAATTTCTGATCAGGCACGGGTTTCTGGTTTCGATCGCGCGGGACGCGGGCCACGCGCGGCGGGTGCTCGCCGGTCTCGACTTTGACCTGATCGTGCTGGATGTGATGATGCCGGGTGAAAGCGGAATCGAACTCACCCGCGCGCTGCGAGAGACCCACAAGACACCCATTCTCTTGCTGACCGCGAAAGGCGAGACGCCCGACCGCATCGAGGGATTGGAGGCGGGCGCCGATGATTATCTGCCAAAGCCGTTCGAGCCCAAGGAACTCTTGCTCAGGATCAACGCAATCCTGCGCCGTATGCCAGAGCCAGAGCAGGAAAGCGTGCTGCCCAAGATCGTGCAGATGGGGCCGGTGCGCTATGACATCGAGCGCGCCGAACTGAGCCGCGGCGGTCTCGCCGTCCGGCTGACTGCGACGGAGGTTCAGCTGATGCGGATCTTTGCCGAACATCTGCGTCAACCGGTGAGCCGCAGCAAGCTGGTCGAGGATCTGGGCCGCGATGGCGGACAGGCCCAGGAACGCGCCGTCGATGTGCAGATCACCCGGCTGCGGCGCAAGATCGAGGCCGATCCGAAACAGCCGCGCTATTTGCAGACCGTGCGTGGCGAGGGATATATGCTGGTGCCGGATTGAGCCGCGCGGGGGACGCGCGCCGGGCGATGGAGCGCTCTTGATAGAGTCCGCCCGGCGCTGTATCTGGGGCGCATGACACGGGTTTTTGACATGGATGATCGCGCGCGCCTGCCCTGGAGGTTTTTCGGGGCGATGTGCGGTATTACCGCGCGCCCATGAGGCGCGTCGCCCCTAACGCCCCTTTTCACGCAATTCAACCAGCAAATCGGGAGAGGACGCATGTCCCCCAAGACACTCTATGACAAGATCTGGGAAGCACATCTGGCTGACGAGGCCGAAGATGGCACCTGTCTTCTCTATATCGACCGCCATCTTGTGCATGAGGTAACGAGCCCGCAGGCCTTTGAGGGGTTACGGATGGCCGGCCGCAAGGTGCATGCCCCCGACAAGACCATTGCCGTGCCCGATCACAACGTGCCCACCACGCTCGACCGTGCCAATGCCGCCACGATGACCGAGGACAGCCGCATTCAGGTTGAAGCGCTGGACAAGAACGCGCGCGATTTCGGGATTCACTATTACCCCGTGTCGGATGTGCGCCAAGGCATCGTGCATATCGTCGGTCCCGAACAGGGCTGGACCCTGCCCGGCATGACCGTGGTCTGCGGCGACAGCCACACCGCGACGCATGGCGCCTTTGGCGCGCTGGCGCATGGCATCGGCACGAGCGAGGTCGAGCATGTGCTGGCGACCCAGACGCTGATTCAGCGCAAGGCCAAGAACATGAAGGTCGAGATAACCGGCAAGCTGCGCCCCGGTGTGACCGCCAAGGACATCACGCTCTCGGTGATCGGTGAGACCGGCACGGCGGGCGGCACCGGCCATGTGATCGAATATTGCGGCGAGGCAATCCGCGCGCTCAGCATGGAAGGCCGCATGACGGTCTGCAACATGGCGATCGAGGGCGGCGCGCGCGCCGGCCTGATCGCGCCGGACGAGACGACCTTCGCCTATGTGATGGGACGGCCGCACGCGCCCAAGGGCGCGCAGTGGGAGGCGGCGCTCAGCTGGTGGAAAACGCTCTACTCTGATCCGGACGCGCATTGGGACAAGGTGGTGACGCTCCGGGGCGAGGATATTGCCCCCGTCGTCACATGGGGCACGAGCCCCGAGGACGTGCTTCCGATTACCGCCACCGTGCCCGCGCCCGAGGATTTCACCGGCGGCAAGGTCGAGGCGGTGCGCCGGTCGCTCGACTATATGGGCCTCACGCCCGGTCAGAAGCTGAGCGAAGTCGAGATCGACACGGTCTTTATCGGCTCCTGCACCAATGGGCGGATCGAGGATCTGCGTGCGGCGGCGGCGATCGTGAAGGGCAAGAAGATCGCCGTGAAGCGGGCGATGGTTGTCCCCGGCTCTGGCCTTGTGCGGGCGCAGGCCGAGGAAGAAGGGCTGGCGGATATCTTCATCGAGGCCGGGTTCGAGTGGCGGCTGGCGGGCTGTTCCATGTGTCTGGCGATGAACCCCGATCAGTTGTCGCCGCGCGAGCGTTGTGCGGCCACGTCAAACCGCAATTTCGAGGGCCGTCAGGGCCGAGGCGGCCGCACCCATCTGATGTCGCCCGCCATGGCGGCGGCGGCGGCGATCACCGGGCGGCTGACGGATGTGCGGGAGATGATGTGATGTCAGCGGTGGCCGTGCCGCATCGCGGGGCCCTCGCGCGAGGGCCTGCCTTGGCGCGCGGAGGCGCGGCACGCCCAAACGGCATTTGCAAGGATCAGGATGAGTCCGGACAATTCGAGGATCCAGTTTACCCGGGCTCCGGCGATGGTCGTGCTGATGAGTCTGTCGACATCGTGAAAGCCCACAGCGCGGACGGCGACGAAGGTCAGGACAAGACCAAACCCGAGCAGCGCGATGCCGATGCGCCGAAGGGCGTGGCGCAATGTGATGAGGGCGATCAGCATGATCGTGACGCTGGACGCAATCAAGGCAAGGATGAAGGCAAGCTGGACGGCGCGTCTTTGTCCATACCAGCCCTGCATCTTCGACATGCAGCGCCCGGCCGCGGTGAGGGCGGATTGCAGATCAAGCTGTTTGTTGACGGCAAGAAAAAGCATGATGATCGACAGAAGCGCCCAGAACCGGCGGTCACGCGCCCGCTCTTTGCGTGCTGCGGTCATGCAGAAATATCCGGTCACGGCGTATGCCGCGACAGTAACCCAGCCGATGACGGAGGGATCGCCGATCTGCGGGGACCATTGCTGCATGATGCAATCGTAGATTATAGCAGGTTCCATCATGTCCATGCCCGCAATCTACAGAACTCTGCACCTTTGCCAATAACCGAAAACCCATCCAACGGGCGCTTTGGAGATAGGAAAACCGAATGGAAAAATTCACCAAACTGAGCGGCATCGCCGCTCCCTTGCCACTGATCAATGTCGATACCGACATGATCATCCCCAAGCAGTTCCTCAAGACGATCAAGCGGTCGGGGCTGGGGGTGAACCTGTTCGACGAGATGCGCTATGACAGCGCGGGCCAGGAGATCCCCGATTTCGTGCTTAACAAGCCACAGTATCGCGAGGCGCAGATTCTGGTGGCGGGCGAGAATTTCGGCTGCGGATCCTCGCGCGAGCACGCGCCCTGGGCGATTCTCGATTTCGGCATCCGCTGCGTCATTGCTCCAAGTTTCGCGGACATTTTCTACAACAATTGTTTCAAGAACGGCATCCTGCCGATCGCCCTGCCGCAAGAGCAGGTCGATGTGCTGATGAAGGAGGCCGAAAAAGGCGCCAATGCGCGGGTGGAGGTCGATCTTGAGGCGCAGACCGTCTCGACCTCTGAGGGCGAGGTGTTTTCCTTTGCGGTGGATGCGTTCAAGAAGCACTGTCTGCTCGAAGGTCTCGATGACATCGGTCTGACGCTGGAAAAGGCCACGGCCATTGACGCGTTCGAGGCAAAGGCTGCGCTGGCGCGTCCCTGGGTATGATGCTCGGCCCCAAGATATCACGCCACTGCGGACCGTGGCGACGTTAACGCCTGTGGCGCACCAAACTTGTGCGTCTCATGGGCAAAACCACAAGATGCTGTAAAACCATGGGCAGTTGCCGCGGAATTGCCACGAGTTTGATGTATTCCTGCACCAGTTCAACCCTCAATCGGCCTTAAACCTTTCATTTACTCCATCGTATTCTTGTGGCGTTACCTGAAAGATGGCAGAACTTGGGCAAAATTGAGGCAACCCGCCACAATGTGCGGGATCAAGTTGGACACAGACCGCAGCAACGCACTGCGGTCGGTCAGGCTGCAGGGGAACGGAACGTGTTGTTCTCGGAAATACCAGGGGCCATTGCGCGCGCCATCCTGATTGCGATTTTGGTTGCGGCGCCTGCCTTGCTCGTGCCATCGACCGGCGCGGACACCGCGCAGATCGTGATCGTGCTGTCGATGCTGGCCGGGTTCATGACCTTCATCGAATACTACGGCAGGTATCCCAGCATCATCGAGTTCCGCTTTGCGCCGCCGTTCAACCGGCTGAAGTTCTTTGCGCTGGCCTTCATCCTGATCACAATCTCGTTGATCCTGCGCGGCCAGAGCGATCCGACAAATCTGACAAGGATGCTGACCGCCCTTGGCGGACGGCTGGGCATGGCGATTGATTTTCCCTACTCTCCGGTGCGCATGGTGCTCTTGATGCTGCCGTCGGACGCCGATCAGGTCCTGTTTGACATGGTGCGGATCGCAGCAGGCATTTCCTATACGATTTCGCTGGTGATGATGCTGGTCTTTGTCACATTCGTCCGGCTGCTGGATTGGCCGCGGCGCTGTGGGGCGTTCAATGTCTGGGTCAATCTGCCGCTTTTTGATCCGACGAGCGGGGGAGATGTCCTGTTCCGTCTGCGGCGCGATGCCGATCTCAACGTCGTGCTTGGGGCCTTGCTGCCCTTCATGATCCCGGCCATCATCCGGGTAGCGTCGAATCTGGTCGAACCGATTTCGATCAGCAACCCGCAAACCCTGATCTGGATGATGACCGCATGGGCCTTTCTGCCTGCAAGCATGTTGATGCGCGGGATCGCGATGAGCCGCATCGCCGACATGATCGAGGACAAGCGCCGCCGCGTCTATGCCGAAGACGGATTGTCCCTAGAGGGGTTGCAGCGGGTCTGATCGCCGGACTGTGGGCGCTCTGCACCGTCCTGCCGGTCGCGGCGGACACCTTGCGGCTTGCCACCTGGAATGTCAGGCTGGAGCGGGCGGGGCCAGGGCTGTTGCTGCGTGACATCCTGACGGGCAAGGATCCACAGATCGCTGCTGTGGCACAGGTGCTGGCCGCCGTGAACCCCGATATCGTGCTGTTGCAAGGCGTGGATTACGACCTCGATCTGGTGGCGCTCTCTGCGCTGCGCGACCGTCTGGCGCAGGACGGGCCGCGCTATGATCATCTCTTTGCGCTGCGCCCCAACCGCGGCATGGCAACCGGGCTCGACATGGATGGTGACGGGCGGCGCGGTGGGCCGAGCGATGCGCAGGGTTTTGGCGCCTTTTCCGGTCAGGGCGGCATGGCGCTCCTGTCGCGCCATCCGATCGAGCGCGACGCGGTGCGCGATTTCAGCGCGTTCCTGTGGCGCGACCTGCCCGGCGCCTTGCTGCCAAAGGTGGCGGGCGCGCCGTTTCCCTCGGCAGAGGCGCAGGCCATTCAGCGGCTCTCCTCAACCGGGCACTGGGTGGTTCCGGTTCTCACGCCCTGGGGGCGGCTGGAGGTTCTGGCCTTTCACGCCGGCCCGCCGGTCTTTGACGGGCCGCAGGATGCCAACGGGCGGCGCAACCACGACGAAATCCGGTTCTGGCGGCTTTATCTCGACGGGGCCTTTGGCGCGGCGCCCAACGCGCGGTTCGTGGTCATCGGCGACGCCAATCTTGACGCCCAGGACAGCGACGGGCGGCACGTGGCAATCCGCGATCTGCTGGCCGATCCGCGGCTGCAAGACCCCCGCCCGATGCGCCCCGGACCGGTGCCCCCTGCCCCGGACAAGACCGGCGATCCGCGCCTGCACACCGTCAACTGGCCCGCGCCCGGACCGGGCGGCTTGCGGGTCTCCTATATCCTGCCGTCGCGCGATCTGAAGGTGCGCACCGCCGCTGTCCACTGGCCCCCAGAGGGCACGCCAGAGGGTGATCTGGCCGCCAGGGCCAGCCCGCATCGTCTGGTCTGGGTCGATCTCAGCCTCGACTGAGCGTGCTTTCTTGACCATCCCCGACCTTGGCGTTAGGCCAGCGGCCACCATCATGCCCCAACCAAGGACGGATCCCATGCCCAACCCCTCGATTCTCATCCTCGCCGGCGACGGCATCGGTCCCGAAGTCATGGCCGAAGTGTCCAAGATCATCGACTGGTTCGGGGCCAAGCGTGGTGTGAGCTTTGACGTGAGCGAGGATCTGGTCGGCGGTTGCGCCTATGACAGACACGGCGTGCCGCTGCATGACGACACGATGGCCAAGGCGCAGGCGGTCGATGCGGTGCTGCTCGGTGCCGTGGGCGGGCCGAAATACGACAATCTCGATTTCTCGGTGAAACCGGAACGCGGCCTCTTGCGGCTGCGCAAGGAGATGGACCTCTTTGCCAACCTGCGACCGGCGCAATGCTTTGACGCGCTCGCGGATTTCTCGTCCCTGAAGAAAGAGGTGGTCGCCGGTCTCGACATCATGATCGTGCGCGAACTGACCTCCGGCATCTATTTCGGCGAGCCACGCGGCATCTTCACCGAAGGCAACGAGCGCGTCGGCATCAACACGCAACGCTATACCGAGAGCGAGATCGACCGCGTGGCGCGCGCGGCGTTCGAGTTGGCGCGCAAGCGCTCGGGCCGCGTCTGTTCGATGGAAAAGGCCAATGTGATGGAATCCGGCGTGCTCTGGCGCGAGGTGGTGCAAAAGGTGCATGACGCCGATTACCCGGATATCGCTCTCAGTCATATGTATGCCGACAACGGCGCGATGCAGCTGGTGCGCAACCCCAAGCAGTTCGATGTGATCGTCACCGACAACCTCTTTGGCGATATCCTGTCGGATGCCGCCGCGATGCTCACCGGTTCTCTGGGGATGCTGCCCTCGGCCTCGCTCGGGGCGCCGATGGCCAATGGCCGACCCAAGGCGCTCTATGAACCGGTGCATGGCTCGGCCCCCGACATCGCGGGGCAAGGCAAGGCCAACCCGATCGCCACGATCCTGAGTTTCGCCATGGCGCTGCGCTATTCCTTCGACATGGGCGAGGATGCGGCGCGGGTGGAACAGGCGGTGGAAACGGTGCTGGCCAACGGGCTGCGCACGGCGGACTTGCTTGGCCCCGAAGGCGGCACGCCGGTCTCGACCGCGCAGATGGGCGACGCCATCGTCGCCGCGCTTGACGCGAGCCTCTGAGCGCCGTCACGGCGCCGCCTTCGCCTCTTCGGCATGGAGGCTGAGCCGCGCGGCGTGATCCGACACCCGCCCGAGCCAGCGCATCGCATCGGTGCGGTCAAAGACCTCTGACACCGGCAGGAGGCCGGCATGTTCGCGCAGGATCACAGCGCGCCGGAAGCGCGCCGCGCGGCGATCAATCAGACTGGCAAGCCGGGTGAGACGCGCCGCCCGCGCGCCCCGCGCCAATTCCGTGGCAAGCGCCGCCACGTCGCGGCGCAGCAGCGGATCCTGCCCGAGCGTGGCGATGCGGTCGCGCTGCGCGCAGCGGTCGAGCAGGCGCTGGAAATGGTCGATCTGATGCAGCAGGGCCGCATAGCGGACATGTTCAGCGCGGCGGTCCGGCGCAATGTGCACACTTGCAAGATAACGCTCCAGCGCCGTGACCGCGGGCTGGCCCTGCGACTGGATTGCCGCCAGCGCGCGGAGATCCCCCGTCGGCCCGAGCACCGCTGCAAGCGCCGCGAAGATCTCGCGGCGGAGCCGGTCCGCCACCGCTTGCGCGGCATCGAGCGCAGCTCCCGGATCGGCCAGCAGCCGCCGGTCCAGCCCCTCGGCCAGGGGCACCGGGCGCTCGCGCACAAGACGCGCGACGAGGGCGGCAAACTCCTTGGTGAAGGGCAGGAAGATCGCCGCGCCGATGAGGTTGAAACCGGTGTGAAAGATCACCAGTGCAATCTGATCATCCGCGCCCTGCCCGACGCCACGCAGGACCGGGACCACCAGATCAAGGAGTGGAAAGGCGAGGAGCGCGGTGCCGACATTGAACAGCAGATTGGCCATCGCCGTGAGCCGCATTGCGCGCCCGCCGCCAAGCGCCGCCAGCAGGCCGGTCACGGTGGTCCCCATATCGAAGCCGATCACGAGGGCCGCCGCCTGGGCAAAGCTGATCGCGCCCGAGCCGAGCAGCACGAGCGCCAGCGCCATCCCCGCCGAGGAGGACTGGATCAACGCCACCAGCCCCAGACCCAGGGCCACCAGAACCAGACGCCCCGGCCAGGTGTCCTCCGGCAGCATCCCCGGATGCAGCAGGGCCTCTGCCCCGGCGGTGGCGGTCTGCATCATGTCGAGCCCGATGAACAGCAACGCAAACCCGGCCAGCGCGCGCCCCATCCGCGCCGCGGTCCCCTGGCCGAGCAAGGTGAGGAGCGACGCGGCAAAGAGCACCGGCAGCGCCACCACCCCCAGTTTGAGCTTGAGACCGAGAACCATCACCATCCAGCCGGTCACGGTGGTGCCGACATTGGCCCCCAGAAGCACGCCCAGCGCCTGCGAAAAGCCCAGAAGGCCCGCACCGACCGCGCCGATGGTGATCAGCGTGACCGCGCTCGAGGACTGGATCAGGCCGGTCGCCAGCGCCCCGGTCAGGGCGCCGCGCAGCGGCGAGGATGTCAGCCCCGCCAGTCTGCGCCGCACCCCGCCGCCCGCGAGGTCGCGCAAGGCGGCGGTCATCACCTCCATCCCCAGAAGGAACATCCCGACGCCGCCGAGCGCCGTCAAAACCTGCATCGTCATGGCGGACCCCTTTGCCACAACATGCGTGGATGCGTGGCGCGGAGCAAGAGGACAGCTGACCGACGGCAGAGGATCCGCCCGGCAGCGGCGGGTGCCGGAAATCCTCTTGCAATGACCCTCGGCGACGTATAATCGCCTGTCTCACGGTCGGGCTGTAGCGCAGCCTGGTAGCGCACCTGCTTCGGGAGCAGGGGGTCGGAGGTTCGAATCCTCTCAGCCCGACCAATCGGCCAGTCCCGTGTCCTGCCGCCCCGACAGGGGTTGCCAGATCCTGACGGATCACGCGCGGGGCAGCGCCTTGCAGGAGCGGCTTGACGGCGCCTGCCAGAGCGGCGAGACAAGAGGGCAAAGGAGATGCCCGATGAAGATCGCCACCGCCGCTTATCCGCTCGACATGCTCGCCTCCTGGGCCGATTATGCCGCCAAACTCTCCGATTGGGTGGCCGATGCCGCGCGGCAGGGGGCCGATCTGGCGGTCTTTCCAGAATATGGCGCGATGGAACTGGCGACGCTGGCGGGACCGGAGGCGGCGGGCGATCTGGAGCGTTCGCTGCATGCGGTCTCCGAGCGGATCGCGGATGCCGACGACCTGCATGGCGATCTGGCGGCAAAGCATGGCCTGCATATCCTGGCCGGCTCTGCCCCGGTCCTTGATCCCGATCTGGGGCCAAGGCCCGTCAACCGCGCCCGTCTTTTTACGCCTACCGGCGCGCGCGGGCATCAGGACAAGCAGATCATGACCCGCTTCGAGCGCGACACATGGCATGTCGCCGCCGGCGGGCCGCTCAGGCTCTTTGACACCGCGCTTGGCAAGATCGGCATCCTGATCTGCTATGACAGCGAGTTTCCTCTGCTGGGCCGCGCCTTGGCCGAGGCCGATCTGATCCTTGTGCCGTCCTGCACCGAGGCGCTGACCGGCTATTCCCGCGTCCGCATCGGTGCGATGGCGCGCGCGCTCGAGACGCAATGCGTGAGTGTCATGTCCTCGATCGTGGGCACCGCGGACTGGTCGCCGGCGGTGGATATCTGCACCGGCATGGGGGGCATCTTCGGTCCACCCGATACCGGCTTTCCGGCCACCGGGGTGATCGCGGAGGGTGTGATGAACCGCCCCGGCTGGACCGTGGCCGAGATCGATCCCGCCCGCATCGCGCAGGTGCGCGCCGATGGCGTGGTGCTCAACCGGCGCCACTGGACGGATCAGAACGGCCGCGACACGAGTGTCACACCTGTCGCCTTGCGCTGATTAGACCCTTGAAAAATCCCTAAAACGGGCGCATCTACTGGCGCGTTCCGCAGTCTGGCGGGATGAAAATGCAAGGAGAGACCATGGCCAAGGAAGACACGCTCGAATTTCCCGGTGTCGTCAAGGAACTCCTGCCCAACGCGACATTCAGGGTCGAGCTTGAAAACGGCCATGAGATCATCGCACATACGGCAGGCAAGATGCGCAAGAACCGGATCCGCGTTCTGGCGGGCGACAAGGTTCAGGTTGAGATGACACCCTATGATCTGACCAAGGGTCGGATCAATTACCGCTTCAAGTAAGCACCTGATTTCCGAATGAAATTGATTCTCGGATCGGCAAGCCCGCGCCGCCGCGAGTTGTTGGCGCAGATCGGAGTGGTGGCGGACGAGATCCGTCCGCCCGAGATCGACGAGACGCCGCTCAAAGGTGAATTGCCCCGCCCCTACTGCCTGCGCATGGCGCGCGAAAAGGCGATTGCGGTCACGGCGGCGGCGGAGGACATCGTGCTTGCGGCCGATACCACGGTGGCGCTGGGGCGCCGGATTCTGGGCAAGCCCGGGAATGCGGCGGAGGCGGCGCAGTTCCTGCTGATGCTCTCGGGCCGCCGTCACCGGGTGATCACCGCCGTCGCGCTGCGTCGCGGCGACCGCCTGTGGACGCGCGACGTGGTGTCCGCAGTGCGGATGAAGCGCCTCTCGGATGAGGACCTCAACGGCTATCTTGCCTCGAACGACTGGCAGGGCAAGGCGGGCGGCTATGGCATTCAGGGGCCTGCCGGGGCGCTGATTCCGTGGATCCAAGGCTCGTTCACCGCCATCGTTGGCCTGCCGCTCGTCGAGACCGCCGGGCTCTTGCAGGCCGCGGGCTATCCGATCTGGAAGGACCGGCCATGACGCCGCGCAGCATCGCGCTCGATCATCTGAACGGGGCCGAGGCCGCCGCGCTCCTGTTGGGCGGGCGTCTTGAGGATCTCCTCATCGACTCGGACCTGCCGCGCCCCGGTGCGATCTACCGCGCCATCGCCGACCGCCCCGTCAAGGGACAGGGCGGCATGTTCCTGCGCACCCCGGACGGCTCTGCCTTTCTGCGCCAGATCAAGGGCCTGGCCCCCGGTCAGCCGCTGTTGGTGCAGGTCACGGGCTATGCCGAGCCGGGCAAGGCGCTGCTGGTGACGACGAAACTGCTCTTCAAGAGCCGCTACGCGATCATCACCCCCGACGCGCCGGGGCTCAACCTCTCGCGCAGCATCCGCGAGGACGAGCAGCGCGACCGATTGCTGGAAATCGCCCATGCAGGGATGGCGGGATCCGGGATGGGCCTGATCCTGCGTTCGGCCTGCGCCGAAGCGACGGAGGCGGAAATTGCCGAGGATATCCAGTCGATGCTGGATCTCGCCGATGCCGTTCTGGGGGATGCCACGGGCGAGGCGCCCGAAAAGCTGACCGAGGGTGACGGGCCGCATGTGCTGGCCTGGCGCGACTGGACAGAGCGGGCGGACGTGATCACCGATGCGGGCTGTTTCGCCGCACTTGGCGTGCTCGACCAGATCGAGGCGCTGCGCGATCCAAGGGTGGATCTGCCCGGTGGCGGGTCGATCCATATCGAGCCCACACGGGCGCTGGTCGCGGTGGACGTCAATACCGGCGGCGACGCCAGCCTTGCCGCCGGGCTCAAGGCCAACCTTGCCATGGCGCGCGATCTGCCGCGTCAGTTGCGCCTGCGCGGCCTTGGCGGACAGATCACCCTTGATCTCGCACCGATGCCGAAACAGGATCGCCGGACCTTCGAGACGACGTTGCGCGCTGCCTTTCGGCACGATCTGACAGAAACCGCCCTCGCCGGCTGGACGCCGCTCGGGCATTTCGAGTTGCAACGCAAGCGCGACCGCCAGCCGTTGAGCGAGGTGCTAAAATGACCTGTCCGATCTGCCGCAAAGCGAGCGTGGCGAAGTATCGCCCGTTCTGCTCGCGCCGCTGCGCCGATATTGATCTGGGCAAGTGGTTTGGCGGCGCATATGCTGTGCCCACAGACCATCCCGGCGACGACGAAGAGGCCATTGGCGACTTCCCCGAGATGCCGCGAAAACCCCACTGAAATCTACGCAAAGCCTCTGGACACCCCGCGTTGGCTCGCCTAGAACGCATCCACCCGAAGGCTTCGCCTTCTCCCGTGCCCGGGTAGCTCAGGGGTAGAGCAGTGGACTGAAAATCCTCGTGTCGGTGGTTCAATTCCGCCCCCGGGCACCATATTTACAGCTTAACCGATTGGTTTTTCTATAAAATATAGAAATAATACTTTCTGTATCCCCTTAATTTCACCCTCAACATGTGCAGATCAGGCCCAATAAAGGCGTCGTTCAGCCTCAGTGCAGCGGGGAATTCGCACTGCCCTTGAAACCGCAGGGGTCAAGTTCGTCGCAAAGAATGGGGGCGGGCCGGGCGTGAGGGTGCGCAAAACCACGTAAGCACAACCGGGTTCATGCGCTTTGTGTTGAAGTTTAACGATTCCACGCTCAGCCAAAAGCCCACCAAACTGAATGCCCGCCCCTCACTTCATCAGATAGGGTCAGGTCAAACAGGGAAGGTGACGTGATGACGCTCGTTATTGCGATACTTCTTATCCACAATTTCGATTTGAGTTGGTAGCTGTATGTCCCCGCCTTTGCCTCTGGATTCTGCAAATGCGGCTCTTTTTTCTAGCAGAGAATCGGATGCGGAAAATCGAAGGCGCTGCCTGAAGCGCTCGAGATAGTGCAGACGAGGCTAAGGAAATGGTAGCAAGTGCCGCTTATCACTCACATGATGAGCGGCGATAAATCGGTTCGCGCACTTTACAAGCGTTCGCGCGCCGCCCGCCAAGCGCGCCACCGGTTGCGCTGCGCCTCTGCAATTCATTCGCGGCCCTCGGGCGTTTTCGGGCCTGTGCTCGTGCCCCCGCGAGACCAGCAGAGCCTCATTCCTCGCCTAGCATTTCGGCTAGGTGTCGTGCGTCCCCGCCCAGCGCAATCGCCTGCTGGCTCCGCCCAACGTGCTTCAAGTTCGGGTTATCTGGACCTGGCCGAGCACATCTCGGACCGCGTCGGCGTGATGTCTCTCGGGCAGATCATCGAACTCGGCACGCGCGCGCAGACCTTCGGCGAACGCCATCACAGGGCTTGGGTTTGTCGGTAGATTTCATGCCAGGTCAGTGCCCGACCAAGAGACCGTCGGGGCGTCCCGAAAAACCACTTTTTTGCAGGCACGTGCGGACACAAGGAAATCGTCCTTTGCCAGCTAGACGCCTGTGCAGCCCTAGAGCGGCCATTTTCAGTTGCCATACAGATGTGATGTCGCCGATGCCGATGTTCGGGCGGCTTTGACGGCCCTGCCCTTGCACAACAGCAAGACAGCAGTTGCGGTCGCCCCGCACCGCTGTTTAGGATCAACTGGACCGATCGCTGTCTGGGCTGTGGTGCCGAAAAGATCTGCCGCGTTTCTGTGGCGCGATGGTTTGGGGGGACTTGGGGGCGTGCGCCTGCCGACTGTAAGATCAACCGAAAGAACGCCAAGCGAATGTGCCCTGCCAAACTGAACAGAACCGAAGCGCGTGGTTTCATTATCCCCATTGGCGGGGGCGAGGACCGCGTCAAGGACATGCTGATTCACCGCCGCTTTGTCGAACTGTCCGGTGGTCCGGCCGCTGATATCATCGTGATCCCGACAGCCTCGCAACTTGAAACCACCGGGGCGGATTACAACCGGAACTTCCGCGATCTGGGGGCCAGACAAGTGGAGTTTCTGCCGATCACAAGCCGCGCCGACTGCGAAGATCCCCGCTATATCGAGATGCTGGACCGGGCCACGGGCATCTTCATTACCGGCGGCAACCAGTTGCGGCTGTCAACCATCCTTGGCGGCACCGCGATTGCCCAAGCAATCCGGCGGCGCAATGCGGCAGGCATTGCGGTGGCGGGAACCTCGGCGGGGGCGTCGATCATGTCGGAACACATGATCGGCGGCGGACAAAGCAATGTCGGTCCGGTCGAGGGAGCGGTGACGCTGGCCCCCGGCCTGGGCCTGACCAACGCCGTCATCATAGACCAGCATTTCACCCAGAGAAACCGCCTTGGGCGGCTGTTGACCGCGTCGTCGTTCAACCCCTTCCTGATCGGTCTTGGCATAGACGAGGACACCGCAGCCTTCATCGGTCCAGACAACGTTCTGGAAGTTGTCGGGTCTGGAACCGTTACCGTGGTTGACGCCGGGCAGATCACCCATTCGTCGATGTGGAACGCCAAGCCAGGTCAGGCGCTCAGCCTGCTGGGATTGAGGGTCGATGTGATGGGCGCGGGGTGCCGCTATGACCTGTGCGAACGCAGGGCTTATCCGCCAGACGCCGAACTGGGTCTGGGGCAATTGGCGGCCGAGGACGAAACCAAGGCCATTGATAACGAAACATGAATGCGGCGGCAGGTATCGCGGCAGGTTCGGGGGAGACCAGACTCATGAAGATCATTTCAACCAATGTCTATGTTGGCCCCAATCTTTGGGCAAGTTTTCCTGTCATTCGACATGTCATGGATCTGGGAGTGCTGGAGGACTGGCCCTCGGTCAAGCTGGGCGATGGGTTCATCTCGGCCCTGGTCGAGGCTCTTCCCGGTCTTGCCGAACATGGCTGCTCCTACCGGACCGAAGGCGGCTTCTTGCGCCGGTTGCGTGAGGATGAAGGCACCTGGATGGGCCATGTTCTGGAACATTGCGCGCTGGAAATTCAGGGTGTCGCAGGGTCAGAGGTCAGTTTTGGCCGCACGCGGTCAACCGGTGTGCCCGGCCAGTACAACATGGTCTTTGCCTATAAACAGCGCGATGTCGGGCTGGATGCCTGCGCGCTGGCGATCCGGTTGCTGATGCATATCCTGCCGGAAAACGTCAAAGCCATGGTCGATTTCGAATTCGATCCCGACTTTGACTTTGCCGCCGAGATGAAGAGCTTTGTCCTGTCGGCGCAGCGGCGGGAGTTGGGGCCTTCGACCGCTTCGCTGGTCAAGGCTGCCGAGGACCGCGACATCCCGTGGCTGCGACTGAACGACTATTCTCTGGTCCAGTTCGGGCATGGCAAATACCAAAAGCGGATCATGGCAACGATCACCTCGGAAACCCGCAGCATCGGGGTCGAGATTGCCGGGGACAAATCCGAAACCTCGCGGCTCTTGAACGATCTGGGCCTGCCGGTGCCACGCCAGATGATCGTCTACAGCGCCCAAGAGGCCGCCCGCGCCGCACGGCGCATCGGATTTCCGGTGGTTGTCAAGCCGCTGGACGGCAACCACGGGCGCGGCGTGTCGATCAACCTGATGACCGACGAGCAGGTCGAGACCGCCCATGCCGAGGCCTATGCGCAGGGCGAAAGCAGCGGCGTTATCGTCGAAAGCTTCATCACCGGCTTCGATCATCGTATGCTGGTGGTCAACGGCACACTGGAGGCGGCGGCCAAGCGGGTGCCGGGCCATGTGATCGGCGACGGGGTAAAGACCATCGCCCAACTGGTCGAAGAGGTGAACAAGGATCCGCGCCGCGGCATTGGCCACCAGAAGGTGCTGACCAATCTGGAACTGGATGCCCAGGCTGAACGCCTGATGGAAGACGCCGGCCTGACCGCTGGCTCGGTGCTGGAGGCGGGGCGTCTGTTCTACCTGCGCTCGACCGCGAACCTGTCAACCGGCGGCACGGCAATCGATGTGACCGACATCGTCCACCCAGACAACAAGGACATGGCAGAGCGCGCCGTCGTGGCAATCGGGCTGGATGTGGGCGGGGTGGATTTCCTGATCGACGATATCACCAAATCCTACAAGGACACCGGCGGCGCGATTGTCGAGGTCAACGCCGCCCCCGGTTTCCGGATGCATGTTGCGCCGTCCGAAGGCACACCGCGTGACGTGTCGGGCAAGGTGATGGAGATGCTGTTCCCGATGGGATCACAATCCCGCATCCCGATTGCGGCAATCACCGGCACCAACGGCAAGACCACGACCAGCCGGATGCTGGCCCATATCATGAAATCCTGCGGCCACCGGGTTGGCCTGACCTCGACCGATGGGGTTTATGTCGATGGCAAGGTCACTGTGAAGGGCGATATGACTGGCCCGACCTCGGCCCAGATGGTGCTGCGGGATCCGTCGGTGGATTTCGCCGTGATGGAAACCGCGCGCGGCGGGGTTTTGCGGGCGGGTCTTG
>PFEY01000017.1:49998-99559 GCA_002783205.1 Rhodobacteraceae bacterium CG17_big_fil_post_rev_8_21_14_2_50_63_15 | reverse complement strand
GGCTTGGCGGCATCAACACGCTGGACGAGATGGCCAAGATCAAGCGGGTGGTGGTGGAAAGCGCCACCGAAACGGCGGTGCTGAATGCAGATGACATCCACTGCCTGCGCATGGCCGACTATGTCACCGCCAAGGCCATCTGCTACGCCACGATGAACTCGGAACATGCCTTGGTCAAACAGCATATCCGGGCCGGTGGACGCGCCGTGGTGCTGGAACGCGGCATGAACGGCGACATGATCACGATCTATAACAACGGCACCCATCTGCCGGTGTTGTGGTCGCATCTGATCCCTGCGACATTTGAGGGCAAGGCCGCCTACAACGTGCAGAACGCCATGTTTGCCGCCGTGATGGCGTTTAGCTTTGGTGTTGATCTGGACAACATCCGTCACGGGTTGCGGACCTTTGACACCAGCTTCTTCCAGGTGCCGGGACGCACGAACGTCTTTGACGAACACGCCTTCAAGGTGATGCTCGACTACGCCCATAATCCGGCTGCCTTTACCGCGCTCTCGGGTCTGGTTGACCAGTTGGAGGTCCACGGCAAGCGGATTTTCGTGCTGTCGGTGCCGGGCGACCGGCGCGATGAGGATGTGGCGACAGCCGCCAAAATCCTTGCATCGCATTTCGACGTGTTCATCTGCAAGGCCGATGACAACCGGCGCGGGCGCGGACATGATGAAATTCCCCGGTTGATGAAAGCGGCCCTGATGGAAAACGGTGTCGATGCCAGCGCCATCCACATCGTCCCGAACGAGCCTGACGCCGTGGAATTTGGTCTGAAGATGGCCGCCGAGGGCGATCTTCTGGTGGTCAACGGCGATGATACCGTGCGTTGCTGGAAGCAGATCATCTACTTCAAGGACCCCAACAAGGTGGAACAGGCCGCTGCCGCCACCAAGCCGCGCCCGGTCGTGGCCGGGATGGAAGATCTTATCTCCGACGCCGATACCATTGTCCGTGACGAGCGCGGCGTGCGGCTGGCACGCGACAGGGGTGAAGGCGGCGATTGATCGAACCATGAGCGACGATATTGCCGACGCGATGGAGGTGCCCATCGCCGCGTCCGAGGCGTTGCAGACCGGCGAAGCCCGCAGGCTGACAGGGCCGGGTCTGCTATTGACCCAGGCCGGGGCGACGCTGGAGGCGCAGTATTCCGGCTTTGCCCCCGCACGGGTTGCTGCGCTCTGGCACCACCACGCCCGGCGGGTTCTGGATGCTGTCGGCTGGCAGGACCAAGAATGCACCAGTCGGCAGTTTACTGGCGGCATCGCTGTGGCCATCTCGGCCCCCGCAGACCAATTGTATTCGGCGACTTTTGTGCTTCAGCTGGCCTGGCATCTCGTGGCGGCTGATCTTTTGTGGCAGCCGCGCGGCGACCTTGCCGCCATGATGGACGATCTCAGGCGCGTGATGGCGCGCGAGGCCAACCCGGCGATGATGGCGTTGATGGGCGCCGCAGCGGTGCACGGGCTTGAGGTTCTGGTCGATGAGGATTTCTTGACCATCGGCCACGGCTGCGCCGCGCAAAGCTGGAAAATGGCCCATCTTCCTGCGCCCTCAGCCGTGGATTGGCAGGCGCTGCACAATCTGCCCGTCGGCCTGATTACCGGCACCAATGGCAAGACCACCACCACACGTCTGGCCATGGCGATGGCGCGTGCAGCGGGTAAAGTGGCTGGCCTGACCTCGACCGACATGGTGCGGGTGGGCGATGAGATCATCGACCGGGGCGATTATTCCGGGCCCGGCGGAGCGCGCCTCTTGCTGCGCCACCGGGGCCTCGAGGTTGGATTTCTGGAGATTGCACGCGGCGGCATTCTGCGGCGGGGCGTGCCGGTGCGTCAGGCGATTGCGGCTGTGGTCACAAATGTGGCCGCTGACCATCTGGGGGACTACGGCATCGACACCGTGGCCGAACTGGCCGAGGCAAAGTTTGCCATTCGACACGGATTGCGCGCCGGTGGCGTGTTGGTCCTGAACGCCGATGATCCCCCCGTGGTGGCCGAGGCCAATCGGCTTGGCCTTCTGGCCCGCTGGTTCTCGCTGAACCCCGACGCGCCGCAGATCATCGCCGCAAGGGCGGCGGGGCAGCCTTGCGGCTTTGTTGAACATGGCGCGATCTGGCTGCATAACGGGCGTCAGGCCGTGCCGGTGATCGCGGTGGCGGACGTGCCCATCGCAATGGGCGGGGCGGCTGGTCATAATGTGTCGAACGCGCTGGCGGCTTGTTGCCTGTGTTCCGTCATGGGCGTTGAAATTGATGCCATGGCGCGCAGCCTTGCCGCTTTCCGCTCTGACCCCCTGGACAATCCTGGCCGCCTGAACGAGTTTTTGCACAACGGTGCGCGGCTCTTTGTCGATTTCGCCCATAACCCGCATTCGATTGCGGCCGTGACCGGGGCCTTGCTCGCCTTGCCCGCCAAGCGGCGCTTTGTGATGATGGCCCATGCCGGAGACCGGTCTGACGAAGACATTCGCGCGCTCGCGCGTGGGGCTTGCGTGCTTGCCCCCGATGTCGTGGTGGTCGCCGAACTGCCCGGATATACACGAGGTCGGGCGCCGGGAGAGATCCCTGCCCTCTTGCGCGCGGAATGTCTGGTGCAGGGGATCCCCGCCGACCATATCCTGAGCGCACAGAGCCCGTCTGAAGGCGTGGCGAAAATCATGGCCGAAGTGCGGCCCGGGGATCTGGCCCTGCTCCTGGTGCATTCAGAACGTGACAAGGTATTCAGGATGCTGGGCAGCCAAGCGTAAGGCAAGGCCTGCCAGGCGTGCGTCTCTGGCAGAAAGGTTCAATGCGTTTCCAAGAGACCCAAGCTGCTTTAGGAACGCGAAAGGTCGCAATCGGGCTGGGCCTGCTCAGTGACCCGGTGCAATCCCCGCGTCCGGGCGCTGCGGGCCTGGCGCGCCTCACCATCCCGGCGGCTCCGGCCGTTGACCTTGCTTGAAAACTACAAGGCATGAGAGGGCGCGAAAGACCTCTTGCGTCCGCCGTCTTGAGAAAGGGCAACGGATTGGCAAGAACGCGATGACTGCGGCGCTGCGGCGTTCTGGCTATTCCAGTGACGCCAGTTCGCCGAGCGTGACGGGTTTGATTGGCGGTCGAATCCTGTAGTAACCCGTTGCGTCGGGTGTCAGACCGTTCGCCTGTGCAAGAATCACGGACACGCTCAGCCCGCAATAGCGCCCCTGGCACGGCCCCATGCCGGCGCGCCCGAAGGCCTTGGCCTGGTTTGGCCCGAGGCATCCCAGAGCCGCATACCTGCGGATATCCCCGGCGGTGACTTCCTCGCAGCGGCAGATCACGGTGGCATCATCGGGCGCGACAGCCGCGGCATGGGGCGGATAAGCCCTGTCGAGAAACGGCCGCGCGGCAAGATCCTTGTTGCGTGCGGACCGCAACGGGGCGGCCTGACGATCACGCTCGGTGGCAGACAGACGGCCAAGCTCCTCTGCCACTTTCAGCGCCGTCATCCGCCCGGCGCTCTCGGCCACGTTCGCCCCTCCAATCCCGGCGCTGTCCCCGGCGATAAAGACACCGGCGACATCGCTTTGGCCCCAATCGTCAACCGACGGGACAAAGCAGGATTGCGCCCTATCCCAGATATGCGAAACCCCCAGCGATCGTGCGGCCTGCGTGTTCGGCACGACGCCGTGATGCAGGAACACGGTGTCGCAAGGGATGCGGTGTGCCCGGCCTTTGCTGGTGAATGTCACGGCCTCCGCCCTGCTCTCGCCCGCGATCGCGATCCCGGTCGCCCCGGTATGGCGCGGCACCCGCGCCGAGGTGATCTCGGCCAGCATCCTGGCGCCTTTCAGCAGATACCGCCAGCCGCGCAGCGCCCCGCCAAGGTGCCGCGCGGCGCGGATCAGATCGTCAAGTGTCTGGGTTTCCACCATCGCGACAGGGGGCACCCCCGCGCGAACCATCTGCGCCGCGATCAGATAGAGAAGCGGACCGGACCCGACCAGAACGGCGCTTTGTGCCAGAACGCCCGATTGCTTGAGCAGGATTTGTCCCGCCCCCGCGGTCATCACTCCGGGTAATGTCCAACCCGGCAAAGGCATCGGTCGTTCCAGCGCGCCGGTGGCCAGCAGGACACGCTCTGCCGCGATCTGCGCTGCCGCCCCGCCCTGTGTGAACGAGATCCGAAATGCGTGTTCGATGGCCCAGACCACCGCGCCCGAAAGATGCGTGATGGCGGCGTGGCGTAATCCTGCGGTCAGGGTTGCGCCTCGCGTATAATCCTTGCCCAGAATATCCCCGCGCAGCGCCGCCACCCGCTCGACATCGCGATAGATCTGCCCGCCCGCGTGCGGCTGTTCATCGAGCACGCAGACCGACAGCCCCGCCTCCGCCGCCGTGGCGGCGGCGGCCATGCCCGCGGGCCCCGCGCCGAGGATGGCCAGATCATAATGTCTCATCGGGCTCTCCCACATGCGGACGGGCAATCTCGGGCCCCTCGGCGACCTCGATCATGCAGGCCTGGCGCACGCTGCCGTCAACCTCGACGAGACAGTCGAAACACGCCCCCATCATGCAGAACGGCCCACGCGGCGCGCCGGAGACGGGCGTGTGACGGAACACCGTCACGCCCGCCGCGAGCAGGGCAGCGGCAAGGTTTGCGCCCTCGGGCAGCATCAGGGTCTCGCCGGCAAAGCGCACCGGCACGCGGCGCGCCCCTTGCGTCAGCTCAAGAAAAGCGGGCTTCACTGAACACCTCCAGATCGGGCGCGGCGGCGGTGCCCTCCAGCCAGTCCGGCAAGAGGCGCGCATGTGCGGCGGCGAGCGTAATGCCGCTGTGACAGGTAACAAGATAGGCCCCGGGAAGGGTCAGGCTCTGCTGATAGATCGGCAAGCCATCGGGCGAGAGCACCCGCAGCGCGCCCCAGGACCGCACAAGCTGCGCCTTTGCCAGCACCGGGTAGGCCGCGATCGCCTCTGCGGCGAGGCGTGATATCCCCGGCTGCGTCACGCCATCATCGAGCCCCACCTCCTCGTTGGTGGCCCCGATCTGAATCCCGCCCTCATCCACCTGCCGCGCGATCAGCGAGGGGCGATTGATGATCTTGGGCAGTTTCTCGGTGATCAGCAGCTGCCCGCGCTGCGCCCGAACCGGGGCCTTGAAGCCGAGCATCGGCCCCAATTGCGCGGCCCCGAGCCCTGCCGACAGGACCAGCTTGCCCGCCTCGACCCGCGTGCCATCGGCACAGGTCACGCGGAAGCCGTCGGGCCGGGTCACGTCCGTCACCGTCTTGCCGGTGAGCACCCGCCCGCCCAAACGCCGCACATCGGTAGCGAGCGCCCGCAACAGCTTGAGCGGGTTCGCGTGGCCGTCCTGATGGTGCAGAATTGCGCCCACGACCGATGCGCCGATCTGCGGCTCCTCCTTGCGCAGCGCGTTATGACCCAAAACCTCGAACGGGTAATTGCCATCCAGTTTCCGTTTCAGGGCCTCGTATTTCTCGACCGTGCCCTGAAGGCTTTCCTCAGAGAAATGAAGATCATAGCCGCCCTTCTGCTCCAGCCCCAGATCCTGACCCGTGGCCGCGCCCAACTCGGCGGCGAACGCGCCCCAAGCGGCGGCAGAGGTTTGCGACCAGCGCGCATAGCGCGGTTGGCTCATTCCCTTGGATTGCACCCAGACAAGACCGAAATTGCCCCGGCTGGCGCGGAACGATCCGTCATCGCCGTCAATCACCGTCACCCGCAACCCGCGTTTGAGCAGGCCCCAGGCGACCGAAAGGCCGACAACGCCGCCGCCGATGATGACATAATCGGTTTCCATGGCTAAGCCCTTGAGGTGAAAACGCGGGGCGACAGGGCGGGCCTGCCGCCCTGTCCGGCATTTATCATTTGCTTGCCGCAGCAACCTTGTCGAGGATGGACTGACCCCAGTCGGCACCGACATCTTCGAGAACCTGAGGCCAGATATCGCTGCGTGCCTTGGCGGCCATGGCGGCCAGTTGCTCGTCGCTCAGCTCGACCAGGGTCGCGCCCAGATCGTCCACCAGACGTTTCTCGTTGCGCGCCTGATCGGCCTCGGCCACCTCCCAGCGGGTCGACTCGAACGCGGCGGCTTGCTCTTTCAATGTTGCCTGATCCTCGTCCGACAGCCCGGCAAGGCTCTCGTTCGAGATGATCATGTACCAGACTTCGAAATGGGTGTTGGCGGGGATATAGGTCTTGGTCACATCGCGGAACGAGGCATAATAGCCCTCGGCCCCCGATCCGATCACGCCATCGACCACGCCGGTCTGCACGGCGGTGAACGCCTCGGAAAAGGGAATGGGCGAGGGGATATAGCCAAGCGCCTCGCCGGTCAGCTGAAAGCTCTTGATGCCGGGCACGCGCACCTTGATGCCCGAAGGTTCGGTCGAGCCGGGATTGGGGTGCGCCACGTTGAGCGAGATACCCCCGAAATAGACCGGATAGGCCGCGAGCATCGTGATATCCTGCTCGGCATAGAGCCCGACCATGACCTCGCGCACCACGCCGCCGGGGCCATAGACTGCACGGGCCTGTTCCCAGTTGCCGGCAAGATAGGGGAAGGACGAGATCTGCATCCGGCGATCGGCGGCGGTGGCGGCAGGCTGCGTTGCCATGTCGATGGCCCCGACGCTGATGCGCTCCTGCACCGTGGTATAATCGCCCAGCGATGACGCCGGGAACAGGTCGATTTTCACATCGCCCCCCGTGGCCTCGGCCACCGCTGCCGAGAAGGCGCGCAGTTCGACGTCGATTGTGGCGTCTTGCGGGCGAACATGGCTCATCTTCAGATCCGTCGCCTCGGCGTAGCTTCCAAGCGCCATCAGCGCCACCGCAGACGCGGTCAGGACTGCATGTTTCATTTCGGGTTACTCCTTTGTTTGGTTACAGATTTCAGGGTGGTCAGGGCGCCACGTCATAGCCAAAGAAACGCGGCAGAAAGAGCGAGAGATCCGGCCAGAGCGAGGTAAGAAACACCACCGGCACGTAGCCGAGGAGAATGAGTTTCATCGCGGGCGGGATCACTTTTGTGACCTTCACCTTGCCGATTCGCGCGCCAAGATAGAGGATCGAGGCATAGGGCGGTGTCACGCCGCCCATCGCGGTGTTGACCCCCATGATCGCGGCAAATTGCACCGGGCTGACCCCGATGGCGTTCATCAGCGGCAAGAGCAGCGGGGCGATCAGGATGATCGCGGTCACGTCGTTGACCACCATGCCGACCAGAAACAGCAAGATGTTGATCAGGATGAGAAGCAGCACCTTGTTTTCGGTGATGGTGAAAATGCCCTGCACAAGCTGCTGCGGGATGCTCTCATAGACGAACATCTGGCTGAGGATCATGGAGAAGAGGATCATCATCATGATCGCGCCCACGGCGGTCGCGGCTTCCCTGCCGGCTGACAGAAAATTTTCCAGTTTCAGACCCTTGTAGATCAGGAATCCCACCGGCACCGCATAGATCACGGACACGGCGGCGGCCTCGGTCGGGGTCATCACGCCGCCATAGATGCCGCCGAGGATGATCACCGGCATCAAGAGCGCCGGGAAGGCGTGAAAGCCGCGCCGCGCCACTTCTCCCGACAGCTCCGAAAACGTCGGCTTGTCATCGAGCACCAGCGGAAACTTGCGCGCCATGAAGAGGTTGACCACCGAAAAGGACACCATGATCAGCAGCCCCGGCCCGAGCGTGGCCAGAAAACAGGCCAGGATCGAGGTGTCCGTCACCCAACCATAGACGATCATCGTGACCGAGGGCGGGATCAGCAACCCGAGGATCGAGGAATTGGCGATGAGGGCGGTGGCGTATTCGCGCGGATAGCCGCGCCTTTCCATCTCGGGGATCAGCAGCGGGCCGATGGCGGCGATCCCCGTCAGGCCCGAGCCGGAGATTGCCCCGATCACCGCGCAAGACACGGCGGCGACCACGCCAAGGCCGCCCCGCACATGGCCGATGAAGGCGTTGACGAAGCTCAGGAGCGAGGCGGCAATGCCGCTTTCGGACATGATTGTCCCGGCAAGGACAAAGAGCGGAATGGCCAGCAGCACCGGGTTGCCGAGTTGCTGGAACCCCCAGAGCATCATCCCCTTCATCGTCACATCGCCGATGAAATACATCACCATCAGCGCGGCCCCAAAGCAGTAGGGCAGCGGCACGCCCAGCGTCAGGGTGATCACCAGCAGGGCAATGGCGAGAAGCGCGATCTCGATCAAGCCGATGTTCCTTTGCGCAGGGCGCGGATGTGCCGCCAAAGGTGCCAGCAGGTGTAGGCCATCATCAGCCCCAGCCCGGCCAAGAGCGCAATGTCGGAATAAAACGTCGGGATATAGAGCGTCGGGCTCTCGCGCCAGACACGCCAGGCATAGCGGGTATAATCCCAGGCCCAGGACAAGAGCCACAGACCGACGATCAGGCTGATCACCTCGCCGACGATGGCGAGAATTGTGTGCCCCCGCTCGGTCTTGAGAACGATTTCCAGCACATTGGCGCGGATATGGGTGTTCTCGCGCGAGGCGTTGACCGACCCCAGAATGTAGAGCCACAAGGTCGGATAGAGCATCGTTTCCTCGAGCCCCATCACCGGCACCTGCAAGACATAGCGCGTGATGACCTGCACGAACTGACCAAGCGCGACCACGCAGATCAGCGCCGTCAGCAGGTATTTCGCGAAGGTGTCCATGGTTTCCCCTTGCCGATGTCTCGGTGCACCGGCTGTCATCAGATTAGACTGGACAAGGAATATAAATTCAATTTGATTATATCTTTAAGTCCATCAAATGGATTTATATGCAAGATGCACCTTTCCCTCCGCCAGCTTGCCACCTTTCGCGAGGTCATGCGCTCGGGCTCGATCAGCCAGGCGGCGCGCAGCGTCGGGCGCACGCAGCCGGCGGTCTCCACCATGATCCATGCGCTCGAGGATCAACTGGGCTTTGCCCTGTTTGTGCGGGCCCACGGAAAGCTGACCCCGACGCCGGAGGCACATTTCTTTCTCGAGGAATGCGAAGACATCCTGGGCCGGGTCGAACGGACCGAACGCACGCTTATCCGTCTTGGCTCGCTTCAGTCGGGCAAACTTCAAATCGCCTGTCTCCCGGCGGCATCCAGCGTCTTTCTGCCAAGGCTCATGACCCGGTTCCTCAAGGGGCGGGATGATCTGGAGATGTCGTTGATCATGCGCTCCTCTGACGTGATCGAAGACCTGATCGCATCGCAGCAATTCGATCTAGGGTTTGCCGAAACCCCGCAGCCGCGCGAGTCTATCCATCAGACGGATTACGAACTGGACTGCGTTTGCCTCCTGCCTGCCGATGACCCGCTGGCGCGTGCCGAATGCGTCACCCCCGCCGATCTCGACGGTCGTCCGATGGCCGTCCTGTTCGACCGTCACGGGAGCACCATACAGACCGAAGCCGCCTTTCGGGATGCCGGATGTCGGTTCAACAAACGCATCGAACTGCGCACCTCCCTTCCGGGGCTGCAATTCGTCGCCGCCGGGGCCTGTGCGATGATCTGCGACATGATCACAGCTTACGGCCATCTTCTGCAGGCCCCGGAGTCCACCCGCCTGTCAATCCGACGGTTCCTGCCGCGCATATCGAACAGCGTCTCGATCCTGACGCCGGGATATGCCACGCAATCCATGGTCGCCCGCGCATTCATTGAGGACCTGGAGACTGCGGTCGAACAGATGCAGACCGACATTTCCATCGCCTTGAAATAGGTCAGAGTCACAGGTCAGATCGAGGCATCACGCAAAGCTTCGTCGCCTGCGGCTTCGAGATCGTGCACTGGACTGTCGCAGTTTCATTCGCCGCTTTGCGCCCGTTGTGTCGGCACCTGGCCGTGACTCGCTGGCGCTCTGCCGGGGGGAGGGCAGTGCGGATGGCCGCGACGTGAACATATCGCCTTGCCGTGCTGCTTGGTCCGCCGCACGCGCGATCATTCGGCGCGGTTCGCCTCGAATTCCAGCATGATTTCAACCGCATCGCCGACGAATTCAGGCAGGGCATAGGTGCTTCCGAAATCGCTGCGCAGGATCGCCGTGGTGGCTGAGAGCCCGAGGGTATCCTTGCCGTGGCAGCATGGATAAACCGCGTGCTTGTTGAGCGTCACGCTGAGGGTTACGGGCTGCGTCACACCGCGGATCGTCAGATCGCCGGTGACGGTGCCGGTGGTTTCGGTCTCTCTGGTGCTGGCGGTGCCGACAAAGGTGATCTGGGGATGGGCCTCGGCATCCAGAAAATCGGCCGACCGGACATGAGTGTCGCGCTTTTCGTGGTCGGTATCGACGCTCTGGGCGCCGATCGTGGCCTGCACCTCGCCGAGTTCCTGCGTTTCGGGGTCATAGACGAAATGCCCCGATATATCCGGGAACCGGCCCAGCACCCTGGCATAGCCCGCATGCATGATGGTGAAGGCAACAACGGTATGCTCGGGGTCGATCTGCCAGCGCAGGGGTTCTGCGTGCAGCGGTTGTGCAAGGCCAAGGGCGGTCAGCGTGCAGAATGCGGTCAAGCGATGGTTGGTCATGTCCTCTCTCCCCTGTCAGACGGTGGTGACGTGAATGGTGGGCGCATCGCTTGCGCTGGATTTGCGGTCCTCCGGAATGGCAAAGAGACCAACGCGCATCGACCACTGGCCCAGCCGCGGCAGGGACGAGATTACCGCGATGGGGATCGCACCGGCAAGCGCCAAAACAATCGGCGCGCCAAAGATCAGCGCCCAGGGCGCGGTCACGGCGAAACAGAGGCCGAGCGCCAGTCCGAACAGCGTCTGCGGCCAGAGAACCCGCGCCGCTTCGCCCCATTCCAGGCGCGCGCGGCTGCGTTGCTGCGCGTTCCAGCCAATCCGCTGTCCGAAGATCAGCCCGATCGCAAAGCGGGTGAGCGCAAAGGCCACGATCGGGGCGGTGAGCATGGAAAGGACGATCTCGGCGACACCGCTCAGCAGCACGCGCACACGCCCGCCATAGGCGTCGCTGCGGCGCGGGCTGGCCAACACCTGCGCCAGCCCCATGATCTTTGGGCTGAGGCTGAGCGTGAGGATGATGCCGAAGAGGACGAGGCCGGTGGTTGTGGGAACCGTGGTCATCTGCGTGGAAAAGGCCACCATCCCGGCACCCAACAGGATGAAGGCCATCCATGCCGGGGCGCTGACATACATCAGGATGGCCAGCACGAGCTGAATGCGGCTGACCGGTTTCAGACCGCGCATTCCGAGCAACCTGAGATATTGCAGATTGCCATTCATCCAGCGTAATTCGCGACGAATGAAATCCACGAGGCTGGGCGGATTCTCCTCATAGCTTTCGCTTTCCTCGGCGATCACGCGCACCTCGTAGCCCGCACGCCGGATCAACACCGCCTCGAGTTGGTCATGGCTCAGGATCGGTCCCGAGAGCGGGCCGCGTCCCGGCAGGACCGGCAACATGCACTGCGCCTTGAAAGGAGCGGTCCGGATCAGAACGTTATGGCCCCAGTTCGGTCCGCAATCGCCCTGCCACCATGCCGAGCCAAGCGTGAAGGCGCGCATCCCATGGCGCATTCCGAACTGGAAGGCGCGGGTGAAGAAGCTGCGCGAGGGAAGCCCGATCACGAGGCTTTGCACCATGCCGATCTCGGGGCTCGCCTGCATCACCCGGATCAACCGGAACACCGTCGCGGCGCCCATTTCGCTATCCGCATCGAGCGGCAGGAAGAAATCGCTTTCCCCCTCCGTGCTGTGCAGGAAGTCGGCGATGTTACCGGCCTTGTATCCGTTGTTCTCGGTCCGGCGGCGATAGTGGATGCGGGCATCGGGCCGCGCCCTGCGCCACGCGGCAAGGCTTGCCTCTTCCTTGGTGGCGATCCCGGCATCGTCGGTATCGCTCAGGACGTGATAAGAGAAACACCTCCCCCAGGGGCTGCGGGCAATCTCGGCCTCAAGCCGTCTGAGCCGGGCAATCGAGGCATCGGGATCTTCGTTGCGCAAGGGCATGACAATGGCGATGCGCGCCGTGATCGGGGCATCGTCAGAGACACGGGCCAGCGCCGGGGTGACATGGACCGCCGCATCCGCCCGATACCGACGATCAATCAGCAAGCCGAGTATGCTGTTCCACAGCCCGATCGACAACCAGGGCAAGGTCAGCGCGAAGCAGACGAGCAGCGCCGCCTCGGCCAATGTGATCCCCATCGGCGTGAACAAGGATGCCATCATCGCGAACAACCCGAGCGTGGTGGCAACATTGAGACAAAGGACGACCCGCCGCCGCGCCGCGAGCGTCGGGGATGTGCGGCTGGTGCGGCGGTCCCTATCCGTCACTATGATGGTCAAGTAATCCTCCTGATGCGGCAATCAGACCAGTGGATCGGGTGTGATAGGCAGTCACTCACCCGACGTAAAGTCATGCTCGCCTCCGTCCAGTGAATTCTTCGGTGGCGCGCGGGAGATTTTTCACCATATCGCGCGGCTTGACCGCCCATGCCTTGGTGTTACCTTCATTCGATCATTTATGGAAGGATGCGCCCGTGTTCGCCGTCGAAGTTCGTGATCACATCATGATTGCCCATTCCCTGCCGTCGCCGGTCTTTGGCCCGGCGCAGGGGGTTCATGGCGCCACTTTTGTGGTTGATGCCGCGTTTTTCACCGAGGATCTCGACGCCCATGGTCTTGTCGTCGACATCGGGCTGGCCAGCGCGGCGCTATCGCGCGCGCTCGCGCCTTTGCGGTATGGCAATCTCGATACCAAACCGGACTTCGCGGGCAAGTTCACGACCACCGAATTCCTCTGCCATTACATCTGGGAGAGCCTGCGTCACAGCGCCAGATCGCACGGGCTCGGGGATGCCGGGCGCCTGCGCCGGATCCGCGTGACGCTACAGGAAAGCCACGTCGCCCGCGGCTGGTACGAAGCCGACATCTGAGATGGCTTTTGACAGGGTCTGGCTGGATCTGCGCGCCCCCGCGGATTTGCGCGCGCGCGATGCCGGGCTGCTCGCGAAAGCCATTGTCCATGCCGGGCGCGACGGGCGTGTGCTGGATCTTGGTTGCGGCACCGGAGCCACGGTTCGGGCTTTCGCTGCGGCGGGGGCGCAGGATCTGGACTGGTGTCTGCTCGACAACGATCAAGCGTTGCTCAGCGAAGCGCGGATGCGTCATCCGGGGGCAGAGATCCGCCTGTGTGATCTGACCGATCTCGACATGCTACCGCTCACGGATGTGCGGCTGGTGAGCGCCTCGGCCCTGTTCGATCTGGTCTCCGAGGCCTGGGCCCGGCGTCTGGTCGAGCGGCTGGCGCGCACCCAGATCGCCCTCTATGCCGCCCTGAGCTATGATGGCGTGATGCGCTGGACGCCGCAAGACAGCTCCGATGCCGAAGTGACAGAGCGGTTCAATCGGCATCAACGCGGCGACAAGGGGTTTGGTCCGGCCCTCGGACCCGATGCGGGCGCGCGACTGGCAGAGATGCTGCGCGCGCGCGGCTACCAGGTTCTGTGTGCTCCGAGTCCCTGGCACCTTGGTCCGCAAGACGCCAAGATGCAGGCGCTGCTGCTGTCGGGCATTGCCGAAGCAGCGCAAGAGGCCGGGTTTGCAGGCGCCGAGCGTTGGGCCGCGCGCCGTCGTCGCATGATCGCGCGAAGCCGGGTGGAAATCGGTCATCTCGATCTGCTGGCGGTCCCTTGCGACGGGTGACTTTTTCTTGGCGGTCTCTATGTTGACAGGGGATAACCGGGAACCGAGACGGCACGGCACGTGTCGCAGCCGCAGATCGAAGGGGCAGTAGATGCATCAAACCGACGTAACACCCGAGGTCTGGGAGCGTATCCTCGGGGCCCGCGCCGGCACCTGCTGTCTGTGCTGCGGCGACTGGAGCCCTGGCGAGCGCGCCGCGATCAGACTTTATGGCGCAATGATCGCGGCGCCAGGCAGCCGCAACATCGTCGCGCAGATCGGGCAATCGCTCGACGGGCGCGTGGCCACCGTCGCCGGGGATTCGGCAGACATCTCGGGGCCGGACGGTCTGGCGCATCTCCACCGGATGCGGGCGCTCGTCGATGCCGTCATCATCGGGGTCAAGACCGCGCTGCATGACGATCCCCGCCTGACGGTCCGTCTGGTGCCGGGGCGTGATCCGGCCCGTGTGGTGATCGACCCATCCGGCCGGCTATCCGACGATGCGCGGCTGCTGGCCGAGGATGGCGCGCGCCGCATCGTGATTCAGACGGTGGACAGGCCGCGTCCTGCCGGCGTCGAGGTGATCCGTCTGCCGGGCGAAAAATGGATTGCACCCGAGGCCATGATCATGGCCCTGCGCGACAGGGGGCTTCATCATCTTCTGATCGAGGGCGGGGCAATCACCATCGCCGGTTTTCTGGAGGCCGACGCGCTGACACGGCTGCACGTCGCGGTGGCCCCATTGCTGATCGGGGCCGGGCCGCAGGGGCTGACGACGCGACCGGTGCGGCGTCTGGCGCAGGCCCGCCGCCCGGAAACACAGGTTTACGGGCTGGGCTCGGATGTCGTGTTCGACTGTCTTTTCGGCCTCCGCGCACCCCCCTTTGCCCGGCCGCACGAACCGCAGGAGCAGCCTGCCCCCATTGCGTTGAAGGTTTGACGGGGATGGCGGACCGCGCGCGTGCGCTCTGGATCACCGGGCCGCGCCAAGCGGAGATCCGGCCGGCTGATGTCCTGCCCCATCCCGGCGACTGCGTTGTCCGCACGCTGTTTACCGGGATCAGCCGCGGCACGGAACGGTTGGTCTTTGAGGGGCGTGTGCCGGAAAGCGAGCATCAGACGATGCGCGCCCCGATGCAGGAGGGCGCTTTTCCCTTTCCCGTGAAATACGGCTATAGCGCGGTCGGGCGGATCGAGAGCGGGTCGGACAAGGGACGCATCATCTTTGCCTTGCACCCCCATCAGGACCGGTTCGCCTGCCCGCTGGCGATGGCGGTTCCGGTGCCCGCAACGGTGCCCCCGGAGCGCGCGGTGCTGGCCGCCAACATGGAAACCGCGCTCAACATCCTGTGGGACGCGCAGGTCCTGCCGGGCGACCGTGTGGCGGTGATCGGCGCCGGTGTGGTGGGGGCTCTGTCGGGCTATCTCGCAGCGCGCATCCCCGGCACCGAGACCTGCCTGATCGACATCAATCCGGAACGCGCGGCTCTGGCAGAGGCGCTTGGCTGCAACTTTGCCGCCCCGAATACTGCACCGGAGGGGGCCGATCTGGTGATCCATGCCTCGGCCAGTGATGCCGGGCTGGCAACCGCGCTGGCACTCGCGGGTTGCGAAGCCACGGTGATCGAGGCCAGCTGGTTTGGCGCGCGCCCGACCACGATCGGTCTTGGTGGGGCGTTCCATCAGCGACGGCTGCGGCTGATCGGCTCGCAGGTCGGGCGTATCCCGGCGCATCGCGCCGCCCGTTGGACGCACCGCCGCCGCCTTGAAATGGCGCTGCAACTGCTCGACGATCCGGCGCTTGACGGGTTGATCTCGGGGGAGAGCGCGTTCGACGCGGCGGCGGGCGATTACGCCGCCCTTCTCGACGCCCCGAACACACTGTGCCACAGGCTGCGCTATGATACCTGAGCCGGGCGCGGCGCTGCTGCCCCGGATCAGCCGCGTGGCGCAGGAGGCGGGCGCGCTGTTGCTCTCGCGCTTCGAGACCGCGCGTTTTCTGTCGCGCCGCGAGAAAACCGCTGGCGATTTCGTGTCCGAGGCCGATCTTGCGGCCGAGATCCTGATCCGGGACAGGTTGCGCGCCGCTCATCCGGATTTTGGCTGGCTGGGCGAAGAGACGGGGATGTCCGGCGATCCCTCGGGCCTGCGCTGGATCGTCGATCCGCTGGATGGCACGACGAATTTCCTGCACGGCCTGCCGCATTGGGCCGTGTCCATCGCCCTGGCAGAGGACAACCGGATCATCGCGGGCGTGATCCATGATCCCGTGAAGCAAGAGACCTTCAGCGCCGGGACGGGGACAGGGGCCTGGCTCAACGGGTCGCCGATCCGGGTTTCGAGCGGGGTCACGCTGTCTCATGCTCTGCTCGCCACGGGGGTGCCGGCGGGCGGGCGTATCACCTATCTGCCGGAAAGCCTGAGAGATATCGAAGGCCTGATGCCCGACTGTGCCGGGATCCGTCGCTGGGGCGCGGCGGCGCTCGATCTGGCCTATGTGGCGGCGGGCAGGATCGACGCCTATTGGGAGCGCAATCTCGGCCCTTGGGACGTGGCCGCTGGCCTGCTGCTGGTGATCGAGGCAGGTGGCGATGTTCTGCCGCTCTGGCAGGGGCGTTCGGTGCTCGACTCGGGGTCCTTTCTGGCGGTCAACGGCGATCTCGGCCCGCTGCTCGCGCCGCGTCTTTGTGAGGCGGGACCAGCCGCATGACCCGCGCTCGCACCGTGGCCTTTGCCGTGCCGGGCGATATCAGGACGCTGACGGGCGGCTATCTTTACGACCGCAGGCTGGCCGATGCGCTGGCCGCATCCGGGCTGGACCTGCGCCATCTGACCTTTGGCGACAGCTTTCCCGCACCGACGGCCTCTGATATGGCGGATGCGTTGTCGCAGCTTGCCGATCTGCCGCCCCAATGCCCGGTCATCGTTGATGGTCTTGCCTTCGGCGCGCTCGACACGGCACGCCTCTCGGATCTGCGCGCGCCGCTCGTGGCACTCGTGCACCACCCGCTTGCGCTGGAACCCGGTCTGCCCCCGGATAGGATCCGCCAGATGGCGGCACGCGAAACGGCCAATCTGGCGTTGGCACGCCATATCGTCGTCACCAGCCCGCACATTGCCCGCCTGCTCGAGACGACCTATGGCGTCGCCCGTCACCGGATCAGCATCGCGCAACCGGGCTTTGCGCTGCCGCCCGTCGCGCGGTCGGTTCCCAGAGAAACGCCACCGCTCATCCTCTCGGTGGGAATTCTGGCCCGCCGCAAGGGCCATGACATCCTCTTGCGCGCGCTGTCAGAAATTGTCGATCTTGACTGGCAGGCCGAGATCGTGGGCCGCGCCCACGAACCCGACACCGCCCGTGCGCTGCATGACCTGAGGGACAGCCTTGGTCTTGCGGCACGGGTGCGCCTCTCAGGCGAGGTGCCGCAGCCGACGCTCGATGCCCTCTATCGCAAAGCCAGTCTCTTTGCCCTGGCGACCCGATACGAAGGCTATGGGATCGTCTTTGGCGAGGCGATGGGGCATGGGTTGCCGATCATCGCCACACGGGCGGGCGCGGTGCCCGACACGGTTCCGCCGGGCGCGGGTCTCTTGGTAGCGCCCGACGACTGGGTTGCCTTTGCCGATGCGCTGCGCCGATTGCTTGGAGATGCGGATCTGCGTGGCGTCTGTGCCGCAGCGGCGCGCCACGGCGCCGAACATCTGCCGACCTGGGCGGATTGTGCTCTCGTGGTGGCCGATGCACTTTTTCGTGAACGTGCCGGGCGCGGCTGATCCGTTCTGGCCGGGGGCAAGGGAGGTCCACGCCCGCCAGGAGGTCAAAACGAACGTTCGTATATGTTCCTTTTGACCTTGATCAAGGCCTTGAAATCCATTGGATCATTCGCCATCGCGGGCGGTGGGACCGGCCTTGCGGGAGCGACGTTTCGTTCTCCCGAAGCTCCGCTGTGCTGGAATTCCGGGTTCGCGCCGCTGGCCTGAGCGCTGCCCGCAACCGCTCTGCACTGTTTGAAAACCCGAGTGACATAAAAATTTAACTAGAAACATCAGTAGTTGCCGCGTAACAAGTTCGCACCAGCTGCCAACAGGCCTCGCGTCACGCTTGAAGTCCCCGTTGTACCGGCGGGACACGGAAAGTTGGTCAACACAGGAGGATGAACAAATCATGTTAAGACATACGCTTGGAACGACGGCGAGCCTTGTGGCGCTGCTGTCTGCCACGCTCGTTTCTGCTCAATCGCTGACCGAGATCGAAGCCGCTGCCAAGGCGGAAGGAATGCTGTCCACCATCGCCCTGCCGCATGACTGGTGCGGCTATGGCGACGTGATTGCGAGCTTCAAGGCCAAGTATCCCGACATCAAGGTGAACGAACTGAACCCCGATGCCGGGTCCGCCGACGAACTCGAGGCGGTCCGCGCCAACAAGGACAACAAGGGACCGCAAGCCCCGGACGTTCTGGACGTAGGCCTGGCCTTCGGACCGACCGCAAAGGCCGAAAGTCTGACCCAAGCGCACAAGGTCGCGACCTGGGACGAGATCCCCGAAGGCGTCAAGGATGCCGACGGCCACTGGTATGGTGACTACTACGGCGTGATGTCCTTTCTTGTGAACAAGGACATGGTCGAGAACGTCCCGCAGGACTGGGCCGATCTCATGAAGCCGGAATATGCCGGGCAAGTGGCCCTGGCGGGCGATCCACGTGCGTCGAACCAGGCCATTCTGGGGGTTCTGGCGGCAGGCATGTCAACCGGCGCTGCGTCGGGTGAGGCCGCAGGCAAGGCCGGGCTTGAGTTCTTCAAGGCGCTGAATGACGCGGGCAACTTCGTCCCGGTCATCGGCAAGACCGGAACGCTGGCACAGGGCACGACGCCAATCGTCATCATGTGGGACTACAACGCCCTTGCCGCCCGCGACACACTGGCCGGCAACCCCCCGGTGGAGGTCGTTGTGCCGTCATCGGGCGTTCTGGCTGGTGTTTATGTGCAGGCGATCTCTGCCTATGCACCGCAGCCCAATGCCGCGAAGCTGTGGATGGAGTATCTCTACAGCGACGAAGGTCAGCTTGGCTGGCTGAAGGGCTATTGCCACCCGGCGCGGTTCAACGCGATGGCGGCCGCAGGCAAGATCCCGCAGGATCTTCTGGATGCGTTGCCCCCGGCTGCGTCCTATGAGGCGGCCTATTTCCCGACTCTGGCAGAGGTGGACGCGAACAAGGCCGCTGTCACCGGCGGCTGGGATACGGTCGTCGGCGCCAACGTCCAGTAATCTGACAAGATGAGCGCCGGGCCCTGGCCGAGGCCGGGGCCCGGCACCCCTTACCGAGGCCGACAGACGCCTTGGGAGCGTGACAGACAGGGACAACCACATGCCGCAAGCACACCCGCACCGCCTGCCCAAACGGCGGCTGCCCGTCGAATGGCTGGGCATCTTGCCTTTCGTGGCCTTCGCGCTTCTGTTCCTGATCCTGCCGACGATGAAGATCGTGGTTGGTGCGTTTCAGTCACCAGAGGGCAGTTTTACATTGCAGAACATGTTCGACCTGAACACCGCTTCGATCCGGAGCGCCTATTGGACGTCGATCAAGCTCTCGGTGATTACGGCGCTGCTTGGCTGTAGTGTCGGCTTTGCGATGGCAGCAGCGGTGGTCTTTGGTGGACTGCCAAAGCGCATTCGGAGCCCGCTGCTGACCTTTTCCGGCGTTGCGTCAAACTTTGCCGGTGTGCCGCTCGCCTTTGCCTTTATCGCAACACTCGGACCGGCCGGACTGGTGACGCTCTGGCTAAAGACCGAATTCGGGATCAACCTGCGGGCCATGGGGTTCAACCTCCTCAGCTTCTGGGGGTTGGTCATCACCTACCTGTTCTTTCAGATTCCCTTGATGATCCTGATCATCATCCCCGCGCTGGACGGGCTGAAACGCGAATGGCGCGAAGCGGCGGCGGTTCTGGGGGCGACCGGGGCACAATACTGGCGCATGGTGGCGTTGCCGATCCTGTTTCCGTCTCTGCTGGGCACCTTCGCGCTGCTGTTTGCGAATTCCTTCGGGGCGGTGGCCACGGCCTTTGCGCTGACCGGGCCGCAGCTCAACATCGTGCCGATCAAGCTTTTTGCGCAGATCCGGGGCGATGTTCTGGGCAATCCGCATCTCGGCTACGCGCTGGCCTTCGGCATGATCGCCATCACCGGATTCGCGAATGTCACATATATCGTTCTTCGAACCCGGTCGGAGAGGTGGCTGAAATGAGGGCTTTCTTCGCCTGGCTGACGCTCCTGCTCGGCGGTCTGTTCTTTCTTCTGCCTCTGGCGGGCATGACCGAGTTCAGCCTCAAGATGCGCCGGGGGGTGTATTCCTTTGACGCCTATGCGCGGGTGTTCGAGGATCCGCGCTTTTGGGCGACCTTCAGCTATTCCCTGACCCTGGCCGCCGCAACCATCGTCTTTGGCGTGCTGCTTGTCGTGCCCACCGCCTATTGGGTGCGGCTGAAACTGCCGCAGGCGCGCCCGATCATCGAATTCATCACCCTGCTGCCGCTGGTCATTCCCGCCATCGTGATCGTTTTTGGCTATATCCGGCTCTACAATACATCGTCCTATCTGCCTTTGACCGGTTCGGCGCTGGGAACCGACATCCTTCTGACCATGGGCTATGCCACCCTGGCGCTGCCGTATATGTACCGTGCCGTGGACACCGGATTGCGGACGATCGACGTGGCCACCCTGACCGAGGCGGCACAAAGCCTTGGCGCGGGGTGGTTCACGATCCTCGCGCGGATCATCTTGCCAAATGTGCTGGTCGCGGTGCTGTCCGGCGCGTTTCTGACGCTGGCCATCGTGATTGGCGAATTCACCATGGCTGCATTGCTGAACCGCCCCGCATTCGGACCCTTCATGCAGCTTCTCGGCGCAAACCGGGCGTATGAGCCGCCCGCTCTGGCGGTGATCGCCTTTGCCATCACCTGGGCCTGCATGGGGCTGATCCAGCTTGTCACACGATTGTCAAAGCATGAAAGGGCGAGGGGCTGATGGCTTTTCTTGACCTGACCAACCTTGAAAAGATCTATGGTGCGAACCGCGTGGTCAAGGATTTCAACCTCGGAGTTGACAAGGGCGAATTCATCTCGTTGCTCGGCCCTTCGGGCTGTGGCAAGACGACGGTCCTGCGGATGGTCGCCGGGTTCGAGACGCCAACGTCCGGCACCATTTCGATCGATGGGCAGGATGTGACGGGTCAGCGCCCCAACCAGCGCGCCATTGGCATGATGTTCCAGGCCTATGCCCTGTTTCCCAACATGACCGTCGCCGACAACGTGGCCTTCGGGCTGAAGGTGAAGGGTGTGCCGCGGGCCGAACGCGAGGCGCGCGTGGTCGAGATGCTGCGTCTGATCAGCCTGCCGGATCTTGCGACGCGGTTCCCGTTCCAGCTCTCGGGGGGCCAGCAACAGCGCGTGGCTCTGGCCCGCGCGCTGGCCCCCCAGCCCCGAGTGCTGTTGCTCGACGAACCCCTGTCGGCGCTCGATGCCAAGGTGCGCGTTTCGCTGCGCAACGAGATCCGCGAGATTCAGCGCGAGTTGGGGATCACCACCATCTTCGTGACGCATGACCAAGAAGAGGCGATGTCGATCTCGGACCGCATCGTGGTGATGAACGGTGGCATGGCGGAACAGGCGGGCGCGCCGTTTGAGATCTACAATAATCCGCGCACCCGGTTTGTTGCGGGATTTGTCGGCACCCTGAACATGTTCAAGGCGACGGTGGAGACCCCGGAGGCCGGGATGCTGTCGATTGCAGGGCACAGCCTGACGCTGCCGAAGGGCAAGGTCACGGCCCGCAAGGGTGACACGGTGACGCTGGCGCTCCGCCCCGAAGCGATCCGGCTTGGCCGTGTCGAGGGCCGGGAGATCGTGCTGCCTGCAACCATCGACGAGGTCCATTTCCTCGGCTCGGTGATCCGGGTCAGGGCACAAGTCGCCGGCGCGGTGGTTGCGCTGGACACCTTCAACCGACCGGATCAACCGCCTCCGCCTGTCGGCAGCAGCGCCGAAATCAGCTTTGCCGCACGCGATGTCATCTTGCTGGAGGACGAGTAACCGCTGCGCGAGGACTTTCGCCCCGTCATGGGCTGTGGTCAGGGCTGTATGAGGCGCGACGGTCCGCCCCTGAATGACGCCATTCCGGGCGCTGGGACCGGGGCTTCAAAGACCAGTGCGGGCAGGATCACCTCCCAGGTATCGCGGCGCAGGAGGTGGCTATAGTCCTCGTCTCCATCCTCGCGCCGCCAGTTCAGGACAGCTGCCACCTCGCCGCGCAGGAATGCCGCATCTTCGGGCGGAACAAAGCTGCGGGACAGGCGGGCAAGGGTCTGGCCCTCAGCGTTTTCGATCAACCAGCGCCGACCGTCGCGGATCAGGCGGACCGGGTCGCCCGGCCGGGCGGCCGCGATCGCGGCAAGCGAGGGATGCCCCGCCTTCAGCCGCCCCGCAAAGGACAGGTCCACCAGCTTGGGGTCAGGCGGCAGATAGCGCAGACGGGCGCGCGGAAGGGCGGCGATGTCTGGCCGGACGCGCCGTGGCAGGATCGCATCGCCCCCGGTGCGAACAAAGGCGTGGGGACCGTTTGTCAGGATGGTCAGGGTTGACTTTGCCCGCGTCATGGCGACGTAGAACAGGCGGCGCGGGGCATCGCGATCCTCGCCGTGAGACGGATGGTCCCAGCCGCCGTTCGGGATCGCCACATGGTCGAACTCCAGCCCCTTGGCGCGGTGAGCGGTCAGCAGAAGCAGCCCGCGCTGTTCGCCCCGCGCATCCCGCGCCCATTCGCCGAACCATTGCACCAGATCCGGCACCGGCGCGGCCTTATCCACCAGTTCGCGCGCCAGCGCGCCGATGCCTTCGCCGATCAGGTCGGTCCAGCGCGATTGCGGCTGCTCGTTCAGGACATTGACCAGATCGGCAATGGTCAGCAGCCGGGTGCGATCGGTCAACAGGGCGCGGACGACCCCCTGCATCTCGCGCAGGCGCCACAGGCTGGGCAGGGTTTCGTTCGCCATGTCGATCGGGAGGCCCAGCGCCTCGGCATAGGCGCGCACAGGTTCCAGCCGCCGCCAGTCGCGGGCGATCACCGCGCATCGGCGCCAGGACCAATCCGGGTCCAGCCGTGACAGGCGCACCAGTTCGTGCAGCGCGGCCACCGCCTGCGCGGCATCGCCCCCGGCGTCCAGCAGCGTGACGCGCCCTTGCGCGACCGGGTCGAGCGCCGCCCAATCGCCACCCGGCGCCGCCTTGGCGCGGGCCCGGTTGACGGTGATGTCATGGCCATCCTTCATCCGCGCGGCGGCCGGGGCGATCACCGCATTGGCCGCCGTTATGATGTTGGCGGAGGAGCGATAGTTCTCTGTCAGCCAGACGGGCTTGGCGGCATATTCCGCTTCGAACCGACGGATGAAATCGATGGATGCCCCGGCAAAGGCATAGATGTTCTGGTCATCATCGCCCACGGCAAAGAGGCTGATCCGCAGATCGGGATCCTCCAGCGAACGGCCTGCCACCGCGCTGATCAAGGCGTATTCCTCTGGGCCGATGTCCTGATACTCGTCAACCAAGAGCCAGCGGAAGCCCGGAAGCAGGGTCTCGCGCAGGGCCTCGGCCTCGGGCTTGGTCAGACCGTCCCCGCGCAGCAAAGCCACCGCCTGCATGACAATGCCGTCAAAGTTGCGCGCGGGATCGCCGTCCCCCGCAAAGCTCACCCCGACCAACCGCATCGCCAGCGCGTGGCAGGTGGAAACAGACACCCTAGCCGCGTCCTTCCCGATCAGGCGGCGCAGGCGTTCACGGATTTCAGCGGCGGCATGGCGGTTGTAGGTCAACACCAGAATGCCGCGCGGATCTTCGCGCTTGACCCGGATCAGGTAGGCGATGCGATGCACCAGCACCCGCGTCTTGCCCGACCCCGGCCCCGCCAGCACCAGCACGTTGGTCTGTTCGCGGTCATCGCGGACAATCTCGGCCTGCGCCGGGTTATCCAGCGCATCGACGATTGTCCGCCAGGACGTGCCCGTCGTCTGCCGCCGGATTTCGGTTCCCCGCCCCGGCAGCCAGCGGCGCAGAAAGGCGTCGCGGTCGAGAACGAAGTAATCCTCCGACAGGCGCTGGGCCTGATCCATCGCCACCAGCCCCTTTTCGGCATAGGCGGCCATCACATGGGTCTGGATCGTCGTCTCGCCGTAATGCTCCTCCAGCGGCGCAAAGTGCTGTTCGGTGAACCGTCCGCCCTTGGGATTCAGATGCAGCGTGATCGCCGGGCGGAACACACTCAGGCCCCGGCCAAGGGTGACGACCTGCTGTTCATGCAGCCAGAGAAGCGCGCGGTCCATCAGGCGGGTCATGTCCTTCACCTCGGCCCGCAGAAGCGCGTCACCGTTGAGCGCATCCAGCATCGCGCCAAGGGTGGTTTCCACCTGAATGTCCTTGCCATGCTTGCCCTTGGCCACCTTGCCCGTCAGATGCGCCAACAGAACCTGCGCCCCCTGCCGCCGCAGGTCGGCGGTGCGCGCGACCACCGGCCAGGATCGCCCCACGCGCACAAAGATCGTGGTCCGGCTGGCCTTGCGCAGGGTCAGGTTGCCGCGCCCGCCATCCTGATCGCGCCCGTCCTGCGCCATGGCGCGCAGGATCGTTTCCACCAGATCGGGCCGCACATGGCGGTGGCCCTTGTCGCGCAACGCCTGGCAAGTTTCAGTCAGGTTCAGGGGGTGCGCCTCGGCGCCTCCGGCATCCGGCACCGCCTCTTGCATGAGGGCGATCAGGTCGGCTTCCATCCGACCTGCGTGATCCAGACGGCGGGCCGAGGCATCCTCGACCGCCAGATGCACATAGACCGTGACGGCGGTGTCATTGCTGGCAATCCCCAGCGTTTCCAGATCGGCAAAGGCCCGGTGCAACTCACGCCCCGATAATCCACAAGCGCCAGTCAGGTCGTCGGTCGAAACCCCGGCATCGGCGGGCGCATTCATGACATGGCGCACAAGGTCCATCAGTTGCTTGCGCCTGACCCCGGTGATCTGCGCCCGCTCAAGGATCGCCGCCGCCTCATCCACCGACCGGATGCGCAACGACGATGGGAACACCTGAACCCGGTTTTCCTCGCGGCTGAGCAACGTCGCCTCCTCCAGCCAGGCCACGGCTGTTTTCACGCGGGAGTCATCGGTGGCCTTGTCACGTTCGAACTCCTGATCCTTTTCCTCGCGCACGATCTCGCCCGGTGTCGCCACCACTTCACCCGACTTTTGCCGATCCATCCGCCGCAACGCCTTGAGGATCGCGCCGATTTCGTGCCGGGCCAATCGCGACCGGGCGGACAGCGAGAATTGCCGCTCGACATCCTCCAGGGCGAACAGCAGCACGCAATTGGCAGGCGCCTGATCACGACCGGCCCTGCCCGCCTCTTGCAGGTAATTCTCCAGCGACCCCGGAATATCGCCATGCACGACCAGCCGGATATCCGGCTTGTCGATCCCCATGCCAAAAGCGTTGGTCGCGGCGATGACCCGCAACTGTCCGGTGCGAAACGCCTCCTGCACCTCGCGCTTACGCTCGGATGTCAGCCCGGCGTGGAAATAGTCAGCCGCCAGCCCCTGCCCTTTCAGGAACTCCGCCACCCTTTCCGTCGCCCCGCGTGTTGCGCAATAGACCACCGCGCCGGATGCGCCTTCGGGCGGCAGGTTGGCCTCGATCGCGGTCAGGATATCGGTCAGTTTGGTGGCCTTTTGCGTCGGCAACACGGCAAAGGACAGGTTGGTGCGCACCGCGCCGCCATCCAGCAGCATCAGATCCACCCCAAGGCGGGTCTGGAAATGGTCGCGGATATCGCGCACCACCTCGGGCTTGGCGGTGGCGGTCAGGCACAGGACCGGAGGCACCTGATCGCCTGAGAATTCCTTGATGAAACGGCTGACATAGCGGTAGTCGGGCCGGAAATCGTGGCCCCACTTGCTGATGCAATGCGCCTCGTCCAGCACCCAAAGCCCGACCTCGCGCTGTTGCAGGACCGTGCGGATCGAGTTCGAACGGAGTTGTTCGGGCGCGATCAGGAGTATCGTCGCATCGCCCATCCGCACCTTTTCCAGCGCATCATGCCGTTCGGGCAGTGACAGCATCCCGTTGACCGTCACGACCGAGGAAATCCCCACCCGCGCCAGCCCCTGCACCTGATCGGCCATCAACGCCACCAGAGGCGAGATCACCACGGTCAGCGCCCCGGTCTTGTCAAACCGCGACAGCGCCGGGATCTGGTAGCAGACCGATTTGCCGGTGCCGGTCGGCAGGATACCCAGCACGGATTTGCCGGCCATCGCCTCGGCCACGATACGCTCCTGCAAGGGGCGGCCCATGTCATCCACGGGCTGCGGTCTGAAGGACGGAAAGCCAAACCAGCGTTCCAGCGCGGCGTTGGGGTTGTTCTTCTCCGCGCACCAGCCACAGCTTGGGTCGCCGCAGTTGGTATCGCGCAAATGCCGCACGATCAGCCCGGCCTGCGGGAACTGCATCCGCACCCAGGGCGGCATCACGGAATCCCCACCCGCTACGGAAATCCAAGACAGCGCATAGGCCATTGGCCAGCCGTTGCGCGGGTCCGAGAGACGGCCCAACGTCTGCTCCAGCCGATGCGTGCAGGCGCGGCCTGTCAGCAGTTGACGGGTTGCGGCATGGGCAGCGGCCTCACCGGGCGCCGGGCCGCGCAAGGCCTCAAACAGCGCATCGAACCCAGCCGAGGCATCACCCCGCGTGATCAGGTGATGATAAGTCATCAGCACATCCGGCGCGTCCTGCCCCAGCCGGGCAAAGGCCGTGATCTGGTCCGACAGCACCTGTAACGCCAGGCGCGCATCCTCTACGGGATCATTCACATGGCCGACCTGCAAACGACCGTCCTGATAATGCTTGACCAGATGGTGATAGGGATTGCGCGGAAAGGCCAAGGGGTTCAGCCACAGCGTATCAATCGGTGCCGCCCCCAACCCCGCCAGCCGCGCCCGGTTGGCGACCAGATGCGGCAGATCGTGGCGCAAGATATTGTGGCCGACGAGATGCGCCGCCCCGTCGCAGAACGCCTCCAGCCGGTCAAGGCCCGACTCGAGCGTGGCCCACGGTCCGGAGCGATGGACAAATGACGCCTCGCCCCGCACCGCCGCAAAGGCGAAGAGCCGGGCCGATTTCGGATCAACCTCCAGATCGACCGACACGCAACGCGACAGAAAAAGGGCGGGATCCAAGGTCAAACGTCGCGCATCCAAATTCCAAGTTATCAGTTCCAGCCTGCAAGCCCTTGATAAACCTGTCGCCAGAATTTGAAAGCCGAAGTTTCCAACGACGATCTGCCCTGCATCCTTGAGCGACGCGCAAGCCCCGGACTGATCCGCTCGTGAACTTTCGTCCAGCCGAAACCGGAGTCCCATGCGGAGATTCAATCAAAGGAAACTGACAGGAAACGAGATTTCAATTGTTCGAGATCAAGGTAAGATCGCGCCGAAAGGTATAGCCATGGGGATGCCAAGAGGATGGTCTCTGAACGGCATCCGCAGACGGCACAATGGTTCGGACATTATGAAAACCATGAGTCTGGAAACCCCGCAAAGGTCCGCGCCCATTCCTCTGAACACGGACCTGTCAGGGATGACAGAGCGCCGCGATGAGGGGCCTGTGAACATTCCCCCCGACGAGCCCTGATTTCCTCCTTCCTTCGAGCGCGCTGATGGCCGCGGGCAAGGCGTTGCGTGAAAAGACGCATCGCCAGACACACGCAACCTTTGTGCGCGACGAAACGCGGGTGGATCCGCTGGCCATCCTTCGCGCCGGCGACGCCGGGCGGATCGAACACCTGGTCCCGATCAGATACGGTCGGATGCTGCAATCACCCTTTACCTTCTATCGCGGTTCAGCCTCCGTGATGGCCGCCGATCTTGCCGGAACACCTGTGACCGGAGTGAACGTTCAGATCTGCGGCGATTGTCACCTGATGAACTTTGGCGGCTTTGCCACGCCCGAACGCAATATTCTTTTCGACATGAACGATTTCGACGAGACCCTGCGCGGCCCTTGGGAATGGGACATCAAGCGGCTGGTCGCCTCCTTCGTGCTTGCCGCCCGCAGCAATGGTCTGAAAGAGTCGAACGGCCGCGACGCTGCTGTGGCCTGCGCCCGATCCTATCGCAAGCATCTGCACGCCTATTCCGAGATGAGCCCCCTCGAAATCTGGTATTCACGGATCACCGCGGCAGATGTGCTCGATCTCGCACCCCGATCAGAGCGCACGCGACTCGAGGCGCGAATAGCCAAGGCAAGTGCCGCCAATTCTTCGGAAATGGTGTATCCCGAAATGGCCGGGATGGCTGGCGGCAGGATCCGCATCCATGATGCCCCGCCGCTGATCTACCACCTCACGGATCTCAGTGCGGAAGTTCTGTCCGATCGCATCAACGCAGGGCTAGAAGCCTATCGCGCCACGCTGGCGGAAGACCGTCGTGAACTGCTGGATCGATACCGCCTTGTCGATGGGGCAATGAAGGTCGTGGGGATCGGAAGCGTTGGCACCTTCTGCTACGTTACCCTCATGATGTCGGCAACCAACGATCCGCTCTTTCTGCAATGGAAAGAGGCGCGGCCATCGGTGCTCGAACCTTTTGCGGGTAAAAGCACCTATGCGCATTCGGGGCAGCGGGTCGTCATGGGCCAGCGCCTGATGCAACCCGCCACAGATGTCTTTCTGGGCTGGACGACCGGCGTCGAGGGGCGGGTGGGATATGTCCGGCAGTTGCGCGACGCCAAGATCAAACCGCTCGTCGAAACGATGGACAGCACTCTGCTGACCCTTTACGGTGAACTCTGTGGCTGGGTGCTCGCCCGCGCCCACTCAAAGGCCGGAAACATCCAGATGACGATCACCGGATATCTCGGGACGTCCGACAAGTGCGACGATGCCATGGGCGATTTTGCCGTGGCCTACGCCGATCAGGCCGAACGCGACCATGCCGCGCTCAAGGCCGCGGTTCGGGCCGGTGAGATCACTGTCGTGACAGAGGACTAGGGGCGATTTCCCGGCAGACGGGGCGCAACAGCGCGCGGCGCCGGATCGCCAAGGGGCGGGAGGGCGCGATTGCAAGCCATCGCCGCTTGGGCCTTGGCGTTCGCCCTGTCGCCGATTATACACCGCCCTGAACCCCAAGCGGAGGCCCCATGCGCAGCGCCACAGTGATCCGGAAAACGACCGAGACCGATATCAGTGTCGAGATAAATCTTGACGGCATCGGCAGCTATGACAATCGGACAGGGGTCGGGTTCTTCGACCACATGCTGGACCAGCTGGCGCGACATTCCCTGATCGACCTGAAGATCCGCTGCGCGGGCGATCTGCACATTGACGATCACCACACTGTCGAGGATGTGGGAATTGCCCTCGGTCAGGCACTGACGCAGGCGCTTGGGGACAAGCGCGGCATCCGGCGCTATGGGGCGTGCCTCCTGCCGATGGATGATGCGTTGGTGCGTGCGGCGCTCGATTTGTCGGGGCGGCCCTATCTGGTGTGGTCCATGGACCTGCCCACCGCCAAGATCGGCACCTTCGACAGCGAACTGGTGCGCGAATTCTTTCAGGCGCTCAGCACCCATGGCGGCATCACCCTGCATGTCGAAGCCCTGCACGGCATCAACAGTCACCACATCGCAGAGGCGGCGTTCAAGGCGGTGGCGCGCGCCCTGCGCGAGGCGGTCGAGACCGATCCGCGCAAGGCCGATGCAATTCCTTCGACCAAAGGTTCGCTCTGATCCATGACCACGGTCATCATCGACTATGAGAGTGGCAACCTGCACTCGGCCGAAAAGGCGTTTCAGCGCATGGCGATGGAGACGGGCACGGGTGTCGTCATCGTCACCTCGGACCCCGACGTGATCCGTCGGGCGTCGCGTGTCGTTCTGCCGGGAGACGGAGCCTTTCCCGCCTGCCGCAAGGCCCTCTTTGATCACCGCGGCGTGTTCGAGGCGATCGACGAGGCGGTCATTGCCGGCGGACGGCCGTTTCTGGGGATCTGCATCGGAATGCAGATGCTGGCCACACGCGGGCTGGAATACGGGCAAACTGCCGGGTTCGACTGGATCAGCGGCACGGTCGAGCCGATCACCCCCGCCGATCATGCGCTCAAGGTGCCGCATATGGGCTGGAACGATCTGGTGATCGACCGGCCCCATCCAGTGCTGGACGGCTTGTGCACCGGTGATCACGCCTATTTCGTGCATTCCTATCAGTTTCGGGTGGATGATCCGGCAGATCTTCTGGCGCATGTCGATTATGGCGGGACGATCACCGCCGTGGTGGGGCGAGACACGATCGTCGGCACGCAGTTTCATCCCGAAAAGAGTCAGAAAACCGGCCTGCGGCTGATTGCCAATTTCCTGCGCTGGATCCCTTGAATGGGCTCGTCCCCGCTGCAAACGGCTCTCAACGAGATTGCAGCCAGTGCCCGCGCGCGCGAGGACCGCGGCGCGGTGGCCAGTTACATCCCCGAACTGGCCGGGATAGATCCCGATCAGTTTGCCATCGCCCTCGCCCGTCCGGGCCAGCCCACACTGGTGGCAGGCGATGCGCAGGTGCCGTTTTCGATCCAGTCGGTATCCAAGGTTTTCATGCTGGCCCTCGCGCTGGGCCAGCTTGGTGACGGGCTCTGGCTGCGCGTCGGGCGCGAACCATCGGGCCATTCCTTTGATTCAATGCTCCTTCTGGAACTGGAAAAGGGGCGCCCGCGCAACCCGTTCATCAATGCCGGAGCGATTGTCACCACCGATGCGGTTCTCCAGGGTTCGACCCCGCGTGAGACCTTGGCAGCCCTCTTGCGCTTTATCCGGGCGGCGGCAGGCGATGACACGATCCACATCAATGACCGCATCGCCCAATCCGAGATCGCCACCGGCCACCGCAACTTTGCGCTCGCGCATTACCTGCGGTCGCATGGCAATCTGACCAACCCGCCCGACCTGACGCTGGGCACCTATTTTCACCAATGCGCGGTCGAAATGACGGTGACGCAGCTGGCAAATGCGGGGCTGTTTCTGGTGGGCGGTCCCGATGTCCCGCGCCCGGTCTCGGAGCGCCACATCCGCCGCATCAACGCGCTGATGATGACCTGCGGGCATTATGATGGTTCCGGCGACTATGCCTTTCGCGTCGGCCTGCCGGGCAAGAGTGGCGTCGGCGGTGGCATCCTGTCGATCGTGCCGGGTGTGGCCTCCATCGCGGTCTGGTCGCCGGGGCTCAATCATTATGGCAATTCCAAACTGGGCACCGAGGCGATGGAGCAACTCGCCTCCCGTGCCGGCTGGTCGGTCTTTGGCGCGGGCGAGCGTGGCGTGCTCTGAGCCGTCGCGCTGCGGATCCTGACCGACCTGTCGCAAATCCTTGTGCAATCCTTCAAACCGATGACATGGTTGCGCCTTACGTCGTTGAAAATGAAGTTTCATTCGAAAGGATGCCTTCAATGCTCAACGTCAAGACCATGCTGACAGCAGCCCTCTGCGCCCTGCCCGGCCTCAGCACGGCGGCAACGCTCGATTTCGAGGAATTCACCAGCTTCCAGCAACTCGGCACGGCGTTCACAACCCAGGGATTCCGCTTTACCGCAACCTCGGGCGATATGCTGGCCTATCCTGCGGGCGTCGTGCCCACGGTGCCGGAAAGCGGCTCGACCAGTGTCGGGATGAGCAATCAGCCCTCCAAACCCGCGCCCGTCAACTCGTCTCTCACCGTAACCTCAGTGACCGGTGACAGGTTCAATCTCAACAGTTTTCGCGCCGCAAAGGGCTGCAACGCCGGTCAGTTCTTCGCCGCCTTCGCCTCGACTTCTCTCGACATTCTCGGCCACCGCGCCGATGGCTCGACCGTATCGCTCAGCTTTGTCTTTGACGGGATTGCCAATGACAACCCGGCCAGCGATTTCGAGACGGTCAGCTTCAGCGGGTTCACCAACCTCACAAGTTTCAGCGTCACCGGACAGGGCGGCGCGCGCGGCGGCTATTCGTTTCTGCTTGACGACGTGAACGTTACCCTGGCCCCGGTTCCGCTGTCGGCCGGCCGGCCTGCCGCTGATGGCCGCCGCGTTCGGCGCCTTGGCGGCCCTGCGCCTGCGGCGCAAGCCGCGTGCCTGAGTCATCGACCGGTCAACTCACATTAAACGGGGCGCATCCAAGGCGCCCCGTTTGCCCGAAACTCCGTCGCGAACGGCTTACTCGACCCTTTGCCAGGTTCCGCCATCCCGGCAGATCCCGATGAAGCAGCCGCTGACCTTGAGCGTGTTGCCGGTGAGTCGCAGCTTGGAACTGTAGGTCTTGTCGCGATCGGGCGCATAGACCTTGCCCTTGTATTGCCCGTCGCCTGTCGGCACCGTTTCAGAAATGATGTTGCGCCCGATATTGGGGCTGTCCGTCTCGGCCCCCGAGGAATCGAAGGATTTCATCAGTTTGCCACACAGCTTGGCGCCGCAGGGGGCGACCTCGATCAGGCCGGTATTCCCATTGTCGTCAGGCGTCGTCCGCCAAGATCCCTCGAGCGGATCGGCCATCGCCGCCCCCGCGCTCAGGCCCAGCACCGCCGTCATCATCATCAGTTTACGCATGTCTTGATCCTCCCTGACATCTGACGAAAACCTGAGCCATGCCTGCGGCGCAAATCAAGTCTGACGTTGGGTCGCGTTGCATTCCTCGCACACTCGTGCAACACCGCGCCGACGACTTGCAGAAAGACCCCTCGGCATGATCCTCTACCCCGCGATCGACCTCAAGGATGGCAAGGCCGTGCGCCTCCTGCGTGGTGAGATGGACCATGCCACGGTGTTCAATGACGATCCGGCGGCGCAGGCGATGGACTTTGTCACTGCGGGTTGCGCGTGGCTGCATCTGGTGGATCTCAACGGCGCCTTTGCCGGTCAACCGGTCAATGCCGCCCCGGTCGAGGCCATTCTCAGGGCGTGCAAGGTTCCTGCACAACTGGGCGGCGGCATCCGCGACATGGCCACGATCGAGGCATGGCTGTCGAGAGGCCTCACGCGGGTGATCCTTGGCACCGTGGCGGTGGAAAACCCGGCCCTTGTGCGCGCGGCGGCGCGCGCCTTTCCGGGTCAGGTGGCGGTGGGCATCGACGCGCGCGGCGGGCGGGTGGCGACCAGAGGCTGGGCCAGGGACTCAGGTGTGGACGCCACCGATCTCGCCCGGTCCTTCGAGGATGCGGGCGTGGCTGCGATCATCTACACCGACATCAACCGCGACGGGGCGATGCAGGGGCCGAATATCAAGGCGACGGCGGCGCTGGCCCATGCCGTGCGCATCCCGGTAATCGCCTCGGGCGGGGTTTCCTCTCTCGACGATCTCATCGCACTGCGCGACTGCGGCGCGGCCCTCGATGGCGCGATTTCGGGACGCGCGCTCTATGACGGAGCGCTGGACCTCAAGGCCGCCCTGGCCGCGCTCAGGACGTGAGCGCGGCGGGGGGGGCTTACTGTCCTGCGGCAGCAGCCGTCAACTTGCCAAGCGCGCCGGTCATCATCTTGATGTATTCGGCGTCGTCGTTGATGCCCGTATCGTCGAACATATCCTCGGGGTCCTGATAGGCCAGCCACGTCTGGCCTTCGCCATCCTCATAGACCAGCACCTTCAGCGGCAGGAACAATCCCGCCAGAGGATCATCCTGCATCGCGGCGGTGCCCATCTTCGGGTTGCCAAAGATCAGAACCTGCATCGGCACGAGGTCCATGTCCACAGACGCGGCCCCCGCCGCGTGATCCACACGCGCAATGACCGTCGCTCCGGCCTCGGTCGCGGCTGCCGCAAGTCGGTCCATGGTGGTGGCGACATCGCCAGAAGATTTGACCCTGATGATATCATCCTCACTTGCAACAGCCGGAAGGGCCATCAGGGTGATCGCGGCGGCGACAAGAAACCGTTTCATTGAAAACTCCTTCATCAGAAAAGCGGTGACGCGCCATATCCTCTGGCATGTTGACCGATTTGCCCATAGACAACGGCGTGCACTCTATGGAACGGCAAGGACATGCTCAAGACCCGCGTCATCCCCTGTCTCGACGTCGCCGATGGCCGTGTGGTCAAAGGCGTGAACTTTGTCGATCTGCGCGATGCGGGCGATCCGGTCGATGCCGCCCGCGCCTATGATGCCGCAGGCGCCGATGAGTTGTGTTTTCTCGACATCCACGCCACGCACGAGAATCGCGGCACCATGTTCGACGTGGTCCGCCGTACCGCCGAGGCCTGCTACATCCCGCTGACCGTGGGCGGCGGGGTGCGCAGCACGGCGGACGTGCGCGCCCTCCTGCTTGCAGGGGCCGACAAGGTCAGCTTCAATTCCGCCGCGGTGGCCGACCCCGATGTCGTGGCCCGTGCCGCCGATCAGTTCGGCAGCCAGTGCATCGTGGTGGCCATCGACGCCAAGACCGTCAGCCCCGGCAAATGGGAAATCTTCACCCATGGCGGGCGCAGGGCCACCGGTATCGACGCGGTGTCTTTCGCCCGGCTTGTGGCCAGCAAGGGCGCGGGAGAGATCCTGCTCACCTCGATGGATCGCGATGGCACCAGAGAGGGTTTCAACATCCCCCTCACCCGGGCGATTGCCGATGCGGTGGACATCCCGGTGATCGCCAGCGGCGGCGTCGGGACGCTCGAACATCTGGTGGAAGGCGTGATCGAGGGACATGCCTCGGCCGTGCTCGCCGCCTCGATCTTTCACTTCGGCACCTATTCGATCGCCGAAGCCAAGGCGCATATGGCCGCCGCCGGCATCCCGATGAGGCTCGCGGCATGACGCTCGACGATCTCGCCCGCATCATTGCCGAGCGTGCCGCGTCCGACCCAGAGACAAGCTGGACCGCGAAACTGCTGGCCAAGGGCCCCGATAAATGCGCCGAGAAGTTCGGCGAAGAGGCGGTGGAGGCGATCATCGAGGCCGTCAAGGGCGACCATGACCGGCTGGTCTGCGAGGCGGCGGATGTGCTCTTTCATCTGCTGGTCATGCTGCGGTCTCGCGATGTCACCCTGTCAGAGGTGATGGCCGAACTCACGCGCCGTCAGGGCCAGTCCGGCCTCGCCGAAAAAGCCGCCCGTCCCAAAGAGTAAGCCCATGATTCGTCATATTGTTTTCTTCTCTGCTGCCAATCCCAAAGACGTCGATACCATCCAGCAAGGTCTGATGATGCTGGCGGATATTCCGCACGCACAGCATTTCGAAGTCGGCCGCAACCTGCACAGCGATGCGATCACCGAAAGCCATGTCGATCTGGTGGTCTATGCCGAATTCGAGGACGAGTCCGCCCTCGCCGCCTACAAGGCGCATCCGATCTATGCCGCCTGCATCAGCCGCGTCCGCCCTCTGCGCGAGTTGCGCATCGCGGCCGATTTCAAGGCAGGCTGAGCCTGGCTTTCATCGTTCCAGAAATACTCATCTTCCGGAGATCGGGTGATGTCCGAAGGGGCGTCAGAGTTTCGACGAAATCACGCCAGTATTGAAGCCGCCCATCCTGAGTTCGCCAAACAGCCGCTGATACTCGATCTTGGGGCAGCGGTTCATCACCACATCGACGCCGCGCGCGCGCGCCAGTGCCGCCGCCTCGGCATTCTCCACCCCGATCTGCATCCAGATCGTGCGCAGTCCGGGAAACACCGCCAGCGCCTCCTCGACGATCGGCCCGACATGTTCGGACCGGCGAAAGATGTCAACCATATCGACCCCACCCTCGATATCGCCAAGCCGCGCCATCACGCGCTGACCAAACAGCCTCTCGCCGGCATGGCCGGGATTGACCGGCACCACGTCGAACTTCTTGAGGCTGAGATAGCGCGCCACGTAGAAACTGGGGCGCACCGGGTTCATCGACACGCCAACCACCGCCACGCGGCGGGTGCGGGTCAGGATCTCGCGCAGGTGGGAATCGGAATAGATCTCGGCCATGCGCCTTACCAAGCACAAATCCGTCGAATAAAAAAGCGCCCAAGACAATGCTTGGGCGCCAGTCGCGGAACGAGGGACAGTGATAGAAAGCGTCAATGTTCCGTATCGACGCCTTCGGGACAGATGTAGGCCCGAATCGTAGAATATAAAGAGTTTGTAATATACATGTGACCGCCGCTTGATCGCCGGGCGCCGCACAAACACCGTCGCGGGGCAACGCCCTGCATGCTAGGATCACGGCACCCTGCCGCAATGGACCAAAGCCCATGACCGACACGCCCGCCGCCCCCTCGCCACGCGCACCGCAGGCCGTGCGCGCGCAGGAATTGCCCTTTGATGTCGATCTGCGCCGCCTCAATCTCGGCGTGGGCTACGTGGCGCTCGGCCTGCCGTTGGCGCTGCCGCTCGTATCCCTGCTGACCGGCTCCTGTTTTCACTCCTCGATCAGCCATTACTACTTCACCCGCATCGGTGGTGACATTCTGGTAGGCGCGCTCAGTTTCATCGGCCTCTTGCTGATGTTCTTCTACGGCTTTCAGGCCCCCACGCGCGAAGGCTGTCTTGGCTGGCACCGGATCGACGTCATCGTGCTCAAACTTGCAGGCCTTGCCGCGGTGATCGTGGCCTTCGTGCCGACCACCGGATCGGGATGCCGCTTCGAGGGGGCCGACATTGCGCGTGTCTATCTCACGGACGCGCTTGGCTCGGAGGGCTTTCATCCACCCGGCGGCACTGTCACCGGCGCGCCGTCCTTGGATTTCTGGGCCAGTTTCCCGAGCTTTGCGGGCGATGTGCCCATCGCCCTCAAGCTGCTGCATTTCGGCGCGGCGGGGGTGATGTTCCTCATCCTCGGCTATTTCTCCTTTTACGTCTTCACCCGCATCAATTCCACCGCGGCGCTCGCCCGGGGCAACCGCAAGGACCGGCGCAACGGCTGGTATCGCGCGCTTGGACGGGTGATCTTTGCCGTGGTTGGGGTGCTTGCCATCAAGGCCGCTGCGCTGGAGTTGATCCTGCCCGCCCCTCTCGCCGAAACCATCGAGGCGCTTTGGGACCAACTGCATCTGACCTTCCTCTGCGAAGCGGCGGGGCTCATCGCCTTTGGCCTCAGCTGGATGATCAAGGGCCGATTTCTCGCGGCCTTCGAGGATGCTGCGGCGATACCTCAGGCCCGCGCGGCATAGAGCGCGACCGCCGCCGCATTCGACACATTGAGCGAGCCGAACTCATTGGCAAAGTCGATCCGCACCAGCGCATCGACGCTCTCCCGGGTCTTTTGCCGCAACCCCGGCCCCTCCGCCCCCAGCACCAGCGCCACGGGCCGGTCGCGGTGGCCATCGAGGGCGGTCTCGATGCTGATCTCCGCCTCGCCCGCCAGCCCCAGAACCCGATAGCCCATGGCCTGCAATTCGGTGATCGCCTCGGCCAGATTGCGCACGCGCAGATAGGGCTGCCGTTCCAGCGCGCCGCTCGCGGATTTGGCCAGCGCGCCGGTCTCGGGGGCTGCGTGATGCAGGGGCGCAATCACCGCCCGCGCGCCGAAAACCTCGGCCGAGCGCAGGATCGCGCCGACATTATGCGGGTCCGTCACCCGGTCGAGCAGCACCACGCGCGGCGCGCGCGCCCCGTCGCCAAGACAAACCTCGCTGATCGGCCCCCAGTCGAGCGGCTTGACCTCTAGAGCGGCCCCCTGATGCACCGACCCCGGATCAAGCGGCGCTGCAAAGCTGCGCGGATCGGCGATCTCGGGCGCGATGCCGCTTGCGGCAATCGCATCCGACAGCTTGTCGGCGGCGTTGCGGGTCACGACAAGTCGCAGTTTCTCGCGGCGCGGATTTTCCAGCGCGTCGCGCACCGCATGCAGACCAAAGAGCCAGACGGTTTGCGCGGCGGAGGCACGTTTCGCCTGTTCCTTGTCGATCACCCAACGGGGTTTCTTCATCGCTCTGCCCCCTGTCCCAAGGCGCGCGACACTGCACCGGCCACGCGGGGGGTGCAAGCGTTTTTCCGGTTGACGCCTGTCTAAGCCGCGAGTAATCAGCCCCCCACGTCAGGCGCGCGCGCCGGGCCAGTGGGCGACAGGCCGCAAGGTGTGGCAGGGGACTGTAACTCCCTCGCGGAGACGCACGCCAGGTTCGATTCCTGGGTCGCCCACCACTTAAAAATCAAATACTTAGCGGAGAGACAACTGCGGCCAGATCGGCTATGTGCATTTGTTTGAAAGCATGTTGTATGCAGATCGTTCTTGGACTCGCCCATCTTATCCGAGAACGTCGTATGATTTGGCCCCGATGCCATTCCTGTAGCGTGTCGAGATGCGGCGGCAGCGCTTCGAGCCTCACTGCCACTTTAAAGTTGTATTCGCCGACGCAGACAAAAAACTGAAAGGCATAGATCAGCCTATCATGTCAATGGAAACGTAGATCGTTGTCGGCCCTCACGAATCTCATTACAATAAAGTCAATCACTTGTGCGATCTCATCTTCTTGTTAAACTTCAATGTCTGAATAGGAGAGTAGCGTTATGATAAGAGTCGTTTTTGGATTGCTGCTCTGTTTGATTGGCGGGATTGCGTCAGCATCGACCATAAGAAACGTTGATTTGAAACTTCGAGTTGATGTTTTTGGTTACAGCGAAGTAAAAATTTTCTCGGGACAGAGTGGCACTCCGGTACTTACCTTCGATTTTCTTGATTCAAGAAATGTCGCCGCAGGTTTTTTTCCTCCAGCTGACTTTATGTTGAATGTTGGCGAAGTCGTTTCATTTTCGGCGAGGCTTGATTCAGACAAATTACAATTCGATGAATGCGGGTTAGCAAGTTCTTCCTGTAAAGGTGGTTTCGGCTTTGTCAGTGACGATAGATTCGGAGTGTTTGATCCTTTTATTGGATATTTTGGTGATGACTCTAGTTTCGAGGGCGGCAGAAAGCCCGGCGACAGCGCATTGCTCAGTGTGTTTACAGGGGCACCGTATTATGCGCGCTTTCAAGACCTTGATTTTTCCTGGAGAGCTTATGTACATCAGTTCACGGTTGTCCCAGTCCCGTTGCCAGCATCGTCACTGCTTTTGATAACTGGCTTGGGACTTATTGGAATGATGCGGCGTAGAGAGCTTTGAACTGGCGTAAACGAGCCAGTAAGTGACTCGTAGAACCTTTAAATAGACGAACTTAAGGAGCTGGCTCGCGGAGACGCACGCCAGGTTCGATTCCTGGGTCGCCCACCATTTTCCTCCAATGACAAATCGTCAGGGCGCGCTGTGGGTTGGAGATTGGTTTCAACGTCTTGTGATCGCGAATCCCGGATATGTCGGTGTGACACCCGTGACAGGCTTGCGCTCCGGCGCTATGCTTGGGCGCGTATGGATCAAGAGCAAGGAATCCCGTGCCATGCTGCTCTCTCTCAAGAGCGCGATCGCGCTGTCGGTCATCCTGTTCACCGCCGCTTGCGTCGATCGGAAATCCTTTGAGACCGAGCCAGTCGTGGTGCAGAGTGCCAGGGGCACGGTGGTCTGCCAGCTCTATACCCGGGAACGGGTGCTGTGGGACCGCGCGATCGAACGGCCTGCCACGATGAACATGAGCGAGGCCGACGATATCTGCCGCGCCGAAGGCCGGCGGCTCAAGGCGGGCGGCTGAACCGCCGACCGGGAAACAGCCCGACCTGCGCCCTTCTGCAATCACCTTCGGGACGCTATAGTGCTCAGAGGCAAGCGAGCAGAACCGGAACGGGACAGGCAGTGACAGCAACCTCCTACAATATCCTCGTGATCGCCCAGGGCGGTCGTCTGCAATACGAGGCGCTCATCTTTGCCGCCGCGCTGCGCGACCAGTCCCCGGCCTTTTCGGGTCGTCTCTTCGTGGCCGAGCCGCAGCCCGGACCGCTCTGGCCGGGTGATCCGCGGATCAGGGGCGAAGAGACCCGCGCCCTGCTCACCGATCTCGGGGCCGAGATCCTGCCCTTCGAGAGCCGTCATTTCGGCCATGCCTACCCCTACGGCAACAAGATCGAGGCGCTTTTCGCGCTGCCCGAGGGCGAGCCCTTCGTGTTCTTCGACACCGACACGCTGATCACCGGCGATCTGGCCACGGTGCCTTTCGATTTCACCCAGCCCAGTGCCTCGCTCCGGCGCGAGGGAACCTGGCCGCAGCCAGAGCTTTATGGCCCCGGCTACACCGCCATCTGGAAATCGCTCTACGACCGCTTCGGGCTGGACTTCGAGACCTCGCTCGACTGCACGCATCCCGATGAATACTGGCAGCGCTATCTCTACTTCAACGCCGGATTCTTCTACTATCGGTGCCCGCATGTCTTTGGCCGACGCTTCCTCGACTACGCGCTGACGATCCGCGATGACGCCCCGCCGGACCTGATCTGTCAGCCGCTCGATCCCTGGCTCGATCAGGTGGCGCTGCCGCTGGTCATCCATGCGCTTGGCGGTGGCCGCGATGCATTGCCGCCCGGATTTCTGGACGGCGCGGTCAGTTGCCATTACCGAACCCTGCCGCTGCTCTATGCGCGCGAGTCCGATCACGTTGTATCGGTGCTGGAACGGGTCACGGCCCCCAACCGGATCAAGAAGCTGCTCAAGGACCATGAGCCCGCCAAGCGGATGATCTATCAGGGCCGCGGCGCCAAGGCGCGCGCGCTCTTTGACCGCGACGCCCTGCCGCGTCGCGAACAGGTGATCCGCAACACGCTCAAGCGCAACGGCTACTGGATGCGCTGAGGGTGAAGCCAGACATAGACATGGGGCAGAGCGCCCGCGGCAGTCGTCCGGGTCTCGCCCCGTTCAGGCGGCAAACACCGATGCCATATCGGCAAAGCCCTTGACCTCGACAGGATTGCCCGAGGGATCACGGAAGAACATCGTCCATTGCTCGCCCGGCTCTCCCTTGAACCGCACCGAGGGCGGGATCACGAACGCCAGATGACAGGGATGCGCCATGATCTGTTTCCTGACGCCCGTTGCAGCGCAGACTTCTATGCCGTATCCCGGTTTGCAAGCATTTCCCAAGGGAGGACCGATGAATGGCCTACGGATTCGACACATTGCAAATTCACGCTGGTGCCCGGCCCGATCCTGCGACCGGGGCCCGCCAGACCCCGATCTACCAGACGACCGCCTATGTGTTCCGCGATGCCGATCACGCTGCGGCGCTCTTCAACCTGCAAGAGGTGGGTTATATCTATTCACGCCTCACCAACCCCACGGTCTCGGTGCTGCAAGAGCGTGTCGCTACCCTTGAGGGCGGCGCCGGCGCAGTCTGCTGCTCGTCGGGCCATGCAGCGCAGATCATGGCGCTCTTTCCGCTGATGTCACCGGGCTGCAATGTGGTGGTCTCGACCCGGCTCTATGGCGGCTCGATCACGCAGTTCAGCCACACCATCAAGCGCTTTGGCTGGTCCGCGAAGTTCGTCGATTTCGACAATCTGGCGGCCATCGAGGCGGCGATTGATCCCGGCACGCGGGCGATCTTCTGTGAAACCATCGCCAATCCGGGCGGCTATATCACCGATCTCGACGCGGTGGCGGCAATCGCGGACAAGGCGGGGCTGCCGCTCATCGTCGACAACACTTCGGCCACGCCCTATCTCTGCCGCCCGATCGAGCATGGCGCGACGCTGGTGGTGCATTCGATGACCAAGTTCCTTACGGGCAACGGCACCGTCACCGGCGGCGTGGTGGTGGATTCGGGTAAATTCGACTGGTCGGCAAGCGGCAAGTTCCCCTCGCTCTCCAACCCTGAACCGGCCTATCACGGGCTGAAGTTCCACGAGACCTTCGGCCCCCTCGCCTTTACCTTTCACGGCATCGCCATCGGCCTGCGCGATCTCGGCATGACGCTCAATCCGCAGGCGGCGCATTACACGCTGATGGGGATCGAGACGCTGAGCCTGCGCATGGCGCGGCATGTCGAGAACGCGGTGCGGGTCGCGACATGGCTCGAATCGCATCCCGCCGTCGCGGCTGTCACCTATGCCGGCCTGCCCTCCTCGCCCTGGCATGACCGCATGGCGCGGATCTGTCCCAAGGGCGCGGGCAGCCTCTTTACCATCACCCTCAAGGGGGGATACGACGCCTGCCTCAGACTGGTCGACAACCTGGAACTGTTCAGCCATGTCGCCAATCTTGGCGATACCCGCTCGCTGGTCATCCATTCGGCCTCGACCACGCATCGGCAACTGACGCCCGAACAGCAGAGCGCGGCCGGGGCGGCCCCCAATGTCGTGCGCTTTTCCATCGGGATCGAGGATGCCGAGGACATCATTGCCGATCTTGAACAGGCACTGGCAAAGATCGGCGGATAAGACGGAGACGAGACCTGAGATGATGGCAAAGTGATTGGAATCGGCGACAAGCTGCGTTAAATCCGGGGCAATGATATCGGGACTCCCGCAGCCGCCGAGCCAATGATACACCATTAGCGATGAAACCGAACTTTGCCCTTTCCCTGTCCTTTGAAGGCATCGGCCTTCTGCACCGTGCCGATGGCGCGGGATGGCATCTGTTGGGCGAGGTCGCCCTTGACAACGCGGATCTGACAGGAGCGCTTGCCGGGTTGCGCGACAAGGCGGTGGCGCTTGATGCTGGGGTTCTGGCGTGCAAGGTCATCATCCCCGACGAGCAGATCAAGTATCTTGATCTCGACGCCGACGATGCACCTGCCGATGATGTGGCGACGCTGGTTGCCAATGCGCTCGACGGGGCCACGCCCTATGCGTTGAACGAACTGGCCTTTGACTGGGTTCAGACGGATACGCGCGTTCAAGTCGCCGCCGTTGCCCGCGAGACGCTTCGGGAGGCCGAGAGCTTTGCGCGCGAACATCGGTTCAATCCCGTGAGCTTTGTCGCGCGCCCCGATCCCGACGGCTTTGCTGGCGAGCCGTTCTTTGGTCCTGTCGGCAATAGCCCGGAGATCGAACGTGACGATGCTCCGGTCACGATCCTGCCGGAGACGAACATCCCGAGCACGCCCCGGCCGGGGGTCATCCCGGCCCCGCCCGCGGCCGTCGTGATGCCGCACGACATCGTCGTCCCTCTCGCTGCGGCCGCGCCTGACAAGACGGAAACCACCCCTCTTCCGGCCTTTTCCAGCATCCGCGCAGAGCGCGCCGCCTCGCTGACTGACGCGGCGCCCCGGCTTGCGGGGGCCGCACGATTTACCGCCACAGCAGACACCGCCACCGTTCTGGACGTGCCGCGCGCTGGCAGCGCGCCCTATCTCAACGGCGCCAAAGCTTCGGAGATCAACACCGATCTGACGCGTGAAACCAGCGCCCCGACCATCAACAGCGCAGCCCTTCGGCCGACCGGTCTGGCTGCTGCGGTCGCCCTTCAAAGCCCCGCCGACGAGGCCCAGCGCATGACGATATTCGGCGCGCGCGACGCCGTGCGCGGCCGCGGCAAGCCCCGGTTTCTCGGACTGATCCTGACCGCGATCCTGTTGGTGCTCCTGATCGGGGTGGCCGCCTGGGCAACGATATCCTCTGAAACCGGTCTGGTGCGGATCTTCCGCGCGCCCGAGCCGCAGATTGCCATCACACCTGATCTTCCGGAAGTGATCCGCCCCGCCGAACCATTGGCCCCAGAAGCCGCCTCGCCGGAACTCGCGCTGCCCACGCCCAGCGAGACGCCAGAGGCCATGCCCGAGGCCGATCCCCAGATCTCGACAGCGCCCCTTTCGACCCCATCGACCACGCCAGAACCCGGCGGACCGTTGCCCGAGCTGACGCCAGAAGAGGCGCTCGCACGCTACGCGGCCACCGGTATCTGGCAGATCGGACCGGTCCCGCCCGAAGTGCCAGAACTGACCAATCTTGATGATTTGTATCAGACCTCGATTGACGAGGCGGTGCGATTTCAGGACGCGCTCGCCCTGGCCGACCTGTCCCGGATGCGGCGTGACACACCGCCTGCCACGCCGTCAGCGCCGGCGCCAGCCGGAACCGTCTTTGCGCTCGATGCGCGCGGCCTGGTCAAGGCAACGCCGGGGGGGGTGCTGACCCCCGATGGCGTCCGGGTGCAGGCCGGCCCCCCTCCCTTGAGACCGCCGGACATGCCGGTTCGGTCGGTGTTGGCGCCGGACACAGAACAAACGGCCGAAGACCTCGCGGCAGTCCGGCGGATTGGCGCCATCCGACCGCGCACCCGACCGGATGATCTTGTCGAACAGGGTGAACGCGGCGCGCTCTCGGGCCGCACGCGGGTGGAACTGGCAGCGCTGCGGCCGCGCTCCCGTCCAGTCTCGGTGACAGCTGCGGCGCAGCAGGCCACAAGGACCGATCCTGATGCGGTGGCCGCCGCCTTGGCGGAAGCCGTGGCCACACCAGCCCCGGCGGCAACCGCGCAAGCCGTCGCCGCCTCTCTCAAACCCAAGCTTCGGCCCAACAATCAGGAGAGCGCCGCAGCACCCGTTGCCTCGGTCGCGCCAACGGTGCGCACTGCCCCTGCGGATCCGATTGATGACGGCGAGCCTGAACTGGTCGCCGCAATCCGCACCGCGCCCACGATTCCCAGCAGCGCCTCGATCGCGCGCGCCGCCACCGAAAGCAAGGCGATCAAGTTGCGCGACATCAACCTGATCGGCGTCTATGGCTCGCCCGGAAATCGCCGTGCCCTGGTCCGGATGGCAAACGGACGTTATGAAAAGGTCAAGGTTGGCGACCGGATCGATGGCGGCAAGGTGTCGGCCATCAGCGACGGTGAACTGCGTTATATAAAGCGTGGGCGTGATGTGGTGTTGAGCATGCCGAAAGGCTAATCTCTTGCCATGGCTCCGCTTGGGCCATCACTGCACCGGATGACTTGCCCATATGGACGGATTTCTGTTTCAGGCGTCGATCTACCTCGGGGCGACCGTGATCGCGGTGCCGATCGCGGCGCGGCTTGGGTTCGGCTCGGTGCTGGGCTATCTCGCGGCCGGTATTCTGATCGGACCCGTTCTGGGTCTGGTGGGCGGGCATGAAACCGCGGAATTGCAGCATGTGGCGGAATTCGGCGTCGTGATGATGCTGTTTCTCATCGGATTGGAACTGGAGCCGCGCGCGCTCTGGGACATGCGCCAGCGGCTTCTGGGTCTGGGCGGCCTGCAAATCGGGGGGACCGCTCTGGCCGCCATGTGCATCGCAATCTACGCCCTCGGCGCGATGGTGAGCGTGGCGCTTGCCATCGGGCTGATCCTCGCCCTGTCCTCGACAGCTATCGTGCTGCAAACGCTGTCGGAAAAGGGACTGATGCGGACGGGCGGCGGACGCGCGGCGTTTTCTGTGCTGCTCGCGCAGGATATCGCCGTCATTCCGATGCTGGCTTTCCTGCCGCTGCTGGCGCTGCCCAAGACCGCCGATATGGTGCTAAGCGATGTATTGGCGCGCGACGGCACGGGCGCGGGCGCAGCGGATGCAACGGCCCCGCACGAGGCCGCGCAGAATTTCATCGCCGGGCTGCCCGGCTGGGGGGCGACTCTGGTGACCATCGCTGCGGTCGCCGCCATCGTCTTCGCCGGGGTCTATCTTACCCGGCCGGTCTTCCGGTTCATCAACGCCACCCATCTGCGCGAGATGTACACAGCACTTGTGCTGCTGATCGTGGTGGGGATTTCCTTTCTGATGACGCTGGTCGGCCTGTCGCCCGCGCTCGGCGCATTCCTGGCGGGCGTCGTGCTGGCCAACAGCGAATTCCGGCACGAGATGGAAAGCGATCTCGCGCCCTTCAAGGGTCTGCTGCTGGGGCTGTTCTTCATCACCGTGGGGGCGGGCATCGACTTTGCCGAACTCTTCGGCGCCCCGTTCCTGATTGTCGGGCTGGCGATGATGGTGATCCTGACCAAGGGCACGATCCTTTATGTGCTGGGGCGCGCCTTTGCCCTGCGCGGGCGCGACCTGTGGCTGTTCACCCTGTCGCTCGCGCAGGCGGGGGAATTCGGCTTCGTCCTCATCGCCTTTTCTGATCAGCAGAACGTCCTGCCGCACGGGCTGAGCGAACGGTTGCTTCTGGTGATCGCACTGACCATGCTGATCACCCCGCTTCTGTTTCTGCTCTTTGAGTGGATTTCGAAACGGATGCGGGACACGGCCGACAGTCCGGATCCCGACAGGATCGACAGCACCGGCCCGGTGATCATCGCGGGGATCGGACGCTTTGGACAGGTGGTCAACCGGCTGGTGCGCTCAAGCGGCTTCGAGACGGTCGTCCTCGACCATGATCTTGGCGCCGTCCAGCGGATGCGCGACTTCGGGATCAAGGGGTTCTTTGGTGATCCCACGCGGCCTGACCTTCTCCATGCGGCTGGTCTCGGTCAGGCGCGGGTTCTGGTGGCGGCGCTCGACAACCCCGATGCGGCGGTGCGTCTGGTCAGCTTTGCCCGCCGCGAACGTCCCGATCTGCACATCATCGCCCGCGCCCGCGACCGCACCGAGGTCTTTCGCCTCTATCAGGCAGGCGCCAATCAGATCGTGCGCGAAATGTTCGACAGCTCCCTGCGCGCCGGGCGCTATGTGCTGGAAACCATGGGCCTGACCGAATTCGAGGCGGCAGAGCTGGAACGGACCTTCTACCAGCATGACCGCAGATCGGTGCGCGAACTGGCCGAGTTGTGGGATCCGGGTATCCCGATCACCGACAACGCGGCCTATATTGCCCGCGCCCGCGAACTGGAAGCGGAGTTGCAAACCATGCTCTTGTTGCAGCTTGAAGAGGCTGCGCACTCCGGTCAGACCAACAAAGACGTTCTCTGAGACGTTTCATCCGGCCCTGTTTCGAGCGAAAAACCTTGCATCTTTCCGTTGAAGGGCCACGGTTGGCCCCTTGGCCTGACAGGGACTTCACCCTTGGCTGTCGCAGTCGCGGGACTGGCGTAGCTTAACCTTGCGTCAAGGGCGTTTCTTGATGCAGAGCCAAGAGGATGTCCTTGATCTTTCCGGGATGGATCGTAACTGTGATGATGAACGCAACCGGATAACTTGATGATCAAATTCACCCTCAGATGCGCCGAGGACCACCGCTTCGACAGTTGGTTTCAGTCGGCAGCAACATTTGACAAGCTGTATGCCGCTGGCATGGTGGCCTGCGGCGTCTGTGGGTCGCACGAGGTGGAAAAGGCCCTGATGGCGCCGAATCTGCAATCCGCTCACGACACCGACCGATCGCCGCTGACGACGGCGCATCATCCTGCCGAACAGGCGCTTGCCGAATTGCGCCGCCGGATCGAGGCACAATCCGATTATGTCGGCCTGAATTTTGTCAGCGAGGCGCGCGACATGCATGACGGCCTGATTCCCGAGCGCAGCATCTACGGGGAGGCCAGGCTCGAGGATGCGCGCAAACTGATCGAGGATGGCGTGCCGGTGGCCCCGTTGCCTTTCACGCCGCGCCGCAACTCGAACTGAACCACGCCGGATAACGTCATGCACATCGTCATCACCGGGGCAAATCGCGGCATCGGCAAGGCGCTGGCCGATCATTATCGAGCGACGGGCGCCCATGTCACCGGCACCGCGCGGCAGCCCTCGGGCGATCTCCTGCCGCTCGATGTCGCCGATCCCCTCTCCTGCGCGGCACTGGCGGACACGCTGACGGGTCAGGCGGTCGATCTTATGATCTGCAACGCGGGCATTTATCACGACAAGGGGCAACTGCTCGACACCGGATATCCCGCCGCAATGTGGGCCGAAACCTTTGCCACCAATGTCACTGGCGTGTTTCTGAGCATCCAGGCGCTGCTGCCGCATCTGCGGGCCGCGCCCGCAGGCAAGATCGCGATACTCTCCAGCCAGATGGCCAGCCACAGCCGCGCGCCGGGCGGCAGCTATATCTACCGCGCCTCCAAGGCTGCCGCGCTCAATCTCGGGCGCAATCTGGCCACCGACCTGCGCGGCGATGGCATCGCCGTCGGAATCTATCATCCGGGCTGGGTGCGCACCGACATGGGCGGCCCGGAGGCGGATATATCCTTGGACGAGGCGATCGACGGACTTGCGCAACGCTTCGCGACCCTCTCTCTCGAGACGACCGGCTGTTTTCTGGCCTGGGACGGACGTGAGCACCCCTACTGAGATCGGCCAGAGCTCTCCGTCCTGCTGCGCTGGCATCACCTGCCCTCTTGCGCAGGGCACAACCCGCGCGTAAACCGCGCGCGGTAAGCCGTCCCAGGACATGACTCATGCCCATTCTCGTGATGAAATTCGGCGGCACCTCCGTCGCCACGCTCGACCGCATCCGCCGCGCCGCCAAGCGCGTGGGGCTGGAGGTGGCAAAGGGCTATGATGTGATCGTCATCGTCTCGGCGATGTCCGGCAAGACCAACGAACTGGTTGGCTGGGTGAATGACATCTCGCCCTTTCACGACGCCCGCGAATATGATGCCGTGGTCAGCTCCGGCGAGAACGTGACCGCGGGCCTGATGGCGCTGACGCTTCAGGACATGGATGTGCCCGCCCGCAGCTGGCAGGGCTGGCAAGTGCCGCTTCGGACGAATTCCGCGCATTCCGCCGCACGGATCGAGGAGATCCCGACCGACAACCTGAACGGTCGCTTTGCCCAGGGTATGCGCGTGGCGGTGATCGCAGGCTTTCAGGGGATCAGCCCAGAGGGGCGCATCACCACGCTGGGGCGGGGCGGATCGGATACCTCTGCCGTGGCCTTTGCCGCAGCCTTTGGCGCGGAACGCTGTGATATCTACACCGATGTCGATGGCGTCTATACCACAGATCCGCGGATCAGCCCCAAGGCGCGCAAGCTCGACCGGATCGCGTTCGAGGAAATGCTGGAACTGGCCTCGCTCGGGGCCAAGGTGCTGCAAACCCGTTCCGTTGAACTGGCGATGCGCTATAATGTGAAACTGCGGGTGCTCTCGAGCTTTGAGGAGCCGTCAGATACGGCCGGGACGCTGGTCTGCGCCGAGGAGGAAATCATGGAATCAAAAGTCGTCAGCGGCATTGCCTTTTCTCGGGGCGAAGCAAAGATGACGCTGATCTCGGTCGCCGATCGGCCGGGCATCGCCGCCGCCATCTTTGGCCCGCTGTCCGAGGCGGGGGGGAATGTGGACATGATCATCCAGAACATCGCCGAAGAGGGCCGCACCGACATGACCTTTTCCTGCCCCACGGATCAGGTCAAACGCGCCGAAAAGGCGCTTCGGGAGGCCAAGGAGGCCGGCCATATCAACTATCATGAACTCGTCGCCGATACCGACGTGGCCAAGGTCTCGGCGGTCGGCATCGGGATGCGTTCGCAATCCGGGGTGGCCGCCAAAATGTTCAAGACGCTGTCTGATGAAGGAATCAACATCAAGGTCATTGCAACCTCCGAGATCAAGATTTCCGTTCTGATCGACCGGAAATACATGGAACTCGCGGTTCAGGCGCTGCATGATGCGTTCGAGTTGGACAAAGTGGCCTGACCCCGCGCGGACATTTCAGGCAAGGGGAAACGGCCAGCCCTGAAACCACGACGGGGGCCACCCGCGATGACCGAGACGTTCAAGACTGACAGCCGCAAGATGCTGGGCCGCCTGCGCGCCGTGATGGCCGAGGATGCCGCAGGTCAGACGCGGCTCGACCAGATCACCCGGCTCATCGCCGAGGAGATGCAGATCGAGGTCTGTTCGATCTACCTGTTCCGTGACGAGGATACGCTGGAACTCTGCGCCACTGAAGGCCTCAAACCAGAGGCCGTGCACAAGACCCGGATGCGTCTTGGCGAAGGGCTGGTTGGCCGCGTCGCGCGGTCGGGCGAGGTCTTGAACACCGATAACGCCCCGGCTTTTCCGGGCTTTCGCTACATGCCAGAGACCGGCGAAGATGCCTATTGTTCGTTCATGGGCGTCCCGGTCCAGCGGCTCGGCGAAAAACTGGGCGTGCTCGTTGTCCAGTCAAAGCGCGCCCGCCGGTTTTCCGAGGAAGAGATCTACGCCGTC
>PFEY01000017.1:44521-49987 GCA_002783205.1 Rhodobacteraceae bacterium CG17_big_fil_post_rev_8_21_14_2_50_63_15 | reverse complement strand
CGAGGGTGCGGCAATGTCCGCCCGCCACAGCCAGGCCGTCCTCTTTCGGGGCGCAAGCGCGCAGGAAGGCACGGCGCAGGGGCGCGTCTGGCTGCACGAGCCGCGCGTCGTCGTCACCAATCCGATCGCCGATGATCCGGTCCGCGAACTTGCGCGTCTGCAAGAGGCGGTCGAAACCCTGCGCGTCGGTGTTGACCGGATGCTGTCCAGCGCCGGGGAGGGTGACAAGGAGCAACTCGAGGTGCTCGAGGCCTATCGGATGTTTGCCAATTCCAAAGGCTGGATGCGGCGCATGGAAGGGAACATCAACAGCGGCCTCTCCGCCGAGGCCGCCGTGGAAAAGGAACAGTCCGCCGCCCGCGCCCGGATGACCCAGGTCAATGATGCCTATCTGCGCGAGAGGCTGCACGATCTCGACGACCTCTCCAACCGGCTGTTGCGGATCCTGACCGGTCAGGGCCGCGAGACCGGCGCCGACATGCCGACCGATCCGATCCTGATCGCCCGCAACATCGGCCCGGCCGAACTGCTTGATTACGGCCGCGATCTCAAGGGGATCGTTCTCGAAGAGGGCTCGGTCGGCAGCCACGCCGCAATTGTCGCGCGCGCGCTCGCCATCCCGCTGGTCATTCATGCCGAGCGCATCACCACCGAGGCGCTGAACGGCGATCAGATCCTTGTCGATGGCGATCAGGGCCTGGTGCACCTGCGTCCCGATGAAAGCGTGGTCAGCGCCTTTCGCGACAAGATGGCGATGCAGGCCGAAGCCCAGCAGCGCTATGCCTCGATCCGCGACAAACCCGCCCTGACGCTGTGCGGTCAGCATATCAAACTCAAGATGAATGCCGGTCTCATGGCCGATCTGCCCAGTCTCAAGGGGTCGGGGGCCGAAGGTGTGGGCCTGTTTCGCACCGAATTGCAATTTCTCATTCGCAGCCACATGCCCAAACGCGCCGAGTTGTCAGAGCTTTACGCGCGCGTCATGGATTCGGCGGGCGATCAGCGCGTGGTGTTTCGCACTCTCGATATCGGATCCGACAAGGTGCTGCCCTACATGAAGCCGCATGACGAGCCCAATCCGGCAATGGGATGGCGCGCAATCCGTCTGGGGCTCGACAAACCCGGCGTCATGCGGATGCAGTTGCAGGCCCTGATCCGGGGCGCCAAGGGCCGCCCGCTGACGATCATGTTTCCCTTTGTGGCCCAGCATGACGAATTCACCGCCGCCCGCACCGAGATGGACAAGGCGCTTGAACGCGAGCGCATCCTCGGCCACCCGATCCCGGACCTGATCGAGGTAGGAGCGATGCTCGAAACCCCGTCCCTCGTCTTTGCCGCGGATGGGTTCTACCGCGAGGTGGATTTCCTGTCGATCGGTGGCAACGATCTCAAGCAGTTCTTCTTTGCCGCCGACCGCGAGAACGAGCGCGTGCGCAAACGCTATGACACGCTCAGCGTGAGCTTTCTGAATTTCCTCGAGGGCATCATCTACCGCTGCGCGACGCTTGGCACACCGCTCAGCTTTTGCGGCGAGGATGCGGGCCGCCCGGTCGAGGCTGTCTGCCTTGCGGCGATCGGCTTTCGCAGCCTCTCGATGCGCCCCGCCTCGATCGGCCCGGTCAAGAGCCTCTTGCGCAGCATCAATCTCGAGGAGTTGCGCCTTGTCATCCACAACGGGCGCGAGCAGGGCGCACAAAGCGTGCGCCCCGCGGTGATGGACTATCTGCGCGGCAAGCTCTGACGGCAGGGCACGGAGGGGCGCGGGCGGCTCAGTGGCCCCCGCCACCCGCAAGACCCACGCCCGAAATCAGCGCGCCCCAGACCTTGATCCGAAGACCGACGGCCTTGATCACCCCTGTGGCCGCGATCACATGTCCGGTGAATCCGGCGAGGTTGTTCGTATAGGTCTGCACGAGACAGCCGCTTCCATCCAGAATGATCGCCTCATGTTCGGGATGAATGAGCTCGAAATAGACCAGCAGCGACCCGCGCCGCGCCAGCCCCTCGGGCTCGATCAGGCGGCCACCGGGAACGATCTGACCCGCGGCCACCGCCGGTTGCACCAAGGCCAGCCGCGCGGGCAGGATCGCATCCCTGAAGGACAAGCCGACATTGCTGTCACAGGCAATCTCCGCCGGCATCCCATCGTAGAGCGTGGACCGTGCAACCTGCGAGAATCCGGCGATGATCCGCAGCGGCAGACCCGCGGGCCGGTCGGGGATGATGACCATGGCCGGGCTGAGGATCAGGGTGGATGCGGGACTGCCCACGCTCATCGCCAACTGTGTCACCATGCCGTCCGAGAAGGAACGCACCTCGGTCTTGTCAAGGGCCGCCTTGGCGCTCTCCAGCGCGGCAACGGTGGACGCGCGCTGCGCCGGAAGGTTCTCCGCCAGCTCGGACTCTGCCAGGTCCTCTTGGGCCTGCGCCGCCAAAAGCTCTGCCTCCGCCACCGCGACCGAGGCCTCAAGCTCGCGCACGGCGTCCCGCGTGCCCACGTTCCTCGCGACCAGGGTGCGCGCGTTCTCGAGATCCACCCGCAGTTTCCCGAGCGATGCCACCGCTTCTGCAACACTCGCCTGCGCAACGGTCAAGCTGTCCTCGGCCTTCGCCTCAGCCGCGTCGATCTTGGCGAACTCCGCCTCGGCCTGCTTCAGCGCCGCCTTCTGCGAACTGTCCTCGATCCGAAAGAGCAGGTCCCCGGCGGCAACTCTCTGACCGTTCTCAACCGCCACTTCCGTGACCGGACCACTGGCTTGCGCCACAACCGAGATTGTCCTGAACGGCACCACGCCAGAATAGGATTTGGGATGGAAGTAGAAGATCAGCAGAAACAGCAGGAAAGCAAGCACCGCCCACATCAACATTGCTGTCCGCATGTTCCAAACCGTCATCGCCTCGCCGCGACGCCTGAGCTGGAAATAACGGATGATGACCGGAAAGGATGTGAACAGGAGCTCAAACATGCCCTGCGTCTCCTGCGGCCCGAGACCTCTGCGACGGCGTAGGATGCGTGTCTGCTTGCGTGCCAGCGGCATCATTGACCGGTGTGCCTACACCGCCCCTTGCAAGATGAAACCGCGACCAATCGGCCATCATCGCGATCAGGATCGCACTGATCGGCAAAAGAATGTTGAAATGCCCGAGCGGAAAGATCTCGTAGAGCAGGGCAATCAGCAGCATTGTCGGAATTGTCCTGGCCAGTGGCGTGCCGTGCGATTGTCGTTCTGCCCATCGGTCGAATGCCGCATAGAGCGTCACCAGCCCGTAAAGCGCCAACACGATCAGCGCCAGCGCCACCCAAGCCAGAACGTCCCCCTCGCCCGGGTCCGCAAACCATGACGGGATTGCCAGCCCGTGACCGTTTTCCGCTGCCATGATCCGCGCCCCCCGACGAACCTTTACAGCACTTAGCCCTCAAATCACATAAAATTTCAACAAATTTGCCGCGCTGCCGTCAAAAACCTCGGGGTCCGCACGCAGAGGCTTATCGCGCAGCACCCCGCCTCCGCTCGGGGATCAACCGCGTCCTGTCGCAGCGAGCGCCTCGCGCAGCGCCCTCACCTCGGCCAGTAACGCCGCGTTCTCGCGCTTCAGGGCCTGCCACGCGCCGCTGGCCTCCTCGACCGTCAGGCGGCGCGGGATATGGCTCGGGCAATTCCAGTCGAAGGCCGCGACATGGATGCGCACCATCCGCTCGACCCGCGCGCCACCCGTGGTCACGAGACCCGCCGCCTTGGCCGCCTCCGGCCCGTCGATCCGCACCCGGCCCCAGATCTTGAGCCGCCGGGCCGCTGCGTAATCCATCAGGATCAGCGAGATGCGGTCGTTGACCGTCAGGTTGCCCATCGAGATATACTGCCGGTTGCCGCGCAGATCGGCATAGGCGATGGTCTGCGGATCAAGCACCCGGAGAAAGCCGCGCGGCCCACCGCGGAACTGCACATAAGGCCAGCCGGTCTCGGACACGGTGGCCTGATAGAACCCGTCGCGCGCCTCGACAAAGGTGCGTTCCTCCTCGCCCAGAAGGTCGCCGCCCGTCCGCTCGACCGACAGGAAGCGCGCATATTGCCCCGCGCCGCCCCGCTCCTGCTGGGCACGCACCGCAGGGGTAAAGGCGATTTCGGCAAAGGCAAGCGCCATGGCTGTTCTCCCTCAAAGCCCGAGGTCGTCAAGACCCGGATGATCCGCCGGACGCGGCCCAAGCGGCCAGTGAAACAGACGATCCGCCTCGGCAATCGGCAGATCGTTGATCGAGGCGATGCGGCGGGCCATCCGCCCGTCCCTGTCGAATTCCCAGTTCTCGTTGCCATAGGAGCGCATCCACTGCCCACAGTCGTCCCGCCATTCATAGGCAAAGCGCACCGCGATGCGGATGTCGGCCGTGGTCCAGAGCGCCTTGATCAATCGATAGTCATGCTCACGCGCCCATTTGCGCATCAGAAAGGCATGGATCTCGGCATGTCCGGTCAGGAATTCCGACCGGTTGCGCCACTGGCTGTCAGCCGTATAGGCGGGGGTGACGACATCCGGGTTGCGGCTGTTCCAGGCATCCTCGGCCGCGCGCACCTTCTGCGCGGCGGTCTGAGGGGTGAAGGGGGGCAATGGCGGACGGGGCGGCAGGGTCATGATTGGTCCTGGGTTAACTGATCGGTTGATGTTTCATTACATTAACCGATCAGTAACTGTTTTCAATCCCCTTATTTCATTGCAGCAATCCCAATGGCGATCTCCCTGTCAGAATTTACCGAAAAATAGCATATTTCTATTGGCTTGCTGAAAATTTTCATGGCAAAAGAGGTGAAACCGATCAGTCAATCAAATGGGTGCCATGAGCCAGAGCAAACGCGCCGAACTGATTCGACGGGCGCTCGACCTGTTTTACCGCAATGGCTTTCACGCCACCGGCATGGATCTCGTCGCACGCGAGACGGGCGTGTCCAAGACCGCGATCTACAAGCACTTCCGCACCAAGGAGGATCTCATTCTCGCGACTCTGCGGCTGCGTGACGAAACCTTCCGCAACTGGCTGTTGCGCCGCATGGCGGATCTCGCCGAAACGCCCGAAGGTCAGCTTCTGGCGCTCTTTGATGCGCTGGCAGAATGGTTCGCCCAGGACAGCTTTCGCGGCTGCCTGTTCATCAAGGCGAGCGCCGAATATCAGGACGCCGATCATCCGATCAACCGCGAGGCCTTGGCCCACAAGCGCCTCTTGCTTGATCATTTTGCGGATCTCGCCGCACAGGCAGGTTTCGCCGACCCTCGCGCGCTGGCCGCCCAGATCCTGATCCTCAAGGAGGGCGCCATCGTTCTCGCGGCGATGTCTCACAGTGCCGCCGCCGCCCGTGACGCGAAACGCGCCGCAGGCCAGCTCTTAACCTCTGCCGCCCGGATCTGATCAGCTGCGCCGTGCAGGTGCGTGCACCGCACGGTCGCGAAACATCTCGACCATCTCGGCGGGCGCGC
>PFEY01000017.1:40560-44462 GCA_002783205.1 Rhodobacteraceae bacterium CG17_big_fil_post_rev_8_21_14_2_50_63_15 | reverse complement strand
TAGCGCGTATAGGCATAATTGGTGGCCGCCCCCGCCGCAGCCCCGAGGATGGGAATGGTCTGCGCCGCCAGTTTTTGCCCGAGAACCGTGGCCAGACGCGGTGAGACCCGTGCAATCAGCCCCCGCATCGCCGAACCTGTCAGGGTCATGCGCGTCGCAAGAAAGCCCAGATTGGCCCCGTCATCGCGCGTCAGCGGACCCGCTGCACCAAACACCTCGATCGACCCGAACCGAACTCCCGGCTCTTGCGGGTCAAAGCCATGCTCGACCGCAACATCCTGAATGGCACGCAACAACACCGTGGTCGTGATTGGTAGTTCGGCCAGAGCCGTGGGCAAACCGCCCATACCGCCCGCGGCCCCCATCACCGTGGTCAGTGCCCGCATCCGCCAGCCCGGCACCACGCCCAGCGTGCCCCGCGAGCGATGCGCCGCTTCTGCCGCATAGCGGAGCGCATCCTCCGTGGCGCTATCGAGCCGGGCACGCACCGCCTCCGGCAGGCGATCCAGCAAGCTCTCGGCCCGCCCGCCGATGAGATTGAGCAGGTCGATCGCTGCATTGCCCGCCTGCGCGTTGCGCCGCACAAGTGCCTCCAGCCGCGCGTCGAGCGCGGCATCGTCAATCGGTCGGCCGAGTAATTCCATCGCCTTGCCCCGTCTCCCAGTCGTTGCCTAACGTGATCCTGCGGCGTGCCGAATTCAAGCCGCACGCATCACTTTGCCGATGACCCCATTCCAGGCGCCAGGGCGCAGTTCCAACCCCAGAACCCTTTCGGGGTTGGTCGGAGGCGGCATTTCCACACCGTCCAGTCTGGTGAATCCGAATCGTCTGTAATAGGGCGCATCGCCCACCAGCATGACCCGCGCCCAACCCATGTCGCGCGCCCGCTCAAGGCTCTCGCGAATGAGCCAGGCGCCCAGCCCCTCGCCCTGATGGGTGGGATGCACCGCCACCGGGCCCAGCAGCAGAACCTCGGCCCCCCCCACCTTCACCGGCCAGTAGCGGATCGCGCCCGCAAGACTTCCGTCCTCGCGCGCCACCAGGCACAGACCGGATACCGACGCAATACCGTCGCGCAACCGATACGAGGACAAGGCCTCGCGCCCCGGCGCAAAGCACAGATCATAGAGGGCCTCGACATCCCAGTAATCCTCGGCTTTTTCGGGCCTCAGCTCGATCATGGCGCGCCGCACTCTCGCGAAAATCAACTGGCCAAGCGCCTAGCACGACGCTAGGTCTGGCACAAACCGGATGACGCAGGAGAGGCGGATGTTTTACAGACCCGAGGAGGGCCACGGCCTGCCTCACAACCCGTTCAACGCGATCGTGACACCGCGTCCGATCGGCTGGATCTCGACCCGTGATGCCCAAGGTCACGACAATCTTGCGCCCTATTCGTTTTTCAATGCCGTGGCCTATGTCCCGCCGCAGGTGATGTTTGCCTCGACCACCGCCAAGCCTGACCGCGGCGATACCAAGGACAGCGTGGCAAATATCCGCGAAACGGGCGTGTTTTGCGTCAATATCGTCAGCGAGGCTTTGCGCGATGCGATGAACCAGACATCGGGCCCATGGGCAAGAGAGGTTGATGAGTTCGTCGATGCAGGGCTGGACAAGGCCGCATGTGAAACCATTGATTGCGCCCGGGTCGCGGCCGCCCCCGCGAGCCTTGAATGCCGCCTTACGCAGATCGTGCAGTTGCCCGGCGCGGCGAATTTCGTTGTGTTTGGCGAGGTGACGGGGGTCCACATGCGCGACGATTGCCTGCACGACGGACGCTTTGACGTGACGCGCTTCAATCCGCTGACCCGGCTTGGCTATCAGGATTATGCGGTGATCCGGGACACGTTCGCGCTCAAGCGCCCGGGAGAGTGAGCGTCAGCCTGCCGAGATCGTAACGCCGAGCTTGGCCGCACGTCGCCCGCTGCTCTCGCGCCCCAACGTGCGGCACAGGATCAGGACCGGGACAAGGCCAAAGCCCACGAGCACCAGCGAGGGCACCGCCGCCTCTGACAGCCGCTCATCTGCCGCAAGACGATGGGCCTGAACCGCCAACGTCTGAAAATTGAACGGATGCAGGATCAGCGTGGCGGGCAGTTCCTTCATCGCGTCGACAAAGACGATCAAGAGGGCGGTCAGAACCGAGGTGCGCGCGACCGGCAGATGCACCCGGAGAAGCAGCTTGGGCCCCGGTTGCCCCAGCGACCGGCCGATTGCATCGAAATGCCTCGGCACGGTCGCCATGCCGCTATCATAGGCATTCAGGGCCGCCGCCATGAAGCGCGCGACATAAGCAAGCACCATCAACCAGATCGAGCCCGTGATCAGGAGCCCGGTGTGGAGGCCGAATGTCCTGCTCATGAAGGCATCGAGCGCGTTGTCGAACGCCGCCATCGGCACCATCAGGCCCACGGCGATCACGCCGCCCGGCACGGCATAGCCAACCCCCGCCCCGATCACCAGCCAGCGCGAGGTGCGCCCCGGGCGCGTGCGGGCGCGAAACCCCACAAGGATCGCCCCCAGCACCGTCAGGACCGCCGCCACACCCGCCAGCGTGACAGAATTGGTCATCAGGCGCAGATAGCGTGGCGAGAGCAGATCCTGTCCCGAACCCACCGCCATCACCCCCAGCATGATCACCGGAAGGATGAACCCCAGCAGCACCGGCAGGAAACAGACGACAAACGCCAGCCACCCTGACACCCCTCGCAGAACGGGCCGCTCCATCGTCTCGAATCGCGCGCCACGTCCAGCGGTGCGCGCCCGCCCCCGGCTCGCCCGCTCCAAACCCGCCAACAGCAGCGCGAAACTCAGCAGGCAGAGCGCCAGTTGTGCTGCCGCCGCGCGGTCGCCCAGCGCAAACCATGCCTGATAGATGCCCGTTGCAAAGGTCTGCACGTTGAAAAACGACACCGTGCCGAAGTCGGCGATCGTCTCCATGATCGTCAGCAGCGCCCCTCCGGCAATCGCGGGGCGTGCCATCGGCAGGGCCACGCGCCAGAACGCCTGCATCGGGGTGCGCCCCAGCGTGCGCGCCACCAGAAAGGCATTGGCGGATTGCTGACGGAACGAGGCGCGCGCCAGCAGGTAGACATAGGGATAGAGAACAATGGTAAGCATCAGCGCCGCGCCACCCAGAGAGCGCACCTCGGGAAACCAGTAATCGCGCGGCCCCCAGCCGGTCAGAGCGCGCAACGCACTCTGCACCGGTCCGGGATGATCGAGCATGTGTGTATAGGCATAGGCCATCACATAGGCAGGAAACGCCAGCGGCAGCGCCAATGCCACCTCCAGAATCCGCGATCCGGGAAAGCTGTACACCGTCACCAGCCAGGCCGTAACCGATCCGATCACCGACGTGCTGAGGCCGACAATCGCCACCAGGGTCAGGGTCGTCACCGTATAGCGCGGCAACACCGTCGAGAGCACCGTCCGCCAGGTCTCGAGATCGCCCGTGAATGCAGCAAGCGCCGCCGCCAGGATCGGGGCCACGCAGAATGCCACCACCACCCATACCAGACGATGCAACAGGCCTTCGCTCATTCCCGGGTCCTTTGTCGCCTTATTCCGAGTGTTTTTATCAGTATTACCTGAACACGACAGGGTCAAGCCGGGTCGGCGCCCTTTGCCACCCGCGCCTCGGCAAAGGTCGCCATGCCGGAATGGCAAGCCAGGGCGGCTTGCACCATGCCCATCGCCAGCACCCCACCCGATCCTTCGCCCAGCCGCAGGCCCAACGACAGCAGCGGCGTCTTGCCAAGGCGCTCCAGCAGCCGCGCATGTCCCGGTTCAGCACTGACATGACCTGCCACGGCATGATCCAGCGCACCTGGCCGGACGGCATCAAGACAGGCGGCGGCGGCGGTGCAGATGAACCCGTCAAGCACGACGGGAACGCGCCC
>PFEY01000017.1:0-40534 GCA_002783205.1 Rhodobacteraceae bacterium CG17_big_fil_post_rev_8_21_14_2_50_63_15 | reverse complement strand
CCATCGCCGCCAATTCCCGCCCTCCCAGCCGTCGCAGCACCTCCAGCCCATCTGCGCCGCTTGCAGCATTGACTTCGACCGACCGTGCGACGACCTGCGCCTTGTGTGACAGTGCCGCATCCGTCAGCCCCGTGCCGCGCCCGGTCCAGACTGCGGCATCGCCGCCATGAAGCGCCAGTGCAATCGCCGCCGCACTCGTCGTGTTGCCGATCCCCATCTCGCCAACCACCAGCAGATCGCTGGACGGATCCACCGCCTCCCAGCCCAGCCGCAAGGCCGCGACCACTTCGGCCTCGGACATTGCCGGTCCGCGGCTGATGTCGCCGGTGGGCCGGTCGAGATCAATCGCGTGCACATCCATCCGCGCGCCGACCACCGCGGCCAGCTGATTGACCGCCGCGCCACCGGCCGCGAAATTGGCCACCATCTGCGCCGTGACTTCGGGAGGAAACGCCGAAACTCCCTGTTTGACCACTCCATGATTGCCCGCAAAGACGATCACCTGGGGGGCCGATATCCGGGCGCGCGCATGGCCGCGCCAGCCGCAGTACCACAGCGCGAGATCCTCCAGCCTCCCCAACGCCCCGGGCGGTTTGGTCAGCATCGCATTGCGCTCGCGCGCGGCCTGCACCGTCGCCTCATCGGGCGCAGGCAAGGCTGACAACACCGCTTCAAACTGGGCAAGGGAAGTAAAGTCCGCGCGCATGACCGGCCTCATTGCATGTCTTGTCCCGCTTCTGTATCGCAGGACAGCCACCACCACAGCTGAAAAAAGGGCCTTGCATGGCCAAAACCGACACTGCCCTGATCCGCCTTCGGGATCCGCTACTGGCCCTTGGCCTGCTCAGCCGTCTGCCGGTGCCGCTGCGTGACACCAGCCGGGGCGCGCGGGCAGCCTGGGCCTATCCGCTGGCGGGAATGATGATCGGCGGGCTGGCCGCCCTTGGCGGTCTGTTGGCGCTTTGGCTCGGCCTGCCCCCACCCATCACCGCTCTGATCGCGCTGAGCCTCATGATCGTGATCAGCGGCGCGTTGCACGAGGATGGATTGGCCGATAGCGCCGATGGGCTCTGGGGCGGCTGGACAGCGGAACGGCGGCTCGAGATCATGAAGGACAGCGCGGTCGGCAGCTATGGCGTGATCGCGATCTGCCTCTCGCTCGCGGCGCGCTGGTCAGCGCTCTGGATGCTCTATCAGGTCAGCCCCGCCACCGCGACCTCGGCGCTCATTGCCAGCGCCATGCTGTCGCGCGCGATGATGGCGCTGGTCATGGCAGCCGTGCCGCCTGCCCGCAGCTCTGGCCTGTCCCACAGCACGGGCGCCGCGCCATGGCCCACGGCAGCCCTTGGACTGGGGATCGCCGTCAGCTTCGCTTTCCTGCTTCTCGGTCATGGAGTCATCATCGCGACGCTCTGTGCCGGCCTGACAACCTTGGCGCTCGCCCTGATCGCCCGGGCGCGGATCGGCGGCCAGACCGGCGACATCCTCGGGGCCACGCAACAACTCGCCGACATCGCGATCCTGCTCAGCCTGCTGACGTGATCGAGCCAAAAAGGCCGCGCCCTGCGGCGCGGCCCCTGTCCTGTTGCTCAGTCGCAATCACGCAGCGCGCGACACCAGCACGTCATCGACCTGACGCGCGGCCAGCACCTCGTCGCCACCGCTCACTGCGGCCACTTCGCGGGTCAAACGCTCCAGCGCCGCCTCGTAGAGCTGCCGCTCGGAATAGCTCTGCTCGCGCTGATCGTCGCTGCGGTGCAGGTCGCGCACAACCTCAGCAATCGCGATCAGATCGCCGGAATTGATCTTTTGCTCGTATTCCTGGGCCCGACGCGACCACATCGCGCGCTTGACCTTGGCCTTGCCCTTCAGCGTGCTCATCGCCTTGGTGACGACATCAGGGCTGGACAAGCTGCGCATCCCGATCTCGGTTGCCTTGTTGGTTGGCACCCGCAGCGTCATCTTGTCTTTCTCGAAGGAAATGACGAAAAGCTCCAGCGTGAGGCCGGCCACTTCCTGTTCCTCGATCGAAATGATCTGGCCAACCCCATGGGCCGGGTAGACAACGTAATCGTCGGGGTGAAACTCGGTCTTTTTCGACTTTGACATTCAGGTCTTCCTCGCAGGGCTTACAGCTTGCACACACAAAAACAGCAGCCAGGGGCCATTTGGTCCACGGTATCTGTATTATCTTGCGCAAAATCTCTCTACCGAGCGGATTCGCAGGGTGAAGGAGGTGCAGCTTTTTTCATCTTTTGTAACAAAACTATATCACAAAAATTGGCATCAGGAAAGGCCGCTGTTTGAATACTCATTGAACTGCAATTGAAACAAACAGCCAAAATCGTTCACAGATTTGCGATGCGGTGCAATCCAGGGGCCACGTGCCAATAAAAACTGAACGAATCGGTTTTGTTCTCTGGCCGTATCAGCCGCCCTCGCCGGGCGCCTCGGAAAAATACTTCTCCAGCTTGCCGGTCTCGCCATCACGCTCCTCGGCCTCGGGCAGCGGGTCTTTCTTGGTGATGATCACCGGCCACATCTCGGAATACTTGCGGTTGAACTCGACCCATTTTTCCATATCCGGCTCGGTATCGGGTCGGATGGCATCAGCGGGACATTCCGGTTCGCACACACCGCAATCGATGCATTCATCGGGATGAATGACCAGCATGTTTTCTCCCTCGTAGAAACAATCTACCGGGCACACCTCGACACAATCGGTATACTTGCAGGCGATGCAATTGTCGTTGACAATGTAGGTCATGGCCGTCTCTTTCGCGTTCCATTTTGATCACCACCTAGATCAGTGATGCGGATCATTCAAGCGTCCCCGGCCCATCGAGATCGAGTTTGCGGCGGTCGCGCTTGGTCGGGCGCCCTTTTCCCTCATATTTCGGCGCCGCAGGAATATTGTCCTGCGGCGTCAGGATGGTGAGATCGTCATAGAGCGCCTGCGCCTCGTCGGCCGGACCGCGCCGCGTGCCCAGACCCACGATCCGCACTACCCGCACCTGCGAGTCTTGCACCAAGGTCAGAATGTCATTCACACTGACCCTTTGTGCCGGTTTGACCGTGCGCACGCCGTTCAACCGCACATGCCCCGCCGCCACCTCCCTTGAAGCCAGCGAGCGGGTCTTGAAAAACCGCACCTGCCAGAGCCATTTGTCGAGCCGGATCCTGGCGTCGGGAGCGGTCAAGATCAGCTCTTGATTCTCAACCCCATAAGGGCGGCAGCAAAGGGATTGTCGGGATCAATCCGGTCCTTCCTCTCGGGCCGCGCACTGAAGGCCTTGGCCTTCGGCTCCTCCTGCGTCTCGCGCGGCTTGCCCTTGTTCGGCTTGCTCCTCGGCTTCGCGGTCCTGGCGAACTTGCCGGATTTATCCTGATCCTTGCGCGCGCCTTGGCTCGGATGCTCATTGCGGGCACGATTTGGCCGCGGCGCCCAGGTGAAGGTATAGAACACCTCGATCTCGCGGGCGGCCATGTCGGGCATCTCTGCGGGGGTCGACTCCTCGGCGGGGTTTTCAGGCTGTTCGGCGACAATCTCGGCCTCTGCCGCCGTCGGCATCTCGCCCTCATCGTGACCAGATACCCCGACATCGGGCGCCGCAGCAACAGCCTGATCCACCGGCTTGACCTTTTCGCGTTCGCCCCGCTCGGCCTTGTAGCCCAGGCCCTGCATCAGCCCCGCAAATTGTTCAAGGGTCATGCCGGTGATCGACAGCATGTCCGGCTTGGCCTCGAACCCGGCGCGCGTGTCCTCGCTGCGCAGCATGTCTGCGAGGCGCTCCAGCATGTCGATCCGAATCGCCCGCTCACCGGCAGCGCGATAGCCCGCCATGGTGAAATAGCCCTTGGGGGCATGTTCGTTGCCGGGAACTGTTACCATCCCCGGCGGCGGCGCCTCGGGAAACTCCTCCAGCCCGCTCATCAGCGACCAGAGCACCAGCCGCAGACGGGTCGGGGCGGGTTTCAGCAAGAGCGGCAGAAACACCGTGAACTGTCCGAAGCGGATGCCATGCTTGCGCAACGCGCCGCGCGCGTCCTGATCGAGAGCCTTGACCGCGTCGGCGATCTCGCTTCGCGGCAGGATGCCAAACCCTTCGACCAGGCGAAAACCAAAACCGCGTGCCAGACCGCCAAGCGCCTCGTCGCGCTGAATGTTCAGGAGCGGCTCAAACAGCGTCGCGATCTTGCGGTCGATGAAATGCTGCAACCGGCGCTGCACCTTGGCGGCCACATCCGGGCCCGCTTCGTCATCGACAAATGCCACCACCTGCGGCTTGAGCGCATCCGCCCCGACCGTGAGCTTGCCCACCGCCTCCTTGCCCCACAACAGCCCGCCCTGTTCGGTAAAGTCGATCTCGGTATCAGGGGCGTTGTAAAATCGATCTGCCTTGAGATGGAAATGCGGCGCAAGCGCCTGCAAACTCGCCTGCTGCAAGGTGCGCGCCTCGGTGCCCGCCGTCGCCTTGTCCTGAACAAACCGGAATCCCGAGAGCCGTCCGATGAATTCACCCTCGACGGTCACGTCACCTGTGTCGTTTACCTCGGCCACCATGGCCTCCTTCTGCTTGAGCCGGCGCAAGAGCACGGATGTGCGCCGGTCCACAAATCTCTGGGTCAGCGCCCCATGCAACGCGTCCGACAGGCGATCTTCTACCGCGCGCGTCGCGCCCCGCCAATGGTTTTCGTCATCCACCCAGCCTTTTCGCTGCGCCACATAGGTCCAGGTCCGGATATGGGCCAGACGCCTGGACAGCGTGTCGATGTCGCCATCGGTGCGGTCGATGCGTCGGACCTGCCCGGCCAGCCAGTCGTCGGGGACGCGGCCCAACTCCACCAGATCACAGTAGATCTTCTCAAGGAGACTTGCATGTTCGGCGGCACTGATGCCACGGAAATCGGGAATCCGGCAGACATCCCACAAGAGCCGCACCGCGCGCGCATCCGTAGCGCGGCGCGCCACATCGGGCAGGTCTGCCAGCGTCCTGAGCGCCATGAGGTCGTCGGCCTCCCGCGCCCGCACCAGCACGTCCTGCTCGGGCCGCGACTCGAGCGTGGCGATCAGCGCGCCGGTCGAGCCGAAGGACAGTTGCGCGTTGCGCCATTCCAGCTTGCGGATCGGGGCAAAGCGATGCTCCATGATCGCCTCCGCCAGATCGGGCTCCAGATCGGGGGCCTCGCCGGTGATGCCAAACGTGCCATCGCTCATCCCCCGCCCGGCGCGGCCTGCGATCTGACCCAACTCGTTGGGTTGCAAGTGCCGCATCCTGCGCCCGTCGAACTTGGTCAGCGACGAGAACGCCACGTGATTGATATCAAGGTTCAGCCCCATGCCGATAGCATCCGTCGCCACCAGATAATCGACATCGCCGTTCTGGTAGAGATCGACCTGAGCATTGCGGGTGCGCGGGCTGAGCGCCCCCATCACCACCGCCGCGCCACCTTTCTGACGGCGCAGCAATTCGGCGATCGCATAGACGTTTTCGACCGAGAAGCCGACAATGGCGCTGCGGGGGGGCATCTTGGCGATCTTCTTCGGCCCGATGTAACTCAGCTTTGACATCCGCGCACGGCTCAGAAACTCTACCCCCGGCACCAGCGTCGCGATCACACCGCGCATCGTATGACTGCCCAGAAACTGCGTCTCGCGCAGGCCCCGCATCCTGAGCAGACGGTCGGTGAAGACATGCCCGCGCTCCGGGTCGGCGCAAAGCTGGATCTCGTCCACCGCCACGAAATCCGCGCCCATCCCCTCGGGCATCGCCTCGACGGTGCAAACCCAGTATTGCGCACGTTCCGGGACAATCCGCTCCTCGCCCGTGACCAGCGCCACCACCGAGGGACCGCGCACCGCGACGATCTTGTCATAGACCTCGCGCGCCAGCAGACGCAGCGGCAGGCCGATAATCCCGGTGCGATATCCCAGCATTCGCTCGATCGCATAGTGCGTCTTGCCGGTATTGGTCGGGCCCAGAACCGCGAGGGTTCTTGACTGATCAGACATCCGTGATCTTTCCTGTCGTGTTCAGAGATCCTTGCCGCCCAAGGCGCGTTCGACCCGTTCCAGCGCGCTGGTTACTTCCTCATGATGAGGATGTATAGTCAGGGCGCGCAAAAAGGCGGCCTTTGCAAGGTCTGTCTGACCTGTCTCTTCAAGCAGCACGCCGAGACCGTATATCGCATTGTAATGGCGCGGTTCCAGCGCCAGCGCCCGCTCGATATCGGCCAGCGCCAAGCCATAGCGCCCCTGTTGGAAATACCCGACCGAGCGCAGATGCCAGGCTTCGGCGAAGCCCGGCGCATGGTCGATGAGCGCGCTCAGATGTTCGATCGCCATGCCGACATCGCCCGCCTCAAGGGCATCTTCACCGCGCCGCAGCAGCAGATCCATCGCCGGCGACCCGGATTTCGCGAGTTCGAGTTCGATATCGGCGGCGACCCGCCGCGCCTGCGCAGGATCGGCCTCAGACAACTGCGCAAAGAGATCATCGAGCCGCGCCGCGTCAGCGGCCGCAACGGGTAATGAAAACATCACTATCGCCAGAACTGCCGCGACGATACGGTTGAGATTGAGACCTGCTGCACCCATAACGCAAAGGAGTGTAACGCAGAATGTCGGGAAGCAAAGCCCCGCCATCGTAATTGTGAAAGGAAGCGCAGATGAGCGACGTGATTTCAGCCGCCGTGAAGGCCCTCAATGACAAGATGGGCAGCGACGGCTTTGACGGCATCGCGAAATTCGTGATCGCGGAGGAAGGGGCGATCGTGATCGACCGGGACGGCGCGCGCGCCGCCGACGACGAGGCCGACGTGACACTCAGCGCCGATGCCGAAACCTTCGAATCGATCCTGAGGGGCGATCTCGATGCCACCGCTGCCTTCATGTCGGGCCGCCTCAGCGTCGATGGCGACATGGGCCTAGCGATAAAGCTGGGCAGCGTTCTGGCCTGATGCACGCGGCGCCGTTCTTTGACGATGTGGCCCAAGGGCCCGAGGGCGGTGCGGCTTGGTGGCTGACCTCCGCCGATGGCGTGCGTCTGCGACTTGGCGCTTGGAACCGCGAAGGGCCGAACGGCACCGTGCTGCTGTTTCCCGGTCGCACCGAATACATCGAAAAATATGGTCGCGCGGCGGGGAATCTTGCCGCCTGCGGCTATGCGACCCTGGTCATCGATTGGCGCGGCCAGGGCCTCTCGGACCGCATGACGGGCGATCCGATGTCCGGCCATGTCCATCATTTCAGAGATTACCAGATCGACGTCACAACAATGGCGGATGCGGCGCGGCGCCTCGACCTGCCGCGTCCCTGGCACCTGCTGGCGCATTCGATGGGGGGCGGGATCGGGCTGCGCGCGGTGATGCAGGGGCTCGATGTGCAGAGCTGCGCCTTTTCCAGTCCAATGTGGGGCATCCAGATGGCCCAGGCCCTGCGCCCCATCGCGTGGTCGATGTCCTGGGGTAGCCGACAATTGGGCATGAGCCATCTCTACACCCCCGGCACCACCGCGGAGCATTACGTTCTGGCCGAGCCCTTTGCGACCAACAAGCTGACCAATGACCGCGAGATGTATGACTACATGGCGCGGCAGTTGACCGCCCATCCCGAACTGGGCCTCGGCGGCCCCAGCCTGCGCTGGCTCTACGAAGCCCTCAGGGAAACTCTAGACCTCTCGTGTCGCCCTTCTCCCAGCCTGCCCTGCCTGACCATTCTTGGCAGCGATGAGCAGATTGTCGATGTGCCGCGCGTGCGAGACCGCATGGCACATTGGCCCAGCGGTCATCTGGAAATCGTAGAGGGCGGGCGGCATGAGACGCTGATGGACACGCCCGAAACGCGCGCCCGCCTTTTCAGGATGCTCTGCGCCTTCTTTGGCCAGTCCGCACAGGCGGCGGTCAAGCGTCCCGCACCACCACCGAGCGCTGTTCCCCAAGCCCGCTGATCCGCAACACCATCTCATCCCCCTCGACCAGATAGCGCGGCGGCTTGCGCCCCATGCCGACACCCGGCGGCGTGCCGGTAGCGATCACGTCCCCCGGCTCGAGCGTCATCAGTGTGCTGAGATAGGCGACGATCTCGGCCACGGCAAAGATCATCCGCCGCGTATTGCCGCTCTGCATCCGAGCGCCATTGAGATCGAGCGTCAGGTCAAGCGCCTGCACATCGCCCAACTCGTCCGGCGTCACCAGCCAGGGCCCCATCGGCGCGAAGCTGTCACAGCTCTTGCCCTTGGTCCATTGCCCCGACCGCTCCAGCTGAAAGGCGCGCTCCGACACGTCATTGACGATCATGTAGCCCGCGACATGATCGAGCGCCTGCGCCGGGCTGACATATTTGGCGCGCCGCCCGATCACCACGCCCAGTTCCACCTCCCAATCGCCCTTCTGCGCGCCGCGCGGCAAACTGACCGGATCATGCGGGCCGGTGATCGCCGAAGTCGCCTTGAGAAACACCACCGGTTCCTTTGGCGGCGCGACCCCGACTTCGGCGGCATGATCGGAATAGTTGAGCCCGATGCAGATCAGCTTGCCGACCTGCGCCACCGGCGGCCCCAGCCGCGGCGCGCCGTCGACCAGCGGCAGGCTCTCGGGATCAGGGCGCGGCAGATCGCCCAGCACCGCCCCCGCCAGATCGGGCAGGATGCCCGCCAGATCACGCAGCCGCCCGGCGGCATCGAGAACGCCCGGCCGCTCCGCGCCAGCGGCACCATATCTCACAAATCGCATCGCCGATAACCTCCCCGAACAACTTGCCCACCCTAGCCAGCGCCACGGAAATGGCAAGCGCTCCGACCCTTGTGGCCCGCGCCCCTCCAGCCTATGTCTGGGCAAATCCACAACCCGAGGTGCCACAATGCTCAACCTGCCGTTCCCCGTCCACGACGCCAATGCACCATCAGGCAACAAGGATCTGGGCAAGCTGCCGGACTGGGATCTGAGCGACCTCTACAGCGGCGAAGACGCGCCGGAACTCAAACGCGATCTCGCCTGGCTGGAGACCGCCTGCACCAGTTTCGCCACCGATTACGAGGGAAAACTGGCCAGCCTCGATGCCGCCGGGCTGGTTGAGTGCCTGCGGCGCGACGAGAAGATCAGCACGATTGCAGGCCGCATCATGTCCTTTGCCGGGCTGCGCTACTATCAGCTCACGATCGACGGCGGGCGGGCGAAGTTCATGTCCGACTGTCAGGAAAAAGTCACCAATTTCACCACGCCACTGGTGTTCTTCTCGCTTGAACTGAACCGGCTCGACGAGGCGGCGCTGACGGCGATGTATGCGCAAGACAGCGATCTCGCCCGCTACAAGCCGGTGCTCGACCGCATCCGCGCGATGAAGCCCTATCAACTCTCCGACGAGCTTGAACGATTCCTGCACGATCTCGGCGTGGTCGGCGACGCCTGGGAACGCCTCTTTGACGAAACCATCGCCGGGCTCGAATTCACCGTGGCGGGCGAGGCGATGAGCATAGAGAGCACGCTCAACCTGCTCACCGATCCCGACCGCAGCCAGCGCGAGGCGGCAGCGCATGAACTGGCAAGGGTCTTTGGCGAGAATATCCGCATCTTCGCCCGCGTCCACAATACCACCGCCAAGGAAAAGGAGGTCATCGACCGCTGGCGCAAGATGCCGACAGCCCAGACGGCGCGCCACCTCTCCAACGATGTCGAACCCGAGGTGGTCGAAGCGCTGCGCAATGCGGTCGTGGCGGCCTATCCGAAACTCTCCCACCGCTACTACGAATTGAAACGCAAGTGGCTCGGCCTTGAGCGGATGCAGATCTGGGACCGCAACGCGCCCCTGCCGATGGAGGACCCCCGCATCGTCGACTGGGAAGCGGCGCGCGAGACGGTGATGGGCGCCTATGCCGCTTTTGACGCGCGCATGGCCGATCTGGCGCAGCCCTTCTTCGAGCGGGGCTGGATCGACGCGGGCGTGAAGCCTGGCAAGGCGCCCGGCGCCTTTGCCCATCCCACCGTCACCGATGTCCACCCCTATGTAATGCTCAACTATCTCGGCAAACCGCGCGACGTGATGACGCTGGCGCATGAACTCGGGCACGGCGTGCACCAGCGCCTCGCCGCCGCCCAGGGCGAATTGCTGGCCTCGACCCCGCTCACGCTTGCCGAAACCGCCAGCGTCTTTGGCGAGATGCTCACCTTTCGCCGGATGCTGGAGGGGGCCAGGACGCAGACCGAACGCAAGGTCCTGCTCGCCGGCAAGGTCGAGGACATGATCAACACCGTGGTCCGCCAGATCGCGTTCTACGATTTCGAATGCAAACTGCACGCCGCACGCCGCGCGGGCGAACTCACCCCCGAGGACATCAACGCCCTCTGGATGTCGGTACAAGCCGACTCCCTCGGGCCCGCCTTCGACTTCATGGAGGGATACGAGACTTTCTGGGCCTATATCCCGCATTTCGTCCATTCGCCCTTCTACGTTTATGCCTATGCCTTCGGCGACGGACTCGTGAACGCGCTCTATGCAGTCTACGAGGAAAACCCCGAGGGCTTTCAGGACAAGTATTTCGAGATGCTCAAGGCAGGCGGCTCCAAGCACCACAAGGATCTGCTCGCCCCCTTCGGCCTCGATGCCTCCGACCCTGCCTTCTGGGACAAGGGCCTGTCGATGATCTCGGGGCTGATCGACGAGTTGGAGGCGATGGAGGACTGATTTCCCGCCGCTCGGCGGAAGACGAGGGCAGGAGCCTCCGGCGGGGATATTTGACGCCAGAAGAAACACGGGAAGGCCCGAAGACCTCCCCGTTTGCGAAACACCCAAGTGCTTCTCCTGGCGCGGTCATCGGCGTCCCCGCCTGTACCGCCCGGACAGCATGACGCATCCGGGTTAAAGAACCGTTGCTTCTTCTGGCCGAAAATATCCTGGGGTGAATTGGCCACAGGCCAAGAGGGGCAACGCCCCTCTTCTATTTCAACTGACTGTCCTTGGATCCGCGCCGGTTGATTCCGCCGCGCGGCTGAAAGGCGCCGTCTCGCTCCTTCTGGCAGTCGATGCACAGCTTGACACCGGGCAGGGCCTGCCGACGGGCCTCAGGGATTCGTTCATCGCAGTCAGAGCAATGGGTCAGGCTTTCGCCCTGCGGCACTCTTCGTGCCTTGAGTCGCGCCAGTTCGTCAGCAATTGATGCCTCGATCTGTTCGTTTACCGCGCCGTCACGCGCCCATCCGCCCGCCATGCCGTCCTCCTGTGATCCTTGGATCAGAATAGAATGGTGGCACGGCGCCGGTCAATTCAACACCTTTCGGGGCATCGTCGCCTCCGTCGACGGAAGCGTAAGCGTCATGTCTCGCAGAAAACCACGCCCCATTCTCGACGCCTGCCCAAGGATGCCGTTGAGCACATTGATCGCCGCCGACGACGTGACCGGCGTGAAATGATTGAACCCCTCGCCATCGGACAGCGCCGTGAAGTCGATGACCGTGACGTCCGGTCGCTGCACTTCCTCGACCGCATCGATCACTCCCAGTCGCGGTTTGCGCCCGGTAATGAGGCCGGACAGGGTCAGCGCGCGGTCCGCCTTGGTGATGAAGATCAGAAACGGCTGCGGGAGTGTTCCGATCGCCTCGGCCTGACGCCGGAACACATCGGGATCGATATCGGGGGACATCAGCACCACGCCGCTGATCTGGCGCAGCAGACTGCGGTTGCCGCCCAGCGCGATCTGGCGGAGCGCCTCCATGGTCAGCTGCGCGCCCATCGAATGCGCCAGCAGAAACACCCTGTCGCCGGGTCGTGCCGTCAGCCGTCTGACCAGGTTTTCGAGATCGTCACGAGCGTAGAGCACCGAATCGCGGTCATAGATATAGCCGCGCGCGTCCCCAGCTGAAGGCCAGGAGAACAAGACCCCCGGCATATCGATATCGAAATCCGTCTGGATCTGCGCCAGCCGGTACATCGCTTCGGACAGCGTGTTGTTGTAGCCGTGCACATAGACCAGCGTCTCGGTCCCAGCACCATCGCGGCGCATGTCCTTCATCATCCCGTCAACCCCGGCAAAGACTTCCGTGCCCGTCACCACGAAATCGGTCGCCGCATCCGGCGCGCCCTCGGGCCATTCGATCTGACCGGTCTCATGGGTGGGCGGGATCGAGACATCGGCGCGAAAAAAACTCACTCCGCGTCGCCGTTCCAGGCCGAAGATCGGCCCGGTCTGGTCCAGGTCGCGTCCGGTCGCCACGAAGACCGGCTGGATCGTCGCCGCCGGATCGGGCGCCGCGCGCATCGCCGTGACGCGTGGCGCACAGGCTGTCACCAGCAGGATCGCAGCCAGGCAAAGGAGACGCAAGGATGTGCCAGCGAGGCCCCTGTTCGTCCTATCTTGCCCATGCGCGGCCATTGCGGACCTCTCTCCCAGATATCTTCGAACCCGCCAGAGAGATAGCCGCTATGACCCGTCGCGCCAAGCACTCAGGTCCTTTCCAGCATACCTTTTTCCTGCGCCAGGGTGCGCATCCGCTTTTGCAGCTTTTCAAAGGCGCGCACCTCGATCTGGCGGATCCTCTCGCGGCTCACGTCATAGGCCGCGCTCAGATCCTCGAGCGTGATCGCCTCATCGCTGAGCCGTCTCTGAGTCAGGATGTCGCGTTCGCGCTCGTTGAGCACATCCATCGCCTGCACCAGCAATTCGCGCCGCGCCTCGAGTTCGTCGCGCTGTTCGTAATCGCCGGCCTGATCGGCATCCTCATCCTCGAGCCAGTCCTGCCATTGCATCGATCCTTCGCCTTCGGCCCCCACCGTGGCGTTGAGCGAGGCATCCGCACCGGCCATCCGCCGGTTCATGCTGATCACCTCGGTCTCGGTGACGCTCAGATCGTGCGCGATCTTCTTGACGACGTCGGGGTGCAGATCGCCTTCTTCCAGCGCGCCCATCTTGGACTTGGCCTTGCGCAGGTTGAAGAACAGTTTCTTCTGGGCGCTCGTTGTGCCCAGTTTCACAAGGCTCCAGCTGCGCAGGATGTATTCCTGAATGCTGGCGCGGATCCACCACATCGCATAGGTCGCGAGGCGAAAGCCCCTTTCGGGGTCGAACCGCTTGACCGCCTGCATCAGACCGACATTGGCCTCGGAAATCACCTCGGCCTGCGGCAGGCCATAGCCGCGATAGCCCATGGCCATTTTCGCCGCAAGACGCAGGTGGCTGGTGACCATCTTGTGCGCTGCTTCGGTGTCCTGCTTTTCGACCCACCGCTTGGCCAGCATATATTCCTCTTCCGGCTCCAGAAGCGGAAACTTGCGGATCTCCTGCATGTATCGGTTGAGGCCGCCCTCCGGTGTGGGCACTGGCAGATTCTTGTAGTTTCCCACGCTGTCATCCCTCTAGATGTTTATATCGTTAACATACATTTATGCCACGCGCCCTGACCTTTCAAGATAACATGGATCATGTCCCTATAACGTTTATGTATGATCTTTCCGTCGCTCTGCCGCCAAATGTGACCGTCCCTCACAACCCCATGCCGACCGGTCGGCCGCGCAGCGCGGCGATCAGGGCGGCCATATCCTCTGGCAGGGGCGCCTCAAAGCGCAGCGCACGACCACTTACCGGATGCAGGAAGCCCAGCACGGCGGCATGAAGCGCCTGGCGCGGAAAATCGCGCACCGCCACGGCGGCACCCTCAGGCAGCGCCTTTTCGGACAGCTTGCGGTGCCCGCCATAGACCGGATCGCCGATCAACCCATGCCCCACATAGGCCAGATGCACCCGGATCTGATGGGTGCGCCCGGTCTCCAGCCAGCACTCGACCAGCGCCGCCACCGGTGGAATGCCAAAGGTCTCTGCCACCCGCAGCCGCGTCACCGCATGGCGGCCACCGTCATGGACCACCGCCTGCCGCTGTCGATCGGTCCGGTGTCGCGCCAGATGAGTGGCAATTCGCAAGACATTGCCCTGCTCGAAGCCGACGCCGCGCAGACCGCACAGCCGCGGATCGCTGGCTTCAGGCACACCATGCATCACCGCTACATACTGTCGCTCGACACGATGCGCCGCAAACTGCGCGGCCAGCCCCTGATGGGCGGCATCCGTCTTGGCCACGACAAGAAGGCCGCTGGTGTCCTTGTCGATGCGGTGCACGATGCCGGGCCGTTTGGCACCGCCCACCCCCGAAAGTCCCGCCCCGCAATGATGCAGCAGCGCATTGACCAGCGTGCCCTCCGGACTGCCCGGCGCGGGGTGCACCACCATGCCGGCGGGCTTGTCGATGACGATCAGATCGTCATCCTCATGGACCACAGCGAGCGGGATCGCCTCGGGCGCCATATGGCTTTCACGCGCCTCCGGCACCACGATCTCGACCAGATCTCCAGCGGCGACCCGGGCCTTGGCGTCGCGCTGCACCGCGCCATTCACCCGGACCGCACCCTCCGCCAGAAGCCGTGCAAGGCGTGTGCGTGACAGCGCCGCCGGCTCTGGCACATCGCGTGAAAGCGCCTTATCAAGGCGGGGCGGCGGATCATCCCCGATCCGGAACACGAGCGGGCCAGGCCCCATGAATGACACTCCCTCGCCGGTCAGTCCGGCGACACTTAAATTTCTGGCGCGGCTGGTGACGGTGCTCACCGCCACCATGATTGTCGGCCTTCTAGTGATCGTCAGCCTGCTTGTCACCCGTTTCTGGGGCAATGACGCGGCCACACCGTCCGCCCTGCCGGACAGCATCGCCTTGCCAAACGGCGCGAGAGCGACCGCTTTTACCATCGGGCCGGACTGGTATGCCGTGGTGACTGAGGACAACCGCATCCTGATCTTTGATCGTGCAAGCGGCGCGCTGCGCCAGAGCATCGACCTGCAATGACACCGCCCCGCCCCAGGCTCAGACGGTTTCAGGACAGAACACGCGGGCGTCCGTTCGGAATCGGGTTGTGGCGGGACTAGGCCTTCGTATAGTACCACCGATCAAATGAAATGATCTGACATTGCGTCCGGTGCGTGGCAAGAAACCGAGGCAGGCAGTCAGGTAAAAAAACGGGGGATGAGACGGGCATGGACACTGCCGCTGGATTTTTGCCGATCATCGCGGCGCTGCCCTTTCTCGGTGCGCTTCTTCCAGGGCTGATGATTCAGGCGGGACGCAACACCTGCACCGCGTTCACCGCCGCCCCCACGATCCTGGCGCTCATCCTTCTGTTGATCTGCGCGCCTGCGGTGATGCGTGGCGAGGTTCTGCTGTTTCACCTCGACTGGTTGCCGGATCTGGGTCTCAACGTCAATTTCAGGCTGGATGGACTGGGCCTGCTCTTAGCCGGGCTGATCCTCGGCATCGGTCTGCTGATCATTCTCTACGCGCGCTTCTATCTTTCGCGCGAGGATCCGATGGGGCAGTTCTTCACCTATCTCCTGCTCTTCCAGGGCGCGATGGTGGGCATCGTGCTGTCGGACAACATCCTGCTCCTGCTGGTGTTCTGGGAATTGACCTCGCTCTCGTCCTTCCTGCTCATCGGCTACTGGAATCACCTGCCTGAGGGCCGTCAAGGTGCGCGCATGGCACTGACGGTCACGGGTCTGGGCGGACTTGCCCTGATCGGGGGCATGTTGATCCTCGGCAATATCGCGGGCAGCTATGATCTGAGCGTGATCCTGACGCAAAAGGAGGCCATTCAGGCCAGCCCGCTCTATCTGCCTGCGCTGCTGCTGATCCTCACCGGGTGCTTCACCAAGTCGGCGCAGTTCCCGTTCCATTTCTGGCTGCCCCATGCGATGGCAGCGCCGACGCCGGTTTCGGCCTATCTGCATTCGGCGACAATGGTCAAGGCGGGGCTCTTTCTGATGGCGCGGCTCTGGCCGGTGCTCTCGGGCACGCCGGAATGGTTCTACATCGTGGCCACGACCGGCCTCGTGACGATGATCCTCGGCGCCAAGATCGCGATCTTCAAGGACGACCTCAAGGCGCTGCTGGCCTTTTCCACGGTCAGCCATCTGGGTCTGATCACCATGCTTTTGGGATTTGGAACCAAGATGGCGGCGGTGGCGGCGGTGTTTCACATCATCAATCATGCGACCTTCAAGGCGGCGCTGTTCATGACCGCAGGCATCATCGACCACGAGACCCACACCCGCGACATCAAGCGGCTGGGGGGATTGCGGCACCTCATGCCGATCACCTTCGGGATTGCCACCGTCGCGGCGCTGTCGATGGCGGGCATCATCCCGCTCAACGGGTTCCTGTCCAAGGAAATGATGCTGGAAGAGGTGACGCACACGGTCTGGCGGGGCAATCCCTGGCTGGTCCCGGTGCTCGCCACACTGGGCACTCTCTTTTCGGTCGCCTATTCATTCCGCTATATCGTCCATGTCTTTCTTGGACCTGTGCGAGACGATTACCCGTCTCATCCGCATGATCCGGGTTTCGGCATGTGGGCGGCCCCTGCCTTTCTGGTGGTTCTGGTCATCGGCATCGGCGTGGCGCCGTTTCTGGTCGAACCGCTGGTCAAGGTCACGGCCGGCGCCGTGACCGGCGGCGGTCTGCCCGACTTTCACCTCAAGATCTGGCACGGGCTGACCTTGGCCCTCGTGCTGTCGCTCATAGCCGTGCTGGGCGGCGCCGCCCTGCTGGCCCTGCATGGACCGTTGATGCGGCTCTGGCTGGCCACGCCACGCCCGGAGGCCAAGGTGATGTTCGATGCGCTCGCTCGGACAGCGACACGCGCAAGCAACGCACTGACCGATGCCGTCCATAACGGCGCACTGACGCGCAACGCGGCGGTCTTTGCGGTGTTCACGCTGGTCGCGGGCTGGATGGCCTGGTCGGGCGGCGGTCTGAACGCGCCGACGCGCGAAATGCTCCCGGTGGCGGTGCTGCCCGCGATCGGCTGGCTGCTTCTGGTGCTGGCCACGGTGAGCCTCGTCGCGTTTCACCGCAACCGCTTCGTGGCGCTGGTGCTGATTGGGATCATCGGCCTCATGGTGTCGATGGGATTTGTCTATTTCTCGGCCCCGGACCTTGCGCTGACGCAGATCTCGGTCGAGGTTGTAACGATCATCCTGCTCCTTCTGGCGCTGAACTTTCTGCCGCGCGAAACGCCGCAAGAAAGCAGCCCCGCCCGCCGCCTGCGCGATGGCGTGATCGCGATCACAGGCGGGCTGGCCGTTGCCGGACTGACCTATGCCATCCTGATCCGCGATTTCGCCTTCGAGAGCATTTCCACCTATCACCTCGCCAATTCCTACAAGGGGGGCGGCGGCCACAACGTCGTCAACGTGATCCTCGTGGATTTCCGGGGCTTTGATACCTTTGGCGAGATCATCGTTCTGGGGATTGCAGCGCTGGTGATCTTTGCCCTGAGCGAAACCGTGCTCAAGGGACCGGGCGGGCGCTGGCTGAGCAACTGGGATCGGAACCTCTCTGCCGAAGCGGGCGACCGTCACCCGCTGATGATGGTGGTGGCGACCCGGGTCATGATGCCGATGGCGCTGATGGTCGGGGCCTATATCTTTCTGCGCGGGCATAACGAGCCCGGCGGCGGCTTCATCGCCGGACTGATCGTGGCAATCGCGTTTCTCATGCAGTACATGGCCTCGGGCTTTGCCTGGGCCGAGGCGCGCCAGCGCGTGACCTATCACTCGACCATCGGGCTGGGGGTTCTGGTGGCCAGCATCACAGGGATCGGGGCCTGGCTTGCGGGTCGCCCGTTCCTGACCTCGGCCTATGGCTACATCCATCTGCCACCGATCGAGGAATTCGAATGGGCCACCGCGATGGCCTTTGACACCGGTGTGTTCCTGACCGTGCTGGGGGCGGTGATGCTCGCGCTCAACAGCCTGTCCAACATGGCAAGACGCACGGGCGAGACAGTCAACATCTCCCCGATGGATATTGATCTCGAGCGGGCCACGCCCGACGATCTGGGGGCAAGGAGCAAATGACCATGGAACTGCTCTTTGCCAGTGCCATCGGATTGCTGACGTCAGGCGGTCTCTATCTGACGCTGCGGCTCCGCACATTTCCAGTGATCCTTGGCATCTCGCTGCTCAGCTACGCGGTCAATCTGTTTCTCTTCGGCACCGGACGGCTGGTCGTCAACATGCCTCCGGTGCTCACGGACACGGCGACGGGCTATACCGATCCGTTGCCGCAGGCCCTGGTGCTCACAGCCATCGTGATCTCCTTCGGGATGACCGCCGTGGTGGTCATCCTCGCGCTCGGCTCTTACCTGTCGTCGCGCAGCGACAGCGTCAATATCGGTCCCGAGACACCGCCCGAGCAGGAGAAGTGAGCATGAGTCACTGGATCATTGCCCCAGTCGTCCTGCCCGCGGTTCTGGCCGCGCTCCTGACCCTCTCGATGCGCTATCGCCCGACGTTGCAGCGCGTGTTTTCGGTCGCGGGCACAAGTATCGTTCTGGCAATCACGCTGGCCCTGATGGCACAGGCAGCGACCGGCGCGATCGAGATCTACGAACTGGGCAACTGGCCCGCGCCCTTTGGCATCGTTCTGGTGCTGGATCGGCTGTCGGCCCTGATGGTGGCGCTGACGGCGGCGCTGGCCCTTGTTGTCCTGCTCTACGCCATCGGCACGGGCTGGGATCAGCGCGGCCGGAATTTTCACGCCCTGTTCCAGTTTCAGCTGATGGGGATCTTTGGCGCCTTCCTGACCGGCGATGCGTTCAACCTCTTTGTGTTCTTCGAGGTTCTGCTGATCGCCTCTTACGGGCTGATGATCCATGCCGGGGGCCGACGCAGGTTCAAGGCGGGCGTGCAATATGTGATCTACAACCTTCTCGGCTCGACGCTCTTTCTCTTTGCCCTCGGCACGCTTTATGCGGTGACGGGCACACTCAACATGGCGGACCTCGCCCTGCGCGCCGCCGAAATCCAGATCGAGGACAGTGCTCTCCTGCGCGTCGGGGCGATGCTGCTCTTTCTGGTCTTTGCCATCAAGGCCGCGCTTTTGCCGCTGCATTTCTGGCTACCCGAGACCTATGCCGAGGCCCCGGCCCCGGTGGCCGCGCTCTTTGCCGTCATGACCAAGGTGGGGGCCTATGCGGTCCTGCGGTTCTACACGCTGGTCTTTGGCCCTGATCTCGGGGCGACGGCCGACCTGATCGATCAGCTCCTGCTCTATGGCGCGCTGCTGACCCTTGCGGTGGGGATGATCGGAATCCTCGGGGCGAAACGCCTCGGGCGGCTCGCCGCCTTTGCCGCCATCGGCTCGATGGGCACGGTGATGATCGCGATGTCGGGCTTTACCCCGGCCACCACTTCGGCGACGATCTACTACATGATCCATTCGACACTGGCGGGCGCGCTCCTGTTTCTCGTGGTCGATCTGGTGCGGGAACGGCGCGGCGAAATCGCGGGCGCGCTGCGGCCCGGACCGCAGATGCCGCAGCACGGCATGATCACCGCGCTCTTCTTTGCAACGGCAATCGCCACCGCAGGCCTGCCGCCGCTGTCAGGTTTCATCGGCAAGCTGCTGGTGCTCGACGCGGTGCGCGAGATGCCGCAGGTCTGGCTGATCTGGACGGTGATCCTCACCACCTCCCTCGTGGCGGTTCTGGGCCTTGTGCAGGCAGGTAGCGTGATCTTCTGGAAAACAGAGGCCCCCAACCCGACGCCAACCGAAGCCGATCCAAGGGCCGAACCATCCTCGCACTCTGCCCTGTCCATGGTGGCCTGCTTTGCGCTGCTGGCGGGCATTGTGGCCCTGGCAGTATTCGCCGGCCCCGTGATGGGCTATGTCTATGCCACGGCCGGTCAACTGCACGATCCCAACGACTACATCACTGCCGTGCTGGGGCAGCGCTGAGGAAGATCAAACATGCTGCGAAAGATCCTGCCCCATCCGTTTCTGACCCTGAGCCTGATCGTGGTCTGGCAGATGCTGGTCAACAAGCTCACCCTTGGAAACCTCGCGCTCGGGACCATCCTTGGCCTGATCATTCCGGTGATCACCTCGCCCTACTGGCCCAACCGTCCAAGCCTGCGCAACCTGCCCCGCATCATCGAATACGTGGCGCTGGTGCTGTGGGACATCTGCGTGGCCAATGTGCAAGTCGCCTACATCATCCTGTTCAAGTCCAACGCAGACACCCATCCTGCCTGGGTCAGAATCCCGCTCGACCTGAACACCCCCGAGGCGATCACCATGCTTGCAGGGACCATCACCATGACCCCGGGCACAATCTCGAGCGATCTTTCCGCCGATGGGCAAAGCCTGCTGGTCCATTGCCTTGATGCCCCCGATCCGGACGCGGTGCGCGACGAGATCAAGGCGCGCTACGAACGACGGCTGAAGGAGATTTTCGAATGATTGGCGCAGCGCTCATCTTTGCCTTTGCCTGCTTTGGCCTCGGCCTCTTGCTGAATATCTACCGGGTCATCAGCGCACCCAGCATCGGGGACCGGATTCTGGCACTCGATACCATGGTGATAAACGCCATCGCGATCCTGTCGCTGTTCGGCATCTACGAGGGAACGACGATCTATTTCGAGGTTTCGATGATCATGGCCATGACGGGCTTTATCTCGACCGTGTCCTACACGCGCTTTCTGCTGCGCGGCAACATCATCGAATAGGGGGACAACACATGATCGTCGAAATTCTTGTTTCGGCCTGCCTTGTCATCAGCGGCATTTTCGGCCTTGTCGGCTCTTTCGGGATGATCAAGCTGCCGGATCCGATGATGCGGCTGCACGCTCCCACCAAGGCGACGACGCTTGGCGTGGGCGGCGCGCTGATTGCCTCGATGCTGTATTTCTATTTCATCGCGGGGCAGTTTTCGTATCACGAACTGATGATCACGCTGTTCCTGTTCCTGACCGCGCCGATCACCGGGCATTTCATCGCCAAGACCCATCTGCATCTCAGCCACAAACCCGGCGATCTGCCGTCCACCGGGACCGATCGCCCCTGGGCCAGCTATGAAAGCGACGCCGAACGTCAGCGTATTGAAGAGGCCCAAAGGGCCAGCTAACCAAGACGCCGACCGCTGGCCGCGTCAAAGAGATGGATGTTCTCGGGCGCGACCGACAGCCGCAGCATGGTGCCACCCTGGCCTATGCCATGCACCCCGGCGAGGCTCGCGGTAAAGGCTTCACCAGACGCGAGCGTGCCGTGCAACAGCGTGTTGGCCCCCAAGGGTTCGGCCAGACGCACCCGCAGGCCAATCGGGCCCTCCGGATCAGGGTAGAGATGCTCGGGACGCAGCCCGACCATGACGGGACCGGTGATGGCGGCCGGGTTGGGCAACACCATCTCCGCCACGCGCAACCCGTCCGCGCCGCCCTCGGCGGGCAGCACATTCATCGCAGGACTGCCAATGAATTGCGCAGCAAACAGAGTTGACGGCCGCTCATAGACATCGAGCGGCGTGCCGATCTGTTCCGCGCGCCCCGCATTCATCACGATCATCCGGTCTGCCATCGTCATCGCCTCGACCTGATCATGCGTCACGTAGAGCGCGGTCGTTCCAAGATCAGCCTGCAATTGGCGAATCTCCAGCCGCATCTGAACGCGCAGCTTGGCATCGAGGTTGGAGAGCGGCTCGTCAAACAGGAACACCGCCGGATCGCGGACGATGGCGCGGCCCATGGCGACGCGCTGACGTTGACCGCCCGACAATTGCCGGGGTTTGCGATCGAGAAGGTCTTTCAGTTGCAAGAGTTTGGCCGCCTCAGCCACCTTGGCGGCAATCGCGTCCCTGGGCAGTCCCGCGATCTTCAGACCATAGCCCATGTTCTGCGCCACGCTCATATGAGGGTAGAGCGCGTAATTCTGAAACACCATGGCGATGTCGCGATCCATCGGTTCCTTCTCATTGGCGCGCAGGCCATTGATACGCAGTTCACCCGACGTGATCGTCTCCAGCCCCGCCACCATGCGCAAAAGCGTGGATTTGCCACAACCCGAAGGGCCGACGATGACGATGAATTCGCCGTCTGCCACCGTCAGGCTCACGCCCTTGATCACCTCTTCGGCGCCAAAGCGTTTGTGGATATCGTCCAGTTCTACGGTTGCCATGTTACCTATTTCTCGCTGTCCACCAGACCGCGGATAAAGAGTTTCTGCATCGAGACCACCACCACCACCGGCGGAATCATCGCCAGGATCGAGGTCGCCATGATGACCGGCCAATTCGCCAAGTCATCGCCAGAGGGGAACATCTGCTTGATGCCCATCACGATGGTGTTCATCGACGGGTCCGTCGTAATCAGGAGCGGCCAGAGAAACTGATTCCAGCCGTAAATGAACAGGATCACAAAGAGTGCGGCGATGTTCGTGCGGCTCATCGGCAAGAGGATGTCCCAGAAAAACCGCATCGGGCGCGCGCCATCGACCCGCGCCGCCTCGGCCAACTCGTCGGGCACGGTCAGATAGAACTGGCGAAAGAGAAATGTCGCCGTGGCCGATGCGATCAGCGGAAAGATCAGGCCCGAATAGCTGTTGAGCATCCCGAAACCGGCGATCACCTCGTAGGTTGGCACGATCCGCACCTCCACGGGCAACATCAGCGTGAGAAAAATCAGCCAGAAAAAGAGATTGCGCCCCGGAAATCGGAAATAGACAATGGCAAAGGCCGAGGTAAGCGAGATGACGATCTTGCCCACCGCGATCCCCACCGCCATGACCAGCGAATTGCCCAGCATGGTCAGCACCGGCACGTTGACGCCCGAAAAGAGTGCGGCGGTATAGTTCTCGATCAGTTGATCCCCCGGCCAGAGCGGCATCGGCGGACGCACGATTTCCGGCTGCGTCACGGTCGAGGCGACAAAGGCCAGCCAGATCGGAAAGAAGATCACCAGAACGCCTGCAATCATCGCCAGATGCGTGAGCCAGAGGCCCGCGCCGCGTCGCTGCACCATGCCCGTGATCTCGGTGGCCATCAGTAATGCACCCGCTTCTCGATATACTTGAATTGCAGCACCGTCAGCAGGCCGACCACCCCCAGCAGAATGACCGACTGCGCCGCGGACGATCCCAGATCCTGCCCCACGAACCCGTCCGAGAACACCTTGTAGACAAGGATCGTGGTGGCCTGTTGCGGCCCCCCGGCGGTGATCGTGTGAATGACCCCGAAGGTCTCGAAAAAGGCATAGACGATGTTCACGACCAGAAGAAAGAACGTTGTCGGCGACAGAAGCGGCAACACGATGGTAAAGAACCGTCGCCAGAAACGTGCGCCGTCGATCGCGGCGGCCTCGATGATCGAGCGGGGCACAGCCTGAAGCGCGGCAAAGAAAAACAGGAAGTTGTAACTGATCCGCCCCCAACTTGACGCCACGACGACCAGCCCCATCGCCTCTGTCCCATCAAGCACATGGTTCCAGTCATAGCCCAATTGCCCCAGATACCACGCCACCACGCCCACTCGCGTGTTGAACATGAACATCCACAGAACCCCCGCCACCGCCGGGGCCACCGCGTAGGGCCAGATCAGCAACGTTCGATAGACCCCTGCCGATTTCACCAGCCGGTCGGCCAGCACCGCCAGAAACAGCGCCGGAATCATCGACGCCAGCGTCACCAGCGTGGAAAAGATCGCCGTAGTGACAAACGAGGCACGATAATAGGGATCGCCCAACAGATACTTGAAGTTGCCCAGTCCGACAAATTGCGATGACAGGCCGAACGGGTCGGGAATGAATAACGACTGCCACACCGCCTGACCGGCCGGGAAAAAGAAGAACACCGCAGAGATCACGATCTGCGGCGCGATCAGGCAGAGCGGCAGGAACCAACCCCTGAAGGTGACACGTTTTTCCATCCGGTTTCACGGCGGCGGGACCGGGCGTCTGCCGCCCGGCCCTCGTGCCTCAGATCAGTTGCTGGCTTGCTCGAACCGGCGCAACAGCTGATTGCCCCGCGCCACCGCGGAATCCAGCGCCGCCTGCGCGTCCTTGTCTCCGGACCAGACCGCCTCGAGTTCCTCGTCGATGATGGCACGGATCTGATCAAAGGAGCCAAGACGCAGACCCTTGGAATTCTCGGTCGGTTCCTTGGTGGTCATCTGGATCACGGCAATATCGGTGCCGGGATTGGCCTCGTAGAAACCGGCGGCGCGCGTCACCTCGCCCGCCGCATAGGTGATCGGCAGATAGCCGGTATCCTGGTGCCATTGCGCCTGCACCTCGGGCGAAGAGAGAAAGTTCATGAAGGCCGCGACACCCTTGTACTCCTCCGCATCATGCCCCGCCATCACCCAGAGCGAGGCCCCGCCGATGATGGTGTTCTGCGGCGCGCCCTCGACACCGTCCCAATAAGGCAGCGGTCGGATCTGGAAATCAAACTGCGCTTCGGCCTTGACGCCGGCATAGCCGGCCGAGCTTTCGGTGAAGAGGGCGCAGGTGCCCGCGCGGAAATTGGCGCCCGCTTCGTTGCGGCGACCGGCATAGATGAATTTGCCGTCCCGCGCCCATTCACCCAGCTTGGCGATGTGCTGCACCTGAAGCGGCCCGTTGAAGACAAGTTCCGCGTCCAGCCCGCCAAAGCCGTTGGCCTGCGTGGCAAAGGGCACATTGTGGTAGGCCGAGAAGCTCTCGAGATGCACCCAGCTCTGCCACGAGGTGGTATAGGGGCAGGCATGACCCGCCTCCTTGAGCTGGCCCAGCACCGCATCGACATTCTGCCATGTGCTCAGATCGGTGTCGGGGTCGATGCCAGCGCCTGTCAGCGCATCGCGATTGACATAGAGAACCTGCGTCGAGGAATTGTAGGGCAGCGAGAGCATCTGCCCTTCGGCGGTCGTGTAATAGCCGGTGACGGCTGCCAGATAGGCTTTTGGATCGAACGGCAGCCCCGATTGCTCCATCACCTCATAGACCGGCTTGATCGCGCCCTTGGCCCCCATCATCGTGGCGGTGCCCACCTCAAAGACCTGAAGGATCTGCGGCTGCTCACCCGCGCGAAAGGCAGCGATCCCGGCGTTGAGCGCCTCGGAATAATTGCCCTTGGGGGTGGCTGTGACCTTGTAATCGCTCTGACCCGCATTGAAGGCGGCAACCTGAGCATCGAGCAGTTCGGCCAGACGGCCTGTAAAGGCGTGCCAGAACTGGATTTCAGTCTGTGCGACGGCGGTGAGCGGCGCAACGGCCGTGGTGGCGGCGAGCAACGCGCCGAAAGCAAGATTTCGCATGTAACTTCTCCCTGTGAATCGCAGCCAGTCATTGCCGACTGTCGCCTTCCTGCGGGCATACGCTACACTTAAAGCGCGAACAGGCAACCGCATCAGCGGTCGCCTGCGCAAAAATCACCAAACTGTCATAATGGTCCTCAGCCGAGGACGACGGGTGTAACCAGCCCTTGCTCACGTGCCAGTTTTGCCGCCACAGAGGCCACGGCAAGATCCTGAAGCCCCACGCCGGTTCCATCAAAGAGGGTGATCTCTTGTGCCGATGTGCGCCCTGCGTGGCTGCCATTGATGACCGCCCCGATGGCGGTGATGTCGCCCTCGGAAATCAGGCCCTGCGCCACGGCGTGCTGTGCCTCACCGATGGTAATCGACTGTGCAATCTCATCGGCAAAGACGGTCGCGCGGGCAAAGAGCGCCGGATCGACCTCTTGCTTGCCCTTGGTGTCGGTGCCCATGCAGGCGATATGCGTGCCGGGCTTGATCCAGTCGGCCATCATCAGCGGCTCAAAGGCGCTTGTGATCGTGATGACCACATCCGCCTGCGCGCCCAGCTCTTGCTGAGTAACTGCCTCGAATTCCAGCCCCAGCTCCCCGACAACCGCCCCCAGACGCGGCAGCATGTCGGGATGCGGGTTCCACGCCACAACCTTGTCAAAGGCACGCTGCTCGACGGCGGCGCGCAACTGAAAGGTGGATTGGTGGCCCGCGCCGACCATGCCCAGAACGCGCGCATCCTTGCGCGCCAGATGCGCGATGGAGACCGAGGAGGAGGCCGCCGTGCGGATGGCAGTCAGGTAATTACCGCCCACCAGCGCCGAGAGACGCCCGCTATCGGGATCAAAGAGAAACACGGTGGACTGATGGTTGGTCAGCCCACGGGCCATGTTGCCCGGCCAGTAGCCCCCGGCCTTGACCCCGAGCGAGAGGCCAGAGCGATCAAACCCGCCCTTGAAGCCATAAAGCGCATCGGCATGGCCGATTGCCTCGCGGACCACCGGAAAGTTATAGGCATCGCCCCGCGCCATGGCGGCAAACACCGCTTCGACCGCGCCAAAGGCATCTGCCCGGCTGATGATCCTCTCACAGATTTCCTCGCCAACGATCACGAAACCATCGGCGGACACGTCCTTGTGGGTCTCCATCATTCCAGCCCTTAATAGGCCCGGCCGCGCGCCGAGACCGGCCACACGGATTCGACCTTGCCGTTCCGCACACCGACATACCAGTCATGCACGTTGCAGGTCGGATCGCAGTGGCCCGGCACGAGGCGCAACTTCTCGTTGACCTTGAGCACGCCTTGCAGATCCTCGATCACGCCATGCTCGTCGGAGCATTTCACATATTTCACATCGGTGCGGCCAAAGACAACCGGCAGGCCAGAGTCGACCGACTGCGCCTTGAGGCCGGCATCAACGATGGCCTTGTCGGCCTTGGCGTGGCTCATCACCGACGTCAGGATGAAGAGCGCGTTTTCCCATTCGCCCTGGTCAATCCGCTTGCCGTCCTGGTCGAGAATGCGCCCGTAATCGGCATCCATGAAGGCATAAGAGCCGCACTGAAGCTCGTTATAGACGCCCGAGTTGCCCTCGAAATAGTAGCTGCCAGTGCCGCCACCGCCAACGATGTCACATGCCAGCCCTTCGGCCTTGAGCGTATCAACGGCATCCTTGACCTGTGCCACCGCGAGGTCGATCTTGGCCTTGCGGTCCTCGTATTTGTCCATGTGCTGCATCGCGCCCTGATAGGCCTGGATACCTGAGAACTTGAGGCCCGGCGCGGCGTCGATGGCTTTGGCAATTTCCACAACGGCAGGCGTCGTCGTCACCCCGCAGCGCCCGGCACCACAGTCGATTTCCACCAGACACTCGATCTGCGTGCCATGCTTTTGTGCCGCCGCCGAGAGATCCGCCACATTGGCCAGATCGTCAACACAGCAGATCGTGCGCGCGCCGAGTTTCGGCATCCGCGCCAGACGGTCGATCTTGGCGGGATCGCGGACCTGGTTCGAGACCAGCACATCCTTGATGCCGCCCCGGGCAAAGACCTCTGCCTCGCTGACCTTCTGGCAGCACACGCCGCAGGCGCCGCCGAGGCTTTCTTGCAGCTTGGCCACATCGACGGACTTGTGCATCTTGCCGTGGACGCGGTGACGCACGCCATGCGCGCAGGCCCAATCTCCCATCTTCCTGATGTTGCGCTCCAGCGCGTCGAGATCGAGGATGAGGCAGGGGGTCTGGATGTCGGCCTCGGCCATGCCCGGCAGGGCGGGAATGTCATAGCCGACCTCAAAGGCGTCGAGATTGATCGTGTCTTTCATCGGAGTTCCTCCCAGGATGCGGGTTGTTCAGTTACGGCGCGCGAGGATCGCGCGCCCCATGGAATTGGTCATTTGATCCATGGAAGCGTGTCGAGATCGACATTGCCACCCGTGATGATGACGCCGACGCGCTTGCCGGCGAACACCTCGGGGTTTTTCAGGATGGTGGCCAGCGGCACGGCGCAACTGGCCTCGATCACGATCTTCATCCGCTTCCAGGTGAGCTTCATCGCCTCGATGATTTCCTCTTCGCTGGCGGTCAGGATGTCGGTCACATTGTGGCTTACGAAATGCCAGGTGTTTTCCTTGAGCGGCACCTTGAGACCATCGGCCACGGTATCGGGCGCGTCGTCGGCGATGATATGCCCGGCCTTGAAGCTGCGATAGGCATCATCGGCCTGTTCCGGTTCTGCCGCGTAGATTTTGACATGAGGTGCGAGGTTCGACAGCGTGAGACACGTGCCCGATACCATGCCGCCGCCGCCGATGGGGGCGATCACGGCATTCAGACCGTCCACCTGTTCGATCAGTTCCGCCGAACAGGTGGCCTGCCCGGCGATGACGCGCAAGTCATTGTAGGGATGCACGAAATTGGCACCCGTCTCGGCCTCGATGCGGGCAAAAACCTCTTCGCGGCTGCTGGTTGACGGCTCGCATTCGGTGATGATCCCGCCATAGCCGCGCACCGCGTCCTTTTTGGCCTGCGGCGCGGTGCGCGGCATGACCACGTTGCACGGAATTCCGCGCCGCCCGGCGGCATAGCTGAGGCTCAAGGCGTGATTGCCGCTCGAATGTGTCGCAACACCCTTCTTGGCCATCTCGTCACTCAGTCCAAACACGGCATTCGAAGCCCCACGCACCTTGAACGCGCCGGCCTTCTGGAAATTCTCGCATTTGAAGAACAGCTCCGCCCCGGTCAGGTCATCGAGATAGCTCGAGGTCAGCACCGGCGTGCGGTGGATATAGGGTTTGATGCGCTCATGTGCGGCGCGCATGTCGTCGATCGTCAGATCGCTTGCGCTACGTTGATCCAGCATGTTGCTTCCTTTTATGCGGCTTTTTCGGCCAGAACGGACTTGGCGGTGGCGCGATAGTATTCCTGCGCCGCGATCACGCCAAAGCCCAGTTTAACGGGGTAATTCAGATCGGCCATCGCCATTTCGAGCGTCGCCAGACCCGCCAGCATCATCGCCTCGGTCAGGCTGCCAAGATGGCCGATGCGAAAGGCACGACCGTTCATTTCACCAAGCCCGATGCCAAAACTCATGCCATAGGTGTGAAAGACACGGTCGGTCAGCCGGTTGCTGTCAAATCCCTCGGGCACCAAGACCGCGCTCACCGTGTCGGAGTAGAGATCCGGCGATTGCGCCACCAGCTTCAACCCCCAGGCGGCAACGGCACGACGCACACCCTCCGCGATTCGCGTGTGACGGGCATAGACATTGTCCAACCCTTCCTCGAACAGCATGTTCAGGCTCTCGGCCATGCCGTAGATCAGTTGCAGCGGCGGGGTATAGGGGAACCCGCCCTTGGCATTGGCGCCCATCATGTCACTGAAATCAAAGAAGGTGCGCGGCAGTTTTGCGGTTTCCATCATCGCCAGCGCCTTGGCACTGACCGCCAGAATGGCCATCCCGGTGTTGAGCATGAAGCCCTTTTGCGAGCCAGACACGGCGATATCGACGCCCCATGCATCCATCTCGAAGGGCATCGACGCGAGCGAACTGACACAATCGACCATCAGGAGCGCGGGGTGTTTGGCGGTGGTCATCGCGCGGCGAACCGCGGCGATGTCCGAGCGCACCCCGGTGGCGGTCTCGTTATGCGTCACGAGAACAGCCTTGATAACATGGTCCTTGTCAGCGGTCAGCGCCTCCTCGAAACGGTCAGCGGGCGCGCCGCTACCCCAGGGGCATTCGATGATCTGAACGTCCAGCCCATGCCGCTGGCACATGTCGATCCAGCGATGGCTGAACATGCCGTAACGCGCCACCACAACCTTGTCGCCGGGGCTGAGCGTGTTGCTGATCGCCGCCTCCCAGCCGCCGGTGCCAGAGGCGGGAAAGGTGATGATCCGGCCCGCTGCGGTGCCGAACACGGTCTTGCATCCCTCCAGAACCGGCGTCAGCGTGTTGACGAAGGCCGGCGAGCGGTGATCCTGCGTCTGCACCTGCATGGCGCGGCGCAGCCGGTCGGGAATATTGGTCGGGCCCGGAATGAAAAGCGGGTTCTGGTCTGACATGGCGGTCATCCTCCTCTGATGCAGCCGGACCATGCCGCAATCCGATCCCCATTGCAATTTTCTTGAAATGTTTTTCCATTTCATGAAAATAATATTCAATATTCTGTTTTCATTTGTCTTTTTATTTTTCAAACTGCGCGCAATTGACATTATGGAAATATTTTTTATTTATTAAAAGCAGCCATCAAGAGGGAATCGTCGCCGTGACGCAACTCAAACGGCCGCGCGGCCGCCCCAAGTCGCAATTCAACGACAGCAGCGCCGGAACCATGCAGGCGCTCGACCGCGCCCTCGGCGTGCTGACCGCCGTCGCCCGTCAGGAAGGGATCAATCTCAGCGATCTGTCGCTCAGCCTTGGGATTCCCACCGCCACCACGCACCGCATCCTGACCACCCTCCAGAACCGCGATTTTGTCCGCTTTGACGAGGAGCGTCAGGACTGGACGATCGGGATCGAGGCCTATCGCACCGGTGTGGCCTATCTCAAACGCACCAATCTGGCCGATGCCGGCCGCCCGGTCATGCGACGGCTGATGGAACGGACGGGAGAGACCGCCAATCTCGCGGTGCCGGACGGGGCAGAGGTGGTCTTTATCGGTCAGGTTGAGACCGGCAATCCGATCCGCGCCTTCTTTCCACCCGGTTCGCGCACGCCGATGCATGCTTCCGGCACTGGCAAGGCGATCCTCGCGGCCCTGCCCGAGGACCGGCTGATCGCCTTGCTCAAGGGGGCGGGCCTCAAGGGCTTTACCGATCACACCCACGTCACGCCCCGCGCGCTCTTTGACGATCTCGCCGACACCCGCGCGCGCGGCTGGTCGTTTGACCGCAACGAGCGGTATGACGGCATGTCCTGCATCGGCGCAGCGATCTTCAACGACCGCGGAGAGCCCTGCGCCGGCGTGTCGATCTCCGGTCCCAGCAGCCGGTTCCCGGATGCGCAGATCGCGGATTTAGGCTCTGCCGTGGCGCAGGCCGCCGCTCAGATCACCCATCTGATCGCCGGGCAGCACGGCACCCTTGGCGGCGGGCACGTTATCTCTGAAACAGCCGTGCCGCATTGAACAGTTCGTCCAGCCGCTCGTAACGGTCGCGCGGCGCGGGCCAGCGTTCTTCCTGCACCGCCGCGATCAGCGCCTCGAGCAGCATCAGCGTCGAGACATTGGAATCCCAGGCCGAGGGGATCTCGACCCAGCAGTTGAAACTATGCGTCGCCAGATCGGCAATCGGGCTCATCCATTGATCCGTGATGAGAACCACCCGCACGCCGCGCGCCGTGGCGATCTCGGCCAGACCCATGAGACTGGTCTCGTAACGGCGAATGTCGAACATCAAAAGAGTGTCCCCCTCCACCATGTCGAGCAGGTAATGCGGCCAAGTGGCCGAGGACGCGCTCATATGCGTGACCCGTTCGCGCACCGCTTGGAAATGAGTAAAGGCGTAATCCGCCAGCGCCCGCGTGATGCGTCCGCCGACCAGATAGAGCCGCCCCTCGGTATCGGCCAAAAGGCGCGCGGCCGCGTCAAACCGCGCACTGTCGATATTGGCGAAGGTCTGTTCGATATTCTGCGTCACCGCCTTGGCAAATCGGTTGAGCGAATGGGTGGCCGGCGCCTCTGACGCCCAATTGGCGCGGCGTTGTGTGGGGCCGGAGACCTTGGCCTCCAGCTCGCGGAGCAGCGCCTGATGAAACTGCGGATAGCCCTTGAAACCCAGTTTCTGCACCATCCGCGCCACGGTGGGCGTCGAGACGCCCGCATTCGCCGCCACGATCGTGATCGAGGCCAGCCCCGCCGCCGGATAGCTGTCGAGGAGCGCCTGCGCGAACTTGCGCTCGGCTTGGGTGAGGCTGCTGTATCGCGAGCGGATCACCTCGCGCACGGTGGTCGGGGGTTTGCTCACATCGTGGATCCTGGTGCAGCGGCTGTCTTTCTGGGCGGGCGTGCGGCACTCTCCCGACCGATCCGGGAATGTGACTGAAATTATATTGACACAATTTTTGTCATGTGAAAAGATTTTTCCAAACGCCGAAAGGGGGGCGCATGCCACATCATCAGGACACAGATGAGCCTGACGTTGTCGAGGTGATCGGCGCACCGGTCGAAGGGTCGGCGCTGATCTTGTGCGAACATGCGTCCCATCACATCCCCGCGCGCTATCATGGCCTTGGGCTGAGCGCCTCTGCCCGCCAGAGCCATGCCGCCTGGGATCCCGGCGCGCGGGCTGTCGCGTTGCATCTGGCGCGCGCCCTGCACGCGCCGCTGGTGGCGGCAAGGCTCTCGCGCCTCGTCTATGACTGCAACCGCCCACCAGACGCGGCAAGCGCCATGCCCGAGCGCACCGAGGTGATCGAGGTGCCTGGCAATCATGGCCTGAGCGCTGCGGAACGCGCCGCGCGGGCGGCGGCGGTCTATGCGCCCTTCTGCGCCGCCGTCGGCCAGGTGATCGCGGCCCGCAAGGCGGCCGGTCGGGCCACCGCGCTGATCACGATCCACAGTTTCACCCCGGTCTGGTTCGGCACGGCCCGGAGCTGCGAGATCGGCATCCTGCATGACAGCGACACGCGGCTCGCGGATGCGATGCTGGCCGAAGCCCACCGGCTCCCGCATCGCGTGATCCGCCGCAATGATCCCTACGGTCCCGAGGACGGAGTGACCCATTCCCTCAAGATCCACGGCCTCGCGCAGGGCCTGCCCAATGTGATGATCGAGATCCGCAACGATCTTTTGCACGGCGCCTCAGCAGAGGCGCACCTGGCCGAGGAGGTGCTGACGCTGCTGCGTCCGGCACTCGACGCCCTCGAACAGACGACCGGCGGCGGCACCCATGCCTAAGCCCATCCTTGCCTATATCCGCGCCATCGACGCGATGAACCGTTTCATCGGGCGGCTGACGATGTATCTTATCTTCGTGCTCATCGGCGTGCTCTTGTGGTCGTCGATCTCCAAGACCCTGTTCACCCCCGCGCTCTGGACGCTGGAGACCGCGCAATTCGTGATGGTCGCCTATTACGTGCTCGGCGGTCCCTATTCCATCCAGCTGGGCAGCAATGTGCGGATGGACCTCTTTTACGGCGGCTGGACGGATCGCACCAAGGCCTGGGTCGATGCCTTCAGCGTGCTGTTCCTGATGTTTTATCTTGGCGTCCTGCTTTATGGCGCGGTGGGTTCCACCGCCTATTCTCTGGGCTATTTCGGGACAGAGCCGTTCCACTGGTTCGGACAGATCATCAGGACGCTGATCACCGAGGGTCCGACGGCAGCAGGAGAAATGCTCGGCTTCATGGAGCGCTCCTCGACCGCGTGGCGCCCCCTGATCTGGCCGGTCAAGACGATTCTCTGTCTGGGCGTGTTCCTGATGCTGTTGCAGACGCTGGCGGAGCTTCTCCGCGATATCGGCCGGATCAAGGGAGAGGCGCTCTGATGTCCTATGACATGATCGCCCTGCTGATGTTCTCCACCATGATGCTCATGCTCATGACCGGCCAGCGAGTCTTTGGCGCCATCGGATTTGTCGGCGCGGCGGCGGCTTTGCTGTTGTGGGGCGTGGGCGGGGTGGACGTGCCCTTTGCCAGTGCGATGAAACTGATGAAATGGTATCCGCTGCTGACGCTGCCGATGTTCATCTTCATGGGCTACGTTCTGTCGGAATCGAAGATCGCCGATGACCTCTACAAGATGTTCCATGTCTGGATGGGGCCGGTGCAGGGCGGCCTCGCGATCGGCACCATCGGCCTCATGGTGCTGATCTCGGCGATGAACGGCCTCAGCGTGGCCGGCATGGCGATCGGGGCCACCATCGCGCTGCCGGAACTGCTGCGGCGCGGCTATGACAAGATCATGGTGACGGGCGTCATTCAGGCCGGATCGTCCCTCGGCATCCTCGTGCCGCCCTCGGTGGTGCTGGTGCTCTATGCGATGATCGCGCGGCAACCCGTCGGGCAGTTATGGCTGGCGGGCGTGCTGCCGGGGCTGATGATGGCCACAATGTTCGTGATCTACATCTATGTCCGCTGCCGGATTCAGCCGGAACTTGGTCCGGTGTTGCCGGAGGACGAGCGCAACGTTCCGATCATCGAAAAGCTGCGCCTGCTGCGGGCGGGATTGCTGCCGCTGGTGATCTTCGCCACGATGATGATCCCTTTCGTCAAGGGTTGGACCAGCCTCGTCGAAAGTTCGGCCATCGGTGCCATGGCCGCCTTTGCCGCAGCGGTGCTCAAGGGGCGGATGACCAAACTGGTGTTCGAGACAAGTGTGCGGAACACGCTGGCGATTTCGTGCATGTTCATGTGGATCATTCTGGCCGCCCTTGGCTTTGGTGCGGTGTTCGACGGGCTGGGTGCGGTCAAGGCGATCGAGTCTCTCTTTACCGATCAGTTGCATCTGGGGCCCTGGACCATCCTGATCCTGATGCAGCTCTCCTTCATCGTGATGGGCACCTTTCTCGATGATACCGCGATGCTGGTCATCGTGGCGCCGCTCTATGTGCCGCTGGTGGGCGCCCTGGGATTCGATCTGATCTGGTATGGCGTGCTCTATACGATCACCACGCAAATTGCCTATATGACGCCGCCCTTTGGGTATAACCTGTTTCTCATGCGGGCCATGGCCCCGCCCGAGATCGGCCTGCGCGACATCTACCGCTCGATCGTGCCGTTCGTGGGCGTGATGGCATTGGCCCTCGCATTGGTCATGATTTTCCCGGAGATCGCGCTCTGGCTGCCGAACTACGTTTATGGAAAATAACGGATAACCCCAAAAAGAGCCCCGTCCAGGGGCCGGATATCGCAAACAAGGAGAGAACACGATGACCACAAGACGCAAGTTTCTGACCGCTGCCGGGGCGGGCGCGCTCGCCGCACCCTTGGCCACCCCGGCGCTGGCGCAATCCACGATCAAATGGCGGATGCAGACCTATGCCGGGCCAGCTCTGGCCGAGCATGTGATCAAGCCCGCCGTGGACATGTTCAACAAGATCGCCGGCGACCGGATGCAGATCGAACTGTTCTTCGCCGATCAGCTGGTGCCCACCGGCGAATTGTTCCGCGCCATGCAGCGCGGCACGATCGACGCCGTGCAGTCCGACGATGACAGCATGGCAAGCCCCACCGAGGTGACGGTGTTCGGCGGCTATTTCCCCTTCGCCAGCCGCTACAGCCTCGATGTGCCGGTGCTCTTCAACCAGTATGGCCTGAATGAGATCTGGGACGAGGAATATTCCAAGGTCGGCGTGAAACACATCAGCGCGGGCTCTTGGGATCCCTGCCATTTCGCCACCAAGGAGCCGATCAACAGCCTCAAGGATCTGGAAGGCAAACGGGTCTTTACCTTCCCCACCGCCGGCCGGTTCCTGACCCAGTTCGGCGTGGTGCCGGTTACGCTGCCCTGGGAAGACATCGAGGTTGCGGTCCAGACCGGAGAGCTTGATGGCATCGCCTGGTCGGGCATCACCGAGGATTACACGGTGGGCTGGGCGGACGTGACCAACTACTTCCTGACCAACAACATCTCGGGCGCCTGGATCGGGCATTTCTTCGCCAACATGGACCGCTGGAACGAAGTGCCCGAAGACCTTCAGACCCTCGTCCGGGTCTGCTGCGATCAGTCGCATTACTACCGCCAGCATTGGTATTGGGGTGGCGAGGCAAGCTTGCGCGTCGACGGCACCAAGATGCAGCTGACAACGATCCCCGATGCCGAATGGCAGACGGTCGAGGATGCCGCTCTGAAATTCTGGGACGAGATCGCGGCCGAAAGCCCGACCAAGGCCAAGGTCGTCGAGATCTTCAAGAAATACAATGCCGACATGGCCAAGGCCGGACGGCCTTATCGTTACAGTTAACCCAATCGGCCCCGGCGCGCGGCAGACCTGCGCGCCGGGACGTTGCCTCCGACAGGAATTGAGACATGCCAGCCACTCTGACTTTTGACGCCCTCAAGGCCGCCGTCGCCGCCGGCACGGTGGATACCGTTCTGGTCTGCCTTGTCGACATGCAGGGGCGTCTGATGGGCAAACGCTTTCAGGCAAGCCATTTCATCGCAAGCGCCTGGGAAGAAACCCATTGCTGCAACTACCTCTTGGCCACCGATCTCGAAATGAGCACCCCCGAGGGGTTCGCCGCGACAAGCTGGTCACGCGGCTATGGCGATTATGTGATGGCGCCGGATCTCTCGACCCTGCGCCCGATGCCCTGGCTCGACGGCACGGTGATGGTGCTCTGCGACGTGCGCGACCACGGCAGCCACGCGCCAGTGCCGCATGACCCCCGCACCATGCTCAAATCGCAACTGGCGCGGCTCGATGCGATGGGATTTGACGCGATGATGGCGACGGAACTGGAGTTTTTCCTGTTCGAAAAGAGCTATGACGAGATCCGCAAATCGGGCTATCGCGACCTGACGCCGATCTCGGGCTATAACGAGGATTACAACATCTTCCAGACCACCAAGGAAGAGCATGTGATGCGTCCGATCCGCAATCACCTTCATGCGGCGGGCATTCCGGTGGAAAACACCAAGGGCGAGGCCGAGGTCGGGCAGGAAGAGCTCAACATCCGCTACGCCCCCGCGCTCGATACCGCCGATTACCACACCATCGCCAAGCACGCGATCAAGGAGATCGCGTGGCAACAGGGGCACGCGGCAAGCTTTCTGCCAAAATGGCACCACAAACGGGTGGGCTCCTCGAGCCATGTGCATCAATCGCTCTGGCGCGATGGCAAACCGGCATTCTTCGATCCCGAGGACGGTCTCGGGATGAACACGCTGATGCGGCATTACATGGCGGGCCTGCTGAAATACGCCCCCGATTACACCTATTTCCTGGCCCCCTATATCAACAGCTACAAGCGATTCCAGCGCGGCACCTTCGCCCCCACTCGCACGATCTGGTCGGTCGACAACCGCACCGCCGGGTTCCGGCTCTGCGGCGCGGGCTCCAAGGCGGTGCGCGTCGAATGCCGCATCGGCGGCTCCGACCTCAACCCCTATCTCGCCATGGCCGCGATGCTGGCCGCCGGGATCAAGGGCATAAAGGACAAGCTCGAGCTGGCCCCGCCCGCGACGGGCGATGCCTATGCAGGCGACAGCGGCCGCATCCCGCAGACGCTGCGCGATGCCTACCTGGTGTTCAAGGGCTCGGGCTTTCTGCGCGAGGCGTTCGGTGACGGCGTGATCGACCATTACGCCCGCGCCGCCGAGATCGAGATCGAGGATTTCGACCGCGTGGTCACAGATTACGAGATCGCGCGCGGATTCGAGCGGGTCTGAGGGCCGCGCGGTCGGATTTGAGTATTTCCGGAACGATGAAAGGACGGGCACCGTGCCCGTGATCAAGGATGTGGTCATGCAGACGTTGAAATGTATCTCTCCGATCGATGGGTCGGTCTATGCCGAACGCGCGGTTCTGTCGCTGGCAGAAGCGCAAGCGGTCGCCGCGCGCGCGCGCGCGGCACAGGCGGCATGGGCCGCGCGCCCCCTGGCCGAACGCATCGCCCTGGTGATGGCCGGTGTCGCCGCTGTCGGCGCGATGAATGACGAGATCGTGCCGGAACTGGCACATATGATGGGCCGCCCGGTGCGCTATGGTGGCGAGTTCCGAGGCTTTGACGAACGCGCCAGCCATATGGCGGAAATTGCCGAAGGCGCGCTTGCCGATATCGCGGTGGGCGAGGACGCAACCTTCAAACGCTACATAAAGCGCATTCCGCAAGGCGTGATCCTTGTCGTGGCCCCCTGGAATTACCCCTATATGACGGCGATCAACACGGTGGCCCCGGCGCTCATCGCGGGCAACACGGTGCTGCTGAAACATTCCACCCAGACGCTTCTGGTGGGCGAACGCATGGCGCGGGCGTTTCAGGCCGCTGGCGTGCCGCAGGACGTGTTCCAGAACGTCTTTCTCGATCATGACACGACATCGGCGCTGATCGCCGGGGGGGCGTTCAATTTCATCAATTTCACCGGCTCGGTGGGGGCCGGGCGTGCCATCGAACGCGCGGCCGCGGGCACCTTTACCGGGCTTGGACTGGAACTGGGCGGCAAGGATCCGGGCTATGTCATGGAGGATGCCGATCTCGATGCGGCGGTCGCAACGCTGATCGACGGGGCGATGTTCAATTCCGGCCAGTGCTGCTGCGGGATCGAGCGGATCTATGTCCATCAGAGCCTGTTCGATGCCTTTGTCGCGAAATCCGTGGCGCTGGTGCAGGGCTACAAACTCGGCAACCCGTTCGATCCCGAAACCACGCTTGGTCCGATGGCCAATATCCGCTTCGCCGCAGAAGTGCGCGCCCAGGTGGCCGAGGCGCTCGCGATGGGCGCGACCGCCCATATCCCGACCTTTCCCGAGGATGACGGCGCGGCCTATCTCAGCCCGCAGATCCTCACCAATGTCAGCCACAAGATGCGCGTCATGCGCGACGAAAGCTTTGGCCCCGTCGTGGGCATCATGCCGGTCGCCTCCGATGACGAGGCGATTGCCCTGATGAACGACAGCGAATTCGGCCTGACCGCCAGCCTCTGGACCCCCGATGTCGCCCGCGCGCAGGCGGTGGGCGACCGCATCGAGACGGGCACGGTCTTTCTCAACCGTGCCGATTACCTCGATCCCGGCCTGTGCTGGACCGGTTGCAAGAACACCGGGCGCGGCGGCGGCCTGTCGGTGATCGGCTATCACAACCTCACCCGCCCCAAATCCTACCATCTCAAGAAGGTGACGAAATGACCCTGACCGCCAACTGGTCCTATCCGACCGCAATCAAATTCGGCACCGGCCGGATTTCCGAACTGCCCGCCGCCTGCGCACAGGCCGGGATCAGACACCCGCTGCTCGTCACCGACAAGGGCCTTGCCAGCCTGCCGGTGACGGCGCGGGCGCTCGATATTCTCGACGCCGCAAGCCTTGGCCGCGCGATGTTCTCCGAGGTCGATCCCAACCCCAACGAGAAGAACCTTGCCGCCGGGGTCGCCGCCTACCGCGCGGGCGGGCATGACGGGGTGATCGCCTTTGGCGGCGGCTCCGGGCTCGATCTGGGCAAGATGGTGGCCTTCATGGCCGGCCAGACCCGCCCGCTGTGGGATTTCGAGGATATCGGCGATTGGTGGACCCGCGCCGATGCCTCTGTGATCGCCCCGATCATCGCGGTGCCCACCACCGCCGGGACCGGATCGGAGGTCGGGCGGGCCTCGGTGATCACCAATTCCGAAACCCATGCGAAAAAGATCATCTTTCATCCCAAGGTGCTGCCCACGGTCGTGATCTGCGATCCCGAACTGACCGTCGGGATGCCGAAATTCATCACCGCCGGCACCGGGCTTGACGCCTTCGCCCATTGCGTCGAGGCGTTCTCATCGCCCCATTACCACCCGATGTCCCAGGGCATCGCGCTCGAGGGGATGCGGCTGGTGATCGACTATCTGCCGCGCGCCTATGCCGATGGCACCGACATCGAGGCGCGCGCCCAGATGATGAGTGCCGCCGCGATGGGGGCCACCGCCTTTCAGAAGGGTCTGGGCGCGATCCATGCCATGAGCCACCCGGTCGGCGCCTATTTCAACAGCCATCACGGCACCACCAATGCGGTCTGCATGCCCGCTGTTCTGGCGTTCAACGCCGCAGCCATCCGCGACCGCTTCGACCGGGCGGCGGGCTATCTCGGGATCAAGGGCGGCTTTGACGGCTTTTGCACCTTCGTGCAGGCATTCAACGACAGCATGAGCATTCCGCGCGGGCTGAGCGCTCTGGGTGTCACCGCAGAGGCCATTCCCGATCTGGTGCGCGATGCGCTCATCGACCCAAGCTGCGGCGGCAATCCGGTGACTCTGACCGAGGCAAACCTGACCGCGCTCTTCGAGGCGGCGCTCTGACGGCTGGCTTTCTTCTGGCCTGAAATATCCCAGGGGGTTTGGGGGACAGCGTCCCCCATCCTCACCTCTCGGGAAGCGCGTCGCGACGGATCATGGTGCGCAGGGCAAAACTTGATCGCATGGCGCGGATCCCCGGCGTCTGCATCAACCCGTCTTCGAGAAACCTGTCGAACGCCGCGAGATCGGCGGCGACCACCCGGATCAGGACATCGCGGGTGCCGGTCATGAGGTAACATTCCATCACCTCGTCAAACCGTTTCAACCGCGTCTCGAGGGCGGTGATCGCCTCACGGGTGTGATGTTCGAGCTCGACAAAGACAAAGGCATTGAGCGGCAGGCCGAGTTTCTCCTGATCCACCCGCGCGGCATAGCCAGTGATCACGCCGGTGGATTCAAGCCGCGCGATCCGCCGTGCGAGCGGCGTGGGCGAGAGCCCCACCGTCGCCGAGAGATCGGCCAGCCGCTGGCGTCCGTCACGTTGCAGGGCGGCGATGATCTGGCGGTCGATTCTGTCCATTTTCCCCAATTTACCCCCGTTTTCTGGAGACTTCACCCAATCTTCACGCTCCGATCACCGATGTTTGCCGTTTTTTCGCGTCTGCCCGCCTCTATCTTGCAGGCGAGGAGGAGTCCAACATGCTCACACGACTTGCCTGCCCCACCCATGAGGAACTCTACCGCGTCGAGGACCGCGAGAGCGGATTGCGCGGCTTCATCGCGCTGCATTCCACCCGCCTCGGGCCCGCGGCAGGAGGGCTCAGGATGCGCCCCTATGACGGCGACGATGCCGCGATCGCGGATGTGCTCAACCTTTCGCGGGGGATGAGCTACAAGAACGCCGCTGCGGGTCTGCCTCTGGGCGGTGGCAAGGCGGTGATCCTCGGCGATCCCGCGCGCGACAAGACGCCTGCGCTCTTGCGCGCCATGGGGCGTGCGATCGCCATGCTTCAGGGCCGCTACTGGACGGCCGAAGACATGGGGATGGCGCCTGCGGACATGGCCGAGATCGCCCG
>PFEY01000091.1:893-13058 GCA_002783205.1 Rhodobacteraceae bacterium CG17_big_fil_post_rev_8_21_14_2_50_63_15 | reverse complement strand
AATCCCTTTCGGTTGCGCCACACGAGGCGCGGCAGAAGCACGGCGAGGGCAAAGGGCGCAAAGGCCGCCGCCATCTGCGCCAGCGCATAGACCCCGATCACCCGCCGGTCCCCGCCCGAGGCGAGCGCTACCGCCTCGGTCGTGAGGGTCGGCACCCGGCCCGCGCCGACCAGCAGCGTCGGCAGATATTGCCCGACCGAGACGGCAAAGCCCACGGCGGCGGCGGTCAGCACCGGGCGCAGCAGCATCGGCAGGCGCACCGCCCAGAGCACCCGATCGGGCCCGGCGCCCAAGGCGCGGGCGATGGTGTCCTGATTGCGGTCCCAGGCCCGCCAGGGATCGGCGAGCGCGAGAAAGACATAGGGTAGCACAAAGACCAGATGCGCGAGGATCACCGCGGCGCGCCCGCCATCCAGTCCGGTGCTGATCGAGAGGGTTTGAAACCCGGCCAGAAACGCCACCTGCGGCACGATGAGCGGGATGTAGAGCAGCCAGAGCGCACGGGTCGCGGGGCGCAGCCCGTGGCGGTGTTCGGCCTCGAGACAGGCCAGCGTGAGCAGAAGCGCAAGACCGGTTGCCGTGGCAGCGATGATCCCTGTCTCGAGCGCGGGTCCGCTGAGGCGTGGCCCGAACCGCTGCCAGTTGCGAAAGGTCAGGCCGTCGGGCAGCAGGTCAGGGAATTGCCAGAGCCCGGCAAAGGACCAGACCACCTGACCGGCGAGCCCCGCGATGACGGCGAGTGCCGCCGTGGCCCCGAGGATCAGGGCGGCGATCCGCACGCCCTGTTCTGCGCGCGCCTGCCCGCGTGCGCCCGAGGCGATCCACGCGCGCCCGATCCGGGCGACCACCCGTTCCAACAGACGCCAGAGACCAAGGCCCATCAGCACCAGCCCGAGTTGCAGCACAGCACCCGCGGCCGCCTGAAACCGCAAGGCAAGGTCGGGATCGTTCATCCAGCGCACCACCTGCACCGCCAGCGTGGGCGGCGTGTTGGGGCCAAGGATGATCGCCACATCCACCACCGACATCGAGAACGCCAGCACCGCGTAGACCGGCAGGCGGATCTGGCGGTAGACCAGTGGAAAGATCGTCTTGAGCCAGCCGGTGACGCGTGCATAGCCTAGCGTCTGCGCGATGCGCAGGCTGGGGCCGGGCCGCGCCTGCGTGAGCGCCGCGAGCGTCATCAGCAAGAGAAACGGCACCTCTTTTGTCACCAGCCCGAAGATGAGGCTGAGCCCCGCCGGATCCTGAAGGATCAAAAGATCAGGCGGGCGATCCCAGCCCGTTGCCCAGGGCGAGAGGCCCCGTGCGATCCAGCCCGAGGGGGCAATGAGAAAGGCAAGGCCGAAGGCCGCAGCCGCGTGTGGCACCGACAGGAGGGGAGAAAGCAGCCGCTCGATCACGCCAAAGGGTCGCGTGCCCGCCCAGCCTGCGCAGATCAGGATGACCAGCGCCAGCGACAGCGCGGTCGCGGCAAAGCCCACCCCGAGGCTGAGGGCCACGGCGCGCGGCAGGCCTGGCCAGTCGAAGAGCGCCTGCCAGGGGGCAAGGCCAGGTGTGGTGCCGCCCAGCGCGGGCATGAGGCCGACCGACGGCGCAAGCGTGCCCGCAAGCCCTGCCAGCACCGGCCCCAGCATCACGATGAGCGTGAGCGTGGGCGCCCAGGGCAGAAACCGCGCCCGCCGCGCGGGGGGCACGGGAACGGGCTCTGCTGTAGCGGCGGCGCGCATGGGCGGGCTTTACTGGCCGACGCCGTAACGCGCCGTCCAGTCCTGCTCGAGCCGCACCATCCAGGACGGGTGCGGTTCCGGCAGCGCCTGCCCCAGTTCATTCGGGGCAAGGGTAGCGATGCCAAGCTCGATCGCCTCGAACCGGGCGCGATCCTCACCCTCCAGCTTGTCCATCGCCAGCACGGTGCCGCTGCCCCAGACGGCCGGGTCCTGCTTGCGCGCCTGCGCCTCGGGCGACATCAGGAAATTGGCAAGGACCATCGCGCCCGCCTTGGCGTTGGCGTTATAGGGAATCGCCACGAAGCTGGCATTTCCGATGGTGCCGCCGTCGAGCACATAGGTGCGCACGGTATCGGGCAGTTCGTGGTTGGCGATGGCGTTTGACGGCTCGTTCGGGTTGAAGCTGAGCGCGAGGTCGATCTCGCCATCGGCCATCATCTGAATGAGGCGCGGGCCCGATTGCGGATAGGCCGCACCGCTGCGCCAGAGATTGGGCGTGAGATCGTCGAGATAGGCCCAGAGCGGTGCCGTGGCGGTCTGATAGGTATCTTCATTCACCGGCTCGGTCAGCACGGAGGGGTCGGGCGCCAGGTCCATCACCGCCTGTTTCAAAAAGGTGGAACCGAGGAAATCGGGCGGTTGCGGATAGGCAAAGCGGCCCGGATTGGTGCGCGCCCAGTCGGCAAGGGCCTTGATCGACCGCGGCGGCGCGGTCAGGCGTGCGGTGTCGTGGTAAAAGATGATCTGCGCCATGCCCCAGGGTGCCTCCAGCCCCTCGGTGGACACGGTGAAATCGGCCGTCACCGCCGGTTTGCCCTCGACATCCACAAATTGCCAGTTGGGCAATTCCTCGGCCCATGGACCAAAGAGCAGGCCCTGCTCCTTCATCGCGGCGAAATTCTCGCCGTTGATCCAGATCAGATCGACAGCACCGCCGACATCCTTGCCCGCCGATTTCTCGGCAATGATGCGGCTGACGGCATCGGCGGTGTCCTTGAGTTTCACGTGTTCGACCGTGACCCCGAAGCGCTCTGCCACCTGCGCACCAGCCCAGGCGATGTAGTCATTGGTGGCGTTCGAGCCACCCCAGGCGTGCCAATAGACGGTCTGCCCCCTCGCGGTCTCGGTGACGGCCTGCCAGTCGCGCGGCTCTGGCAAAACCTCCTGCGCCGCGAGGGGGATTGCGAGGGGGATTGCGAGGGCCAAAGCAGCCAGCGACGTCAGTATCGGTCGGATCATCCGGATATCTCCCTGTTCGTGAATGATGTTACAGCAGATCGGCCAGCACGCTGAACTCTTTGTCAATATGGTCTGCAGTGTCGCTGTCGAGATAGTGATCGACCCGCCCCCGAACATGTTCGATCAGGGCGGCTTCGCTGTTGTCGGCTGCCCAGTCCTCTCCCTTGGGTTCGCTCTTGGCCCTTTCTCCCGAGAGCACCCGCCATTTGGCGCACCATGTCATCGACCAGAGCCACATGGCGCGGCGCAAAGGGACGATCCACGGGGCGAGCGCCGCGTGGTCCCCAGGGGGCAGGAGATCCAGCCACTGATGGCAGGCGGCGGCGGTTTCCTCAGGGTCAAGGATGGCGTGGCTCGCCACGTCCCAGGTGGTCGAGGTGTAGAGCGTGGCGTGCGCCAGATCGAGCGGCGGAGCGCTGTAGCGGGCCTTTTCGAGATCGACAAGGACGGCGCGGCCCGTGGTGTCGATCAGGAAATTGCCGGGGTGGGCGTCGAAGGAAATCAGCCGTTTGGGCGGGCGGCTGTCCTGCGTGGCCAGAAAGCGCAGGTCGGTCAGGTGCCGCTCAAGGATGGCGCGGGTTTCGGGCGCGATAGCGGCGGCGTCGAGATATGCCGCCTGTGCCTCGATCTCCTCCAGCAATCCGGCGAGAGGATCGGGCGGGTTCAGGAGCGGCGCGCGATCTTGCGCGTCGGGCAGCGGCAGGGCGTGGATCGCCGCGAGTGCCTTCATGATCGCGGACAGATCGCCCGGCAGGCGGGCGGGGCGGCCGACGATATCCTCGACGATGAGCCCGCCGCGCGGCAAGGCGTCGGAGGGGGGCAGCACGGCAAAGAGTTGTGGCGCATGGCCACTGACGCTGGCGCGGCTGAAACAGGCGGCCTGATAGGCGAGGTTTTCGGTCGGGGCGAGGCCCATCTGGCTCTGTTTGGGCAGGCGCACGATGCGTCCGGTTCCACACAGGCGGATATGGTCATGGGCAAGCCCGGTGTCGGGCATCACCTCCGGCGTGCCGGGATCGATCCCGGCCTCGTCAAGTGCGCGCAGGAGCGGTGCGATCAGGGTTGCGCGCCGGTCGGGTGGCGTGGGGCTCACTCTGCCGCCCGTCGGGTTGCCAGCCGCGCCGCACGCAGGCGTTGCAGTTCCGGGCCCAGAACCTTCGCAAAATAGCGGTCGCAGCCGATGCAGAGATTGCGATAGGGCGCGCCATCGCGGCGTGTGGTGCGTGATTCCTCAAGAAAACGATTGATGTCCCAACCCTGCGCCAAGCCCATGCGTTCGGGGTGGCCCATCGAGATCGCCTCGAGCGCCGGATGGCCTACCAGACTGTTCAAGATATCGTCCAGCCGCTCTTCGCACAGATTGCCCAACGGGGCGGCGGTCTTGAGGCAGCAGGGAAAGACATCGCCATTGGGGTCGATCGACACCTCCGATCCTGAATAGCCACGGTTGAGAAATCCCAGCCCGCCAGACCAGGCATTGCAGAAATTGTCCTTGATCGTCGCCTTCGACAGCGAATTCTCCCAAGCCCGCCCGCGCGGCCAGATCTTGCCGATCCAGGCGTCCTCGGTTGCACCGAAGAAGGAATAGACCGGCTGATCCTGCGTCTGTTCGTTCCAGTTCCGTTTGGTCGAGGCGAGCGCACTGTCGCGCATCCCTGCGGCCTCGAACATCGCGCGCAGATGGTCCTGCAAGGGCAGGCGCTTGTCACCCTCCATGCCGATATGAAAATCGTCCATCCCCGCGCAGGAGATCATCCACGCCCCGCGCGCCAGCAGGTCATCCACGATCTGCGGCGTCACCAGATCGCCGGTCGTCTGCACGATCACCCGCACGCCTTGCGCGCCATACTTGTCACGAATCGCCTCAAGTGCCGGATAGAGCACCTCTTGGCGAACCGGATCGACCAGCACCTCGCCGCCCGCAAGGATGATCCGGCTGGCCCGCCGCTGATATCCGCCAGGGGCCGTCTCGGAGGGGGCATCGAGATCAAGATAGCTGAGTTCATCGGGCAAGTTGGCGATGACCTTGGGAAATGTGGCCTTGGCCTCGTCCACGACCTTTTGCAATGCGCCGCGCACATAGGGGCGAAACCGTGTCTCGTAGCAATGTTTGCAGCGGCGGTGGCAGGCCCAGCTGAGGACGTAATAGAGGCTTTCCATGGCAGATGTGATCCCATTCGGCTTGCGGCTTGGCCTTGCATGCCCGAGGCAACCCATCGGGGAAAGGGGCGCGGGTCGGACTTCACAAGATTGTCAGTCAGTCTGGCAGGGATCGCAGATTGACGGAAGGCCGTATGATCGCAGCCGCGCCTGCCAATTCAAAGCTGCGCAGGCGCGCGTGAGGAGATATGCGGAACTGATCAAGGGGAAAGGTGAGAGGCTGGACAACGACCCAAGCGGGGCTCGTTACGGCTGCTTCCTTCCGGACCTGACCGGGTTGGCGAGGTGCCTGCCCGCGCCAACCTCTCGCGACGAGATATAGGCTCGGCTGTCAGGATTCGCAAGAGTCAGTGTCTGGCAAGAAGTCTTGCGGTTGGGCCATCAGGGGCAGCGTCAGGCGCAATCTTGCAAAACCCATCTTGCTGTCGCCAAGATCGGTTGCGCCGAGGTCTGTGATGTCCGAGGGGTAGGCGCGGACACCGGGGCCGGTTTCGATCATGACCACCGTTCGTGCCATCGGAGCAAACGACCATGTGGCGCGGGCCTTCGGGACGAGTGTGCCGCGCTGTGTGACATAATCGGCGACCAGATCGCGGACCGGGCGCGAGTCAAGGTGGATCAGCGCGGTCTCTGCCAGCGCCGCAAAGGGTCCGCCTCCCCAGGCCCGGTAGCTGTTGGTTGCGATCACGAAGCGGTCGCCATCGGCTATGGGATGTCCGGCATGGCAGAGGCTGCGGATGCGGCGCGCGGACGGATCGAGGAGGTGTCCGTCAAGATCGAAGCGCGCCGGTTGCGTCAGGTCGATGGTATAGCTGAGCCCGTCGATGACGTCGAAATCATGCCCCGGAACGCCGGGATCGAGGAGCATCTGGCAAGCGGCACCGGGGGTGATGCGATGAAAGCAGATCACGGCGCGTTCGAGCCAGTCGTGCAGCTGCTCACCGGTGACGATCAGGCCGCAGAGCGTGTTCGGAAAACCGTAGAGATCGGTGATGTTGCGCAGACGCAACGGGCCTTCGGGGATGTCCGTATAGTGCCCGGGTCCGCCGCGGCCCCCGGTCTTGAACGGGGCGGACGCTGACAGAAGCGGCAGAGCGGCATATTGTGTCCCGGCGAGGGCCTTGGCCAGCGCCCTGCGCTGGGCGTCGTTTACAAGTTGTGTGCCCGGGTCATTGCGGGCCTGCGCAAGGTAGCTGTGGAGGGGCGCTGTGACGTGACCCAGAACCCGGTCGGTGACGCGTAGGGTATGGACATGAGCGGCACTCAGGGCGCGCACTAGGCGTTGATCTGGTGGCGTCCCGGCCGTGGGTATCAGGCGGGCCTGATGGCCGATGACCTGCCATTTGCCCTCTGTCCGAGAGAGCGTCAGATCGAGTTGACCCAGATGCGAGCCGGCAAAACCCGCCTTGATGCAGGGCATGCCGTGCAGCGTGGCGCGGGCGATATCGGCCCCCGGCGTCGCGGCATGTTCGGGATCGGGAAAGCGTTTGTGGCTGTGCCCGGCGAGGATCGCGTCGATCCCCGGCAGGCGCGCCAATGCTCGGGTCGCATTCTCCATCATCGGGTGATCGGGGCCGGGATCGATGCCACTATGCGCCATGACGATCACCAGATCCGCCCCGGCCGCGCGAACCACCGGAAGCCAGGCACGGGCGGTCTCGACCATGTCGCGGGTGCTCAGGCGGCCACTCAGATGGGCGTGATCCCAGGACATGATCTGAGGCGGCAAGAGGCCGAGAAGGCCGATGCGCAGGACGTGCCATCGGCCGGTTGTATCGCGCATTCGACGCGACAGGATCAGATAGGGTGGCAGCAGTGTCTGGTCCTGATCGGGCTGCTCTCCCGGATGCAGGATTGCATTGGCGCAGGTCAGGGGAAAGCGGGCCTGCACGAGCGCCCGGTGCAACCCGTCCAACCCGAAGTTGAACTCGTGATTGCCCAGCGTGGCGGCGTCATAGCCCATCAGGTTCATGGCGCGCAGCACCGGGTTCCGACCGCGCCAGCCCTGTCCGGGCAGCGGCGTCAGATCGCTCAGAGGGGTGCCTTGCAGAAAATCGCCAGTGTCGAGCAGCAGGCAGTTTTCGTGCCCGGCGTCGGTGCGGGCCTGCGTGACAAGGCTGGCGATCCGGGCCAGCCCGCCGCTATGGTTGGCGGTATTGGCGTGATAGTCGAAGGGCAGGATATGACCGTGGACATCGGTGGTCTGGAGCACGCGCAGCCGGAGTGTCTCTGGCGGACCCGGTTCCGGAGCGGGGGAAATGGGAAAAGCGGTCAAATCTGCAACGCCTGTTCACCTGGCATCAGCGTCCAGGGGTTACGAAGGGGTCAGTCGAGCCACTCTTTACGGTCACGTTCACACATCACCTGCGTCAAGGTCTCATAAGCGCGCGCTGCGGTCAATATACCATAGGTTGTGCGTTTCTGCCGGGATGCGGGGTGGAATGCCTCTTGCGTTCCGTGGCGTCGGGATGTGTATCGACACCACAAAGGTAACGGAGCACGTGATGCGGCAGGCAGAGGAAGTGACATTTGGTGGATCGGGTCTCGATCGGGCGGATGATCTGCGGGGGGATGCCACGGCCATTGCGGCGGCGGTGGCTGCGGGGCGGGCGCAGGGTCTGGTGCTGTGGCGCGGCAAACCGCTGGTCGCGGGTGGCACCTTTGACCGGCTGATCCGGTTGGCCCCCGACCATCCAGTGGTGTCTCGCTATCATGTGCCAGCGATTCTCTTGGGGCGCGACGAAAGCGGCGAGCTCGTCCTTGCCTATGACATCTCGGCCTGGGTCCCGCCAGGGCTGGATCCCGAGCAACTCGACAGTTTTCTCGATGCCTCCGAGCAGGTCCATCCCGATCTGCCCGAGGGGGCGGTCTTTGCCGAGTTGCGCCGCGTCATGACGCATCTCGATGCCCGCGACGCGGAACTGGCGGCCACCGCCAAGGCGATCTATGGCTGGCATCTTTCGCATCGCTATTGCGCACGCTGCGGCAAGGAAAGCCGGATGATTCGCGCCGGCTGGCAGCGCAGTTGCAATCATTGCGGGGCGCAGCATTTCCCACGCACCGATCCTGTGGTGATCATGCTGATCACGCGCGGCAATGCGGTGCTGATGGGCCGTTCGCCGGGCTGGCCCGTGGGGATGTATTCGCTGCTCGCGGGTTTTGTCGAGCCGGGCGAGACTGTTGAGGCCGCGGTGCGCCGCGAGGTCTGGGAAGAGGCGGGCATCCGGGTGGGGCAGGTTGAATACCTCGCCAGCCAGCCCTGGCCGTTTCCCGCGTCGCTGATGCTGGGCTGTCGCGGAGTCGCGCTGAGCGAGGCAATCACGATGGATCCGAAGGAAATCGAGGATGCCCGCTGGATGAGCCGTGAGGAGATCCTTCAGACCTTTGCCGGAGATCATCCCACCATCCTGCCCGCGCGCAAGGGCGCGATTGCGCATTTCCTGCTCCGAATGTGGCTTGCCGACCGCCTGGATTGAGGCAAGACTGAGATGTCAGAACCACGACGAAAGGGCATCATCGGCAATGCGGTTCACCAGCAGGGAAGATATCGAGGTCCCGATTGATCATGTTTTTGCCGAAATCTCCGATTTTATGAAGTTCGAGCGCGCGGCGTTGCGTCGGGGAGCGGAGATCCGGCGCACGCGCGAACGCGCCACGCCCGGTATCGGGATGGGGTGGCATGCCCGGTTCACGTTGCGCGGCAAGCCGCGGGAGGTCGATACCGAAGTAACCGCATACGATCCCCCAAACGGATTTGCGATTGCCGCGCGTTCGGCGGCGTTTGGCGGGCAGATTGGCGTTGATCTGGTCGCGCTGTCGCGCGGGCGCACACGGATGACGGTCGAATTGGTGATCAAGCCGCAAACCCTCTCGGCGCGTTTGCTGGTGCAATCGCTGAAGCTGGCGCGTGGCAACCTGACCAAGCGATTCAGAAAGCGCATCGCTGATTTTGCCGCGAAGGTTGAAGATGGTTACACGAGCAAGGTTTGATCCGGCCCATCGCAATCGGCCCTGACCGGATCGGAATTGCGACGGTCTGGGTTCAGTTGCTCAGCCAGATGTCCGGTTATGCCGGGTGATCGGTGTGATCCTCGGCGGGGTCATTCTTTCCCGTAGCGCCGCGGGTCGGCGGGATAAACACCGAGGATGGTGATATCGGATGTGAAATAGTCGAGCTCATCAAGGGCACGGGCGACGGCGGCATCCTCGGGATGGCCTTCGATATCGGCGTAGAACTGCACCACGCTGAAATTGCCGCCGACCATATAGCTCTCAAGCTTGGTCAGGTTGACGCCATTGGTGGCAAATCCGCCCAACGCCTTGTAGAGTCCCGCCGGGATCGAGCGCAGGCGAAAGACCAGCGTGGTCATCATCCCGTCGTTGCCACGGCGCGTAAAATCGGGCTCGCGCGCCATCACCAGGAACCGCGTGGTGTTGGTGCTCTGATCCTCGATATGCCGCGCCAGCACATCGAGGCCATAGATTTCGCCCGCGAGTTCGCTGGCTAGCGCCGCCATTTCGGGCTGACCGGCCTCGGCCACATGGCGGGCAGAGCCGGCGGTGTCGGCGCCGGTGATGCGGCGGATGCCGTGGCGTTCGAGAAAGGCGCGGCACTGGCCCAGAAGCATGGTGTGGCTCATCGCGCTCTCGATCTGATCGAGCCGCACGCCGGGCAGGGCCAGAAGGTTGATATGCACCCGCACGAAGGCCTCTGCCACGATATGCAGGCCGGATTCCGGCAGAAGATGGTGAATGTCGGCGACGCGCCCGAAAGTGGAGTTCTCGACCGGCAGCATGGCGAGACCGGCCGCGCTGTCGCGCACCGCGGCAATCGCATCCTCGAAGGTCCGGCAGGGCAGCGCCTCCATCGCGGGGTAGGTCTCAACGCAGGCCTGATGCGAATAGGCGCCCGGTTCTCCCTGAAAGGCGATACGATTGATCATTCGATTTTCCGCAAGTTCTGGCCCGGTCGGGCGTTTGGTCGCGCAAACTACACCTTGCGCGGCGGTAGGGGAAGCGGATAGATACGCGGCCAATGACGGATCAAATGGAAACGGGCCGATGTTCGATACAATGACACTGACAAAGACCGCTGGCGCCCTCTGCGGCGCGCTTTTGGTGTTCCTTCTGGGCAACATGGCGGCGGGCGCGATCTTCTCGATGGGCGGCGGGCATGGCGCGGAACATGCTCAGGGTTATGTGGTTGATACCGGTGCAGGGGAAGCCGAAGAGGCCCCTGCGGACGCAGGCCCAAGTCTTGCGGAACGGATGGCCGCCGCTGATCCCGCGAATGGCGAAAAGCTGTTTCGCAACTGCGCTGCCTGTCATGCGGTGGTCGAGGGCGAGAACAAGGTTGGCCCCTATCTCTATGGTGTCGTTGGCCGGGCGGTTGGCTCGGTTGCGACCTATGGCTCGTATTCCGGGGCGCTGACAGCGGTGGCCGAGGTCTGGACGCCGGTCGAACTCTATGCTTTTCTGGAAAACCCCAAAGGCTATGCTCCTGGCACGGCGATGGGCTATGCTGGTTTGCGCAAATCCGAGGATCGCGCCGACCTGATTGCCTATCTTGATCAGACCGATGGCACGACATTCGCGATGCCGCTCGAAGAGGCGGCAGTGCAAGCGGCCCCGGCTGAAGAAACAGCAGACGAAACCGTGGCGGCGGATGCGGCTGTTGAAGAACCGGCTGCCGAGGTAGCTGCTGCCGCGCCTGCGGTTGAGGATGTCGCTGCGGCAGAGCCGGTCGCAGAGGAAGTGGTCACAGAACAGCCGGCTGCTGAAGAACCCGCCGCTGCCGAACCCGCACCTGCGGCTGCGGCTGCTGCATCGGGTTTTACCGCGATGGTTGCCGCGGCCGATCCGGCGGCGGGCGAGAAGATTTTCCGTCGCTGTGCGGCCTGTCACAAGGTCGAGGATGGCAAGAACGGCGCCGGGCCGCATCTCTTTGGTGTGGTGGGTCGGGATATCGCCAGCGTCGAGGGCTTCAACTATTCCGATGCGCTCAAGGGGCTTGAGGGCACTTGGGACGTCGAGAGGCTGAACGGCTGGATCGAGAATCCGCGCGCCTTTCTGCCGGGAAACAAGATGGGCTTTCCCGGCCTCAAGGAAGAACAGGACCGAGCCAATGTGATCGGCTATCTGCAAAGCGTCGGCAACTGAACCGCAGCTCAGACGAACAGGGCCGCTGCCCGGCGCGGGTGGCGGCCTTTTTCGTGGGCGGGCCGCAGCATCGGCGCTTGAACAACGCGGCCCCCCTCCTTAGCTTGCCAGAAACAGCACAGGCGTCGGATGGCAGGCGCGGCAGGAGGGTATCGAGATGACCGGACAAATGAGCCCGGCCAAGGTGTGGGTGTCACGCGGCGCTGCGTTCTGGCCTGCTGTGGCGGCATGGATGGGATTGGCGATCGCCGTGCTCAGCGCGCAAGCGGCACTGGCCGAGGACAAGGTGATCACCTCGCACGGTTATTCGTATTTCGGCGATCTCAAGTATCCGGCGGATTACCCTCATTTCGACTATGTGAACCCTGACGCGCCCAAGGGCGGCGAAATCTCGCTCTATGCCCCCGGCACCTTCGATTCGATGAACCCCTATGCGCGCAAGGGCCGCGCCGGGCGGCTGTCGTGGATGGTCTATGAGAGTCTGCTCGGGGGCTCGGAGGCCACCGGCGAGCCGCTGCCGGGGGATCGCTATAACGAGGGCTATGGTCTCTTGGCCGAAAGCCTCGAATATGACGCCGGCAAGACCTGGGTGATCTTTCATATGCGGCCCGAGGCGCGGTTTGCAGATGGCACGCCGGTGACGGCGCAGGATGTGGTGTTTTCGCACAATCTCTTTCTCGAACAGGGGCTGAAATCCTATGCCGAGGCGGTCAAGCGGCGGGTGCTGAGCGCCGAGGCGCTCGACGATCACACGGTGAAATTCACCTTTGCCGAGGGCATCTCGCGCCGGTCGCTGATTGATCAAGTCGGCGGCACGCCGGTCTTTCCGCGCAAGTGGTATGAGGAGACGGGTGCGCGGCTGGATGAGCCACGGCTC
>PFEY01000091.1:0-876 GCA_002783205.1 Rhodobacteraceae bacterium CG17_big_fil_post_rev_8_21_14_2_50_63_15 | reverse complement strand
GGGCCCTTATCAGGTCAAGAGCTATGACGTGAACCGCAATATCGTCTATGAGCGCAACCCCGACTATTGGGGCTGGCATCTGCCGATCAACAAGGGGCGGCACAATTTCGACCGGATCCGCATCGAGTATTTCGCCGATGACAATGCCGCCTTCGAGGCGTTCAAGGCGGGCATCTATACCTTCCGTCCCGAGGGAAATTCCAAGACCTGGGCCACGGGATACGATTTTCCGGCGGCGCAGAAGGGCCACGTGATCAAGGCCGAACTGCCCGACGGGCTGCCGCCGACGCCTTCGGGATTTGTTTTCAACCTCGGGAGCGAGACCCTGAAGGACAAGAGGGTGCGGCAGGCGATTGCGCTGGGATTCAATTTCGAATGGACCAATGCGTCCTTGCAATATGGTCTCTTCCGGCAGTTGAATTCCTTTGTGCAGGATACGCCGCTCGAGGCCAGGGGCGTGCCGGAGGGGGCGGAACTGGACCTGCTCGAATCGCTCGGTGATCTGGTGCCTGCCGACATGCTGACCACCCCGGCCGTCGTGGCGCATGAATCAAATGGCGAGCGGCTGAATGATCGGCGCAATCTGCGCCGTGCCATGACGCTTCTGGATGAGGCGGGCTGGGCTGTCGGCAGCGACGGCAAGCGGCGCAACGCTGCCGGAGAGGTTCTCAAGATCGAGCTTCCGATTTCCGCCTCCGGTTCGGCCACGATGTCGGCCGTGGTCGAGAGTTTCGTAAGCAATCTGCAACTGATGGGGATCGACGCGAAATTCGACAAGATCGACGCCGCGCAATACACGGCGCGTGAACGCGACCGCGATTACGACATCATCTTTGACAGCTACGTCGCGTTTCTCGAGGCGGGCACCGGCCTGCA
>PFEY01000046.1 GCA_002783205.1 Rhodobacteraceae bacterium CG17_big_fil_post_rev_8_21_14_2_50_63_15 | reverse complement strand
CGCCGCGCGCCCTGCATCACATCCTCTGACAGCCCATGCCCGACACAACCTCCACCGCACCGATCGACGCCGAGGGCCAGCATCGCTTTCCCTGCCAGAGTTGCGGCGCGGATTACCGTTTCGATCCCGGCGAGAGCCGTCTGGTTTGCGATCATTGCGGCGACACCCAAAGCCTCGAGGAAGGCAATCCCTGGCAAGGCGGCATCCGCGAGCTCGATTTCCGTGCCGCCCTGCGCGATCAACTGCCCGCGCAGGAGATCGAGCAGAGCCGCTCCGCCACCTGCACAAGTTGCGGCGCGCAGATCGAACTCGGCCCCGACACCCACGCCACAGAGTGTCCCTTCTGTGCCTCGCCGATGGTCATCGATACCGGCCGTCATCGCCAGATCAAGCCGCGCGCGCTCCTGCCCTTCGCGCTCGATGAGGCGACCGCGCGAAAGGCGATGACCGATTGGCTCGGCCGCCTCTGGTTTGCCCCGTCAGGATTGCAGGACTATGCCCGAAAGGGGCGGCGGATGCAGGGCATTTACGTGCCCTACTGGACCTTTGACGCCAATACGAAATCCGCCTATCAGGGCGAACGGGGCACCGTCTATTACGAGACCCAGACGGTGGTCCAGAACGGCAAGCGCCAGCAGGTGAAGGTGCCACGGATCCGCTGGCAGGCGGTCTCGGGCCGGGTCGCGCGGTTTTTCGACGATGTGCTGGTGCTAGCCTCCACCGCGCTGCCGAAGCGGTTCACCGACGGGCTCGAGCCCTGGGATCTGGCGGCGCTGATCCCCTATGCGCCGGAATATCTCGCGGGCTTTCGCGCCGAGGGCTATTCGGTCGATCTCGAGGCCGGATTCGTCGAGGCGCGCGCGCATATGGATGCCGTGATCGCCCGCGACGTGCGCTTTGACATCGGTGGCGACCGACAGCAAATCCATGACATCCAGACAGAGGTGCGCGCGGTCACCTTCAAGCATATCCTGCTGCCGGTCTGGCTCGCGGCCTATAAATACCGTGGCCAGACCTATCGTTTCGTGGTCAATGGCCGCAACGGGCGCGTGCAGGGCGAACGCCCCTGGTCGATGTGGAAGATCGCGCTTGCCGTGGCATTTGGGGCCCTGCTTGCCGGGATCATCGGATATCTCATCGCGCTCGAACAAGGCGGCTTCTGACCGATCGGGTTCACGAGACATGGCACATGCCAAAAACAGCCTCTATGCTGGTCGGCGAAGGAACCTGCCCACACGCCAAGGACATGACCGCATGACAGACCACTTCGCGATCCTGCAAGACCTGCTTGGCACCCGCCATTCCTGCCGGGCGTTTCAACCCGATCCGGTGCCCGAGACCACGATTCGCCAGATTATTGAGGCCGCTGCACGCGCCCCTTCGTGGTGCAACGCGCAACCTTGGCAAGTGACGGTGACGCACGGCACGGAAACCGACCGTTTTCGCGAGACCCTGAGACATGCCGTGCAGAATGACACCCCGAAACCCGACCTGCCCTGGCCGCAGAGCTATCCCGGCGCGCATGGCACCCGCCGCCTCGATTGCGGCCTGCAACTCTACGAGGCCGTGGGCATCCCGCGCTCGGACCGGGCGGGACGCGCACGGCAGTCACTTGAAAACTATCGACTCTTTGGCGCACCGCATGTGGCAATCGTCCATTCCGAAGCCGAACTTGGCCCCTACGGCGCGATGGACACCGGCGGCTTCGTCACCGCTTTCACCCTTGCCGCTACGGCGCTTGGGGTCGGGACCATCGCGCAGGCCTCTGTCGCGGCCTACGCACCGATGATCCGGTCACATTTCAACCTGCCCGAAAGCCGGCTCATTCTCTGTGCCATATCCTTTGGCCTGGCTGATGAGGATCACCCGGCCAACAGCTTTCGCACCAGTCGCGCCAAGCTCTCGGAGATCTACGACCCACGCGGCTGATCGCCGCCCGAAACCGGGGACCATTGCCCATGCCGTCCGGGCGGCCAGCCTGAGACTAGCCGAGTTTGATATCCACCTTGCGGCCCGTTGGCGTGCTCTTGTCGTGCTTGGGAATCGTCACGCTCAGCACCCCGTCCTTGAGATGCGCCTCGATCTTGTCGCCATCCGCATCGGCGGGCAGGCGAAACGACCGGCTGAACGATCCATACTGGCGCTCGCTGAAAAACCAGGTCTCGCCCTTTTCCTCGCGTGTGGCCGATTTCTCGCCCTTGACCGTCACCACGCCGTCATGCACGGCCAGATCGATATCCTTTTCCTCGACTCCCGGCAGTTCCATAGTGATCCGGTAGGTGGCATCGTCGGCAGAGGCGTCCGAGGCAGGAGCCATCCATTCCGCCATCCGCGTGCCGAATGTTCTGAACGGCTCGTAGAGTTGCGGCCAGAACCCTGTGGCATATGACTTTTCAACCATCTTGCATCCTCCTTAGCGTTGAAGATGAGGGCACTCTATCCTAACAAGGAGGGGCGGTCCTTGACCCGCATCAAATTCAGTCGAGACCTGACCATGCGCGCCCTTCTTCAACGTGTCTCTCACGCCTCCGTCACCATTGACGGTCAGACCGTCGGCTCTTGCGATGGGGGATTGCTGATCCTCGCCTGTGCGATGCAGGGCGATACCGAGGCCGAGGCCGACCGCCTCGCGGGCAAGATCGCGCGACTGCGGATCTTTCGCGACGAGGCGGGCCGAATGAACCGCTCGATCCTCGACATCGGCGGCAGCGCGCTGGTGATCAGCCAGTTCACCCTGGCTGCCGATACCACGCGCGGCAACCGACCGGGCTTTTCCAGCGCCGCCCCGCCCGAAGAGGGCCGCCGCCTCTTCGATCATTTCGTCCGGCAGATCGCGGCGCAGGGCATTGCCACCCAGACGGGTCGCTTTGGTGCCGAGATGCAGGTGAGCCTGACCAATGACGGCCCCGTCACGATCTGGGTTGAAAGCTGACACCGCGCGCGGACCATCCCCAGAACCGCGCCAGCATGAACACGCCTGCCAGCGCCAGCCCGACCGCAAGCCCGAGCCAGATGCCGGGGCCGCCATAGCCCAGGGTAAAGCCGAGCAGATAGCTCACCGGCACGCCCACCGCCCAGTAACTGAGCGCGGCAATGACCATCGGGGCCCGCGTGTCCTGCACCCCGCGCAGGAGACCCAGTGCCTGCACCTGTGCCGCATCAACCAGTTGAAAGAGCGCCGCTGCCGCCAGCAACTGCTGACCCGTGGCGATGACCAGGGCGCGCGCCGGATCGTCGGGGGCCAGAAAGACGCCGATCATCGGATCGGGCCAGATCAGGAACGCCGCCATCGTAATGAGCGCCGTCAGCGCCGACAGCGCCAGCACCACCCAAGCGCCCGCGCGCAACGCCGCGCCATCGCCGCGCCCATAGGCCTGCCCGGCGCGCACCGTGGCCACGTTGGACAGACCCAGATGCACCATGAACACCAGAGAGGTGATCTGCAACGCGATGCCATGCGCGGCCAGCGGCACGGTGCCCAGCCAGCCCATCATCACCGAAGAGGCGGCAAAGAGGCCAACCTCGGCCAGACTGGTCAACCCGATCGGCCAGCCAAGACGAAAGACGCGGGCAAGCGCCTCCCCGTCCGGTCGCCAGAATCGCGTGAACAATGCGTGCTCGGGCGAGGAGCGATGCACATAGGCGGCAAGCGCCAGAATGGAGGCGAGGTTGACCGCGAGCGAGGCCATCGCCGCCCCCCGCACGCCCAGCTCCGGAGAACCAAAGTGCCCGAAGATCAGCAGATAGTTGACGATCACATTCAGCCCGACCGCCGCCAGCGTGATCCAGAGCACCACCCTGGTGCGTTCCAGCGCGGCAAGATAGGATTTCAGCACCATTACCATCAGCGCCGGCAGAATGCCCCAGCCGGCGATGCGCAGGTAATCCGCCGCCAGCAGCGCCGTGCCCTTCTCCTGTCCCAGAAGGTCAAAGACTGCGGCCGACCAGATCATGACGGGCAGGCTAGCAACCCCGAACATCATCGAGGCCCAGAGCCCCATGCGCGTGACCCGCCGCACCTGGGTGCGCGCGCCCGAGGCCTCCGCCGCCGCCACCATCGGCATCACGGCCCAGGCAAATCCCGAACCCATGATGAAGAGAACGAAGTAGAGCGTTCCGCCCAGCACTTCGGCCGCCAGCGCCTCGACCGAATACCAGCCCAGCATCAACGCATCGGTGAGATGGATGGCAAATTGCGCCATATGGCTGCCGATCAGCGGCAGGCCGAGGCCCAACACCGCGCGCAGATGCTGGCGATATGACTGGCGATGTTGCATGGCAGAGCCGATAACCTCGCCCGCCCACCCGCGCAAGGGATGTCAAAGCGCGCGTCCCAAGAGCTGCAACGACAGTGCCGCGAGGATCACACCTGCGCCGATCTCCAAGAGCGGCAGGGCGCGCGCCACGCCATTGCCCTGTGCCGCGGAAAGCCGCGCCAGCGCCCCCTCGCGCAGGGTCACAGAGGTCAGCGCCACCGCCAGTGTCACGCTTGCCGTCCCCAGCCCCATGGCGAGAACCCCGAGGAGACCCGCCACGTCCAGCCCCATCCGCCAGGTGAGGATCAGAAGGAACAGTGCCCCGGTGCAGGGCCGGATTGCCACCGCGCCAATCAGGGCGGCGGTGTCGCGCCAGCCGGTGACGGCCTCGGCCTCGGCAAACGTCGGTGCGTGGCAATGACCGCAGGTTGCGCAGGACCAATCGTGCTCATGAGGATGCCGCCGGAGCCAGATCGCCAGCCCGACAAGGGCCAGTGCGCCAAGGCTCAGGACGGGGCGGCGCATGAGATCGTCAGACTTTCGGAAAAGATATTGTCAACCTCGATGCCGGTGTAATTCTGTTCGGCGCTCAGCGTGCTCAGCATCTGGCAGAATTCTTCCTGCGCGTCATTCGGATCAGGCGCGACGATCGTGTAGGAGCAACCTCTTGGCAGATCGAACGGCCCCGTGAGGGTGCGCGCCACGTAACAGGTCGGATCAGTATGCCGATGTCGGCATAAGTCGCACTCGCAGCGGGGCGCATCGGCAAGGATCGGCGCGCCCGGGGAGGCATGCAAGCGGCGGTCAGCGTCTGGCCGGAACCTCACAGTGTGAGGATCGTCGATCCTGTCGTCTGCCGCCCCTCCAGCGCGCGATGCGCATCGGCAACCCGTTCCAGCGGGAATCTCTGCCCGATATTGACCTTGACCGCGCCGCTCTTGACCTTGTCAAAAAGGTGCCGCGCCATCTCCTGACAGCGCGCATGATCCGCGAGGAACGTGAACAGCGTCGTCCGCGTCAGCTTGAGCGATCCCTTGGCGGCGAGCGTGAGCAGGCTGACCGGTTCGACCGGACCGGACGCATTGCCAAAGGACATCATCATCCCGAGCGGCTTGAGGCAATCGAGCGAGGCCATGAACGTATCCTTGCCCACGCCGTCCATCACCACATCAACCCCCTTGCCCTCCGTCAGCGCCCTGACCTCGGGCACGAAGTCGCGCTCGCGGTAGTTGATGCAGTCCGATGCCCCGTTCTCGCGCGCAAGACGGCACTTCTCATCCGTCCCCGCCGTGCCGATCAGCCGAATGCCCTCTGAACGCGCCCATTCACAGGCGAGCAGGCCCACACCGCCGGCGGCGGCGTGAAACAGCACGGTCTGCCCCGCCTCCAGCGGCCAGACCCGGTGAAAGAGATACTCGACCGTCATCCCCTGCAACATGATCGAGGCGGCATCCTCGAACGAAATGCCCTCCGGCAGCGGGCACACCTGTGCTGCGGGCATCACCCGCGCCTCCGCATAGGCCCCCGGCGGATTCGCGGCATACGCGGCGCGATCGCCGGGCGCGAGATGCGTCACACCCTCGCCCACCGCCTCGACGATCCCCGCCGCCTCCATGCCCAGGGCATGTGGCAGGGCCATCGGATAAAGACCCGTGCGCTGATAGACATCAATGAAGTTGAGCCCGCAGGCCTTGTGCCGGATGCGAATCTCGCCCTGCCCCGGTTCGCCCACGTCGAGATCGACAAGCTTCAGCACTTCAGGACCGCCCGGCTCTTCGAAGATGATCGTGCGCGCCATTCTTTCTGCTCCTCGGGTCTGGGTGAGACGGTCCGCGTCCGCTCTCCATCAGCGGCCGGGACCAGACTTAACGCCACGCGGATCCGGATTGCAATCCCGCGGTGCCGCAAGCGGACCCGCCCGCCGCCCGTCTAGATCTCGATCTCGCCGTCGGGCAGCGGCTCCGCCTCCAGTTCTTGCGGGGTCTTGCGACGCAGGATGATATCCCCGTTGGGCAGCACCTCGGGCGGATGATAGGCGCGCAGATCGCCGATCTTGTCCATCAGATCGCGCAGCGCCGGCCCCATCTGGGCGGCAAAATCCCGCAAGGCCGGCTCCATGTCCTCGGCACGTTCCCGCAACCCCTCAAGCGCCGGCCCCATTTCGCGGCGCAGCCCCTCGAAAAGCAGCCGCGCGCCCTCCTCGATCAGAGATCGGCCCTCTGCCTCGGGCGCGTCCTGTGGCGCGGCAGGCGCCGCATGGAGGGCGGAGAGAAGAACTGCGGTCAGGATCAGGGCTCGCTTGGTCATGCCATCAATATAGCGGCTCCACGCGACAATTTTAAGATCACAACTCGATATCAAGTGTCACCGGAAAATGATCTGACGCATTCAGCAGCGCGGCGCGCAAGTCGAGGTTGTTCCAGCACACCGGATCGTCAAACGGATGCCAGATTCGCCAGGCCGGTCGCCGCGCCATAAGATCCTGTGAGATCAGGATGTAATCCAGCAGCGCCTGCAAATAGCGGTTCTGGTCGCTGAGATAGAACCGCGACGTGCTGTGCAGCGCACCGACCCGATGCGTCAGCGCGGCATGGGCGTGCGGATCATAGAGCGTCAGGGCTCTGCTTTCGCCTTCGCCGATGAGTATTTCAAGCGATGAGCGGCCGAAAAGATGCTCGTATTCATCCAGCCCCGGCCCATCGTTCAAATCGCCCAGCAAGATCAGCGCTTCACCCGCCGCGAGATGGGTCTCGACCCGCCGCCGCAGCCAGATCGCCTGCGCCAGCTGCTTGCGGCGGTTGGCAATTCCCAGACGCATCGCCTCATCGCGGTTGGCAGCTCCGCGCGGGGCCTTCGATTTCAGATGCGCTCCGATCAGGCGCAGATCCTGACCGCCCGAAGTTCTCAGCGCCACCTCGAGCGGAGGCTTGGAAAAGCGCACCTGATCGGCGTGAGCGTCAATGTCCAGATCAATCCGGAACACCCCGTCAAACCGCGGGACCTGCCCGGCCAGAGCGGTGAGCTCTCCCTGCGGATCATGCACAGCGCTCACCGCATCCGGATCGTACATCAGAGCGATTTCCTGTTGCGTGTCATTGCCAAAGCCGATCAGCACACGCCGCGCCCGCAATCCCATCACGGCGGCAAAACGCTCGAGAGCTTTCACCGTCGAGCGCCGACCATTATCATCCGGGGCCTCGATCACCATCACCGCGTCGGCATCGAGCGCCGTAAAGACAATTCCGAGCGCCGCCAGCTGGTCGCTGCGTGTCACCTTGTAGCGTGCCGACCACTCCGCATCGTCATACATCTGCCCCGCATCGTCAAACAGCGCATCGAACCATTCGACGTTATAGGTGGCGATCCGCATGCGTATGGACCTCGTTGATTTCTTCCCAGGCGCGATTTATGTCCACCAGTCGCTTCTCGGCCAGCTTCACCGCCTCTTGCGGCACACCGCGCGCCTGCATCCGGTCGGGATGGCAATCGCGCACCATCTGTCGCCAGACCTTGCGGATTTCGGCCAATGGCATATCCGACGTCACCCCAAGGACAGACCAGGGATCCGGCACAGCCCCCTTGACGAAGCGCGCCTTGAGCGTGCGAAAGGCAGCCTCGCGAATGCCGAAGATCTCCGCCACCCTTGCCAGAAAGACATCTTCATTCGGGTGGTATACCCCATCGGCCAGCGCGATGTGAAACAGACCCTCGATCAGATCACACAGCGTCCCCTTCTGATCCGCGAACATTCGAGCGATCCGCGTCGCGTAGTCCTCGAACCCAGCCACATCCTGCCGGGCCAGATCGAACACGCGCGCCGCCCCGGTCTCATCCTCGGGTGCAATCTGAAACACCTCACGAAACGCAGTCACCTCGTCGCGCGTGACCAAGCCGTCCGCCTTGGCCATTTTGGCCGACAAGGCAATCACCGCAATTGTAAAGGCCACGCTGCGCTCTGGCGGGCTGCGCAGACGGTCAAACACCGTGGCAAGGCTCTCGCCACCGGTCAGCGCCCTGAGCGCTTCGGAGATGCGGGTCCAGATCGACATGGACAGAACCCTAGCGCCATTCACGGGCGCTGTCAGCGCAAACCGCTAGAGCCGCTTTTGCAAAAGCACCAGATCCATCCATCTCCCAAACTTTCGGCCCACTTCGGGCATCCGCCCAACCTGCTCGAACCCGATCGCGGTGTGAAAGGCGATCGCCCCGGGATTCTCGCCGCTCACCCCTGCCACCAGAACATGAAGCCCGCCTTTACGCGCGGTGTCCTCCAGCCGTGTCATCAGCGCCCGTCCCGTGCCTCGGCCCCGAGCAGCCGCGTCCAGAATGACCGTATGCTCGACCGTCCACGCATAACCCGGCCCGGCGCGGAACGTTCCATAGCTGGCAAAGCCCAATACCGCACCAGCCTCCTCTGCCACCAGAAAGGCCGGGCCGCGCGCGGCGATGTCCGCCGCCAAGCCCTCTGGTGTCTTTTCCACCGTGGTAAAAGTCACGGATGTGTCGCGAATGAGCGGGTTCCAGATCGCGAGGAGCGCCGGACAGTCACCTGGCACGGCCTGCCGGATGATCATTGCAGCACCCTTAGCCCATGCGGCGTTGCAATTTCGGCCCTGAGCATCGACGCGCCCGCCTCGAATTCCACGCGCGGATCCCGCAAAGCCTGCGCCAGCGAAGCCTGCAAGTCCATCGCCTCGGGGTGGACGACCACCAGCCGCTCCAGCCGCGCACCGGACGGCGACAGACGTTGCGCCGGATGTGCCGCCCCCCGCCATTCGATCAGCGCCGGAAAGCGGTTGTCCCACGGCAGGACACCATCCCTGGGGACCGCCATGCGCCAGCGCAAATCGCCCCGCGCCAAGGTCACGGGCACGCCGGCGCGCGGATCGTCTGCCACCGCAGCCTCAAGATCATCAACCGCACAGATCCAGGCCTGCAGGCAGGGCCGCCCGCTGAAGCGGTCGAGATCGAACCAACGTGGATGTGCTGGGGCCGGAGCATCGGGATCAATCGCGATGACCTCCAGATAAAGGCCCTGATCCAGACCCAGAAGCAGGTTATGCGTGCCGAAATGGTCATGCCGCCCCCCCGCCTCCAGCCTCAGCCCGAGCCGGTCCTCGACCCAAGCCCGTCCCGCCTCGAGGCTCTCCGCCGCCACCGCCAGATGATCAAGCCGCATCGCTCCCCCTTCATCGTTCAGTCAAATACTCCCGGGGGTCCGGGGGGCAGCGCCCCCCGCCCTCACCCACGCGCCTCGACGATCAGCCGCAGGATATTCTTGGCCGCCTCTGGAATGTTGGTGCCGGGACCGAAGATCGCCTTGACCCCTGCCTTGTGCAGAAACGCGTAATCCTGCTGCGGAATGACCCCGCCGCAGATCACCAGAATATCGCCCGCATCGCGCGCCCGCAGGGCCGCGATCAGTTTCGGAGCCAGCGTCTTGTGCCCGGCCGCCTGAGAACTGATGCCAACCACATGCACATCATTGTCGATTGCATCCTGCGCCGCCTCCTCGGGGGTCTGGAACAGCGGCCCCACATCGACGTCAAAACCGATATCCGCAAAGGCTGTCGCGATCACCTTGGCCCCGCGATCATGCCCATCCTGTCCCATCTTGACCACCAGCATACGCGGACGACGCCCCTCGCGCTCCGCAAACTCCTCCACCGATTTCTGAATGGCGGCAAAGGCCGCATCGCCCTCATAGGCCGCGCCATAGACTCCGGCCAGCGTCTTGACCTCGGCCCGGTGCCGTCCGAATTCCTTTTCCAGTGCCATGCTGATTTCTCCCACCGTCGCCCTCGCGCGTGCGGCCTCGACCGCTGCGTCAAGCAGATTGCCCCCCTCGCGCGCACGGCGGGTCAGTTCCTCGAGTGTCGCCGCACAGGCCGCCGCGTCACGCGTCTCGCGGATCCGTTCCAGCCGCCCGATCTGCGCCGCACGCACCTTGTCATTGTCGATGTCGAGAATGTCGATCGGGTCTTCCTTGTCCTTGCGATACTTGTTGACGCCGACGATCACCTCGTCACCCCGGTCGATCATGGCCTGCCGCTTGGCGGCTGTCTCTTCGATCCGCAGCTTTGGCAAGCCGCTTTCCACCGCCTTGGTCATGCCGCCCATAGCCTCGACCTCCTCGATCAAAGCCCAGGCCGCGTCAGCCAGATCATGGGTCAGCTTCTCGACGTAATAGGACCCGGCGAGAGGATCGATCACCTTCGTCACCCCGGTTTCCTCTTGCAAGATCAACTGCGTGTTGCGCGCGATGCGGGCGGAAAAATCCGTGGGCAGGGCAATCGCCTCGTCAAGCGCATTGGTGTGCAAGGACTGCGTGCCGCCCAGAACCGCACTCATCGCCTCATAGGCGGTGCGGATCACGTTGTTATAGGGATCTTGCTCCTGCAAACTCACGCCACTGGTCTGGCAATGGGTACGCAGCATCTTGGAAGTCTCGTGCTTTGCGCCAAACTCGGTCATGATCCGATGCCACAAGAAGCGCGCCGCGCGCAGCTTGGCGGCCTCCATGAAGAAATTCATGCCAATGGCAAAAAAGAACGACAGGCGCGGCGCGAATCTATCGACATCCATCCCCGCAGCGATCGCCGCGCGCACATATTCGCGACCATCCGCCAGCGTATAGGCCAGTTCCTGCACGAGATTGGCGCCCGCCTCCTGCATGTGATAGCCGGAGATCGAGATCGAGTTGAATTTCGGCATATGCTCTGCGGTATAGGCGATGATGTCCGACACGATCCGCATCGAGGGCTTGGGCGGGTAGATATAGGTGTTGCGCACCATGAACTCTTTTAGAATATCGTTCTGAATGGTGCCCGACAGCAGGCTCTTGTCATGCCCCTGCTCCTCGCCCGCAACAATGAAAGAGGCCAGAACCGGGATCACCGCGCCATTCATCGTCATCGACACGGATACCTTGTCGAGCGGGATACCCTCAAACAGGATCTTCATGTCCTCGACGCTGTCGATGGCCACCCCCGCCTTGCCGACATCGCCCTCGACACGCGGGTGATCGCTGTCATAGCCGCGATGCGTCGCCAGATCGAAGGCCACCGAGACCCCCTGCTGCCCGGCGGCGAGGTTGCGCCGGTAGAAGGCGTTCGACTCCTCCGCCGTCGAGAACCCGGCATATTGCCGGATCGTCCAGGGTCGGCCGGCATACATCGTCGCCTTCACGCCCCGGGTGAAGGGCGCAAAGCCCGGTAGCGAGCCCAGATGCGGCAGATCCGCCGCATCCTCTGCCGCATAGAGCGGCGCGACCGCGATGCCCTCCAGCGTGTGCCAGGTCAGGTCGTCAACGGGACGACCGCGCATTTCCTGCTCGGCCAGTTTACGCCAGTCGTCTTTCTTCGATGCCATTTCGATGTCCTCTTGTCGTCTCGCCGATGGGTGGATGTCCCTCCGCCATCACCGGTCCGGTTTCCTCTGTCAATCGCGCCAGACCGTCCGCCCCGGCCCGGAGCCAGGAAAGATCGTCTGCATAGGCCTCTTGCAGGGCCTGTCTCTGGTAGCAGTCAAAGGGTTGCCAGCGTCCTTGGCCCTCCGGAAGTCGGGTGCCGTCACCGCCGCGCGCGGTCACGGCTCGGTGCAGGGTATCCAGATCGGGGCTGCGGTTCAGCCAGTCGCGCGCTGCCTTGGTTGGCGGGGACTTGAGCCCTGTCATCAGGCGCAGCCTTTCCTCTGGCAATCCGGCAAAGATCTCATGGGGCATCACCAGAATTTCGACCCCGGGCAGGGCACAGGCAAGATCGGTGAGCACCTCACGCCAGTTCCGGTTCACCGTCACCAAACGGTCGAGATCCTCGGGCCGTGGGATGCGGTGTCCGCGCGCCACACTGTAAGCCAAGGCAGAGGCCCAGAACGTATCCTGCGACCGCACGGACAGAAAGACACGCCCTATGCCATCCTCAAAGGCATACGCAAACCGCGCCATCCGTTCACCGATCGCGGCATAAAGCCTTCCGTCGCGCAGATTGCCACGTGGCGAGCCAATCATGTTCTCATCACTGACAATCAGCCGATTGAGGCCCTCCGCCTTCGCGCCGTGCACACGCAGCGCGATGCGCCCCCGCGCCCGGTTCAGTTGGGTTGTCGCAGTGCGCCACCGATTGACGGGAATGACCCCGCTGAGCAGCCCGTCGCGGGTAACATCCGGCCCCCAATAGCCGATCCCCCGCGCGGTGAGTGCACCTGCATTGATCTGCATGTAGCGCTGAAAACTGGTCGAGGCGGTGCGGTGCGCCCCTAGATGCAGGATGATTTCCATAGCAGGCACTGCCTCTTGCCGGACCGCCGCAACAGGTCGGCGGAATGAACCCATGCAGCCCAGTCTGCCCGAAATTCGTGTGTTTGGCCTTAATCCCCGATTTTTCCTCAGACTTCCGCATTGGCCCTTCGCAATGTTCCCTGTCCCGCCTATATCTGGCACAGTAGGAGCGCCCATGAAACACGTCTTATCTCTTGTTTTTACCTCTTTTATTGCAACCATGTCCATGGCCCAAGCGGCTGTGGAAGGCGCGGACGACCCGATCATCCTGAGCGATGAAGTGGTCGATCTGGACGATTTTCTGTGGTCGAAGAGACCTGTTCTGATCTTTGCCGACTCGCCGAATGATCCGCGATTCATCGAACAGATGGGGTATATCACCGAGCGCTTGAGCGTTCTCGAGGAACGCGACGTTGTGGTGATTACCGATACCGATCCCGGACAGCAGAGAGATCTGCGGCGCAAACTGCGTCCGCGCGGATTTACCCTTGTGCTGGTTGGCAAGGACGGCGTGATATACCTGCGCAAGCCGGTGCCCTGGCAGGTGCGCGAGATTACCCGAACCATCGACAAGTTGCCGGTGCGCCAGCAGGAATTGCGCGACCGTCGCCCAGGTGGAAGCTGAGAACCGGCGACCGTCACAGCGACCCCATCGCAATCATCAGCAGTCCGCTTTGCGGATCCATCAGGATAAGGGCGCCCTGTCGTGCATCCCAGGCGAGAGCCGCATCCGGTGTCTCCAACAGTTGCCGGAACGCGCCCTGTGTCGCCTCCCCCATGCAGGGCCGCGCCTCGAGCCCGGCACGCCGCATCGCCATGCCGATGGGCCGCTCGGAATTGGCCATGTCCACCATCATCTGATCGGGAGATTGCCCGGCGCGGATCAACGCCCCCTGCCCGCTCTCAGCCAGCGTCCGGCGCATCCCGCCCAGATCGTCCACCACCGGCATCGCCGCCTTGATGCGGCCGTTGACCAGCCGGTAAAGCCCCGCCGCACAGTCGCTGCGGGCCGCAAACTCCACCGTTTCACCCACCGCGAACCAGGCCATGAGCCGCGCCCGCTGCGCCGCCTCCGCATCGCGCGCACAGCCCGCCACCAGCGCGATCAGCGCCAGCAGGGATCCGAGCGGCGGCAGGTGACGGGCACTCCAGATCATCCCCTCACTCGAACTCCATGATCACATCATCCACCGCCAAGCTGTCACCCGGCCCGGCATTCACGCAGGCCACGACGCATTTGCGCTCGGCGCGCAAGATGTTCTCCATCTTCATCGCCTCCACCGTGCAGAGCGCCTGCCCCTCCTGCACCTCGTCGCCCGCCGCCACATTCACCTTCACGATCAGCCCAGGCATCGGACAGAGCAGCATCTTCGATGTATCAGGCGGCAGTTTCTCGGGCATTAACGCCGCCAGTTCCGCCTGACGGGGCGTGCGCACATGCACCTTGAGATCGGCGCCCCGCGTGCGGATGCGGAACCCGCCGCTGATCTTGCCGACCTTGAGCACCAGCGGGCGGCCATCCACATCGAGCCGCGCCAGTTGATCCCCCGGCGTCCAGTCGCTCGCGACCCGCAGGCACGCGCCATCCTCGAACCGCACCGTCGCCCCCTCGCGATCCGCCACCACCACCACGCCAAAGCTCCGGCCCTGAAGGCTGACCACCCAGTCCTCACCCACATAGCGCTCGTGATTGTCCATCCGCCCGGACACCCGCGTGCGCCGGATTTCGGCCACCCGGTGCATCGCCGCCGCACTCGCCGCAATCGCGCGCAGCGCGTCCTCGGGCAGCGTGACGCCCATGAATCCTTCGGGATATTCCTCGGCGATGAAGGCCGTGGTGATCTCACCGCTGACGAACCGCGAATGATCCATCACGGCGCTCAGAAACGGCAGGTTATGCCCAATCCCCTCGACCTCGAAACTGTCAAGCGCCACCCGCATCGCATCGACCGCCTCGGCGCGGGTCGCCGCCCAGGTGCAGAGCTTGGCGATCATCGGATCGTAATACATGCTGATCTCGCCGCCCTCAAAGACGCCGGTGTCATTGCGCACCACAATGCCGTCACGCGCCACCTCCGCGGGCGGGCGATAGCGGGTCAGACGCCCCGTCGAGGGCAGGAACCCGCGATAGGGATCCTCGGCATAGAGACGGCTCTCGATCGCCCAGCCGGTCAGTTTCACATCGCCCTGTGAAAGGCTCAGCCTTTCGCCCGCAGCCACCCGGATCATCTGCTCCACCAGATCAACCCCGGTGATCAGTTCCGTCACCGGATGCTCGACCTGCAACCGCGTGTTCATCTCGAGGAAATAGAAATTCCGCGCGCCATCGACGATGAATTCCACCGTGCCGGCGCTGGCATAGCCAACCGCCTGCGCCAGAGCCACCGCCTGCTCGCCCATCGCCTTGCGCGTCGCCTCATCCAGAAACGGGCTCGGCGCCTCCTCGATCACCTTCTGATTCCGGCGCTGAATGCTGCATTCGCGCTCGCCCAGATAGATACCGTTGCCATGGCTGTCGCAGAGCACCTGAATCTCGATATGGCGTGGTTGCGTGACAAATTTCTCGATGAAGATCCGGTCATCGCCAAAGGAACTCGCCGCCTCGTTCTTCGAGGACTGAAAGCCCTCGCGCGCCTCCGCATCATTCCAGGCGATGCGCATCCCCTTGCCACCGCCCCCGGCAGAGGCCTTGATCATCACCGGATAGCCGATCTGGTTCGAGATCGTCACCGCCTCCTCGGCATCGGCGATCAGACCCATATAGCCGGGCACGGTGCTGACCCCGGCCTCGGCTGCGATCTTCTTCGAGGTGATCTTGTCTCCCATCGCCTCGATCGCCCGGACCGGCGGACCGACAAAGGCCACACCTGCGGCCTCCAGAGCCTGCGCAAACCTGGGGTTCTCGCTCAGGAATCCATAGCCCGGATGCACCGCTTCGGCCCCGGTCGCCTTGACCGCCGACATCACCTTGTCGATGACGATATAGCTTTCGTTAGCGGGCGCAGGGCCGATATGCACCGCCTGATCGGCCATCGCCACATGCAGCGCATGGCGATCCGCATCCGAATAGATCGCCACTGTTGCGATGCCCATCTTGCGCGCGGTCTTGATCACCCGACAGGCGATCTCGCCGCGGTTGGCGATGAGAATTTTGTTGAACATACCTTCTGTTCCTTCTTCTTGCCGTTTCCCGAGCCGGAGTCCTGCGCGGTCATCAGGGCCCTGAACATGAAAAAACCACCGGTGCGGTCCCGCACCGATGGTTTGCCGATCTGGTTTTGCGATTGTCCCCGGACCGCGCGCAAGAGCGGCAGACGTCAGTTGCAGTTTGCCAGTTTGGTCTGACAAGCGACAACGTTGCCCGCAGCCCCGACGGCCGCGCCGGTAAGGACACTGCCGCCCACAACAGCGCCCGCAATGGCGCCCGCACCACCGCCAAGCAACGCCTGTTCGGGCACCGTGTCGCCGCAGGCGACAAGCGCCAGCAGCGTACTCCCGGCGATCGCCGCGGATAAAGAACGTCTATGGTTCTGCATGATTGGCCTTCTCCTGTTATCTGCCCTGATCGAGTGGCGGGACTGAATGCCAAACGCACCCCAAGGTCAAAATATTCCGCCCCATGGCCTCTAGAATCGGCGACCCGTCGCTCATTTGCGAGAGACGCCATCGCAAAAAAAGCGGGCGGGCTGTCGAAAACGGCACAGCACCGCCCGCGAGGGAAAGGATAACGGACCAGACATTTTGTCAACGCCCCTGGGGAGTGGGCCCCCGCTACCGCAGGCATCCTGTCAGACCAAACCCTTTGCTCCAAGCAGAAAGACTGCGCCATTCCCGCCTCGGCAGATTGCTGCGCGTTCGCAAGACTTTTTGGCACGTTTGCGCCGATCAAACCGGGCATCACCTGTCATCCTCTCCGAAAACCTCGGGAAAGGAAACGCGGGCCACGTCCAGATCAAGCACAAGAAGCGCCGCATAACTCCTGGGGTCAAATGGCTCTTCTGCCGGTTTCACCTCACGGCCAAGCAACCAACTCAGACGCCCACCATCGAGATTGCCACGCTCAAACGGAGCATCGCCAAAACAGTCCCATATCGCGCGCACAAATGCTGCATCCGCACGTCGGTCTGGCGCGCGGCGGTCTGCATAACGCTCACGCGCGATGAGGGGGGTTGCCCCCTTGGGATTGGCCCGTCGAATTGTGAATTGAAAATCCGTTCCCGGCAGACGCCCGGGAAATCCGCGATGCTTCAGCATGGCTTGCCTGCCGGATCACAGGGGAACCGCAGCAGGTTGTTCGGAGCAGGCAACTTCGCCCGCTCCGAACTCCGTTCAGAAAGCGTATCAGTATTTGCTGGTAACGGGCTCGGGCTGAACCGGCTCGACCACAACAAACTCTTCTTCGGCAGGCTGTGCGCAAGCTGCAACAATGGCGACGAGGCCGATTGCGAGAATGCTCTTGATGGTCTTCGACATATATTTCTCCTGTCTCTCGTATAATCGTAAAGAAACGACGAACGGGAATCGATCCCTATGCGTCGGGCGTGCGAGGTTAAGGCCGCATAACTGCAACCACAAAATAGTTTATCTGAATTATTTGGCTTTGGAAACGCATCATGCGCGAAGCCATGTGCATGTGTCCGCAAAGCCTCAGTCATCCGCAGTCCTGCGACCTGTGCCGAAGAATTCCGCATCCGCATCAATACAACTCCCAAACGCAGGCCCCGCCCTGCGGGCTGAACGATTCGAAAACCTGGATCACATCCGGATCGTAGACACCGAATTCCGATGGCTTGTCCGCAAGCGAAATCACGATACGCGAGGGCTGCGGACCAATGACCGGCAGACGTGAAAGCGCATAACGCTCACAAAGCCAGGTGAGATCGGCCAGGACCGACTCCAGCACCGCGTCGCTGAGAACAAAATCCTCGGCATAAAACCGGAACCGATAGACCAGTCCGTCGCCCGGACGATCCGTCAAGACCTCCTGCAAGCGCACCTCCAGACCCGAGGGCAGCAGCAGCGTCTCCTCCTGCGCTGCCGCGCCTCGGGCCAGGACCAGAGCGGCACAGATCGCCACAGCCCGTCCTGCCCGCCTCATCGGCCGCACTCAAGCCAGCGCGCTCGATTGGTCCTGTTCTCCAGCACATCGACGATGCGGGCCTCGGCGCGGATGCGGTCAAAACGCCCCTGTACTTCGCCCCCCGCCACAACGCACAGGCCCCCCGCCTCGCGGATGACCCGTACGGCAGGCGCAAAACCCCGCAGCCCGCGGAGCGCGCGCCAGACATCCTGCCGGACCTGATGCGCGATCCATCTGCGTCCGCCATCAGGGAGCCGCGTGCTGACTGCCAGATCAAACCGCAAAGGCCAGCGCCGCGCCACGATGAGCGCGCCATCCTCCTCTTCGATCACATGCCAGCGGTTGCGACTCATTCGGCACCTTCCGGTTTCTTCTTGGCCCAAATACCCTGGGGGTTTGGGGGCTGGCCCCCAATCCGCAGCGGTCTCAGAGCGGGATGTTATCGTGTTTCTTCCAAGGGTTGCTCAGCTTCTTGTTGCGCAGGCTCGCAAAGGCCCGGCAGACCCGCAGCCGGGTGCCGCGCGGCTGGATCACCTCATCGATAAAGCCGCGTTCGGCCGCCACGAAGGGATTGGCAAACCGGCCTTCATAGCTTTTCGTATGCGCCGCGATCCTCTCGGGGTCGCCGAGATCCGCCCGGTAGATGATCTCGGTCGCCCCCTTGGCGCCCATCACGGCAATCTCCGCCGTGGGCCAGGCATAGTTGAAATCGCCGCGCAGATGCTTCGACGACATCACGTCATAGGCCCCGCCATAAGCCTTGCGGGTGATCACCGTGACCTTGGGCACCGTGGCCTCGCCATAGGCGAAAAGCAGCTTGGCCCCGTGCTTGATCACGCCACCATATTCCTGCCCGGTGCCGGGCAGAAACCCCGGCACATCGACAAAGGTCAGGAGCGGGATCTCGAAGGCATCGCAGAACCGCACGAATCGCGCCGCCTTGCGGCTCGAATCGATATCGAGGCATCCGGCCAGCACCATCGGCTGATTGGCCACCACGCCCACCGTCTGGCCCTCCAGACGGATGAACCCGGTGATAATGTTCTTGGCAAACTCTGCCTGAATTTCATAGAAATCCGCCTCGTCCGCAACCTTGAGGATCAGTTCCTTCATGTCATAGGGCGTGTTGGCATTGTCGGGGATGAGCGTGTCGAGGCTTTCCTCGACCCGTCCGGGTGTATCGAAGAACGGGCGCACGGGCGGTTTTTCGCGATTGTTCAGCGGTAGAAAATCGACCAGCCGCCGCACCTCGGCCAGCGCCTCGACATCGTTCTCGAAGGTGCCGTCAGCGACGCTCGACTTGCGGGTATGCGTGCTCGCGCCGCCCAGCTCCTCGGCGGTGACGATCTCGTTGGTCACGGTCTTGACCACATCCGGGCCGGTCACGAACATATAGGACGTGTCACGCACCATGAAGATGAAATCGGTCATCGCCGGACTGTAAACCGCGCCCCCCGCACAGGGGCCCATGATGAGGCTGATCTGCGGCACGACGCCGCTCGCCATGATGTTGCGCTGAAACACTTCGGCATAGCCGGCAAGGCTCGCCACCCCTTCCTGGATGCGCGCACCGCCCGAGTCGTTGATACCGATGACCGGTGCGCCATTCTGCATCGCCATGTCCATGATCTTGCAGATCTTCTCGGCGTTGGTCTCACTGAGCGATCCACCAAAGACGGTAAAGTCCTGGCTGAACACATAGACCATCCGCCCATTGATCGTGCCCCAGCCCGTCACCACCCCGTCGCCATGCGGGCGATCCTTTTCCATCCCGAAATCGGTGCAGCGATGCGCCTTGAACATGTCGAACTCTTCAAAGCTGCCGTCATCGAGCAGCAAATCGATCCGCTCGCGCGCCGTCAATTTGCCGCGGGAATGCTGCGCCTCGATCCGGCGTGCGCCACCGCCCTTGCGCGCCTCGGCACGGCGGCTCTCGAGTTCCTCAAGGATGTCTTTCATCGTGCCCCCCTCGCTGGTGCGCGGAGCATAGGGCGTTCCACCTCGATGACAAAGTGAAAAACAGCAAATTTGCAAATAATTGCAAATAATTAAAACAAACATGCAAATAGGAAAATTCCATGCCATCCGCATGGACTTCTCCCCCCCTCACGCCTAGCCATGGATCATGAGCGCGCATCAATCGGTCCGGTTTCTGGACCGCAGCACACCTCCCCATATCGCCACGCTGATCCTGCTCGCGGGGCTTTCCGCCTTGGCAATGAATATCTTTCTGCCCAGCCTGCCGGGCATGACCGCATATTTCAGAACCGACTACCGGCTCATTCAGTTATCGGTCGCGCTCTATCTTGCGGTCAATGCGGGATTGCAACTCCTGATGGGGCCGATTTCAGATCGTTGGGGGCGCCGCCCGATCATCCTCTGGGGACTTGGCTTGTTTCTTTTCGCCACGGCTGGCTGCATTCTGGCGCCCAGCGTCACTGTTTTTCTGGTCTTTCGCATGATGCAGGCCAGCGTCGTGGTGGCCATGGTCCTCAGTCGCGCCATTGTCCGCGACATGGTCCCGCAGGACCGCGCCGCCTCGATGATCGGCTATGTCACCATGGGCATGGCCGTGGTGCCGATGGTCGGCCCCGCGATCGGCGGGATCCTCGACGAGATGTTCGGCTGGCAGGCCAATTTCGGGGCGCTCTTCATCCTCGGCGCGGCGCTGTTCTGGCTTTGCTGGCGCGACCTGGGTGAAACCGCGCCACTCACGGGACGCACTCTGGTCCAGCAGTTCCGCGACTATCCCGCGCTTCTGACTTCCCGGCGGTTCTGGGGGTATGCGTTGGCGGCCGGTTTGTCCTCGGGGTCGTTCTTTGCCTATCTCGGCGGGGCGCCCTTCGTCGGCGATCAGGTCTTTGGCCTGCCTCCCGCGACGCTGGGCGTTCTGTTCGGGGCCCCCGCCATCGGCTATTTCATCGGCAACTTTCTATCAGGCCGATTTTCCACCCGAATCGGTGTCAATCGCATGGTGTTTTGGGGGGCCATCGCCAATGCGAGCGGGATCGCGCTCAATCTCCTGCTCTTTTCTCTCGGCCTTGGCACCCCGATCAGCTTTTTCGGGCTGATGACCTTCATGGGGCTGGGCAATGGCATGGTGATCCCCAACGCCACCGCCGGGGCACTCTCGATCCGACCGGATCTGGCGGGGACGGCAAGCGGTCTTTCGGGGGCCTTGATGATCGGGCTGGGCGCGGCACTCTCGGCGCTGGCTGGACTATTGCTGACACCGGCAAGCGGAGCCTTTCCATTGCTTTGGATCATGCTTTGCAGCGCTCTCGCGGCCATCGGAACCATCCTGCTGGTGATCCGTCGCGAACACAGCCTTGGTCTTGGCTGACGCCGCCTTCACGGCAATTCACATTGCGTGCACAGGCTCTAGTCGCCCGTGGCAAGACACCCCACGTCAAAGCCAGGCCACAGAGGAGTGCCATGATCATGTCAAGCCATATCCCCCAGACGCGTTTCGACAGTCCGCCCCTGCATCGCGCTCCCTTGCCCCACCGATTCACGGATTGGGCCGCGATCTGATGTGGTCTCTGCGACCACTCCGCCACAGTGGCGCAGAGTTTTCCATCCCGCCCCGGATTTGATTTTCTCACCCAGAAGGCACTCAGCTATGCTCAGATCGCTATCAATGGAGATGTGTGATGATTGATCGCCGCAATTTGATGTCAACCGGACTTGCCGCGGCAGCCTCGTTTGCTGTCCTGCCCACCCTTGCACAAGCTTTTGAGCTTGATCCCAAGTTTGCCCCGCAGGAAGTCGCGTTTGACCCCCAATACCAACCCGGACAACTGCTGGTTCTGCCCCGTGCGCATTTCCTTTATTTTGTGACGGGCCCAGGGCGTGCCCTCCGCTATGGCGTTGGCGTGGGCAAGGCCGGACTGGACTTTACCGGCACCGCCGTCATCGCTGTGAAAAAACAATGGCCAACCTGGCGCCCCACCAACGAGATGATTGCGCGTGACCCGCGGACCTACGGACGCTTTGCCGGCAATGACTATGTCCAGCCTGGCGGACCCGGCAACCCGCTCGGCGCGCGCGCGCTTTATCTTTTCCAGAACGGGCGCGATACCTATTACCGGATTCATGGCACGACCGAACCGCAATCGATCGGACGTTCCGTGTCGAACGGATGCATTCGCATGATCAACGAACATGTGCAGGATCTGTATGATCGGGTGCCCATCGGGACGGTTGTAACCGTCCTGTAGCCAAGTGCAGGACTCTGCGCAGAACGCAGGGTCTGGATTAACTTTTTCTTGGTGCTTGCTTTTGTGGTCGTCTTGCGCCATATTGCCGTCTGCGACGTTACCACTATCGACCATCTGCTGCTCTACGGCTCAGTCACTCGATCTTGCACGACATAGCCGGGCTGCCGCACTAAAGCGGGCAGCAAAAAAAGAGGAGATCAGTACGATGGCTACTGGCACCGTAAAATGGTTTAACGCAACCAAAGGTTTTGGCTTCATTGCGCCCGATGGCGGCGGCAAGGACGTTTTCGTCCACATTTCTGCAGTAGAACGCGCCGGGCTTACCGGTCTGGCAGACGATCAGAAGGTGAAGTTCGATATCGAATCCGGCCGTGACGGTCGCGAATCGGCAGCAAACCTGTCGCTCGCATAAGCAACCGATAGTGTTGACGGAATTGGGCCCCTTGTCGGGCCCTTTTTCATTTGGCGCGCGCGATCAGAGCAATCACCTGCGGACCAAGGGACTCGACAATCCGTGCCACCCCGTCGGCATTCGGATGTATCGCATCGGCCTGAAAGTAGCGTTGAAGCATGGCGGGCTCATCTTCCCCCAGACCTGCAAAGAAACTCTCCGCGTAAAGCGTTTCATAAGTCACCGATAATTCTGGGTAAATCGCGTCGAAAGCGGATTTGTACTCGGGCCCGTAATTGCCCGGAGCCTCGAATCCGACCAGCAAAACCTCAACATCTTGTGCCTTGGCCACTTGCAGGATCGTCTCGATGTTGGCGCGGCTCATCGCCGGATCCAGGCCGCGCAAGAGGTCATTTCCGCCCAAGGTCAGGATCATGGCATCAATGTCTGGCGTCAAGCTCCACTCGATGCGCGCGGCCCCTCCTGCTGTTGTATCGCCCGACACTCCGCCATTGATCAGCCGTGCCTCAACCGCCCTCTCCGTCAGCCATTTCTGCATCTGCGGCACAAATCCCTCCGCCTCTGGCAGGCCATAACCTTGCGTCAGACTATCCCCCATGGCAAGAATCGTCACCGGGGCATCCGCCCAGGCCGGGCTGGCAAGCCAAAGAAAGCCAGCGAGCACCTTGCTCACGGCCCGCCCGGCCCCATATGTCAGAAAGTTCTTTTTTATCAGGCGCAACTGCATGAACTCTCCTATCCTGTCCCTGGCTGACGCCAAATTGTCGCTTCAGGGGAATGCGGGTCTTGTGCAGATACTCCACGGGATCACGCTCGATGTCCATCGCGGAGAGACGCTGGGATTGGTCGGTCCTTCGGGCTCGGGAAAGTCCTCGCTTCTGATGCTGATGGGGGGGCTGGAACAGGTCAGCTCCGGGCGCGTCATGGCCCTTGGACAGGATCTCTCTGCGCTCAACGAGGATCAACTCGCCCGTCTGCGGCGGGATAACTTTGGCATCGTCTTTCAGTCCTTTCACCTCATCCCCACGATGACCGCCCTGGAAAATGTCGCCACGCCACTGGAACTGGCGGGTGTGGCGGATGCGCGCGAACGGGCCGAACGGGAGTTGGCGACGGTGGGTCTGTCTGCCCGCGCAGGCCATTATCCCTCGCAACTCTCGGGCGGAGAACAGCAACGGGTGGCGCTGGCACGCGCCGCCGCCCCCCGGCCCGCGATCATTCTGGCGGACGAACCGACGGGAAATCTCGACAGTCGCAACGGCGTCGCGATCATCGATCTGCTTTTCGGCCTGCGTGATCGCCATGACGCAACGCTTGTCCTCGTCACCCACGACGCAGAGCTTGCCCGCCGCTGTGACCGGGTGGTCAGCCTGCGGGATGGACGCATCGAGGCGGCTGCATGAGCCTGCGCGTTGCGGCGAAACTCGCCCGGCGCGAATTGCGCGGCGGGCTGCGCGGTTTTCGAATCTTTCTGGCCTGCGTGATTCTTGGGGTGGCGGCCATCGCTGCCGTGGGAACGATCCGCGAAAGCATCACGGCGGGACTGGTCCAACAGGGTGCGGCCTTGCTCGGGGGCGATGCCGAGCTGGAGCTGACCTATCGCTTTGCTACTGAAGCAGAGCGCGCATGGATCCGGGAGAACAGCCTGCAAAACTCTGAAATCGTTGACTTTAGGTCAATGGCAATTGCGCCAGACGGCCGCCGCGAACTGACTCAGCTAAAGGCGGTGGACAGCGCCTATCCGTTGACTGGCTCTGTGCAGCTTTCCCCCGAAATGCCATTGTCACAGGCCCTGGCAGGCGCCGACGGCCTGCCCGGCGCGGTCCTGCATCCCCTGCTGATCGGGCGGCTCGGTCTTGGGATCGGCGACACGCTCCGGCTCGGCACACAGGACTTTCGGCTGATGGCAGAGCTGACACGCGAGCCCGATCAGACGCAGGCCGGGTTTGGCCTCGGACCGCGCACGATCGTGGCGTTGACGGCGCTTGAGGACTCCGGCCTGCTCAAACCAGGTTCACTCTTTACCACGAAATACCGCCTCGATCTGCCCGATGGCGCGGATCTCGACGCGCTGAAAACGCGCGCGATGACCGAACTTGATGGCAGCGGTTTCCGCTGGATGGATTCGCGCAACGGCACGCCGCGCGTCGCCGAGTTCGTCACCCGACTGGGTGCATTCCTGGTGCTGGTCGGGCTGTCTGGCCTCGCGGTGGGCGGCGTTGGCATTTCCGCCGCGTTACGCGCCTATCTGGCCGGAAAGACACAGGTCATTGCCACGCTGCGCACGCTGGGGGCGGATCAGCGGACGATCTTTCTGACATATTTCCTGCAAGTCGGCGCCTTGGCACTGGTTGGGATCGTGGCGGGGATCATCCTCGGGGCGGGTCTGCCTGTCATCCTTGGACCAATATTTTCGGATCGGCTGCCGGTGCCCGCAATCTTTGCGTTTTATGGAGCCCCGATCGCCGAGGCAGCACTTTACAGCGCGCTCAGCGTATTGATTTTTACCCTCTGGCCGCTGGCCCGCGCCCGAGACGTGCGCGCCGCCGCACTCTACCGCGAGGCGATGGGGGGCACGCGACGCTTGCCAAGCTGGCCCTATCTCTTGGCGACACTCGGATTGATCGCCGCGCTCCTGATCGCGGCGGTGCTGTTTTCAGGCAATCTACGTCTCACGCTCTGGACGGCGGGGGGCATCATCGGTGCCCTCGTGGTCCTCGCGCTTGCCGCCAATCTGGTGCAACATGCCGCGCGCTTCCTGCGCCCGAGACTGCGCGGTCGGCCGGCGCTTGGCTGGGCGCTCGGCGCGATCGGCGGACCCGGAACCACCGCCGGGCCGGTCATGCTGTCGCTCGGGCTTGGGCTGTCGGTGCTCGCCGCGGTCGGACAGATCGACGGCAACCTGCGCCGCGCCATCGCGGCCGATCTACCGGAACGCGCACCCTCCTATTTTTTCGTCGATCTGCAAAGGGATCAGATGCCCTGGTTTCTCGATCGGCTGGAGCGCGACCCGGCCGTCAGCCGGATCGACAGCGCGCCGATGCTGCGCGGGATCATTTCGCGGATCAACGGCCGCCCCGCAACTGAGGTGGCACCGGGGCATTGGGTGGTCGAGGGCGACCGCGCGGTCAGCTATGCGGATGCCTTGCCTGCGCGCACCAAACTGACGGCAGGCACCTGGTGGGGAGCAGGCTATGAGGGGCCAGCCCAGCTTAGCTTTTCCGCCGAAGAGGCCGGAGAAATGGGGCTGAAACTCGGTGACGTGATCACCCTCAACATTCTGGGCCGCGATATCACGGCCCCGATCACCTCGTTCCGAGAGGTGGATTTCTCGACCGCAGGCATGGGGTTTGTCATGCTGATGAATGCGGCAGCACTCGCGGGCGCGCCGCACACCTTCATCGCGACCGTCTATGCCGAAGAACCGGCAGAAGCCGCGATCCTTCGGGATGTGACGGATCGCTTCTCCAATGTGACCGCAATCAATGTGCGCGATGCGCTGACGCAGGTCTCGAACCTTCTCGCGGGACTTGCCTCGGCAACGGCCTGGGGGGCGTCGGTGACACTTCTGACCGGGTTCATGGTCCTGATCGGCGCGGCGGCAGCCGATCAGAAGGCGCGCACCTATGAGGCGGCGATCCTCAAGACGCTGGGCGCGACCCGCGCGCACATCTTGGCAAGCCTGATCCTGCGGGCCACCTTTCTCGGGGCTGCGGCGGGTCTGGTCGCCCTTGGCGCCGGATTGGCAGGAGGTTGGGCCGTGAGCCATTTTGTCATGGAAACAGGGTTCAAGGTGATCTGGTCATCAGCCATCAGCATCATTCTGGGCGGCACGGCTGTGACGCTGATGGCAGGTTTGGCCTTCGCGCTCGGACCGCTCACCGCACGGCCGGCCCAAACTCTGCGGGCACGCGAATAGCGTCGTTGATTTCGCGTCATGCCGCTGGCACTCAAGGCCTGCAACGCCAGGAGACGCAATGACCGATTCGCTGCCCATCCCGCTTTCTGCGTCTCTGACCGCCGCACAGCAATCCATGCTGATCAATCTCGTGCGGCGTGCGGCACGGACCGAAATCCTGCCGCGGTTTCAAAAACTCACGCGGGCTGATGTCAGAACAAAATCAGGACCGCATGATCTGGTGACAGAGGCCGATCATCAGGCCGAGGCGATGATCGCGCGCGGCATCCAGGGGATGCTGCCGCAGGCCTTGATCGTGGGCGAAGAGGCGGTGGCCGCCAAACCCGCCTTGCGCGACGACGTGTCGGAGGCAGAGCTTGCCGTCATCATCGACCCGGTTGATGGAACCTGGAATTATGTGCACGGCCTGCCGCTCTTTGGTGTGATCATCGCCGTCACGCGCTTTGGTCGGCCGGTCCTCGGCCTGCTCTATGATCCGGTTTCGGATGACTGGATCCTTGCCGAAGAGACATCATTCACTCGGTTTGCCAATGCAATCGGCACAGAGCGTCCCGTGCGCGTGTCGTCGGGTGGTCCGCTCGATCAGTTGCAGGGTTACATGCATTTTCACCTGATGTCCAAGCCGCGGCAGGCGGAGATTGCCCCGCTCCTGCCCGCGCTGGCACGCTGCATCGCGCTCCGATGTTCGTGCCACGAGTATCGCCTGCTGGCCCAGGGCGCGGTGGATTTTGTGATGTCAGACGTGCTCAACCCCTGGGACCATGCGGCCGGTGTTCTGGCCTGTCAGCAGGCTGGCGGTGTGGCGCGGATGCTCGACGGGAGGGCCTACACAACCGGGATCCTTCGAGGGGTTCTGCTGTCTGCGGCAAATCAGGACACATGGGAGCGCCTGCGCGATCACTTTTCCTGCCTTCTTGAGGGTTGATTGTCCGGAGCCTCTAACGATTGCCTTAAAATAATCATATGCGCATGTTTCATACAGGGCACAGACTCGGATCATTTCAGCGGAGTTAAGGGATGACCTCAAGCCGGCGCAAGGCGGATCACTCAGACCCCTCCACCCTCTCGGACAAAGACCGGGCGGCTGCGATAGACTGTCTCTACGAGGTTGCCCTCGACCCGACGCGCTACGAGGCGCTCCTCGACCACTGGGAAAGCGCCATCGGCCCCTTGCGCGCACGGGTGAACCTGAGCGCGCCGCACATCCTGGACGATCCGCAGATCGCCGCCCATTTCCGTCGCGCAAGCGAGTTTCTGGACCGCGCCGCCGTTGACGACAAGTCAACCGGACTGGAGATGATTCTGGCCCCGTTCGACCGCGTGGCCGCGCTTTTGTTCGATGCCAGCCAAAGGGTGCGCGCGGCCAATGCGGCGGCGCGAGAGGTCATGAGCCTGCCAGAAAATGCCCATCTGCTCGATCTGCCGATCCATGAGGGCGACATCGACACGGTCAGGGCAACGCTCTCGATGCTGTTTGACAACCGCAAGAAGGATACCGCCATCCTGCGCGTTCGCTCGCGGCGGGCCGATCATCTGATCGTTTTGCGCTTGCAGCGCTGCGTGGCGGCGGATGGAACGATGTTGGTGTTGGTTGCCTCGAACGAGGTGACGCTGCCGTCGGGCTATTCCGAGATCCTGCGTCAAGCCTTCGATCTGACAGTGGCAGAGGCAGAAATCCTGCACCATCTGGTTGACTGCCGTTCGGTCAACGAGATCGCAGCAGAACGCGGTCGCTCGGTCGATACGATCCGCGCACAGATAAAATCCGTTCTCTCCAAGACTGAAACGCATTCCCAACTGGAACTGGTGCGGCTGGCGTTGTCGGTGATGGATATGACCGTGATGACTGTCGCAGCCGCCCCCGGCCCCCGCGTCGTGAGCGGCGGCGATGGTCTGCTGGCCGAGCGCGACTTCAAATCGCTGGTGACAGCGGATGGCCGGCGACTTGATTATCTGGTGATCGGCTCTGAAACGGGGCGGCCGGTCCTCTATCTGCCGCTGGATTTCGGGTTCGTCCGCTGGCCTGCCACAGCCGAAGCCACCGCCGCGCAGCGTGATCTGCGCGTTATCGTGCCGGTTCGGGCTGGCTATGGAATGTCGGACATGGTGGCGAAAACTGCGGATTACGACGCTACCCTTGTCGCCGACACAATGCTGGTTCTGCGTGCCGAAGGGGTCAGGCGCTGTCCGATCCTGTGTATCAGCGGCGACGCCTATTATGCCGTTGCGCTGGCACGCGCCCATCCGGCGGCGTTCAGCGGAATTATCGCCTGTGCCGGCATGTTGCCCCTGACCCTTCGCGAACAGTTCGAGCGGATGGACAAATGGCATCGCTTCATCCTGGCCAGTGCAAAATACACACCGCACCTCCTGCCGTTCATGGTCAAGGCCGGGTTTCTGCTGGCAAGACGGATTGGCAAACGCGGCTTTGTCCATGCGGTCTTTGGCAACTCCGTCGCGGATATCACCACGTTCGAGGACAAGGAGGTCTACGAGGCCCTCGTGACCGGCTCGGAAACCGCCCTCTCGGATCGGCATTTTGCGCATGAGGCGTTTTCGCGCCAGTTGGTCTCTGGTCAGCTAGAGGATTGGAGCGTTGCGGTGAACGCCCTGCGGGATCAGTTGCCGGTGATTTTCATGAATGGGGCGCAGGATCCGCAGGTGCCTCTGGCGACGTTCGAAGATTTTCGCCGCGACTATGGCTGGATCGAGTTCCACCTCTTTGAGGATGCGGGTCAGCTCCTGTTTTTCAGGCATTGGCGCAGCGTCCTCGATCGGCTCACGCCTCTACTTGGCGATTAATTTGGCGATTGTATACTTGACAAACCCACGGCTGAATCCTATATCTAAGTCATAGAGTTAGGAGCCTGCCATGTCCGTTCTTTCCAAAGCCTACATGCACGACGAAGCCGCAGCCTTTGCGCATGTCGAAAGCATCATCTGGCCCGATGGCCCGGTGTGCCCGCATTGCGGTGTGGTAGACCGCGCCTATCGTCTAGGGGGCGTTTTTACCAAGCCGAGCGCAAAGAACCCTAAGGGCAAAGAGCGTCATGGCCTCTGGAAGTGCCGTGAGTGCCGCAAGCAATTTACGGTGCGCAAGGGCACAATCTTCGAGGAAAGCCACATTGAAATGCACAAGTGGTTGCAAGCCATTCATCTGATGGTGTCCAGCAAGAAGGGCATCAGCAGTCACCAACTGCACCGTGTTCTGGAAATCACGCACAAGAGTGCGTGGTTCATGTCTCACCGCATCCGGGAAGCAATGCGCAGCGACAGCACCGTTGATTTCGGTGCTGGTGGCGGTGTTGTAGAGGTAGACGAAACGTTCATCGGCAATGACCGCACCATCAAGCCCAAACACACCAAGAAGGGCCGTGGCTATGCTCACAAGCACAAAATGCTTACGCTGGTAGAGCGCAACACTGGCCGCGCCAAGTCCATGGTGGTGGACGATCTGAAAACCGCCACGCTCCTGCCGATCCTGCAAGAGAACATCGCGAAAGAAGCAGTGGTCTACACCGACGAAGCCGGTCAGTATGTCAAGCTCGGCAATAGCTTCGCGGCCCATGACTTTGTGCGCCACGGTCAAGGCGAGTATGGTCGCGGCGACGTTCATACGAACACGATTGAGGGTTATTTCAGCATCTTCAAGCGCGGCATGAAGGGCGTTTATCAGCACTGCGCCAAGAAACACTTGCACCGCTACGCAGCAGAGTTTGAATTTCGTTACAATAATCGCGTTGCGAATGGTGTTGATGATCTGGAAAGGTCTTCTGTGGCACTGTCCGGCGTCATTGGGAAAAGAGTTCTTTACCGGGACTCATTGGGCGCGTAGAATCTGCGCCGGAGGCGCAGAAGTTGACAGACACCACGACCTACACCTTTAAGATAGAAGGCTTCACCCCCGAGGACATGCCTTTTGGGAGGTTGGTCGAGTATTATCTTGAAATTAAGAAAATGATTGGTGTTTCTGAACATTTACATCTTGTTGATCTCGTGGAGGGGAGCCACGGTAGTGCCTTCAAAATTGATCGCAATTATGAAACAGAGTTAACAAAAAGAATGATGGCGATTAATGAGGGCACCGCCCCCAAGGTCGCTGCTCACGCTCGTGATGTAATCAACAACATGCTGAGAGAAGACGGAACGAGCGGGAGTTTCTATGATTCTCGCGGTGCTAATGTTGTAGTGTTTCCGGGGAAGAAACTTTCTGAAGCTTCTCAGATACGTGTGCGCGGGGCAGCTAATTTTATAGGTGAATTATACCACATCGCGGGCACGAAAGATGATGCAAAGGTAAGAATCAATACTGAGGCTTATGGGGTAGTGTTCTGCTCCACCAGTAGAGACATTGCAAAAGCCCTTCGAGACTTTCTCTTCGAGCATGTGAAGGTCAGCGGTCGTGGTATGTGGGCCAAGTCCGAGGCCGGGAAGTGGGATATTGATAATTTTGTGATTACCGACTTTTCCCCGGTGACGTGGGAAAGCCTTCGCCAAAGCGTTGATCGGGTCAGGGGCATGAACCTTGTATGGCCAGAAGATCCGCTTGGTGAGATTTCTGTAATTGAAGAACGCAATGGGACAAGGCAGTGATATCGGCGTTTGACAACACCTTTCTTTCGCTTGTCTTAAACCCCTGTGCAAAGCCAAGCCCAAATCCGGCCACTGGGGAGCCCGTTGACCACTGTAAGGAGCGCGTCGAGGCTCTTGTTGATGGCTTGAGCAAGCGAGGTGGCACGGTAATCATCCCTACGCCTTGCCTATCCGAATTATTGTGCGCTGTTCCCGATCTTGAGAAGGCAGTCATGACAATCAATCAGTCCTCAGCTTTCGATCTAGCGCCGTTTGACGAAAGATGTGCAATAGACCTCGCAGAAACAGTGAGAAGCGCCATTTCGAAGGGGGACAAGCGGGGTGGCGTAAACGCGCCTTGGAACGAGATAAAGTTTGATCGACAGATTGCGACCATTGCAAAGGTAAACGGAGCGGAAATATTCTACACGGATGACCAAAACCAATCCGCTTTTGCAGCCGAAATCGGATTGAAGGTTCTGCACACGTGGGATTTGGATCTCCCACAAGAGTATGCGCAGCACGACTGGATTTCAAATGACTGAAAAGAAATCCCAACTTGAAAAATTCAAAGAAGCCGCCCGCCAGCTAGAGACGGACGACGACGAAGAACGGTTTGAGGAACGTCTCAAGAAGTTGGTGAAGCAGAAGTCAAAAGACGACAACAAAGACGGGTGAGGTATTGAATTACCCCATTCCATGTGGTAATATGATACCATGCGTAGGTTTATCCTTCTATCTCGTCCGATGATATGGCTTGGAGATATCGGTTCGCGCCTACGCGCGGCTCAAGTCAATCTTCTGTGGCCGTGTGCTGAAGCCATGCCCATTGACGAGTGAAGCCTTTTCCAGACAAGCCCTTACTAACCTCAAATATCATGATGGAGTCAGCAGATTGCCAAGCTAAGCTGCCCTCGATTGCGTTTCGGATCATGTCTATTGGCTTGTTGGTCTGGATGAACCATCCGAACAAAACGCCGTCATTGGACCGAAAGGCCATCTCGTTTTTGTCAGAGTGCCCTCTGATCAGCGACACGATCACAGGAACATCATTCTTCAGACGGGCCATGTCTGACGAGTTTTGAAGTTGAATAACGATGCAATAACGCATGACAGAAATCCCCGTAATGGTGGGAAACCCTATGCGCTACAGGGTGGGTTTGTCAAATATACAATCGCCATTAATTTTGCCCTATAACCCAAACAGGGTATGACAATAGGATGGGGATCACGATACCGTGAAGTTACGTGATCAGACCGGAAGTCGGGTGATGGCGCTTTTGGATCTGTCGCTTTCCCGGTCCGCGATTTTGGGCTGGGTGGTTTTGTAAAGAAGCGTTTTCAGTATGTAGCGGGGCGGCCCCAACAGGTCGCCCCGGTTTTTGTTTCCATCTATTCTGCCGCCTCGGCATAATCCGTCAGCGGCGGGCAGATGCAGACCAGATTGCGGTCCCCATAAACATTGTCCACGCGGTTGACCGGCGGCCAGTATTTGTCCACCCGGAACGCCCCCGGCGGGAAACAGCCCTGCTCGCGGCTATAGGGCCGGTCCCAGTCCCGCACCAGATCTTCCATCGTGTGCGGTGCGTTCTTGAGCGGGTTGTTCTCGGCGTCGATGCGCCCATCCTCGATGTCGCGGATCTCCTCGCGGATCGCCAGCATCGCATCGCAGAACCGGTCCAACTCGGCCTTGGTCTCGCTCTCGGTGGGCTCCACCATCAGCGTGCCAGCCACCGGCCAGCTCATCGTGGGCGCGTGAAAGCCGCAATCCATCAGTCGCTTGGCGATGTCATCCACCGTCACCCCCGCGCTCTCGGCATAGGGGCGCACATCGAGGATGCATTCATGCGCCACCCGGCCACGCCGCCCCTTGTAGAGCACCGGAAACGCCCCTTCGAGCCGTTTGGCGATGTAATTGGCATTCAGGATCGCCACCTTCGTCGCCTGCGTCAGCCCCGCGCCCCCCATCATCAGGCAGTAGGCCCAGGAGATCGGCAACAGCGAGGGCGAACCAAAGGGCGCCGCACTGACTGGCCCTTCCCGGCCACCAGTCTCCGGATGTCCCGGAAGATGCGGCACCAGATGTGCCTTGACACCGATCGGCCCCATGCCGGGCCCGCCACCACCATGCGGGATGCAGAAGGTCTTGTGCAGGTTGAGATGGCTCACATCGCCCCCCAGATCCCCCGGCCGCGCCAGACCCACCATCGCGTTCATGTTGGCGCCGTCGATATAGACCTGCCCGCCATGAGCATGAACGATGTCGCAGAGGTCGCGCACGGTTTCCTCGAACACACCATGCGTTGACGGATAGGTGATCATGCAGGCCGCCAGCCGGTCCGCGTATTCTTCCGCCTTGGCGCGGAAATCCTCGACATCGATATCACCGTTTTCCGCCGATTTGACGACCACCACATCCCATCCGACCATGTTGGCGCTCGCCGGGTTGGTGCCATGCGCGCTCACCGGAATGAGACACACATTGCGATGCCCCCGCCCGTTGGCGCGATGCCAGGCTGCAATCGTCAGCAGCCCCGAATACTCGCCCTGCGCGCCGGAATTGGGCTGCATCGAGATGGCAGCATAGCCGGTGATATCGCACAGTTTTGCGGAAAGGTCGTCGATCATCTCCTTGTAGCCAAGGGCCTGATCCGCGGGGACAAACGGGTGCAACAGGGCAAACTCGCGCCAACTGATCGGCATCATCTCGGCGGCGGCATTGAGCTTCATCGTGCAACTGCCGAGCGGGATCATCGCCCGATCGAGCGCCAGATCGCGATCCGCCAGACGACGCATGTAGCGCATCATCTCTGTCTCGGCCCGGTTCATGTGAAAGACCGGATGGGTGAGATAGGCACTCTCGCGCAAGAGCGCCTCGGGCAGGCGATACTCGGGCGTCATGTCGTGATCCTCCATCACGATGCCAAAGGCCCGCCAGACCGCCTCGATCGTCGCCGGGCGGGTGCGCTCGTCCAGCGTGATGCCGATCCTTGTCTCGCCCACCCGGCGCAGGTTGACCCCCTCCCGCACGGCGGCCTGCAACACGCCGCGCTGCAAAAGCCCCACGTCAACCGTGATCGTGTCAAAGAAGGCGTCCGGCGCAACGTGAAAGCCCGCCGCCTCCAGCCCGCGCGCCAGTCGCACCGTCTTGCGGTGGATGCGTTGGGCAATGGCCTTGAGCCCCTTGGGGCCATGAAAGACCGCATACATCGACGCCATCACCGCCAGCAGCGCCTGCGCGGTGCAGACATTCGAGGTGGCTTTTTCGCGGCGAATGTGCTGCTCACGGGTTTGCAGGCTTAGGCGGTAAGCCCGGTTGCCATGGCTGTCCACCGAAACCCCGACAATGCGCCCCGGCATGGCGCGCTTGTAGGCGTCGCGCGTGGCCATGTAGGCGGCATGCGGCCCGCCATAGCCCATCGGCACGCCAAAGCGCTGCGTCGAGCCCACGGCGATGTCGGTGCCCATCGCGCCCGGCTCCTTGAGCACGGTGAGCGCGAGCGGATCGGCGATCACGATGCCGATGGCGCCCTGCTGATGCAGCGCGGCAATCTCGGGCGTGAAATCCTGCAACTTGCCATAGGTGCCGGGATACTGGAAGATCGCGCCAAACACCCTGCCGGCGTCCAGAGCCTCTGGCGCGCCGACGATCACCTCGATGCCCAGCGGCGCGGCGCGGGTCTGCATCACGGCGATGTTTTGCGGGTGACAATTCTCGTCAACAAAGAACGCGCGCGCCTTCGACTTGGCCACGCGCCGCGCCATGGTCATCGCCTCGGCCGCCGCAGTCGCCTCATCCAGAAGCGAGGCATTGGCGATCTCGAGACCGGTCAGATCGCTGATCATCGTCTGAAAGTTCAAGAGCGCCTCAAGCCGCCCCTGACTGATCTCCGGTTGATAGGGCGTGTAGGCCGTGTACCAGGCCGGATTCTCGAAAATGTTGCGCTGAATCGCGGGTGGCGTCACCGTGCCATGATAACCTTGCCCGATGAGCGAAGTCAGAACCTTGTTCTTCGACGCGGTCTGCCACATGTAAAACAGCAACTCTTGCTCCGATTTCGGTTTGCCGAAATCGAGCGGTTTCTCCTGCCGGATGGCTTTGGGCACGGTCTCGTCGATGAGCTGATCAAGGGTTTCAACCCCCAGAACATCGAACATCCCGGCCATTTCCTCAGGGGAGGGGCCGATGTGACGGCGGTTGGCAAAATCATAGGGCAGGTAGTCGGTTGGTGTAAAAGGCATCACGCCATTCCCCCTCACAGGTTGCAGGGGCGGGGCCATGACGGCCCTGCCTCCCGGCTTTCATCGTTCCAGAAATACTCCCGCGCAGAGCGCATCTCACCGCGCGGACCGGGCCTATCCGATGTATTTCTGATAGGCGGCCTCATCCATGTAGTCATCAAGCTGCGCCATATCGGCAGGCTTGATCTTGAAGAACCAGGCATCGCCCATCGGATCCTCGTTGACCTTGCCCGGCTCATCGGCCAACACCTCGTTGACCTCCACGATCTCGCCGTCAAGCGGGGCAAGGATGTCACTGGCCGCCTTGACGCTTTCGATCACCACCACCTCGTCATCCTTGGTCACGGCCCGGCCGATTGCGGGCAGTTCGACAAAGACCACATCGCCCAGTTGCTCACTGGCATGTTCGGTGATGCCCACGATCACGAGATCGCCCTCGACCCGCAGCCATTCGTGTTCTTCGGTGAACTTCATCTTGTGCTCCCTCATAGTGTTCAGCGTTTGAAATTTGCAGGGGTAAAGGGCAGCTTGACCACCCGAAGCGGCAGACGCTTGCCGCGCACCTCTCCAAAGAGTTCCGTGCCCGTCGTCGCCAGATCTCGCGGCACATAGCCCATCGACATCGGCGCCTCTATGGTTGGGCCAAATCCCCCCGAGGTCACATGGCCCACCGCCGCGCCGCCCGTCTCGGCGGCAAAGAGCGGTGTGCCATCGCGCATCGGCGCACGACCTTCGGGACGAAGCCCGACGCGGAGCCGCGCCGCGCCGTTGCGCAACTCTTCCAGAATGCGCGCCGCACCCGGAAAGCCGCCCGCGCGGTCGCCACCGCTGCGCCGCACTTTCTGGATCGCCCAGGACAGGCTCGCCTCGACCGGCGTGGTTGCCGTGTCGATATCATGGCCATAAAGGCAAAGCCCTGCCTCCAGCCGCAGGCTGTCGCGCGCACCAAGACCGATCGGTTGCACCGCCTCATTGCTCAGCAGCGCGCGCGCGAGCGGCTCGGCCTGCGCCTCGGATACCGAAATCTCATAGCCATCCTCGCCGGTATAACCCGAGCGCGAAATCCACAATTCACCAAAATCCGACGCGAAAATGCCAACATCCATGAACCGCATCGCCGCAACCCCCGGCACCAGCGCCGCCAGCACAGCCTCTGCGGCGGGGCCCTGCAACGCCAGCAGCGCACGATCGGTGATCTCCTCGACCGCGACGCCGGGCAGAGCCGCGCGCATATGCGCCCCATCCTCCGCCTTGCAGGCGGCGTTGACCACGACAAACATGTGATCGCCGCGGTTGGCCAGCATCAGGTCATCGAGAATACCGCCCGCTGCGTTGGTAAAGAACCCGTAGCGCTGTCGCATCTCGCCAAGACCCACAAGGTCAACCGGAACCAGAGCCTCCATCGCGCGGGCCACCTCCGGGTAGCCGCCCGGGGCGCGCAGAATGACCTGACCCATATGGCTCACGTCAAAGAGGCCAGCCCTCGCGCGACAATGAAGGTGTTCCTTCATCACGCCCGCCGGATACTGCACCGGCATGTCATACCCTGCAAAGGGAACCATCTTGGCCCCCAGTTCACGGTGCAATGCATTCAATGGTGTCACGCGCAGATCGGACATCCCAAACCTTTCCCATACTCTTGGTCCGGATCATCCGCTGATCACTCCGGCACCGTCAAAGCGCAAGGCCATGATTGGTCGCGCCACGATGCCCCCTCTGTCCCTTCGCCTGAGATCGCTATCCCTTCGGCGCCCCGCGCATCGCTGCCGGGTCTCTCCAGAGTTCCTTGTTCCGGGCAGGTCCTTCCGCCTGAGAGTTTCCGGGGCGGTTGCTCCTTCGGCACTGGCTCGCGCCAGTTCTCCCTGTCCGACTAATGTGCACATTAGGATGCCGTTCGCGCCGCATCAAGCCCGTTTCACGCAGGACGAGCCTGAAAAAATCGTGAAGAGCGCCTCGTTGTTGCACACGAGCGCATCAAGCGTCACCTCATCAAGATGCGCATAGAACGCCTCTAGCGCGTCTGCCAGCGCAAGCCTCAAGCGACAGGCCCCGACCAGCGGGCAGGTATTGTCCACATCAGCAAAGCATTCGGCGACCGGCGTGTTCGCCTCGATCGCCCGAAACACCTCGCCAACGGTGATCTGCGTGACCGGACGGCCCAGTCTGACCCCGCCACAGCGCCCCCGCTGCGTGTTGAGATATCCGAGTTGCGCCAGATGGTTGATGATCTGCGCCAGATGACTCTCGGAGGCATTGCACCGCGCCGCGATCTCGGCCTTGGTCACAAGACGATCCGGGTTGGACGCGCAGAACATCAGAAGCCTGATCGCGATATTGGTCCGTTTGGTGATCCGCATGGCGTGTCCTCACCCAAGCTTGTATTCATCAGGGTTTACACCGAAACTCACCAATCCAAATGACCTAGATCAAGAGACAGCCATCGTGCCTGTAAAGCCTCCCTATTTTTTCGGATATGGCAGCCTTGTGAACCGGGCAACGCATGATCATGCAGATGCGTATCCCGCGCAGCTGACCGGCTGGCGCCGGATCTGGCGGCACACGACCCTGAGGCCGGTGGCATACCTGACCGTGGTGCCGGTGGCTGGGGCGGTGATCGACGGGCTGATCGCCGCAGTTCCCGGGGCGGACTGGTCCGCGCTCGATTTGCGCGAGGCGGCCTATATCCGCACATCCGCATCCCATCAGGTGCGCCACCCCCTGCCCGATTCCCCGGAAATCGCCCTCTATGCAATCCCGGAGGGCCACCACGCCTGTCCGACGCAAGCGCATCCGATCCTGCTCAGCTATCTCGATGTCGTGGTGCAGGGGTATTTCCGCGAATTCGGCGCGGCGGGCGTGCAGCGTTTTTTTGACAGCACCGATGGCTGGGACGCGCCCCTGCTCGATGACCGCGCAGCGCCGCGCTATCCCCGCCACCAATCCCTGACGGCGACAGAACGGGCCCTGACCGACCAGCATCTTGACCGGCTTGGCGTCCCCATCCTCGGCCCCGACGACTGAGCAAGGCACGACGCGCCTCTCGGGGGATACGGTTCTGCCGATTGACGCCCGCGCCCCCCTCCGCGCCTCCGCAACGGGCCATCTGCAACTCATCGACATGCACGCCAGCAGCGCGAAACTGGCCAGCGATCAGACCCGCGTCCATCGTTACATCCGGCCCGGCGATTATCTGGTCACTGGCCAGACCATCGGCCATGCCGACGGGCTGAGCGCGGATCAGGCGCGCGATCATGACAAGACCCGACTGCGGGCAATCACGCTCAGCGCTTTGCCCTGATCACCTGCAAGAGCGGCAGCATCTGCGCCATATCCGGCCCATGCGCCTGACCGGTCAGCGCCTTGCGCAACGGCATGAAGAGCGCGCGCCCCTTGCGGCCGGTTGCCTCCCTGACCGCCGCCGTCCATGTGCTCCAGCTGTCCGCGCCATACGGCCCCTCCGGCAACAGCGCGAGCGCTTCGGCCACGAAGGCGCGGTCCTCATCCTCGATCACCGGCTCTGCCCCGTCGCGGAAAAGATGCCACCAGCCCTCGAGATCCTGCAATGTGGTGATGTTCTCGCGTGTCACCGCCCAGAACTGCGCGGCAAGGCTCTCGGGCACGCCGATCTCGGCCAGATGGTCCGCCACCGCCGCAACCGGCAGGCTTGCCAGATGCCGCGCGGTCAGCGGAAAGAGGTCATTCTCGTCGAATTTGGTCGGGGCCGCGCCAAAGTGCTCGAGATCGAACCCCTCGATCAACTCGGCCATGTCAGTGCGCAACTCGACCGGATCGCTCGATCCCAGCCGCGCCATCAGGCTCAACAGCGCCATCGGCGCAACCCCCCGCGCACGCAGATCACGCAAGGACAGCGCACCGAGGCGTTTTGAAAGCGCCTCGCCGGTCGGGCCCGTCAACAGCGAATGATGGGCAAAGGCGGGAGGCGTTGCGCCGAGCGACTCGATGATCTGGATCTGCGTTGCGGTATTTGTCACATGGTCCGAGCCACGCACCACATTGGTCACGCCCATGTCCACATCATCGACCACCGAGGCCAGCGTATAGAGCACCTGTCCATCGCCCCGGATCAGCACCGGATCGCTCACCGACGCCGCATCGATCGAGATCGGCCCGAGGATACCGTCGCGCCAGTCGATCCGCTGCTGATCGAGCATGAAGCGCCACACCCCATCGCCACGCTCGGCGCGCAGCCGCGCCTTTTCGGCCTCGCTCAGGGCCAAGGCGGCGCGGTCATATACCGGTGGGCGGCCCATGTTGAGCTGCTTCTTGCGCTTGAGATCAAGCTCCGTCGGCGTCTCGAAGGCCTCATAGAACCGACCCTTGGCGCGCAACGCATCTGCCGCCTCGGCATAACGCTCAAGCCGTTCGGATTGCCGCTCGATCCGGTCCCAGTGCAGGCCAAGCCACTCCAGATCATACTTGATCGCATCGACATACTCTTCCTTGGAGCGCTCCTGATCGGTATCGTCAATCCGCAGGATGAAGGTGCCCCCGGCCTTGGCGGCGATGAGATAGTTCATCAGCGCGGTGCGCAGGTTGCCGACATGGATGTAGCCGGTGGGGGACGGGGCAAAACGGGTGGTGGTCATGGGCATCTCCTGACTGCGCCTGCGCTTTGTCACAGGCCAGCGGGATTGTCCAGATTGGGCCCCCCGGCGCGTGTCGGCCAGCGTCGGTGGTGGTCATCGATCAGCAGGATGTGGTGATGCTGCCCCGCCCCGCCATGTTCGCGCAGATGGGGGTGATCGGGCGCCAGATCCGGGTGGTCGTGCACGGGGGCGTCGGACAAGGCGGCGGGCCAGACGTGCCGCGCCACGATCACGCCGATCAGTCCCAGCAAGGCAAGGATCACCAGCGCGGCGGGCTGCCCGAACGTCGCCCCGGCCCAACCCGCCAGCGGATAGCACACCAGCCAGCAGGCATGGCTGAGCGCGAATTGCGCGGCAAAGAGGGTGGGACGGTCCGCGGCATGGGCCGAGCGCCGCAAGAGCCGCCCCGAAGGCGTCAGCACCATCGCATAAAGACAGCCGATCAGCGCCCAGATCGCCAGCAGGACAGACCAGTCGGGCGGCCCCTTGATCCAGAGCAGGCCGCCGGTCAGCAACCCGACCGCGGCGAGGGCCTGCGCCCCAACCATCATCACGCGGCGATCCGTCAGGTGATCGAGCAGCCTTGGCAGCATCAGCGCGGCCGCCATCGAGCCCGCGCCAAAGGCCGCCATCGCGATCGCCAGATCCGCCGCGCTACCGCCATAGCTGCCCCGCACCAGCACCACGGTATTGACCAGCACAAACGCCCCGACCGATGCGGCCGTCAGGTTGAGCGCCAACATTCCCCGCAGGCGCGGTGTCGCGAGGTAGATGCGCAAACCGCGCGACAGGCGTTCGCGAAAGGGTTGTGGCGCCCGCCCTGCTTGCAGCGCGGGAACCGCCGTCGCGCCAATCAGCAGCGCCGATCCGACAAAGCCAAGCATCGTCCCCAGAAACAGCCAGTGATAGCTCAGCACCAGCAGCAGCAGACCAGCGAGGGCCGGGCTCAGAAGGTTTTCAAGATCGTAGGCCAGCCGGGACAGCGACAGCGCGCGGGTATAGTCGCGTTCCTCCGGCAGCACATCGGGAAGGAGCGCCTGATAGGCCGGCGTGAAGGTGGCCGAGGCAATCTGCAACACGAAGATGAGCGCATAGACCTGCCAGAGCTCGGTGAGGAACGGCAGGCAGAGCGCCACGGCGGCGCGGATCAGGTCGGCCCCGATCAGAACCGCCTTGCGCGGCAGATGGTGGATCAGCGCCTGCGCCACCGGCGACAGCCCGACATAGGCCACCATCTTGAGGGTATAGGCCGTTCCCAGCACCAGCCCCGCCCGATCCCCGGCCAGATCATAGGCCAGCAGACCAAGCGCAACCGTCAAGAGGCCAGTGCCCACAAGCGCCAGCACTTGTGCGCTGAAAAGACGGGCATAGGCACGGTTGCGAAAGAGACTGATCATGCTGCCCTGAAATAGACCCTTGCTGCGGCCGCGACCAGCCCCGTCACTCCCCCCACCGCCCCGAGCTTCACCTTTACGTGACGATCAGAACCGCTAACTGCGTTAAGGTAGAAGTTCACGAGACACGCAAACAGGAGGTCACAATGTCCCATGTCCCGCTCACCCGCCGCGCAATGCTCGCCGGGGTCGCCGCCCTGCCGCTGGCGGCGTCCCTGACCCCGGCACGCGCTGCCGCGCCGATGCTGGGGGCCTCCACCACCCGCCACACCCGCGTGACGTTCGGATCTTTCGAGGTGACAACCTTGCTTGCCGCCACCACGCCGCGCCCCGATCCGCAGACGATCTTTGGCCTCAATGTCAGCGCCGATGAATTTGCCGCGGTCTCCGCCGCCGCCAACATCCCAACGGATCAGGCGCAATTTTTCTTTACCCCGACGGTGATCAACACCGGCACCGAACTTGTGCTCTTCGACACCGGATTGAGTGCCGACGCGATCACCACCGCGCTCAATGACGCGGGCTATACCCCCGATCAGGTGGATGTGGTGGTGATCACGCATATGCATGGCGACCATATCGGCGGGCTGATGCGAGAGGATGGCGAGGCGACATTCTCCAACGCCCGCTATGTCACCGGGAGTGTCGAATATGATGCCTGGGCGGCGATGGAGAATGCAACCTTCGACGCCAGGATGCGGCCACTGGCAGAGCAGACCCGGATGATCGGTGAGGGCGACAGCATCGCGCCGGGCCTCACGGCTCTGGCCGCCTTTGGTCATACCCCCGGACACATGGCCTATCGCGTTGAAAGCGGGGGCAAATCCCTCTTGCTGGCGGTCGATTTCGCAAATCATTATGTCTGGTCGCTGGCGCATCCCGATTGGGAGGTCAAGTTCGACATGGACAAGGCTCAGGCCGCAGCCACCCGTCGCCGCCTGCTCGACATGCTCGCCGCTGACAAGATGCCCTTCATCGGCTATCACATGCCCTGGCCCGCGATGGGCTATGTCGAGACGCGCGGCGACGGGTTCCACTATGTCCCCGCGAGCTATCAGCTGATGCTCTGACGCGGCGGCCGGGGCCGGGCAGAGGCGGATTTACATTGAGCGTCCCTTGCCCCATATCGCGGGCATGGATCACACCCTGCCCGATCTCGATGCCATCGAAGCGATGGCGCGCGACACCATCGCACGCTTTCCCGCCCCGTTTCGTCCGGCAGCGCAAGAGGTCGTGGTGCTGGTCAGCGACTGGCCACCATCTCATATCCTGGCTGAAATGGATATCGAGGATCCGCTTGATCTGACCGGACTTTACGATGGCATTCCCCTGACCGAAAAATCAACTTTCGAGCAACCGCTCGGCCCCGATACCGTCTGGCTCTTTCGCGCACCCATTCTGGCGGAATGGCGAGAGCGCGGCAATGTCTCGCTCGCGGCTCTGGTAGCGCATGTCACGGTGCACGAATTTGCCCATCACTTCGGCTGGTCGGACGACGACATTGCCCGGATCGACCGGTGGTGGGAATAGATCAAAGCTGCCCTGCCGCGTGCAGCTGCTGCCAGGCGAATTTGACGTAATCGCTGCGAAACGAATGTCCGCCGGAATGCAGACAGAAATCGAGGATTTCACCCGCGGCGTTACGGCGGTTCTCGCAGGTCAGATCCTCGAATGTCATCTCGCCGTTCGGGCGAAACCCGCCAAGTCCCTGATACATGTCAAGCGCCGCAGCCACATCGCCCTGCCGGGTCTCCAGAATCGCCCGGCCCTTGAGCGGCACGGTGGGATCGCTTGTGCCATGAATATGCACGAGGCTCGCCGCGGGCGCGGCGCAGGTCTCTGGCGGTTTCATCCAGAAGGTGCCGGAAATCGCCGCAAAGCCCGCAAACCGTTCCGGCATCACACAGGCAAGGTTCCAGACCATCATGCCACCCGCGGAAAACCCCGCGGCCATCAACCGTGACGCGTCGATCGGAAAGCGGCGGACCGCATCGTCCAGCACCGCCTCGACATAGCGAAACTCGACAGATCCATCGCTGTCCATGTGCCGGGGCGCATAGGGTATGACCCAATCGTCATCGGCGGATTTGAGCGCGATGAGAGCCAAGCCCATGTCCGAGACGACGCGACGCAACGCCATGTTCCGCATCACGGCATCCGCCGAGCCGCGATAGCCATGCGCAAAGACGACCGCGCCCACGGGCGCGTCCCCCTGCCCCTCCGGCATGGAGATACGGTAAATGCGATCACCAATCTGACAGTCGGTATCGGGCCCGCAGGCAAAAGCGGCGACCGGAACCAACAGGACGATCAAGGTGGAAATGGCCATGAGAAATCGCATTCTTGCCCTTTCTTCTTTGCGTCAGACTCTGCGCTTCATTCTGTAGAAGACAAGTCACAACAGTGTGGCTCACGGCGCGTCGTCACGGCTTCGTGCTCTAAAATCTGACACATCTCAACGAAATCGTAACCCTGAACGGGTCTGATCGGTGAGGTCGAACCACCTTTTGGCGGAGATCCCGGATGATACGCTTTACTCTTTTGGCATTCCTGGCGCTTGGTCTCTTTTCAGCAAGCAACGCTCGGGCGCAATCGCTGACCGAGGTCCGAACCCAGCTTCAGGCCGCCCTGCAACGCAGCCTCGGCCGCTCCATGGTGAATGGGGCTCTGCCCCATCTTGATCTGACGACCGGCGAATTGACCAGTTTCTACCCGACCGAGAATCACGAAATCATTCTCAAGATGGCGAACGTCTATGTGATGTGCGCCACGTTGACGACGGCGGACGGGCGCGAGGCCACCGTGGATTATTACATGACACAGACCGGGACGAGCTATGGTGTGATCCGCACCGAGATCAATAATCGTGCCCCACTCAAGGCGCTGATGGGCTCTGGCAAAGCCATCCGGCTGGAGTGAGAGCATGGCTGCCACTGACCGGTCCGACCCGCGGACGCAAACGCTGGGACTCTATCTGAAACTGACAGCGGTGATGGTGCCCACCTTCCTCCTCTTTGCGGGAACCGGCCTCTTGTGGATCAGCGAAAAGAACCTGTTGCGCAGCGAAGAGGCGATGGCCATGCGCATCGGCAACGCGACCGCGCGCCTCGGAGGGGCACTCGAGCGATTCAGCGACCAGAGTGACGGGCCGATGCCGTGGTCCAGCCCCTATGTCACCGATCTTATGCAGACCCTGCTGGGCGACCCGGCAATCCGCTGCGTCGAACTCATCGACCCCGAAAGTGGCGCCGCGCTGGCCGTAGTGCCGCAGGGACTGGGCTGTCAGGGGGCCGAAAAGGCACTGTCGTTGCCCTATGAGATCCTGTCTTGGCCGATCACCAAACTTGTCACGCGGTTCGACGAGCGAGAGATCGCGACGGTGAAACGGTACCAGCGCGACTTTCTGCTCCTGCTGCTGGCCAGTGGAATCCTGATTGCCACTGTTGCCAATTGGGTGTCGTTTCGGGTGATCATCGGCCGCCCGCTGCGACAGCTGATCAACCGACTGGAAGCGGCCCGCGAAATCGCGGTCAGTGCAAATGAGGCAAAATCAGATTTTCTCGCAAAGATGAGCCATGAGATCCGCACACCGATGAATGGCATCATCGGCATGGCGGACCTGCTGGCCGAGACCGAGCTCTCGCCAGAACAGGACAGTTATGTCAGTACCATGGTGCGCTCGGGCGATGCCCTGCTGACCATCATCAACGACATTCTTGATTTCTCCAAGATCGAGGCGGGCAAACTCACCCTCGCGCAAGAACCCTATCGCCTGCGCGAGATCATCGAAGACATCACACAGCTTCTGGCCCCACTGGCCGCGCGCAAGGGACTGGTGCTCTACGCCGATGTTGCCCCGAACCTGCCCGAGGTGATGCTGGGCGATGCCGGGCGCCTGCGGCAGATCCTCGTCAATATCGCCGGCAATGCCGTGAAATTCACCCTCGAGGGCCATGTCGCCCTGCGTGCGGTCTGCAGGGCTCCCGGCGAGATCGTGATCTCGGTCACGGATACGGGTGTGGGCATTCCCGCGGATCAGCAGGAAAAGGTTTTCGCCGCCTTTGAACAGGTTGACAATACCGCCATCCGCAGCTTTGGCGGCACCGGTCTTGGCCTCGCGGTCAGCCGCCAACTTGTGACCTTGATGCGCGGCAGGCTTGTCCTCAGCTCGGAGGAGGGGCGCGGCACACGCTTTGAGGTGACTCTGCCGCTGGTGCCGCAGGAAGCGGCCGGACGTGGGTTGAAAGCCCCCCGCCTGCCTATTGTTGACAATCATCCGCCCCGGATCTGGCTGATTGATCCGATGCCGGACCGCCGCGCCGGGCTGGTTGCACTGGTGGTCCATCTTGGCGCGCAGGTCTCCGAGGCAGATACCGTTACAGCCCTCGACAACACGGCGACGCAGGACCAGCCCGACCTCATCATCCTCGACGACACCGCGGCGGCGGCGCGCCTTCCGGACGGCGTCCCGGTGATCGTCCTGTCGGACGCCCCCTCGCGAACAGACCAGGATCGCTGCGTCGCGCTGCGCAAACCCCTTCGCGAGTCCCTCTTTCTGGAGGTCGTCCGACACAGACTTGAGGGCGGCGTCCAGAGCGCGCGGCCGATCCACCGCGACGACGCCCTCGAAAAACCACTCTGTTGGGCCAACGGCCTCGACGTTCTGGCGGTGGATGACAACGCCACGAACCGGCTGTTGCTGGAGCGCTATTTCAACCAGTCGGGGGCCAAGCTGCGCCTTGCGGCGAGCGGCGCCGAAGCGGTGGCGCTCTACGCCGAAGGCCCGGCCGATCTGGTTCTGATGGATGTCTCCATGCCGGGCATGGACGGCTATCAGGCCACCGGACTCATTCGCACTCAGGAGGCGGCGCGTGATCTTTCACCGGCCCATGTGGTCGCGGTTACGGCCAACGTGCTGGAGCAGCACAGACAGGAGGCGTATCTTGCTGGCATGGACGGATTTCTGGGCAAGCCACTGCGCAAGGCCGATCTCATAGCCTATGTCGAACGCTATCGCGCAGAGCGGAGCGATCTTGCCCGTCACGCTCCGAGAAACCCAGATCAGGCCCTGCCGACCGCCGCCCAACAGGCCCTCTTATCCGGGCCTGTCGGCTCAGCCCTCCCCTGACCCCTCTCGCCAGCGATTGATGATCGGATAGCGCCGATCAAGCCAGAACGCGCGCCGGCTCAGCCTTGTGCCGGGGGCCGCCTGAAATCGTTTGTATTCACTTATGAACAACAGGTGTTCAACCCGTTTCGCGTCGGCCCGGTCAAAGCCCGCAGCGATGCAATCAGAGATCGACCCGTCCAGATCCACGAGGATCTTCAGGATGCCGTCAAGCACCGGATAGTCCGGCAAACTGTCGCTGTCTTTCTGATCGGCACGCAATTCCGCACTGGGCGGCTTGGTGATCACCCGATCCGGAATGGGGGACCCCGACGGCCCCTGCATCCAGGCGCGATGCTGCGCGTTGCGCCAGCGGCAGATCTTGAACAGGCGAGTCTTGTAGAGATCCTTGATCGGATTGTAGCCACCCGCCATGTCGCCATAGATCGTGGCATAGCCCACCGCCACTTCGGATTTGTTTCCAGTGGTCAGCAGCATCTCGCCAAACTTGTTGCTCAAGGCCATGAGCAGCAGACCGCGCAACCGCGACTGGATGTTCTCTTCTGTGAGATCCGCCTCGCGCCCGGCAAAGACCGGGGCAAGCGTCGCAGTGACCGCCTCCCGAGCCGCAGAAATTGGAATCATGTCATAGCGGCAAGCGAGGTTCTCGGCGACGGCCTGCGCATCCTCGAGCGAGTCCGCCGAGGTGAACTCGGACGGCAGCATCACGCAGCGCACGTTCTGCGCGCCCACCGCATCGACCGCGATGGTGGCCACGAGGGCGCTGTCCACCCCGCCTGAAAGCCCCAGAAGGACCTTGGTAAATCCGGCCTTGCGCAGATAATCCCGCAGGCCCAGAACCATGGCGTGGTAATCCTGTTCGAGATCTGACGACAGAGGCGCAAGATCGCCCGGCACGGCGCGCCAGCCCTCCGACCTGCGTTCAAAATCCACATGCGCCACCGCCTCCTGAAACATCGGCAGTTGCAAGGCGAGCGCCCCACCGGGATTGAGCACGAAGGATCCCCCGTCAAAGACCTGATCGTCCTGTCCCCCCACCATGTTGAGATAGACCAGCGCAAGACCGGTCTCGATCACACGCGCCACCATCATGTTCTGGCGCAGGTCCATCTTGTCGCGGTCATGCGGCGATCCGTTGGGCACAAGCAGGATCTCGGCCCCGGTTTCGGCCAGCGTTTCGGCCACATCCGGATGCCAGGCATCTTCGCAGATCGGCGATCCGATGCGCAACCCGTTGACGCTGTAGGGCCCCGCAACCATGCCCGCCGAAAAGAGACGCTTCTCGTCGAACACCGTTTCATTTGGCAGATGATGCTTGAGGACGCGCGCCCGCATCGCCCCACCCTGAAGGACATAATAGGCATTGAAGAGCCCCGCCCCGTCGAGCGCGGGACCACCAATCGCCAAGGCCGGACCCTCGGCACAGTCCCGCGCCAGCCTCTCGATCACCGCGATCGCCGCCTGATGAAAAACAGGTTTCATCACGAGATCCTGGGTGTTGTAGCCGGTGATGAACATCTCGGGCAACGCCACCATGTCCGCCCCGGCCGCGCGCCCCGTCGCCCAGGCCTGCTGCGCCAGCCGGGCATTGCCTTCCAGATCGCCCACCGTCGGGTTCAACTGTGCCAGTGTCAGGCGAAACTTGCCAGCCATCCCTTGCCCTCATCGCTTCCTGCGGATGATTTAGCAGATCGCCGCGCAAGGGAAAGCCGATTTGCCCGAAAGCCGTTGTCAGCCCCCGCCCGGTCCTCTAGATTTGACCCGATCGCGGCAATCCGCGCGGACATCATCGAGCAGGGCGGGCAACGGGGCAGATATGAGATTATCGGCGACAGGAATGATCACATGGACCGCCGCCTTGATCGGGGCAGGCCTCGCAACGGCACAGCAGACCGATGTCCAGACCAAGCAATACGAGGATGGCGGCATCTATGAAGGCAGCTTCAAGGACGGGCTGCAACATGGCACCGGCACCTATACCCTGCCAAACGGATATGAATATTCCGGCACTTGGGTCGAGGGCGAAATCCGCGGCCGGGGCGTTGCCCGCTTTCCCAATGGCTCCGTCTATGAAGGCGAGTTTGTTCGCGGCAAGCCGAACGGCGTGGGCAAGATCGTCTTTACCGATGGCGGCAGCTATGAGGGACTCTGGGAAGACGGCAAGATCACCGGACAGGGCGTCGCGATCTATGCCAATGGTGTGCGCTACGAGGGCGGATTTCTCAATGCGATGCATCACGGGCGTGGCCGCATGGAATCGCCGGGCGGATATATCTATGACGGCGACTGGGTAAGCGGCGTCAAGGAAGGTCAGGCCACGATCACTTATCCCGATGGCTCCATCTATCAGGGTGCGGTCGCGCGCGGTGCCCGCGAAGGTCAAGGCACGCTGACCATGTCGGATGGATTGATCTATGAGGGAACCTGGCGCGAGGGCCAGATCGACGGCACGGGCAAGCTCACTCAGCCCAATGGCGATGTCTATGAGGGCAATCTCGTGGCCGGGCGCCGCGAGGGAAAAGGCCGCGTGACCTATCAGAATGGCGACATCTACGAGGGCGATTTCAAGGATGATCGCCGTCATGGACAAGGCCGGTTCACTGGAACGGACGGCTACGATTATGCCGGCTCATGGGTGGCGGGCAAGATTTCGGGCAAGGGCCGCGTCGTCTATCCCGACGGATCGGTCTACGAGGGCGAATTCCGGGACGATCTGGCCAATGGGGAAGGGACGATCACCTATCCCGATGGCGCGACCTATGCGGGCGGTTGGATTGGCGGTGTGATTGAAGGCACCGGGCGAGCCACTTACGCAAACGGGCTGGTCTATGAGGGCGAGTTCGTCGATGCCAAGAACCACGGCAAGGGTGTGATGACCTATCCCGACGGGTATCGCTACGAGGGCGACTGGCGCGACGGGCAACGTCACGGGAAAGGCACCGCCAGCTATCCTGACGCCACTGTCTATATCGGAGACTTTGCCGAGGGACAGCGCCACGGACAGGGCAAGATCACCATGCCGGACGGGTTCACCTATGAAGGCGCGTGGCAGAATGGCGAGATTTCGGGCCAGGGCGTGGCCACCTACAGCACCGGCGATGTGTATGAGGGGATGTTCAGCGCCGGCAAGCGGCAGGGCCAAGGCACCATGCGCTATGCCACCGGGCAAGAGGAAAGCGGCACCTGGGACGCAGGTGCGCTGACCGGCAACACGGCCCCGGCCGAGTGATCACACGACGCGGCCCGCGTCGAGATCGTCCAGCACCTGCGCGGCCCCTGCAAGCACCTCCGCCCGGCGCCCCTCCGCCATGCGGTCCCAGGTCCGATAGACCGGGCCCATGCGGGGATTGCGGGCGAACCGGTCGCGATGGCGGCTTAGGAAATCCCAGTAGAGCAGATTGAACGGACAGGCCCCCTCGCCCGTCTTCTGCACAACCGAATAGGCGCAATGCGCACAGTAATCGGACATCCTGTTGATGTAATTACCGGACGAGATGTAGGGCTTGCTGGCAATGATCCCGCCATCGGCGAACTGGCTCATGCCGATCACATTGGGGGCCTCGACCCATTCAAAGGCATCGGCATAGACCGCCAGATACCACTCATGCACCCGTGCCGGATCGACACCGGCAAGCAGCGCGAAATTTCCCGTCACCATCAACCGCTGGATATGATGGGCATAGGCCTCCTGCCGCGTCTGCTCAACGGTTTGCGCGACACAGTTCATGCGGGTCTGCGCCCCCCAATAGGCGGCGGGCAGAACACGGTGATGATCGAGCGCATTGCGCTGCGGATAATCCGGGCCTTCGCGAAAATAGAGGCCGCGCATGTATTCGCGCCAGCCGATCACCTGCCGGACATAGCCCTCGGCGGCATTGATCGGCACCCGACCTGCTTTCCATTCCTCAACTACACGGGTGCAGATATCCCCAGGGTTGAGCAATCCGATGTTGAGATACATGGATATGACCGAGTGATGCAGGAATCCGTCACCGCTCAGCATCGCATCCTGGCTATCCCCGAATCCCGGCAGCAGATGCCGCGCAAAATGTTCAAAGGCGGCCTCGGCCTGCGCTGCCGTCACCCCGAACCAGAACGGGCGCAGGGCGCCAAAATTGCCGCTGAACCGCGCCTCGACCAGATCCAGCACCTCTGCGGTGATCGCATCGGGGGCAAACCGCATCGGCTTGGGCCGCAGCAGGTCAGGCCGTGCGGGCTTGCGGTTGTCATGGTCGAAATTCCACCTGCCGCCCGCCGGGGCCTCGCCCGCCATCAGCAATCCGGTCTTGCGTCGCATCTCGCGATAGAAATATTCCATCCGCAATTCCCGGCGTCCCTCGGCCCAGCGGTCAAAGTCCCCGAGCGGGCAGAGGAAACGGTCATCGGGCAATTGCCGCACCGTCAACGGCGCCTCCTCCAGGGCCGCGATCAATCGCCATTCGCCGGGCTGCGTGGCGATCACCTCGGCGGTGCCATGCTCCTGCCCTTGGCGGATCAGCGCACCCACGATCGAGCGCGCGGCCTCGGGATCATCGAGCCGGGAATAGGCCACCTGCCAGCCTGCCGCGCGCAATTCCTCGGCAAAATGGCGCATGGCCGAGAGCACCAGCGCAATCTTCTTGGGATGATGCGGCACATAAGAGGCCTCATCCATCACCTCGGCCATGACCACGACATCGCGCGCCTTTTCCGCCGCGCGCAGCGCCGAAAGATCGTGGCTCAGCTGATCGCCCAGCACCAGAACCAGACGACCTACCATGGCACGCGGGCGCCCTGCCAGTCAAAGAAGAGACCGCTATCCTCGGGACCCAGCCCGGCGATCACACGGAGCAGGTTCTGCGCCGCGACCTCAGCGGGCACCGACGGATGTCGCCCAAGATATTTCTCGGTGAAGGCCGTCCGCACCGTGCCCGGATGCAGCGCCACACAGATCGCCTCGGGATGGCTGCGCG
>PFEY01000007.1:6798-13232 GCA_002783205.1 Rhodobacteraceae bacterium CG17_big_fil_post_rev_8_21_14_2_50_63_15 | reverse complement strand
CCGCGTCAGATAGAGCGGCTTGGACAGGCTGATGAGATAGACGAGGACTGGCAGTCCCACCCACACGAGGACCACCAACAGCGCGGCCTCTGGCCGCCTTCGCCACAGGCACCACATGCCCCAGAGCATGAGCAGATAGACAGGTGGCTTGGTCCATTTCGGATAGGGGAAGGCGCCGAGGGTCTGGTCATAGACAAAGCGCGGCGTCGGATCCGGAACCCAGAAGTTCTCACCCACCGTGCCCGTGTAATGGGAGAAGAATGGCACAATCGCCGGGATAGAGAAGAGCACGAAAAGCCCCGCCCCGATCAGCACCACCCGCAGGAACCGGAGCGGCAAGATGCCAAGGCCAAGGGCCAGACCCACCCAGAGCGCATAAAGCACCGCGACCACGGCGGTGATCGCCTGGGCATAGAAGGCTAGGGCAAGGCTGAGCGAGAACCCAAGAACCAGCAGTCCGTTTCCCGCCACCTCCCTGCCGTCCCGTTCGGCCAGAGCGTTCCTAGCCAGTCGGATCGCAAAGAGGAGCGAGAGCGCCAGACAGAGGTTGAGCAGGCAATACATGCGCAATTCGCGGCCCTGATAAACGAACATCGGCGCGGTCGCGAGGAGTAGTGCTGCCAGCGCCGCCAGGGGGCGTCCTCCGATCTCGCGTCCGATTCGATAAAAGACAGGCACAATCAGCAGCGTGATCAGCGCAGGCAAGGCGCGCAGTGCCAGCATGCTCTCGCCTGCCACGCCATTCCAGAGCTTTTGCAGCGCGTAATAGACAGGGCGGTGGGTATCAAGTCCCCAATGCTCGACCATCAACTCCCGCCAACTCATGCGCGAGAACATCAATGTAACTTCCTCGTCCCACCAAAGATCCTGCCATCCCAGCCGAAAACCGAGGCTTAGCGCCCCCAGAGCCATGGCGAGCAGGATGATCCCGCGGTCAGCGCCTGACATGGGTCTTGCGGAAGACAATGTAGCGGTTCCCCAGATAGTTGAAGATCATGCCCGTCGCGATGCCACACAGCGCCGCCAGTTGCAGACCAAACGCGACGTCGAACAAGGCCCGCGTTCGCAGCATCATCGAAACCGAGAAGCTCACGAGCGCGCCCACCGCCGAGGCGCCCAGAAACCCCGCGAACTGCCGGAGGATCGGGCCGTTCTTGGCATAGGAGAAGGTAAAGCGTCGGTTGAGCAGGAAATTGGTGATGACGCTCACCCCAATCCCCCCCGCGAGGCAGATGGCATCAGGCAGACCAAAGGCCGCGAGCAGGCTGAGCACCACAAGATTGACCACCACACCCGAGGCACCGACCACCAGAAACTGCGCCAGATGCATCGCATTGGCAAAGCGGTGCAGATAAAGCCTGCGCAGATGCTGGATGTATTTGAGCTGCTCCCTGAAGGTGAGCTTGCTCTCGCCATGCACCCGGTCGCGAAACTCGATCGGCACCTCGCCCACATTCTCGAAGTCGCATTTCACGATCAGTTCCAGCGCGATCTTGTACCCCACCGGATTGAGATCCCGGGCGCGGTCGAAATCGGCCTTTCTGAGCGCGAAGAAGCCCGACATCGGATCCCTGATCTGCGTGAGCGGACGCGCCAGAAGCGTGGCGATGCGGCTATTGAGCCAGCGCAGAAACCCCCAGTCGTCATCGGTCGAACCCCCTGGCACATAGCGCGAGCCGATCATGAACTGCTGGCCAGCGTTCAATCCCAGAATGAGCTGCGGGATCCTCTCTGGCGGATGGCTGAGGTCGCAATCCATGCAGACCAGCACCGGATAACGCGCCGTCCGAAAGCCGTCGATCACCGCCGGGCTGAGACCGCGATTTTCGGTCCGCACCAGAATGCGTGCCCAGTCATGGCCCGAAGCCTGCACCGCCTCGACACTGCCATCCCCGCTGTCATCATCGACAAAGATCACCTCGAGCGTGAGATCATGATCCCGGCGCAAACGCGCGATCCGTTCCAGCAACAGCGGAATATTCTGCACCTCGCGATAGGTCGGCACAACGATGCTGATCCCGGTCAGAAAGCGGACTTCGGCGAGGTCTTGTGTGACGGGAAAACTGCCAGCGTCATGCGCTTGGGGTTCAGGTGTCACGGTTGTCATAGCCGCCGTCCAACGCAGTAGAATGATTATAAAAAATGGAGAGTTTCTGATCGGTTGCCATGCCTCGATCTACCATCATGCCCCGGACCGGTCCACTCTAAAACATGTGCCCGATAAGGTGCAGAGGAGGATTGCGCTGGATGTCCTGACAAGACGCCCCCCCTTGAAACAGGGGCAGATCGCTGCTCGACAGCACATCGGCCATCTTGAGAAGAGAACGCAAAAGCATATTGACAGTATCAAGGCATTGCAAAGTGACGGCTTGGTTGATCTACTCGAAACACGGTGGTGAGATAAGCACAACAAGACCGCGCGCGAAGCGGCAAGCCCGCACGTAAAACAACCATAAGGGAGAGACGAATGTTCAAATCAGTGAAATCTGCGGCCATCGCGGCGATCTTGTCGGCCGGATTGGTCGGCGCTGCCGCGGCGCAAGAGTTGAAGTTCTTTACCATCGGGACGGGCGGCACAGCGGCCACCTATTATCCCGTAGGTGGCGTCATTGCCAACGCGATTTCCAACCCTCCGGGGTCGCGCGCCTGTGACGAGGGCGGCAGTTGCGGCGTCCCGGGGCTCATTGCCTCCGCAGTGTCGTCGCGCGGGTCGGTTGACAATGTGAACGCAATCGTTTCGGGCCTGAGAAACTCTGGCTTTGCCCAATCCGACGTGGCCTTCTGGGCCTACACCGGCACTGGCACCATGGAAGGTCAGCCTCCTGCGGCGGATCTGCGTGCGATCGCGGCGCTCTTCCCGGAACATATCCATCTGGTCGCCCTTGCCGACAGCGACATCCATTCCGTGGCCGATCTGGCGGGCAAGCGTGTCAGCCTGGATGAGCCGGGGTCCGGCACATATGTCGATGCCAAGCTGATCCTCGAGGCGAACGGCCTGGCAGAAGGCAGTTACACTGCCGAAGCACTCAAGCCGGATGCCTCGGGGGACGCGCTGCGCAACGGTCAGATCGACGCATTCTTCTTTGTCGGAGGGTATCCGACGGGCGCGATTGTCGAACTGGCTTCGGCGGTAAAGATCAAGCTGGTGCCGATCACGGGCGCAGGCGCTGAATCACTGATTGAAAAATACGGCTTTTTCTCGGCCTCGGACATCCCGGACGGGGCATATGAAGGGGTTCCTGCCACCAGCACCGTCGCGGTAGGCGCGCAGTGGATCACCTCGGCCAAGGAGAGTGACGATCTGATTTATGAAGTGACCAAGGCCCTCTGGAATGAAAAGACCCGCATCCTGCTCGATGTCGGTCACGCCAAGGGGAAATCGATCACGCCGGAAACCGCATTGGACGGCATCGGGATTCCGCTGCATCCCGGTGCTGAGCGCTTCTACAAGGAAGCGGGCCTGTTGAAGTAATCGACCCACCCCGAGACCAGACCCGCCAACCCAATGTTGGCGGGTTTTCCATTGCCAAAGCGAGATCTCCGACATGGCTGATGACAAATTGCGACCCGAAGACCTGACCAGGATCGAGCGCGAGTTTGATCCCGAGTCCGCCTTCAGAGCCACAGGCAAGCATATCGGTATGGTGATCACCGCAGGTCTTGTGGCGATGTCGATCTACCATTTCTATGCGTCCGGGTTCGCGTTGATCCAGGAACTCACCCATCGCGGCATCCATCTTTCCTTCGTGCTCGGGTTGGTGTTCCTGCTGTTTTCGTGGCGCAAATCGTTGAGCACCGAGGTCGCCCCCGTCGCATGGTATCGGTTTGAGGGCGTGGCCCTGATGGACATTGTCCTGTCCATCCTCGGCGTGGTCGCGGCGATGTATCTGCCGCTGCTGCCCTCGGCCGCCTTGGCCCAGCGAGTCGGCAACCCGTCGCCGGGCGACGTGTTCATGGGGTCGGCTCTTTTGCTTCTGACACTGGAGGCAACGCGGAGATCGGTTGGGATCACCCTGCCCCTGATCGCGGTGGGCTTCATGATCTTCGCGCTCTTCGGGCCCTGGATGCCCGGTGCGCTGAAACATGGCGGAGCCAGCTGGTCGGGCCTGATCAACCACCTCTACATGACCAATCAGGGCATCTATGGCATCGCCATCGGTGTCATGGCAAAATATGTTTTCCTGTTCATCCTGTTCGGTGTGCTGGCAACACGGATCGGCCTTGGGCAATTGTTCATCGATCTCGCCATGGCGCTCGCGGGCCGCTATGCCGGTGGTCCCGCCAAGGTCGCAATCTTTTCATCGGCCTTCATGGGGACAATCTCCGGCTCTTCGATCGCCAATACCGTGACCACCGGAGCGCTGACCATTCCGGCGATGAAGCGGGTGGGATATTCCGCCCGTTTCGCGGCGGCCGTCGAGGCCACCTCCTCCACCGGCGGACAGATCACGCCGCCGATCCTGGGCGCTGCGGCCTTCATCATGGTCGAGTATCTTGAACTTCCCCTCCGCGATATTCTGGCGGCCGCGTTGTTGCCCGCCTTGCTGCACTATTTCGGCATTTTCATCATGGTTCATCTGGAAGCCAAGCGGCTTGGCCTGCGCGGTCTGCGGGCAGACGAATTGCCCAGAACCGCCCATGTGCTGCGACAGAACTGGATGTCCATCTTCCCTCTCGCGATCCTGGTCTATTTCATACTTTCCGGCCGCACCCCCGATTTTGCGGCCGTGTATGGCATCATCGCCTGCGTCGTGATCGGCTTTCTCAACCCGCTGAACCGGCTGACACTCTCCGATCTGATCGCTGCCCTTGCCAATGGCGCGCGCAACACGATCGCGGTGGGGGCTGCCGCCGCAGCCGTCGGGATCGTGGTCGGTGTCGTCACCCTGACCGGCGTCGGATTTCGCCTAGGCTATGTGGTGGTCCAGACGGCAACGGATGTTGGCACCCTGCTGAGTGAATTTGGGCCATTGGCCTATTTCACGGTGGATCAGTGGGCGCTGTTCGTCTCGTTGATCCTGATCGCCTTTTCCTGCATCATCATGGGGGCCGGTATCCCCACGACAGCCACCTATATCATCCTCGTGGCGGTCGCGGCCCCGGCCTTGGCGCAATTGGGTGTAGAGCCCCTCGTCGCACATTTCTTTGTCTTCTATTATGGTGTGCTGGCCGACATCACCCCGCCGGTTGCGCTTGCAGCCTATGCCGCCGCCGGTATCGCAGGCTCCAACCCTTTCGAGACCGGCAACACGGCCTTTCGGCTTGGCATAGCCAAGGCCCTGGTGCCCTTTGTCTTTGTCTATTCGCCGTCCTTGCTCCTGATGGCGGACGGCTTTACGTGGAGTGCCTTTGTGCTGACCCTGCTTGGCGCCATGCTGGGGATCGCCTCGATCGGTGCCGCGTTCTCGGGGTATATCTTCACGATGATGAGCAAGCCAGAGCGCTGGTACGTGGGCCTGGTGGGCCTGCTGTTTGTCGCGCCAGGCCTGTCGACCATGGCCATCGGCGTCGTCGCGATCAGCCCCGTTCTTGTCTCTCAATGGCAAAGATCGCGACGCGTCGCACGGAGGGGGTAAGCCGATCGTAGATTGACCGGGTCAGCCGGGTGTACCACAGCTTGCAATCAACAGCCGGGTGTCCGCCGATGTTTTCCACCCAACAGTGTTGTCTTGGTGGATATACGCTGTCTCACCCTGAGCGAAGGAGTGCAGCGCATTGCCCTCACTCAAGCTCAGCGTTCCTGACAGAACATGAATCAACTGGTTTTCAGGAATCGACAAGCTGGGGATGTTGATTGCGGCGCAATCCTGAACCGCGACACGCATTGTTCCAGCCGCGTTCAAGAAATCAAGGCGCGTTGCCATAACGGCATTGCCGCCCCGGACGGCACAAAGATCGGGAATGGTGATCCGTGTCAGCGACGGATTCGCGGCCGTTGCAGGAACCGGGCCGTCGAGGATCATGAATATCTTGTGGACGAACCCCGGCTGCCGCCACTGGCACATGAACCCCTTGGGTATGACAAAGGCATCGCCGGCTCGAATCTCAACGATTTTGCCGTCGGGAAGGACCATCTCCAGCGCGCCTTCGAGAAGAAGCATGAACTCGTCAACGCTGTAGGCTTCCATCTGACCGGTGAAGGCGGTGCAATCCCAAACGCCGGCAAGATACCCGTCTTGGGGACGTTCATGATAGACATGGCCCCTCTGCACGGGGTGTCCCGCCACAAGATCTTCCGGGTTCATACGCTCCCACTCTTGCAATCCGCAATCGGCAGGGCCGTCGGGCTCGATGCGCAGGATCTTGGCTGTCTTTGTCATTCCGGTTCTCCTTCTAGGATCGGATCTTGCGAGGGCGGACAGGGCAACGTGTCATTCGGCGGGGCAAACGGGCCGATCGGGTGTTACGGCTTGGCCCGCCACGCGGTCTTCTCC
>PFEY01000007.1:0-6775 GCA_002783205.1 Rhodobacteraceae bacterium CG17_big_fil_post_rev_8_21_14_2_50_63_15 | reverse complement strand
TGAGAGCCGCAAAGGAACCCTCCGCGCTTTGGCCAAGGCCGGGATGGGACTGGTTCATAGCGCCGAGCCGATCTTCAGCCCCTCCAGAATGGCCTCTTCCGCGGTGCGTGGGCACAGGCAATCGCCTATGACATGAACCGCGCCGGCCCAGTCGCGCAACTCGTGTTCCAGGGCGGTTTCCGCCTTGTGACCAAGGGACGTTACCAGAGTGTCCACCGCGGACAGGATCACGGGGTCGCCGCTGAGCGTGTGCTGAAAATAGGCGCTATCGGCATCAATACCATGAAGTCGCATATGGGGGATGATCTCGACACCCAGCCGATGCAGGTCTCCAAGCCATTTGTCACGGGTATATTGCGGCAGGGACTGACCCGCGACCATGCCGTTGACGGCCAGACGCACATGGCACCCCTCACGGGCCAGATACTCGGCCAGCCCGAGGCCTATCCAGTCGCAGCGCCAATCAGCGATGATCGCACGACTGCCCACATTTGCCTCTCCTTGCAGAACCTGCCAAGCGCTGACCACATGCGCCTCATCCGCGCCTTCGATTTCAGGGCTGTAGGGCGTTGCCCCCGTCGCAAGCACGATCTTATCGGGGGCTTCCCGCGCGATCAGATCGGCCGTGACGCGCGTGTTGAGGCGCAGGGTTACTCCGGCCCGGTCCATCTCGCGCGTGAGGTTGATCGTCAAGCCACCGAACTCGGCGCGGCCCGGCAGGCTTTGGGCAAGTTTGACCTGCCCTCCGAGAGAGGCTGTGGCCTCGTAGAGTGTGACGTGGTGCCCGGCTTCTGCGGCGACAGCGGCGGCCTTCATTCCGGCAGGTCCCCCGCCCACGACCATCACCTTGCACGGGGTCTCGACCCGCTTGCGTGGCCCATATTGCAGTTCTCGCCCCGTTTCGGGGTGCTGGATGCAGGAGATTGCACAGCCGTTCAGCATGTGGGCGATACAGGCTTGATTGCAGGCGACACAGGCGCGGATCTCATCAAGTTGCCCGGCTTGTGATTTGGCAGGCATCTGAGGATCCGAGATCAGCGCGCGGGTCATGCCGCACATGTCCGCCTGACCAGAGGCCAGCACCTGTTCAGCAATCTGCGGCTGGTTTATGCGGCCCGCGACAAAGATGGGCTTGTCAACCTGCGCGCGGATCGCAGCGGCTAGCGGCGCAGTATAGGCCGCGTCAATCCCCATCGGCGGCACGATATGGACGGAGCCGGCCAAACCCGCCGACGTTCCCACCGTCACGTTCAGATAGTCCAGCGCCGGATCGGTCCCGAGTGCGGCGCAAACCTCCAGCATCTCGGCCAGGTCCACGCCATCGTGGTCCCTGTCTTCGCCGGACAGGCGGATCCCGATGACCATATCCTGTCCGGCGCCACGGCGTGCTGCCGCTATGGCGTCCCGAACGATGCGCAGGCGGTTCTCGAACGATCCTCCATAGGCGTCACTGCGGCGGTTCACATGTGGATTCAGGAACTGCGCCAAAAGGTAGCCGTGAGAGGCTACGATCTCGATCCCATCGAGCCCGGCCTGTCGCATATGTGCAGCGGATGTGGCAAACCCATTGATGATTTCGCCGATCAAGGCGAGCGGCAACTCGCGTGGCATGACGTGAAAGCGCTCGTTCGGGACGGCAGACGGCGCGAAGGCCACGGGATGGGTTCCGTCCATGGCCATTGTCATCTCGCGCCCCGGATGGCTGAGTTGAGCGAAGACCTTGCAGCCATGGGCCTGGCACGCCTTGGCCAGATTTGCATATCCGGGGATGCAGCCAGCGTCGTAGGCGCGGATCGCCGGGCGACCGGAGTCGCCCGACGGGTGCACACGTGCCGCTTCGATGATCGTCAGGGCGGCACCGCCCTTGGCCTTGGCTTCATGATAGGCAACCATGCGGTCCGTGGGCTTGCCGTCTTGCAGCATGACGGCCATGTGCCCGGTTGAAAAGATCCGGTTCTTCAGCACATGTCCACGGATTGTCAGCGGCGAGAAGAGAGTCGCAAGCCCCATCCCTAGTTCTCCTCGGCTCTCGCCTGGGCCAAGGCCTTACGGAGCTGTTTCTGCCCTTCCTTGCGCGCGGAACAGCTATCACATTCGGCGCCGGATTGCGTCACGACAGGGGCGGGCGACATCAAGCCCGTGACATAGGTTGCCGCCGCGGCGAAGGCGACAAGCGCTGCAAACATCAGGGCCCGCCGCGCGGTCATGCTGTGCCCGTCCTGAGAAAGTGATGCAGCGGAGCCGTGCTCTGCGGATCCTGAGCCCGCTCGCGGGTGAGAAAGTCCACCGCAATCACCTCATGCGCGGTTGCCACCTTGAGCGCCGCGAGATCTTCCGGCGGGGCCATGGTTTCAAGCCGCTGGAAATCCTCGATGTATTTTGGAAAGGTCCGGTTCATCTCGTCGATCAGCGCAACCCAGTCGCTTTGGGCCCTTGCCGCCTGCGCCCGCCCGTTGGCGTGCAGCGCCTCAACGCTGCGCGCGGTCAGCCCGTATTTCCGGATCAGCGGGCGCATCGCATCGGCCGTGCAGGTCTCCACCTGCGAGAGCAGGTTCATTTTTTCCCTTTGCCCTGCGCTGTTCATCCGTTCGGCAATAGCGGCAAAATAGGCCTCGCCCTCGATTTCCTCCTCGAAATAACGCAGCAGGGTCTCAAGATATCCCGGCTTTGCGGTCGCGCTCGACGTCGTTGAGGCCTCAATCCAGCCCACATCGAGGCGGTCATGCTTGAGGGGCTCGTCGATATCCACGGTTTCCTCAAGCTCACGCGCATAGCGGTGCCCGGCATAGGTGGCCGCCGCAACGATCGCGGGGGCTTCGCAATCCCCGATCCTCTTCAAGGTGAAGGGCAGTCTTGCGGCGTCGCCGCCAACGGTTGCCAGCAATTCGTGATAGAGGGCATCGTCGGGTCGGCGCTGCGTGACCATGACAACCGAGGCGACGGGCAGGGCCTTTTGGGCGCCGCTGAACTGGCAGGTCAGGGTTGCGCGCACCCCGTCGAAGGAGGTCAGCGCCTGAGACAATTCCAGCCTGATGCCGAGCCGCATCAGATGGCTGCGCACCCGCCAGCGTTCCGAGGTCTTGCCCGCCCATTCGGAGACGACCTCGGCAGGCGTGCAGAGCGTGACCTCCAGCCCCGCAGCCTTCAGCCGTTCAGCAATGACGCCGCCCATGTAATAGCCGTCCTCATCGTAAACGAGGCTCGGACCCGAGGGTAGCCTGCCATCCATGATGTCATCGGCCGTCAGGATTTCGGGCGCGGTCCCGGCGGCCGCGATCGAGACATAGGTCCGCCCGTCGAACCGCTCCTTGCGCCAATGCGCCCCGGTCGCGATCGCCACATGATCGGCGCCGAAGCCCAGAACATCCTGCGCGCTCAGGCGGCTTTCGAGGAAAATTTCGACATTGGGCATCTTGTGAAAGGCCTGTTGGCGATGGTCGCGCACGCGGATATACTCGCTCATCCCCGGCAGGGCCGCTTCGCGCGGCAGGCGTCCGCCGAGGTTGCGCGTGGCCTCGGCCAGCGTCACCCGATAGCCGCGCTGCCCCAAGGCGCGCGCCGCTTCCAGACCGGCGGGCCCCGCCCCCACGACCAGAACGGACTTGTCCGAGCGCCGGGGATTGATCCGTTCGGGGTGCCAGCCCTTGCGCCATTCCTCTCCCATCGTGGGGTTCTGCGTGCAGCGGATCGGCACGCTCAGGCTGTCCCCGGCATAGCAGACGTTGCAGCCGATGCATTCGCGGATGTCCTCGAGGCGGCCTTCCTCGATCTTCTTCGGCAAGAATGGGTCTGCGATGGACGGCCGCGCGGCGCCGATGAAATCGACCAGACCGCGCCTGATCTGACTGACCATCGTGTCGGGCGAGGTGAAACGGCCCACCGTCACCACGGGCTTTGACGTCTGCGCCTTGACGAAGGACATGTAGGGCTCCAGCGCGCCCTCCTTGACGAAGCGCGAGACGCCCATTTCAAGCGAATAGTCCGCGATGTTGATGTCCCAGAGATCCGGCAATTCGGCCAGCATCGCGAACATGTCGCGGCGTTCCCCGTGGATCGGGACGCCATCCGCACCGATCTCTTCGTCGGCGGCAAAGCGAACGGCGACAGCGCAGCGGTCGCCCACGGCCTCCTTGGTCTCTTCGATCAGTTCGCGCACGAGTCGCACGCGGTTCTCCAGACAGCCGCCATATTCATCGCTGCGCGTGTTGATCCTCGGGTCAAGGAAATTGGCCAGAAGATAGGTATGCGTGGCATAGACATAAACGATGTCGAACCCGGCGCTGCGCGCGCGCAGGGCGGCGTTGCGGTGCCAGCGGCGCAGGTTGCGGATATCGGTCTTGTCCATCGCACGGGTCTGATAGGGGTGCCCGACAGCGTTCGGCAGGCTGGCGAGATCCATCGGCACCTCGCGGGTCATCAGGTTGGCCGTTCGCGCGCCGCCATACCACAGTTCCGCACCCGCCAGCGCGCCATGCTCGTGCACCTTTTCGGTCATCAGCGCGTGGGCGCGGATGTCGCTGTCGCTCCAGAGCGCGGCGGAGGGATGCGGCAGGTCATCCGATGTCGGATGGATCGAGTTATACTCGGTACAGACCACGGCCCATCCGCCTTCTGCCTTTCGGGCGCGCATCTCGGCCAGCATCTGCGGCCGAAGATAGCCCATGCCGGTGCAATGAGGGACCTGGTAGAAGCGGTTCCGTGCGGTCACGGGTCCGATCTTTATCGGCTCAAAGAGAATATCATGGCGCGGGTCGCGGGACATGGGGGGCTCCGATCAGGATGGATGAAGGTCAATGAGTTCGCGGCGAAAATCTACGGTGTCGGATGTCTCGCGGCCCAGGTCGCGGGCAAAGCGATGACCACAATAGACCGCGGCGGCGATCGTTCCGGGACCAAGCGCATCGCCGATGCGCGTGAGCGAGGGCAAGCCGCTGCCCTGGAGCGCGGTCCACAGATCGTCAGAGGGACGGCGCATGGTCACGAGAACGACCGCGGCACAGTCGATGCTGCGGACGGCGCCGGTATAGATGCATTCCAGAGAGACGGATCCGGGGGCGATGGCGGCGAGGTTCGTCGCGGTGACGATCTTCACGCCGATCTCCATCAGGCGTTTCTGGATGGCGTGCTGGTCGAGCGTGTTCTGCGTCCAGGACGAAACCTCGGTCGCGGGTGTCACCAGAGTGACGTCGCAGCCCGCCTTGTGCAGCGCTTCCGCGATGACCCCGCCCATATAGAAATGATCGTCATCGAAAAGCACGACAGGGCCGTCCGGGATGACGCCGGTCATCACATCGTCCGGGGTCAGGATGGTCGCGCCCTCGGTGCGCGATATGCCTCTCGGGTTCTGCCGCCCGACGCCGTCGCGCGACCATCTCGCGCCGGTCGCGATTGCGACGTGATCGGCACCGACGTCAAGGACCGCATCCACCGTCATGCGACTTTCGAGGTAGAGCCCGACATTTGCCATCTGACGGATCTGATAGAGCCGATAATCCGCCACCCGGCCCCATTCGGCAAGGCCGGGCAGGCGACGTTCCTGCGCGACACGTCCGCCGGCCTCCGTGGCGGCCTCCGCGAGGGTGACTGCATAGCCGCGCTGACCGAGCGCGCGCGCCGCTTCGAGTCCCGCCGGACCTGCCCCGACGATCAGAACGCTTTCTTCCGCCGTCCTGGGCGCGATCCTTTCAGGATGCCAGCCCCTGCGCCACTCCTCGCCCATGGTCGGGTTCTGGGTGCAGCGGATCGGAATGAAGTTCTGGTCGCCCGAGACACAGATGTTGCAGCCGATGCATTCGCGAATATCCTCGACCCGGCCCTCCTCGATCTTGCGGGGCAGGAACGGATCTGCGATCGAGGGGCGTGCCGCTCCGATGAAATCGAGCTTGCCTGACTTGATCAGCGCGACCATCGCATCCGGCGAGGTATAGCGTCCGACGCCGACCACGGGCTTGGACGTCACCTGCTTGACGAAAGACACATAGGCATCCTGATAGCCGGATGGCTTGAAGCGCGACGTGGCACTGTCATGCTCCCACCCGCTGATATTCACGTCCCAGAGATCAGGGATCTCGGCTAGCATCTCGACCAGATCGCGGCCCTCCGCATCACTGGTGAATCCCATCGGCCCCATGAGTTCATCCACGGCAAAGCGTAGGGCCACAGCGCAGGTGTCGCCAATGGCCTCTCGCGTCTCCTCCAGCACTTCCCGAAGAAGCCGCGCGCGGTTCTCCAAGCTGCCGCCATACTCGTCGCTGCGGTGGTTGCGATAGGGCGACAGGAAATGCGAAATGGTGGAGAGTTGATGGCCCGCATAGACATAGATCAGGTCAAAGCCGGCCGTTCGGGCGCGCAGGGCCGCAGTCCGATGCCAGCGGCGTAGATCCCGAATATCCTGTTTGTCCATCGCCCTCGCCTGAACCGGATCAAGCGTCCCCACCGGCATATGCGACGGCGCGAGCGGGACGACGCGACTATACCGGTTGGCGGCCATCTGACCGGCGTGGTTGATCTCGGCGCCGGCAAGGCTACCAAATTCATGGATGCCATCGCACATTTTCGCCAGAACCGGGATGTCGCGATCATCCCACAATCGGCCTCCGGCCCAGGGCGAATGATCGGCCGAGGGATGGATCTCGATCTCTTCGGTGCAGACCACGGCCCAGCCGCCCTCGGCCTTGATACGACGCATTTCCGCCATGGAGGAAGGAAAGCTGCGGCCCATGCCATTGCAATGCGGCACCTGGTAGAAGCGGTTTCGTGCCGTGAGCGGGCCGAT
>PFEY01000081.1:12645-13516 GCA_002783205.1 Rhodobacteraceae bacterium CG17_big_fil_post_rev_8_21_14_2_50_63_15 | reverse complement strand
CAGACTGCGAGAATCGCATAGACGCCGGTATTGGGGAGGGGGGTGAAGCCTTCGCCGGTGCCCGAGCCAAGCAGTTTCCAAAAGCCGATTCCGGGAATGCGCGGCAATGACAGGCGCGCCGCCCCCATCATGGCCAGCGCCCAAATCCGGCTGAAACCGGAGGAAAAGCGGAAGAAACTGAGGCTGACGGTTTGGATGGTCTGCGTCCCTGATACATTCAGGGCGGAGTCTGACATGGTTTTTGGCGCGTGAAAAGAGGTGCGGGAAATGATTGTCAATTAAACTAGACACATGTAGGGTTAAGTCATGTTGACACGTGTTGATCCGGGTCTGATCGAACAGGCCATCCGCGCCGATGCCCCCCACGCGGTGGTGATCGGCGCCGGGCTTGGCGGTCTCGCCGCGGCGATGCGGCTGGGGGCCAAGGGCTATCGCGTCACGGTCCTGGACCGGCTCGACAGCCCCGGCGGGCGGGGATCGAGCCTCACGCGCGACGGGCACCGCTTTGATCTTGGTCCGACGATCGTGACCGTGCCGCAGCTTTTCCGCGACCTCTGGGCAGCCTGCGGGCGAGAGTTCGACGCGGATGTGGACCTGCGCGCGCTCGATCCGTTCTACGAGATTCGCTGGCCCGACGGCAGCCGCTTTACCGCGCGGCCTGATCGCGCGGCGATGCGGGCCGAAGTGGCGCGGCTCTCGCCCGGCGATCTTGCGGGCTATGACCGGTTCGTGCGCGACAGCGAGGCGCGCTACTGGTTCGGCTTCGAGGATCTGGGTCGGCGGCCGATGCACCGTCTGGTCGATCTCATCAAGGTCCTGCCGAAATTCGCCTGGCTGCGCGCCGACCGGTCGGTCGCGGCTCATGCTGCGC
>PFEY01000081.1:0-12627 GCA_002783205.1 Rhodobacteraceae bacterium CG17_big_fil_post_rev_8_21_14_2_50_63_15 | reverse complement strand
GGCTGCGCATGGCGCTATCGTTTCACCCGCTCTTTATTGGCGGCGATCCGTTCAACGTGACCTCGATGTATGCGCTGGTCAGCCATCTGGAGGCGGAGTTCGGGGTGCATTACGCCATCGGCGGCGTCGATGCGATCGCGCGGGCCATGGTGCGGGTGATCGAGGCGCAGGGGGGGCTGATCCGGCAAAATGCCGAGGTGGACGAGATCGTCATCAAGGACGGGCGGGCGCAAGCCGTGCGGCTGACCGGCGGCGAGGTCTTGCGCGGGGACATCATCGTGTCCAATGCCGATGCGGGGCATACCTATGACCATCTTTTGCGCCATCATCCCCGGCGGCGCTGGACCCCGGCGCGGCTTGGGCGGTCGCGTTGGTCGATGAGCCTCTTTGTCTGGTATTTTGGCACGACCGGCACTGCCGGGATGTGGCGCGACGCGGGGCATCACACGATCCTGAACGGGCCGCGCTACAAGGGGTTGGTGCGCGACATCTTTCGGCGTGGTATCCTCGCCGAGGACATGAGCCTCTATGTGCATCGCCCCTCGGTGACGGACCCCACCGTCGCGCCCGAGGGTGGTGATACCTTCTATGCGCTCAGCCCGGTGCCGCATCTGGGCCATGCCGATCCGGTGGAGTGGGCGGAGATGGCAGAGCCTTACCGCCTGCGCGTGCAGGAGGTTCTGGAGAAACAGTTGCTGCCCGGTCTTGGCGGGCATCTGAGCGCCTCCGAGGTGTTCACGCCCGAGACGTTCCGCGATCGCTATCTCAGCCCGCATGGCGCGGGTTTTTCGATCGAGCCGCGCATTCTGCAAAGCGCGTGGTTCCGGCCGCATAATGTGAGCGAAGAGGTGCGCGGCCTCTATCTGGTCGGCGCGGGCACGCATCCCGGCGCGGGCCTGCCGGGGGTGATCTCGAGCGCGGAGGTGCTGGCGCAACTGGTCCCCGATGCTCTGCCTGTGGGGGTGGAGAGATGATTGCGCCCCGTGATCTGGAACATTGCACCGCAGCGATCCGGCAGGGCTCGCGCTCGTTTCATGCGGCCTCCCGGCTCTTGCCGCGCGCGGTGCGCGATCCGGCGCTGGCGCTTTATGCCTTTTGCCGTCTGGCGGATGACGCGGTGGACGAACAGGCGGAGAAGGCGGCGGCGGTGCTGAGCCTGCATGAGCGGCTGGATCTGGCCTATGCCGGGCGACCGAGGAATGCCCCCGCCGACCGGGCCTTTGCCGCCATCATCGAGGAATTCGACATGCCGCGCGCGTTGCCGGATGCGCTGCTGGAGGGGCTGGCCTGGGATGCCGAGGGGCGGCGCTATGCGACGCTTTCGGAGTTGCGCGCCTATTCGGCGCGGGTGGCCTCGGCGGTGGGCGCGATGATGTGCGTGCTGATGCGGGTGCGCGATGGCGATGCGCTGGCGCGGGCCTGCGATCTGGGGGTTGCGATGCAACTGACCAATATTGCCCGCGACGTTGGCGAGGACGCGCGCGAGGGGCGGCTCTATCTGCCGCTCGACTGGCTGGCGGAGGCGGGGATCACGCCGCAGGCGTTTTGCCGCGCACCTGCCGCCACGCCCGAGATCCGGGCCATGGTGCGGCGCCTGCTGCACGAGGCGGAAGGTCTCTACTACCGCTCCGAGGCTGGGGTGGAGGCGCTGCCCTTGGCCGCGCGGCCCGGCATCTTTGCCGCCCGATTCATCTATGCGGGCATTGGCGGGCAGGTGCGCGCGGGCGGTCATGACACGATCAGCCGGCGCGCGCAGACCCGGCCTGTGCAAAAGCTTGGCTGGCTGGCGCTGGCGCTCTTGCGGGCGGGGGGCACGACGATCCTGCCGCGCTCGGCGATGATCTATGCCCGGCCGCTGCCCGAGACGGAATTTCTGGTGCGGGCGGCGGCGCGGGATGCGCCACGCGCGACGGACTGGAGCGATACGCTCTGTGCGGCCCTTGCGCGGCTGAAGGCGCAGGACATGGAACGCGAGGCGGGCTTGAGCCGCGGTGCGGGTCGGGTTAGAGAGGTGGCATGATATGGATCACCTTCGGGATATTTCTGGCCGCGTGTTTCGCCGCAGGCTCGACGGGCGGGCTGTTTTCGCCCGGTGAGTGGTATGCGCGGCTGAAAAAGCCATGGTGGACGCCGCCCAACTGGCTGTTTCCGGTGGCCTGGACCACGCTCTATATCTGCATGGCGGCGGCGGGGGCGCGGGCGGCGCTGAGCCCGGACAACGGCATTGCGATGGCGCTCTGGGCGTTGCAGATCGCGCTCAACGGGCTCTGGACGCCGGTGTTCTTCGGGTTGCAGAAGATGCGGCTGGGGCTGATCGTGCTTCTGGCGCTCTGGGCGGCGGTGGCGACGACGCTGGTGGCGCTGTGGATGGTGGACTGGATCGCGGGCCTGTTGTTCGTGCCCTATCTCACCTGGGTGAGCGTGGCGGGAATGTTGAATCTTGCGGTGCTCCGGATGAACCCCGACGAGGCGCGTTAGTCGAATCGCCAGCGGGCGCGACGCGGAACGCGGACGGCGAGCATCGGTTTCAGCAGGGCAGAGCGGAAGCGGGTGAGATCGAGCGCCTCATGAACGCCCACGGTTTGCTCGCCCTCAAGGCAGGTGCGCACGGCAGACCGGCAGTAGAAGGGCGCATCCAGCATCGGCAGAACCTGACGGGGCTGATAGCCGGCATCGGCGCGGGTGCTGCGCCTGACCTGCCAGAGGCTGCGCGCCATGCGCGCCTCGGGCGGCAGGGGGATGGTTTCGGCGTGACCCGCGGCATCGAAATGCACCGCCGCCGCCAGCGTCGTGCCGTCGATCCGCGTGGCGTCATAGAAGCAGGTCGCGCCGTCGCGGGCCGGATAGCGGCCCCAGGTCCAGGAGCGGAAATCCTGTTCCAGCGCGCGGGTGCCGAAATTGGCGTCGAAATAGCCATGCCCCTGCCAGCGCCAGCCGGGCGCGTCGAGATCGACCGTGATCGTCGAGGTCGGGCCAAAGGGGCGCCAGACATGGCTGCCCTCGGGCGTCAGCGGCAATTCGACGGTGGTCAGCGCCGAGGGGGTGACGCGGATCTGGCCCCGCACCCGGCTGATCAGCGGGGGCGAGGCGATCTCGTTGATCTCGATGACAAGGCTGCCATCCTGCCAGCGCATCGCGGAGGGGCCGATGGTCAGGCAATCGGCGGTTTGACGCAGCGCAGTCCTGCCACGGTCGGTCATGGTGAAACGCCCGCCGGGGCCGTAGGTCGCGACATTCATGCAGACATGGTTGGCGGGGTTGCGCCGCCCGGACCACGCATACCAGGGCGAGAACACCGATCCGATGAAGGCGATGACGCTGAGCGCGCGGGTGCCATCCTCGCTCAGGCCGTCGATATACCACCAGGCATAGCCGTTCGGGGGGACGTCGAGATCGAAGTTCGGTCGCTCAAGATCGCCTCGACCGCGTGCCGGGCGGAGAGCGTGGCCATCGGCACACCCGCCCCCGGATGCGCCCCGCCGCCCGTCAGATAGAGGCCCCGCAGCGCGGTGCGCGCCGTCGGGCGCCGGAACGCCGCCAGCATCCCGTGCGGGCTCTGCCCATAGAGCGCGCCGAGAGAGGCCGGAAAGAGGCTCTCGAAACGCGCGGGTGTGGTCAGGGCGGTCTGGGCCGGCAGCGGATCGAAGTGCAGGCCGAAGCGCGCGAGGGTCTGGAAGGTCCGGGTGTGACATGTGGCAAAATCCTCGGCGGGATGGGAGAGCGCCTCCATCGGCGGCGCGTTGACGATGATCTCGAAGCGCTCGTGACGGGGGGGCGGGTCGGGCAGGCCGCGATCCTGGGCGCAGACATAGAGCGTGGGCGCGCGCGGGCAACGCCCGGCGCGCAGGTCGTCGAATTCGGCGCGCGCTTCGGTGCTGAAAAAGACGTTGTGATGGGCAAGGTCGGGGCCGGTGGGCGTCGCGGCAAAGGCCCAGACCTGCGCCGACAGGCTGCGCGGGGTCGTGAGCGTCTGCGCCGCGATGCCAGTGACATCGGGGCCAAGCGCGCCGCTGGCCAGGGCGCGCGGGTCGCCGTTGAAGAGCACGGTCGCCGCCGCAATCTGGCGGCCATCGGTGAGGCTGACGCCGGAGACGGCGTTGGCGGCGGTGTCGATCCGGGCCACATGGGTGTTGTAGTGAAATTGGGCGCTGCGCGCCGCCGCCAATCGGGCAAGGGTCTGCGCGAGGCTGTGCATGCCCTCGCGGATCACCCAGACCCCTGCCGCCTCGGCCTGCCAGATCAGCGCGAGCAGCGCCGGGGCCTGATAGGGCGAGCCGCCGACATAGGTGGCATAGCGGCCGAAAAGCTGGGCGAGGCGTGGATCGTCGAACTCTCGGGCAAGGCTTTGTGCCAGCGTCGAGAGCGGGGCCATGGCGCGGATCAGGGAGGGCTCGCGCGCGACAAGGCCGCTGAGGGCCAGCGGTGCGGGTGCTGCGGCCTGCATCATCGGGGCGTCGAAGGCCGCAAAGAGGCGGCGGGCGCGGGCGGTGAAGGCGGTGAACTGCGCGGCGGCGCGCGCGCCCGCGAAGGCATGGATCGCGTCGCGGCTGCGGGTCTCGTCGGCAAAGAGGTCGAGGCTGCTGCCATCGGGCCAGAAATGCCGCGCGAGGATCTCCTGCGGGATCAGGGTCAGGTGATCGTCGAGCCGTTCGCCAAGCGCCTGAAAGAGGGCGTCGAACACCGGTCTCAGGGTCAGGACCGTGGGCCCGGCGTCGATCGGGCCTGCCTCCGAGGGCAGCGTGCGCATCTTGCCGCCGGGGGTGGCGGCGCGCTCGAACACGCTGACGCGCAACCCGGCCTGCGCCAGCCGCGCCGCCGCCGCGAGGCCGGCGATGCCCGCGCCGACGATCACCACGGGATCGCGTTCCTCGGCAGAAGGATGAGCAGGTTTCATGCGGCGATTGTTGACTCGGGCGCGCAAACTGTCCAGTATGATTTACATATGAGATGTCAGAATAAGATGACAGGCGGCGGAAAGGATCAGGCATGGCCATCGAAACCCGGATTCAGGCGGCCGTGACGCAGGCGATCCTGCGCGGGCAGGCGGGGCAGGCTCCGGCCCGGCTGGCGGAGGCGCTGGACTATGCCACAAGCCCCGGCGGGGCACGCATTCGCCCCACGATCCTGATGTCGGTGGCGCTGGCCTGCGGCGATGACCGGCCCGAGCTGACGGATGCCGCGGCGGCGGCGTTGGAGCTGATCCATTGCGCAAGTCTCGTGCATGACGATCTACCCTGCTTTGACGATGCCGATCTGCGGCGCGGCAAGCCCTCGGTGCATCGGGCGTTTTCCGAGCCCTTGGCGGTGCTGACGGGGGATGCGCTGATCATCATGGCCTTTGAGGTGCTGGCGCGGGTGGCGCAGACCGATGCGGGCCGCGCGAGCGCGCTCATTCTGGCGCTGGCGCGGCGCAGCGGGATGCCGAACGGCATTTGTGCCGGGCAGGGCTGGGAGAGCGAGACGCAGGTCGATCTTGAGGCCTATCACCGCTCCAAGACCGGGGCGCTCTTTATCGCCGCGACGCAGATGGGGGCGATTGCGGCGGGGCATGATCCCGAGCCGTGGTATGAGTTGGGCGCCCGCATCGGGGCGGCGTTTCAGGTCGCAGACGATCTGCGCGATGCGCTTCTGGATGCCGAGACGCTGGGCAAGCCGGTCGGGCAGGACGACCTGCACGGGCGGCCCAACGCGGTGGCCGAACTGGGGGTGACGGGCGCCGTGGCGCGGCTCAAGGATATTCTCTCGGGCGCGATTGCCTCGATCCCGTCCTGTCCCGGCGAGGCGCGTCTGGCGCAGATGGTGCAATGGCAGGCCGAGCGGATCATTCCGGTCCTGCCCGAACGGATGCGGGCCTGAGCGCATGGCCCTGGCGGGAGATCTGCCGGGGACGCCGCCGCGCCGACGCGGCGGCTGGATGATGCGGCTGATCGCCAATCCGAGGTTTCAGGACTGGGCAAGTGGATTTCCGCTGACGCGCGGTCTTGCGCGGCGCGATGGGGCTGAAATCTTCGACATCGTTCAGGGCTTCGTGCAGTCGCAGGTGCTGAGCGCGCTGGTCGAGTTGGAGGTTTTTCATCGGATGGCAGAGGCCCCGCAGGCGCCGGCCGATCTGGCGCGGCGGGCGGGGCTGAGCGAGGATCGGATGGCGATCCTGCTACAGGCCGGCGCCGCGCTGGGTCTGCTCAAGCGGCGGCGCGACGGACGATTTTCGTTGGCGCGCAAGGGCGCCGCGATTCTCGGCGTGCCGGGGCTGGAGGCGATGATCCGGCATCATCGCGCCTTTTATGCCGACATGGCGGATCCGGTGGCGCTCTTGCGCGGGCGGGACGAGACCGAACTGGCGCGGTTCTGGCCCTATGTCTTTGGCGCGGCGGCGGAGGTGGAGCCGGAGGTGGCGCGGCGCTACTCGGATCTCATGGCGCAGTCGCAGGCGCTGGTGGCGCAGGATGTGCTCAGGATGCTGCCGTTGGCGGGTGTGCGGCATCTGCTGGATGTCGGCGGCGGATCGGGGGCGTTCCTTCAGGCCGTCGCGATGCGCTATCCGGATCTCAAGCTGACGCTCTTTGATTTGCCCGAGGTGCTGCCGGTGGCGCAGGCCCGGCTGGCAGAGGCCGGACTTGCGGCGCGAATCGTCCTCGCCCCTGGATCCTTTCGCGCGGATGATCTGCCGGGCGGCTGTGATGCCGTCTCTCTGATCCGGGTGCTCTATGATCACGACGACGCGACGGTCGCGGCCCTCTTGCGCAGGGTTTTCACGGCCCTTGACCCCGGCGGGCGGCTGATCGTGGCCGAGCCGATGGCGGGCGGCGCGCGGCCCGAGCGCGCGGGGGATGTGTATTTTGCCTTCTACACCATGGCGATGGGCACCGGGCGGGCGCGCTCGGCCGCCCGGATCACCGAACTGTGCGGCGCAGCGGGCTTCACGCCGGTAAAGGCGCCCAAAGTGACACGTCCCTATGTCACGAGCGCCTTACACTTTGAAAAGCCGGAATAAAACGCATTAGCCATCAAAAGGTGTAAAGAAAGGTTGACACATTGTGCTGTCTGCATAAAATTACATCATGACACCCTCAGTTTCGACGAGTCTGTCGGAACCCAAGGAGGAGGCACCATGCAGACCCGCGCTGTTCATCTGAAAGGTCCAGAGGATCTCGATGTTGACGTGCTGACGCTCAAGGCGCCGGGGGCTGGTGATCTGGTGGTTGAGGTTGCCTTTTCGGGCATTTCGACGGGCACGGAAAAGCTGTTCTGGTCGGGTCAGATGCCGCCCTTTCCGGGGATGGGTTATCCGCTGGTGCCGGGCTATGAGGCGGCGGGCGAGGTGGTCGAGGCGGCCGCCGATACGGGTTACAAGCCTGGCGATCATGTCTTTGTGCCGGGGGCGGACTGCTATGAGGGCGCCTTCGGACTCTTTGGCGGCGCCTCGGCGCGGCTGGTGACAAAGGCGAACCGTGTCTGCCGAATCGATGCGGGTTTTGGTGCCGAGGGCGCGCTTCTGGCGCTGGCGGCGACGGCGCGGCACGCCATGGCAGGGCTTGAAAAGGCGGTGCCGGATCTCATCGTCGGGCACGGTGTTCTGGGGCGTTTGCTGGCGCGACTGACGATTGCGGCAGGTGCGCCCGCCCCCACAGTTTGGGAGGTTCAGGCGGATCGCAGTCATGGTGCGCAGGGCTATGAGGTGATCCACCCGGAGGCCGACCCGCGCCGCGATTACCGTTCGATCTACGATGCTTCGGGCGATGCGCGGCTCCTCGACAGCCTGATCGGCCGCTTGGCCAAGGGCGGCGAGGTGGTGCTGGCGGGGTTCTATCCGCAGGCGTTGAGTTTCGGCTTTCCAATGGCCTTCATGAAAGAGGCGCGCCTGCGCGTGGCCGCCGAATGGACGCATGACGATCTCGAGGCGACGCGGGCGCTGGTGGAATCCGGTGTGCTGAGCCTTGGCGGGCTGATCACGCATCAGGTGTCCGCGAGCGATGCCCCAGCGGCCTACCGGACCGCCTTTGGTGATCCCGATTGCCTGAAAATGATACTCAACTGGAAGGATGCAGCGTGAAGGACGACGTGCCGAATCTCAAGGATTTCGACCAGCGGCTGCGTGACGAGGCGCATGAGGAGCCGACGCTCGAAATTCCACAAGGCGAACCCAAGTCCAAGACCCAGATCATTGCGATCTATGGCAAGGGCGGCATCGGCAAGTCCTTCACCCTCGCCAATCTCAGCCACATGATGGCCGAGATGGGCAAGCGGGTGCTGCTGATCGGTTGCGATCCGAAATCCGACACGACGAGCCTGCTGTTTGGCGGCAAGGCCTGCCCGACGATCATCGAGACCTCGGCCAAGAAGAACCTGGCCGGGGAAGCGGTCAAGATCGGCGATGTCTGTTTCAAGCGCGGCGGCGTCTTTGCGATGGAACTGGGCGGGCCGGAAGTGGGCCGGGGCTGCGGCGGGCGCGGGATCATCCACGGTTTTGAGCTCTTGGAAAAGCTGGGCTTTCACGACTGGGATTTCGATTACGTCCTGCTGGATTTCCTCGGCGATGTGGTCTGCGGCGGCTTTGGCCTGCCGATCGCGCGGGACATGGCGCAGAAGGTCATTCTGGTGGCCTCGAACGATCTGCAATCGCTCTATGTGGCCAACAACGTCTGTTCGGCGGTCGAGTATTTCCGCAAGCTGGGCGGCAACGTGGGTGTCGCGGGTCTGGTGATCAACAAGGACGACCATTCCGGCGAGGCGCAGGCCTTTGCCAAGGCGGTCAATATCCCGGTCTTGGCCGCAATCCCGCAGGATGACGACCTGCGCAAGAAATCCGCGAATTATCAGATCGTCGGCACGGCGGCGAGCCAATGGGGAGCGCTCTTTGCCGAACTCGCCGAGGCGGTGTCGGTGGCGCCGCCGGTGCGGCCCGATCCGCTCGATCAGGACGGGCTTCTGGCGCTCTTTGACAGCAAGGACACGGGCGGCGACATCGTGCTGGAACCGGCGACCGATGCCGACATGCGCGGCAAATATGCCACCGTCAAGGCGTCACTGGAGGTCGTCTATGATGATGCGTGATCACCCGCGCCGCGAGACCCTGGCCGAGGTGCAGCGCCTGCTGGCGCGGGCGCGGCCAGAACAGTTGCGCCGCCTGCTGGACGATATCGCGGCGGCGGAGAAGTTTGACGAGCGGGCCGAGGACACCCCCAAAAGGCGGATGGCATGAGCGATGAGGTCACATATGACGGGGCCGCAGAGGCCCATGTGATCACCGGCCGTGCCGTTGAGCCCGCGCCGGATTTGGCGGGAGGCTGTCATTCCGGGGCCGAGATGGAGAAGGCGGCGCGTCTGGCGGGGCAGTCGGAACTGCTTGATCAATATGCCCGCGACTATCCCAAGGGGCCGCATGACCAGCCGCAGAGCATGTGCCCGGCCTTCGGCTCGCTTCGCGTCGGGCTGCGGATGAAGCGGGTGGCGACGGTGCTCTCTGGCTCGGCCTGCTGCGTCTATGGCCTGACCTTCGTGAGCCATTTCTACGGTGCGCGCCGCTCGGTGGGTTATGTGCCGTTCAATTCCGAAACGCTTGTCACCGGCAAGCTCTTTGAGGATATCCGCGAGAGCGTGCATGAGATGGCCGACCCGGACCGGTTTGACGCGATTGTCGTGACCAATCTGTGCGTTCCCACCGCGAGCGGCGTGCCGCTGCGGCTCTTGCCGAGTGAAATCAACGGGGTGCGGATCGTGGGCATCGACGTGCCCGGATTCGGCATCCCCACCCATGCCGAGGCCAAGGATGTGCTGGCGGGCGCGATGCTGAATTACGCCCGCAAGGAAGTGATGGCGGGGCCGGTCGCAGCGCCGCTCGGCGGCAAGTCCGACCGCCCGACCGTGACGCTTCTGGGCGAGATGTTTCCGGCTGATCCGATGATGATCGGCGCGATGCTGGCGCCGATGGGGCTGGCCGCCGGGCCGGTGGTGCCCTGCCGCGAGTGGCGGGAGCTTTATGCCGCGCTCGATTGTGGCGCGGTGGCGGCGATCCATCCGTTTTATACCGCAGCGATCCGTGAGTTTGAGGCGGCAGGCCGCTCGATCGTTGGCTCGGCACCGGTGGGCCATGACGGCACCGCCGCCTGGCTTGCAGGCATAGGCGAGGCCTTTGGTCTCTCGTCGGACAGGGTTGCGGCAGCGCAAAACGCCTTTTTGCCCGCGATCAGGGCGGCGCTGGCCACTGCGCCGATCAAGGGCACGATCACGCTTTCGGGTTATGAAGGCAGCGAGCTTTTGGTGGCGCGTCTCCTGATCGAGAGCGGGGCCAATGTTCCTTATGTCGGCACCGCCTGCCCGAAAACCCCGTGGTCGGCGGCGGATGCGGACTGGCTGGCCGCCAAGGGCGTCAAGGTCAGGTTCCGCGCCTCGCTCGAGGATGACTGTGCCGCGATGGAAGGGGTCAAGCCCGATCTGGCGATTGGCACCACGCCCGTCGTGCAGAAGGCCAAGGAAGCGGGTATACCAGCGCTCTACTTTACCAACCTGATCTCCGCGCGCCCCCTCATGGGTCCGGCGGGCGCGGGCAGTCTTGCCGAGGTGGTCAATGCCGCCATGGGCAACAAGACGCGAATGGACACGATGCGCGATTTCTTTGCCGGTGTGGGCGAAGGCGACACCGCCGGGATCTGGGAGGGCAACCCCAATCTGCGCCCCGACTTCCGCGCGCAACATCAGAAGAAGCTCGACAAGCAGGCCCGTGCCGCCAAGGCGGAGGAGATGATCTGATGTCGGCGCATGTGGCATATGGTGCGACGACGGGGGTTTCGCACCCCCGCACCCCCGCGGGGTATTTTCCCCAAGCAGAAGCAGGGGGCGGATCGTGCTGATTCAGGATCATGATCGCGCGGGCGGATATTGGGGGGCGGTCTATGCCTTTTGCGCCGTCAAGGGATTGCAGGTGGTGATCGACGGGCCGGTGGGCTGTGAGAACCTGCCGGTGACGTCTGTTCTTCATTACACCGATGCGCTGCCGCCGCATGAGTTGCCGATTGTGGTGACGGGCCTTGGCGAGAGTGAAATGGGGTCGGGGACGGAGCAGGCGATGAAACGCGCCTGGGGCACGCTTGATCCGGCGCTGCCTGCGGTGGTTGTGACCGGCTCGATTGCCGAGATGATCGGTGGTGGCGTGACGCCGCAGGGCACCAATATCCAGCGGTTTCTGCCGCGCACCATCGACGAGGATCAATGGCAGTCGGCGGATCGGGCGATGACCTGGATCTTTACCGAATTCGGCATGACGAAGGGGCGGATGCCCCCCGAGAAAAAACGCGAGGAGGGGGCCGCCGCGCCCCGCGTCAATATCCTCGGGCCGATGTATGGCACGTTCAACATGCCCTCGGATCTGCACGAGATCCGTCGTCTGGTCGAGGGGATCGGGGCCGAGGTCAACATGGTGATGCCCTTGGGCGCGCATCTGGCGGAGATGCGCAATCTGGTCAATGCCGACGCCAATATCGTGATGTATCGCGAGTTTGGCCGGGGGCTCGCCGAGGTTCTGGGCAAGCCCTATCTGCAAGCGCCGATCGGAGTGGAGAGCACGACGCTCTTTCTGCGCAAGCTGGGCGAGACGCTGGGGCTTGACCCCGAGCCGTTCATCGCGCGGGAGAAGCATTCGACGCTGAAACCGGTCTGGGATCTGTGGCGGTCGGTGACGCAGGATTTCTTTGCCACGGCGAATTTCGGGATTGTGGCCAATGAGACCTATGCGCGTGGCATCCGGCATTACCTTGAGGGCGATCTGGGGCTGCCTTGCGCCTTTGCCGTGGCGCGCTGTGCGGGCAAGAAGACCAACAACGAGGAAGTGCGCAGTCTGGTGCATACCAAGCGGCCGCTCATCCTGATGGGGTCGATCAACGAGAAGATGTATCTCGCCGAAATGCGCGGCGGGTTCGGTCCGAAGCCGTCGTTCATTCCGATGAGCTTTCCGGGGGCGGCCATCCGGCGCGCCACCGGCACGCCGGTGATGGGATATGCGGGGGCGACCTGGATCTTGCAGGACGTGTGCAACAGCCTCTTTGATGCGCTCTTTCACATCCTGCCCCTGGGCACGGAGATGGATGCGGGGGCTGCCACGCTCACGCCGCTGCGCCGGGATTTCCCATGGGACGCCGATGCCGCGCGCGAGTTGGAGCGCATTGTTGCCTCCCATCCGGTGCTGACGCGGATTTCCGCGGCCAAGACATTGCGCGACGCCGCCGAAGAGGCGGCGCTGCGCCAGGGCGATGAACGGGTCGTGTTGCAGACCGTTCAGGCAATTTCCCCCCGGATCTCCGGGGTTCCAGTTCGAGAGGAGGACTGAGTCGATGAGTGACATGACGTCAAACCCGCCGAGGGCGCGCAGTGCGCAGGCCCGACGCCGAGGTCTGGAGTTTCAGCTCTATTTTGCTCTGATCTTTGCGTTGGCTCTGCCTGTCGCAACGGTGCGGTGGATGCGCGAGGCGATCGCGTATCGCACGCTCGATCTGCGCGGCCCGCTGGCACGGGCCTGGGCCGAGGCGGATCGCACCACGCCATTGATTTTCTCGGCCTGACCAGGCCGGGATCACGCGCTGCCTGCCCCGGTGACGGGGCGGACAGAACCCTGCGGGACCATTCAGGCCCCGA
>PFEY01000068.1:80815-83294 GCA_002783205.1 Rhodobacteraceae bacterium CG17_big_fil_post_rev_8_21_14_2_50_63_15 | reverse complement strand
CGCGCCAAGCGCCACGCGCTCCTGTCCCACCACCGCCCGCAACCGGTCGCGCAAAAGCGCCAGCGCCTCATCCACCGGGGTCCAGTCCACACCGCCGGGCAGCGCGAAACAATCGTTGCGCAGGGGCGGTGGTTTCAGCGGCTCTTCGCAGGCGGCCATCAACTCCTCCTCATGTCCCAGACCCAGGATCCAGCCCTCCTCGGGGGCCTCCACCGCCAGCATGGCCGCCAGCTTCGGCGAGGGCAAGCGCGCCAGCCCCCGCGCCATCAGCCGCACCTGATGGGCGTCGCGGATCCCGCCCGTCGCCTCGGCGCGCTTGACCACCGGGTTGATCAGCCCCGGCCAGACCTCGACCAGCGCCACCGGCGCGTCGAGCGGCTCGAACGGCCAGACCGCCACCTGCCCGGCAAAGCGGCGGCGCAGCCGGTTCAACACCGGCAGCCCGATCAGCACCTGCCCGCCGACGGCCCCCGCGCCACCCATCTGCCAGGCGCTGAACGATCCCGGCGCGCCCGCATCCGCGCGCCGCCGGTCGGACAACCCGTGGCCGTGGCGCGTATCGCGGCGCGGCAGCCCCTCGATCTCGCGCGCGAGACCATTGAACCAGAACGGCCCGACGCCGGGAAAACGCGCGTTGATCCCGCCCGCCAGATCAAAGCGGTTATTGGCCTTGGGCGTGTCCTCGATCCGCGCCTCCAGCCAATCCCAGACGGCGAACGGATCATGGCTCCCGGTGAGCGCCGTCACGAACCCCGCCGGAAAGCCGAACGGGAAATCGCAGCCGATCATCAGCCGCCGCCCCGCCGCGCACTCTTGCTCGATCAGCGCCGCCAGCGCCACCTCGGCCACCACCCGGTTGCGCAGATAGAGCGGTTCTTCCTCGACCCCGGCGCGCACCAGCCCGAGCCAGATCGCATCGCGGCGCGGGCGCAGCCCGGTATCGTTGCCGCCCGACCAATCCAGCATCGCGAAGCTGTCGAAGCGGTTCAAAGCCCGACCTCAGCCAAGATGAACTCGGCAATCGCACTTGTATCGTTGAGGTCGAACACCGGCCGGTCCAGATCAAGAGCCACATCGCTCGCCACCGCGCGAATCGTCGGATCTCCCGGCGCAATGAGCGCATTGCCGGTCTCGGCGCGGAACGCCTCGACCTTCGGGTGGCGGTCGCGCTTATAGCCCTCGATCAGCACCAGATCACAGGGCGCGAGCATGGCCAGCAGATCGTCGAGCCGGGGCTCGCCCGCACCCCGCAATTCGCGCATCAGCGCCACCCGGTTCCGGGACGCCAGCAACACCTCGCCCGCCCCCGCCTGACGGTGACGGTAACTGTCGCGCCCCGGATGATCCACGTCAAAGCTGTGATGCGCGTGCTTGACCGTCGAGACCCGCAGACCCCGCGCCACCATCTCCGCCACCAGCCGCTCCATCAGCCCGGTCTTGCCGGCGTTCTTCCAGCCGGTGACACCGTAGATTTTCATGCCCCCGCCCTCCGTTGTGCCAAGGCCAGATCATCGGGCGTATTGACGTTGAAAAACGGCTCCCCCGCTTCGTCAAACATCGCTTCGCGGCCACCATGCTTGTCGGTCCAGACCACCACCTTGCGCAGCCCGCCACTCAGGGCCGCCCTCAAATCCTCGCGCAGCGCCACCGGCCAGAGTCCGAATGTGGGATGCCGGATCAGCCCCGCCCGGCTCATGGATTTCGTATCTTCAGCCCCAGGCGGGGTGGCGGCAAGCACCAGTGGATGCGTCATCCCCTCGGCTGATCGCAACAGTCGGGAAACCAGATCACACGGGAAATAGGGCGTGTCGGCTGCCACCGTGACGATGGTCTGCGCGCCCTGATCCGCCGCCCAGTCGAGCCCCGCGAGCACGCCCACCAAAGGCCCGGCAAAGCCTTCGATCGGGTCCGCCAGCACCGGCAGGCCAAAATCCGCAAACCGTGCCGGATCGCCATTGGCATTGAGCGCGAGCGCCGCCACCTGGGGGGCAAGCCGCGCGATCACATGATCGAGGATCGTGCCCGCGCCAAGCCGGAGCAGCCCCTTGTCACCGCCGCCCATCCGCGTCGCCTGCCCTCCCGCCAGAATGACCCCCAGAGGTGCCGTCATTCCTGCGCACTCTTGCGGCGATGCTTGCCGTCCTCTTCTCCCACCGCCTCGGGATCGGCATCGCGCAGCACACGTTCATCACCGGCAAGACATATGAACCGCTTGCCGCGCATCCGGCCAATCAGGGTCAGCCCCACCTGCCGCGCGATCTCCACGCCCCAGGCGGTAAAGCCCGAGCGCGAGGCCAGCACCGGGATGCCCATCATCGCCGTCTTGATCACCATCTCCGAGGTCAGCCGCCCGGTGGTGTAGAGCAGCTTGTCGTTTGGATCCACCCTCTCGCTCAGCATCCAGCCCGCGATCTTGTCCACCGCGTTGTGACGGCCCACATCCTCCATGTAAACGAGCGGCCGCGCCCCCTGACAGAGC
>PFEY01000068.1:61717-80774 GCA_002783205.1 Rhodobacteraceae bacterium CG17_big_fil_post_rev_8_21_14_2_50_63_15 | reverse complement strand
GGTGCGGTTGATCGTCGCCGCCAGGGCATAGAGATCCGATGTCCTGACCGCGAGGGCGGGCAAGCGCACCCCTTCGAGCCCCTCCATCATGTCGCCAAAGACCGTGCCCACGGCGCAGCCGCTGGTGCGGGTCTTTTTCTTGAGCTTCTCTTCATACGAGGTCTGCCCGGCGGTGCGCACGACGACGGTCTCCAGCTCCTCGTCGTAATCGACGCCCCGCACCACCTCGTCCGCCCCCAGCATCCCCTGATTGAGCAGGAAACCAAGCGCCAGATATTCGGGGTAATCGCCGATCGTCATCGCCGTCACGATCTCCTGCGCGTTCAGAAAGATCGTCAGCGGCCGCTCCTCGACCACCGAGATCCGGGCAGGGTTGCCGGCGTGATCCACTCCTTCAACCGCGCGCGTCAGCCGCGGTGCGGCGGGGTCGGGCGCGATCAGATAGCCTGCCGGATCGTCAAGGGTCGCCAATTGCATCTCCTCCTCGCATTGGATAGGCCGTGCCCGAGCACAGAGGCAACTTAGGGGCAAGCGGTGCAGAGGCAAACCACCAATTCGTGCTATTGGCAAGGCGTGCGAGACGGCGCACCCTTTATTCTGGTGATCGTGCCGTTTGCGCTTCTGTTTGGCGTGGTGGCGACAGAGGCAGGCCTCAACGTCCTTGAAACGCTCAGCTTTTCGGTTCTGGTCATTGCCGGCGCCGCGCAGTTCACCGCGCTGCAACTGCTCTCGGACGGCGCGCCGACGGCGATTGCACTCATCTCGGCGCTCGCCGTCAACCTGCGCATGGCGATGTATTCGGCCTCGCTCACGCCCTATATCGGCGGTGCCAGCCTGAGACAGCGCGCGCTCGCCGCCTATTTCACTGTCGATCAGAGCTATGCCTGCGCCATCGTGAAATTTGAACGGAACCCTGACTGGTCGATCCCGCAGCGGCTGGCATACTTCTTTGGTGTTGTCACCCCGATCTGTCCGCTCTGGTATCTTTTTACGCTCGTCGGAGCCGTCATCGGCACCTCCATCCCCGACGGCCTGGCGCTCGATTTTGCCCTGCCGATCACCTTTCTGGCGATGATCGCGCCAATGCTGCGCACCCCCGCGCATCTGGCGGCGGCGTTCGTGTCGATCACTCTGGCGCTGCTCCTTGCCAGCCTGCCCTATAATCTCGGGCTCTTGGTGGCCGGGGTCGCGGGCATGATGACCGGCGCACAGCTCGAAGTGACGCTCGAGCGTCGCACAGCGGAGCAGATGCCATGATCGACAAGACCAGCCTCTGGACCGTGATTGTCCTGCTGGGCCTCGGCAGCTTCGGGTTGCGTTTCGTCTTTACCGGGCTGATCGGCAACCGGCCGCTACCGATCTGGCTCTTGCGGCACCTGCGCTACACGGCGGTCGCGGTGCTGCCGGGGCTGGTGGCGCCCCTCGTGGTCTGGCCCGCAGCGACCGGCGGCGCGCTCGATGCACCGCGCCTGATCGCGGCGCTGGTGACTTTGGTGACGGGATATTTCCTCAAGAACGTGATTCTCGCCATCGTGCTCGGGGCGCTGACACTTTATGGCGGGCTGGCGCTCTGGGACTGACCTTCGGTTTCTTCTTGGCGCAAATACCCCGGGGGAGTCCCGGATGAAATCCGGGACGGGGGCAGCGCCCCCTACCCTTTCGCCGCCGCGCGGCGCAGCCGGTCATTGATCGCGCGGCCGAGACCCCGGTCCGGAATCGGCGCCACGGCGATGACGGCAGCCCCCTGTGCATCGAGCGCGTGCAGATGATGAAAGAGATTTGCCGCCGCCTCGATGAGATCGCCAGCGGACGAGAGGTTGAGATCGCCGTCAATGGCGCCATAGCCCAGCATGACCTCTCCGTCGCGCCGCTCTGTCGCATCAAGTCGCACCTTGGCCGTCGGCGCGTAATGCGACAGCATCTGTCCCGGTGCCGAGATCGGGGAATCCGTCCCCGGCACCTCCAGCGGTTTGCCCAAGGCAGCCTCCAGCGCCTCCACCGGCAACCCGCCGGACCGCAAGAGCGTCGGGTCATCCACCAACCCTATGATTGTCGATTCCACCCCGACCGGACAGGCTCCGCCATCGACCACTGCCTCGATGCGGCCAGCGAGCCCGGTCAGGACATGATCCGCCGAGGTTGGGCTGATGCGGCCCGACGGATTGGCCGAAGGTGCCGCCACCGGCCCGCCGAACGCCGCCAAGAGACCCTGAGCCACCGGGTGCGCAGGCATGCGAATGGCCAGCGTCGGCAAATCTGCGGTCACGAGCGACGACAAACCCGCCCCGGATTTCAGGGGCAAGACCAGCGTCAGGGGGCCGGGCCAGAACGCACTTGCCAGAACCTCCGCCGCATGGGACCACCCGACATAGCTTTGCGCCTCCTGGACGCTGAGCACATGCACAATCAGCGGGTTGAACTGCGGCCGCCCTTTGGCCTCGAAAATCCGCGCCACAGCCCGGTCATTTCGCGCATCCGCCCCAAGCCCATAGACGGTCTCGGTCGGAAACGCGACCAGCCCGCCCGCCCGCCAGATCGCGGCGGCGCTTGCAAATCCGATCGGATCAGGAGAAAGAATGCGCGTTTGCAAAAAACGGGGCCCTTCTGACGCGGCGTAGCAGTTGAAGGCGGGCTGCGCTTGATTACCCTCAGGGTGAGGGTAGAGTCATTACAGGGGTTCGGCTGCCGTGCCAAGACGCCCCGGTCGCATGAGGAGAGTGCAATGCCATATCGCGCCCCGGTCGAGGACTATCAGTTTCTCTTTGACCACATCGTCGGGCTGGCGCAAGTCACCGCCACCGACCGCTTTTCCGACGCCACGCCCGATGTGACCGCAGCGATTCTCGCCGAGGCAGGACGGTTGTGCGAAGAAGTGCTTTACCCGCTCAAGCGCAACGGAGACCGGCACCCCGCCCGACTGGAAAACGGCATCGTGCGCACCTCGCCAGGCTATGCCGAGGGCTATCGCGCGATCGCCGAGGGTGGCTGGGTCTCGATCAGCGCGCATCCCGATCATGGCGGCATGGGCCTGCCGATGACCGTGACCACGGCTGTCAACGAGATGATGTCCTCGGCCTGTCTTGCGCTGCAACTCAACCCGTTGATGACACAGGGGCAGATCGAGGCACTCGAACATCACGCGAGCGATGCGATCAAGGCGCTCTACCTGCCGAAACTGGTCAGCGGGGAATGGTCCGGCACGATGAACCTGACCGAAGCGCAGGCCGGCTCCGATGTCGGCGCGCTGCGCTCCAAGGCCGAGCCGAACGGCGACGGCACCTATGCGATCACGGGGCAGAAGATCTATATCTCCTGGGGCGACAACGATTTCACCGACAATGTCTGTCATCTGGTCCTCGCGCGCCTGCCCGATGGGGTGCCGGGGACCAAGGGCATCAGCCTCTTTTTGGTCCCGAAATACATCCCCGACGCCGAGGGCAATCCGGGCCGTGCCAACAGCCTGCACGTGGTCAGCCTCGAGCACAAGATGGGTCTGCATGGCAGCCCCACCGCGGTGATGCAGTATGACGGCGCGACGGGCTGGCTAGTGGGTGCGCCACATGACGGGATGCGCGCCATGTTCACGATGATGAACAATGCCCGCCTTGGCGTCGGCGGTCAGGGCATCGGCGTGGCCGAGGCCGCCTATCAGCATGCGCTGGCCTATGCGCTCGAACGCAAGCAGGGCCGCACACCAGTCGCTGCGGGCAGCGGCGCGATCATCGATCATGCCGACGTGCGCCGGATGCTGGCCACGATGAAGGCCGAGATCTTTGCCGCCCGCGCCATTGCTCTGACCTGCGCGCAGGCGATCGACATGCAGACGGCCACCGGGGCCGCGCCTTGGCGCGCGCGCGCGGCCTTTCTGACTCCGATTGCAAAGAGCTTTGGCACCGAGACCGGCATGGAGGTCAGCCATGTCGGCGTGCAAGTGCATGGCGGTATGGGCTTCATCGAGGAAACAGGGGCCGCGCAATACTGCCGGGATGTGCGGGTGACGGCGATCTATGAGGGCACCAACGGCATTCAGGCGATGGACCTGGTGGCGCGCAAGCTGATGGACAGGGGCGAGGCCGCGCTGGCGCTGATCGACGAGATGACCACCGGCGCCGAGGCCGCACGCGCCTTGCTACCCGATCTCGCCGGGCAGGTCTGGCAGGCCGCAGAGACGCTGCGCGACGCACTGGACTGGATGCTGACACAGGACGATCTGAACGAACGCTTCGCGGGCGCTGCGCCCTTCCTGCGCGCCTTTGCAAGGGTGCTGGGCGGGCATTTCCACCTCAAGGCCGCCCTCATCGAAGGGGGCACCGGCCCGCGCAGCCGACTGGCGCGGTTCTACATCACCCGGCTGTTGCCCGAGCATGGCGGGCTTTTGGCACATGCCACCCGGGGGGCGGGCGATCTCTACGCGCTCTCGCCGGCGGATTTCGCCGCCTGATGGATGGCGGCGGGATCATCCGCACCCCGTGGGTGGAGCCGCCCGCGCCCGGTTCTGCAACAGAGGTTGCAACGGGCGTGCTCTGGGCGCGCCTGCCACTGCCGATGGTGCTCGATCACGTCAATATCTACGCGCTCGACGAGGGCGACAGCTGGACCATCGTCGATACCGGCATCCACTCGAAACGCTGCGTGGCGCTGTGGCAGGATCTTCTGGCCGGGCCATTGCAGGGCCGCCCGGTCTCTCGCGTCCTGCTGACGCATCATCACCCCGACCATATCGGTATGGCAGGCTGGCTGATGGAGCGCTTTGGCGCCGCCCTCTGGGCAACACGCACAAGCTGGCTGATGGCCCGGATGCTGATCCTCGATGTCGAGGAAATGCCCACGCCGCAGGCTTTGGCCTTTTCCCGAGCGGGCGGGATGGATCCCGAGATCTACGAGGCCCGCAGGACCGTGCGCCCCTACAACTTTGCCGATACCTGCGCGCCCATTCCGGTGGGCTATACGCGCGTGGTCGAAGGCGACGTGATCCGCGCCGGCGGACGCGACTGGGACGTGCGGCTGGGCGGCGGGCACGCCCCCGACCATCTGACCCTCTGGAGCCGCGACGACAGCCTCGTGATTTCAGGCGATCAGATCCTGCCCGGCATCAGCCCCAATATCGGCGTCTACCCGACCGAACCCGAGGCCGATCCGCTGACCGACTGGCTCGCCGCCTGCGACCGGCTGGCGCGGCACGCGCGCGAGGATCACCTCGTCCTGCCGGGCCACAAGCTGCCCTTTACCGGCCTGCCGCTCAGGATGCAGCAACTGCACGACAACCATACCGGCGCGCTCGACCGGCTGCGCGACTTTCTGCGCGCGCCCCATACCGCCGCCGAATGTTTTCCGATGCTCTTCAAGCGCAGGATCGACGCCGGCACCTACGGCCTCGCGCTGGTCGAATCGGTGGCCCATCTCAACCATCTGCACCGCGCGGGCGAGATCCGGCGCTGGCGGCGCAGCGATGACGCCTGGCTCTGGCAGATGCGAGACGTCTGACTCTCGACACCTGCTGCGCCAAACGTGACAATCCGCGACAGCTTGGAGGGTGACAGGCCCCGGCAAATGCAGTATCAGCCTTCGCAACGCAGTGATTGAACAAGAGGATCCCCGACATGGCCAACCACAAGCATGGCGAGATGAATGTAGACGTCCAACAAAAGACCTTTGCCGGATTCATCAAGACAGTCACATGGTCGGTGGTCACGATCATTTGCATTTTGATCTTCATGGCGTTGGTCAATAGCTGAATTCAACTCATTCCAAACTCGGAAATTCGGAGGTCGTGATGCGCGCCTGGCTGTTGGCTGTTGTTGCTCTGATGCTGCTGGGAGCCTGCGCCGCCGAATCGGTCTGGGCGACGGATGAGGAGGTTGCGCGCGCCACCTATCGCCATGACGGCCCCCCGCGCCTGACCCTGTTCACCATGCTCAACAATGGAAACAACAACGGGGCGCATACCTCTCTGATGATCAACGGCTCGCAGCGGGTGATCTTTGATCCCGCCGGTTCCTTCAACAAAAACAGGCATCTGCCAGAGCGTAACGATGTTCTCTTCGGCATCACGCCCGAAGTGGCCGATGTCTATACACGATATCACGCGCGCAAGACCTTTCGGGTGAAGATCCAGGAGCTTGACGTGTCCCCCGAACTGGCCGAGCGCGCCATCAAGCTGGTCATGGCCAATGGCCCCGTGCCAAATGCCGCCTGCTCCTTCTCGACCTCGCGGATTATGGCAGAGCTGTTTCCCGGCCAGGTGGGCCGCTCATGGTCGCCGCGCAAAACGGCCGAGGACTTCGGCCGGATCCCCGGCGTGCGAGAACAGGAACTCTACGAATACGACGATGACGACAATTCCAAGGTGCTCGAGGCATGGAGCCTCGCCCGCGCCTCGACGATGACGAAGTCGCAGTAGCTGTCGGCCTGAATCGCGGGAGGGTAACGGCCCGATCGCGTCCTGCCGAGGACAGAAAAGCCGGACGGACAAGGCAAATGCCCCTAGCAAAGAGCGAGGGCATCCTCAATCGAGGGGCGTAACCTCGAACTCCACCAGATCGCTCCACCGCGAGAACCATGGCTCAAAAAGCTCTGGCACAGACGTCTCCATCAGCTGATAGCAGATGTTCCGCTCTCGATTTGTCCAGGAATTCAGATAGTTCAATCCCTCGGGCAGCAGTCTGCCTTCGGCATTACATCGCAGGTAAACTGCATCCCAGCAGCCCGGCCTGACGCGCTCGATCACCATATACCGTTTCATGTCCAGACCTCGGCACAAATTGCCACGATGGGGCAAAGACATCGCCGTTCATTGCCCAACTCACCCCGAAAACATCCCGCCCATACCAACAGGCGGGATGCGTGTGCCGGGCGACGGGCCTCAGTTCTGGTTGCCCGCAATGACCGAGAGACCACGCAGGATATCAATGGCATAGGCCAGTTGATAATCCTCCTCGCGCAGCTTGGCGGCCTGTTCGGCGCGGGCACGGTCCTCTTCGATCTGCTTGATCTCATCCTCGCTCAGGCTGTCATTGTTCAGCCGCCCGCGCAGATCAGCCTCGGAGCGATCCGGCCTCGAGACTGCCGCTTCCGTCTCCTCGGTCGCCGGCGTGCGGCGCGGCTGTTCGACGAGGATATCGGGACTCACGCCAAGCGCCTGAATCGAGCGTCCCGAGGGCGTGTAATAGCGCGCTGTGGTCAGCCGCATCGCGCCATTGCCCCGCAGCGGCATCACGGTTTGAACCGACCCCTTGCCGAAACTCTTGGTGCCCACGACAATCGCCCGGTGATGATCCTGAAGCGCCCCCGCCACGATCTCGGACGCACTGGCCGAGCCGCCATTGATCAGGACAACGATGGGCTTGCCTTGCGCCAGATCACCCTCCGTCGCATTGAATCTCTCGCCATCCTGCGGGTTTCTTCCGCGCGTGCTCACAATCTCGCCCTTGTTCAGAAACGCGTCCGAAACCTTGATCGCTTGCGTCAGAAGGCCGCCGGGATTGTTGCGAAGATCAAGCACGATGCCGCTGACATTCTCCAGCCCACCAAGTTCGGCGATCTTTTCGTTCAGCCCGCTTTCGAGATTGGCATAGGTCTGATCGTTGAATGTGGTGACACGAAGAACGACCGCAGATTGTTCAACGCGCGCGCGCACCGCCGTGAGCTTGATCGTGTCACGAATGATCGAGACATCGAACGGCTCCGGCGTTCCCTCGCGCACCACGGTGATGACAATCTCGCTGCCCACCGGACCACGCATCAGATCCACCGCCTGATCCAGAGTCAGCCCCAGCACGCTCTCGCCATCGACATGGGTGATGAAATCGCCCGCCTCGATCCCGGCCTGATCAGCCGGTGTGCCATCCATCGGCGAGACCACCTTGACGAACCCGTTTTCCTGCGTGACCTCGATTCCAAGTCCGCCGAATTCACCGCGGGTCTGCACCTGCATGTTCTCGGCGTCGTCGGGCGACAGATAGCTCGAATGGGGATCAAGCGAAGACAGCATACCGTTGATCGCCGCCTCGATCAGATCCTTTGTGTCCACATCCTCGACATATTGCGCCCGGATTCTCTCGAAGATGTCGCCAAAGAGATCGAGTTGCTCATACACGTTGCTCGATTTGCTGGCTTCCTGCGCCAGAAGCGGCGCCGCAACTTGCGTTGTCACCAGCGCACCCGTCAAAACGCCCACTGTCGCGGCCATCAGGAACTTTTTCATGTCTCACTCTTCCTTGTCGGTCTTGAACCACGCAAGCGGGTCCACTGGAATGTTATCTTGCCGCACTTCAATGTAGAGCGTCTCGGTTCTTTGGGCATCCATCTGCTGCACATCAACGGGCACCAGCAGATCACCATCAGTCCCACCCATCAGGCCCACCGGGTTGCCGCCGGGCACGACCTCGCCCGCCTGACCATAAACAACATCAAGGCCGGCGAATACCAGAAGAATTCCGGACTCCGGCTCTAGAATGATCACATTTCCATAGTCAAGCAAGGGGCCTCGATAGCGCACCGTTGCCGCGGTAGGGGTCGTGACGAGGGCCCGGGGGCGGGTGGCCACCACAATACCGGGCCGGGTGACACCGGCTGCATCGGGCTGTCCCGCGCGCCGCAGGATCACGCCCTCGACCGGCATCGGCAGGTCGCCCTTTCGCCCGGCGATGGTTGGCAGGCTACCGGGCACTTCACCCACCGCGATCTCACCCAGTCCATCGGCAAAGGCCTCGAGCGTTTCGGTGGACGCAATCAGCAAGGCGGTTCGCACCGGATCTTCGGTGAACCGGCGTGGCAGCCCGGTGCGTTCGGACATCGCTTCGCTCAGCGTCGTGCGCGCCTGCTGGACCCCTTCGAGCCCCCTTTGCATCGTATCGAGCGCACTTTGCTGCAAACTGCGCAGATCGGTCAGTTCCTGCAGATCCCGCCGCAACTCCGCCACCCGCGCATCAAGCGCCGGCGTCACGTCCGACAGGATCATCCCGGCGCGCGCCGTGTTCACTGCCCCAGAGGGATGCAACAGGACCAGAGGCCCGGACGTCGCGCTGATCCGCTGCAAAACCGCGAGAAGGCGGGCAATATCGTCCTCGCGCGCGCTCAATTCCGCGCTCAGCGCCTGCTCGCGGCTGGCCACTGCGCGCAGCCCGGCGCGCATCGCTTCCAGCCCGTCCTCAAAGGCGGTGATCACCTCAGTCAGTGCCTTGATGCGGTTTTGCGCGCCGCGCGCGTCGGAGAGCGCCAGTGACGCACGGTTCAGACGCTCGGATGCCAAGCGGGCCGCCTCGGTCGGATTGGACGTGATCTCGGCCTGCAAGGGACCGGCCAAAATCACGGCAAGGGCGCAAAGCAGGACGCCTGGTTTCATGCCAGCAGGCTTTCCCCGGTCATTTCCGCCGGGATCGGCAGGCCCATCAGGGTCAGCACGGTGGGGGCCAGATCGGCCAGCCGTCCGCCCTGACGCAGGCGCACACCCTCTGGCCCGCCCACCAGAATGACCGGCACCGGATTGAGCGTGTGTGCGGTGTGCGGCCCACCCGTCGCGGGATCAACCATCACCTCGCAATTGCCATGATCCGCCGTCACGATCATCGCGCCCCCGACCGCCTTGAGCGCCTCGAGCACGCGGCCCAGACCCTGATCCACCGCCTCGCAGGCGGCCATCGCCGCCGCGAGATCCCCGGTATGGCCCACCATGTCGGGATTGGCATAATTCACCACGATGAGATCGTATCGCGCCCGGATCGCCGCGACGAGCCGGTCAGTGACTTCGGCGGCGGACATCTCGGGCTTCAGATCATAGGTCGCCACATCGGGCGAGGCGGCCATGTAGCGATCCTCGCCCGGCTCAGGCGCTTCCTTGCCGCCGTTGAGAAAGAAGGTGACATGCGGGTATTTCTCGGTTTCCGCCACATGGAACTGTCGCAGACCCTGTTTCGCAACCCAGGCCCCGAGCGTGTTGACGATGTCGCGCGCGGGAAAGACCGTGTCGAACCAGGCATTATGGGCGTCGGAATATTCCACCATGCCAAGACGCGCCGCCCATGCGGGCGGGGTGCCGCGGTCAAAGGCGGCAAAGGCCGGATCCGCGATCGCCCGCAGAATCTCGCGGGCGCGGTCGGCGCGAAAGTTGAGGCAGAAGATCCCGTCGCCGTCGCGCGCCCCCGCATAATCGCCGATCACCGTCGCGGTGATGAATTCGTCCGTCTCCGAGCGCGCATAGGCATTTGTCACCGCCATGCGCGCGTCCGGACAGCGCTGTCCGCGGCCCAGAACAACCGCCTCATACGCTTCCTGCACGCGCGACCAGCGATTGTCCCGGTCCATCGCGAAATAGCGCCCGATGACCGTGGCAATCCTGACCTCTTCGGGCAACATGTCACGCAGCTGTTCGAGATAGGTCCGCGCCGATTTAGGCGCCACATCGCGACCATCGGTGAGAGCATGAAGCAGGACAGGAACGCCGGCCTCCGTCAGCGCCCGCGCCGCCGCTGCGATATGCCTGATATGCCCATGCACCCCCCCATCAGAGACCAGACCCAGCAGATGCGCCCGCCCTCCGGTTCTCTGAAGTGTCGCAATAAAGCTCTGCAAGCCCGCGTTCTCGAAAAACGACCCATCCTCGATTGCAAGATCGATCTGGCCAAGATCCATCGCCACCACACGGCCAGCGCCGATATTGGTATGGCCGACCTCGGAATTGCCCATCTGTCCGCGCGGCAGGCCGACATCGGGGCCATGCGTGATCAAGGTGTCATGCGGACAACGCGACATCAGCCGATCAAAATTCGGCGTCCGGGCCAGATGCGGTGCGTTTGCCTCACGGCATTCACTCAGACCCCAACCATCAAGAATACAAAGAACGACAGGTTTTGACATGATCTCTCCGGGACTCGGGATGCCCGCGTTCTAACGCTTCGATCGCCCGACGTGAACCCCACCCGTTCAGGCCACGATCATGTAGAACTTGCGCAGGGTCTCGGTGATTTCCCAGATCAGAGGGGCGCCCTTGGGAATAAAGAACGTGTCGCCCTTGGTGAAATGCTCCTTGCGCCCATCGGGATGGGTGAGGGTCAGCGCCCCGGAAATCACCGTCATCATCTCGTGCACCGGATAGGCCGCGATCTCCTCGCGACAGGGCGCACATTCCCAGACGCCAGAGAGAATCCTCTCATCCTCCGTAGCGAAAGCGGTGTAATTGAGTTCGGTCCGATCCACCGTGGTGAAGGCAGCCGGATCCGTCAGAGTTGATGGCTCCATGGCGGCGGGATCGGGGTTCAGTCTGAAATCCATGATGCAACGCCCAATGTCTTTACTTGGTCCATTCCCACGGCCGCACGAACTGTCCCAGAACATGTCCGACCGTCGCCTCATCTACGTCGCCCCTGCGCGTGAGACGCGCCACCAGACCGCGCTTCTTGTCGTCGACCACCTCGACCACTTCGGCGGCCAGACCCGCCTCCTCCAGCGCGGCATTGTAGATGCGCGTGATCGCGCGCTTGCGCAGGTCGGGCTTGAAGACCTTGCCGACAGCCGTTTTCGGCAGTTCCGGCAGCACCTCGACATATTTCGGGATCGCCGCGCGCTCATGCACATGCACCTTGCAGTGCTCCAGCAAATCCTCCGCCGTCGCCGTGCCACCGGCCACCAGTTCGACATAGGCACAGGGCATCTCGCCGGCATGGGCATCAGGCTGGCCGATGGCGCCTGCCATGGCGACATCGTGATGCGCCATCAGCGCCTCCTCGATCTCGGCGGGATCGATATTGTGCCCGCCGCGGATGATCAGATCCTTGGCCCGCCCGGTGATCCAGAGATAGCCGTCGGCATCGATCCGCCCCAGATCGCCGGTGCGCAGGAATTTCTCGTGATGATAGAGGTTCTTGTTCTTGTCGGCCTCGGTATAGGTGTGGCCCGCATAGACGCCCGGATTGGAGATGCAGATCTCGCCCACCTCGTCAGCAGCGCTTTCGACCGGACCTTCGGGCGTGCCGCGATAGATCCGCACATCCGTGTAGGGAAAGGGCACACCGACCGATCCCACCTTCTTGGCGCCCTCGGGCGGGTTGCAGGACACAAGGCAGGTCGCCTCGGTCAGCCCGTAGCCCTCGATCACCTTGATGCCGGTGGCGCTCTCGAACCGGTTGAACAGTTCCAGCGGCATCGGCGCGGATCCCGAAAACGCATTCCGGACGGTCGAGAGATCGGCATCGACCTTGCGCTGCATCAGGGCCGAGACGGCGGTGGGCACCGTGATGATAAAGCTGATCTTCCAGCGTTCACACAGTTTCCAGAAATTGTCGAACACGCCTTCGCCGCGATAGCCCGCAGGGGTCGGAAAGACCACATGCGCGCCGGACTTGATCATCGCCATCAGGATCACATGGCAGGCAAAGACATGAAACAGCGGCAACGGACACATCACGTTGTCATGTTCGGTGAACAGGAGCGTGTGCCCGATCCAGCCGTTATAGATCATGCCGGAATACTTGTGCTGCGCGACCTTTGGCATCCCGGTCGTGCCGCCGGTGTGGAAATAGGCCGCAACCCGGTCGCCCGTGCTGTCGGGGAAATCGAGCGTTTTCTTCTGCGCCGCAAGCATCTTGTTGAAGTCGCGCAGATCGGCGTGATGACCGGTCGGGTTCTTGGGGCGCACCAGCGGCACAATCCAGCTTTTCGGCGGGGTGAGATAGCGGTTGAGGTCGATCTCGAGCACCGTGTGCACATCGGGGGCATGGCGCACCGCCTCGGCGGTCTTTTGGGCGATGTCGGTCTTGGGAAAGGCCTTTAGTGTCACCACCACCCGCGCGCCGGTCTCGCGCAGAATGGCCGAAATCTGTTCGGGCTCCAGCAGCGGGTTGATCGGATTGACGATGCCCGCGATCGCCCCGCCGATCGTGGCAATGGCCGTTTCCAGGGTATTGGGCAGGATGAGCGCCACCACGTCTGACTCGCCGATCTTGAGACCGCGAAACAGGTTGGCCGCCTGACAGCATTGGTCATGGAATTGCTGCCAGGTCAGCGTCTGCGCCTTGTCCGTGGCCCCGGAGAGCAACTGATAGCTGATCGCGGGGCGGTTGGGAAACTTGCGCGTGGTCAGACTCAGCATCTGATAGAGCGTCAGCGGTTTCTCGCGCGCCTCCCATGACACCTCGTTCTGAATGTCGAGCACATCCTGCCGCGATGTGAAGCCCATCGGTCCGTCCTCCCTCTCTGGCCGCGCCTTGTGACACGGTTCTCATCCTCACGCGCCAGAATGGTCAGGAATTCGCAAGCGCGCAAGTTTTACGCTGCGTTTTGAAGCAGAGGAAGTGCCGAGGTCGAACCGTCGATCAGCGCGCGGCCAGACACCCGGTGAGGGCAATGGCAATATTCCGCAAGAGCTGCGGATAGAGATCCGGACCGGGAGCGAGATCGCTGCCGATCGGATCGAGCACGCCATGACCCGCCATGTCGCCAAACACCGTGCGCACCAGCTTGGGGTCGAACTGCGGCTCGGAAAACACGCAGACGATGTTCTCCTCCCGCACCAGATCGCGCAACTGGGCAATGCGCGCCGGTCCCGGATCGGAGGCATCGCTCAAGGCTAGCGCACCTGTAGCCGACAGATCAAAAGCCCACTCGAAATACTGATAGGCATCGTGAAGGACCAGAAAGGGCTTGCCCCGCACCGGCGCGACCTGTGCTGCGATCTCGGAAGCAAGGGCGTCCAGCTCTGCCTGTGCGGCGGTCGCGTTGGCGGCATAGACCGCCGCGTTGTCCGGATCATGCTCGGCCAGTTCCTTTGCGATCACGTCCAGCCAGATGCGCGCGTTCATCGGGTCAAGCCACGCATGGGGATCAGCGCCCTCATGCACATGGTCGTGGTCATGCGCCGCGTCATCGGCATGTGCCGCGTGATCCTCGTCGCTCTGCCCCGCCTGCCCCTGCGCCTCGTGTTTGTCCTCGCCATGGTCATGCGCGGCAAAGGCTACTCCCTCGCGGAAGGGCAAGACACGAGAGCGCCCAGCGCCCAGCAATTCGATCACTTGCGCATCGCTCGCCAGCGTCTCTATCGCCCCTTCGAGCCAGGGCGTCAGCGCCTCGCCCATCCAGATCACCAGATCGGCGCCCTCCAGCGCCGCCGCCTCGGAGGGGCGCATTGCGTGGCCGTGCGGCGAGGCCAGAGGCGGCACGATCAAGGCCGGTTCGCCCACGCCCAGCATCACCCGCGCCACGAGGGAATGAACCGGCGCGATATCGGTGGCGACGTTCGGGACATCGGCCCTGACCGCTCCGACGAGACCCAGCCCAAGGCTCAGGGATAGAAGAAAACGAATCGGCATTGCCCGCTCCATATGTGATATCATAACATTTGAGACCTCTTGATAATTGTAACCCTATAACATATCAATCCCCGAAGTCCGCCATCCCGAGAGAACCGCAATGGACACGATCGGCTTTGAACAGCATGACCACAAGCGCTGTGTGCAGGCCGCCATTGCGGCGGTCGAGGCCCATTGCGAGACCCACAGGCTGCACTTGACCCCCGTCCGCCGCCGCGTGTTGGAAATCCTGCTGAACCGGCACAGCGCCCTTGGGGCCTATGAGATCCTCGATACCCTGCGCGTCGAGGGTCTGGGGTCTCAACCCCCCGTGGTCTACCGCGCGCTCGATTTTCTGGTCAGCCACGGGTTCGCGCACAAGATCGAGCGCCTCAACGCCTTCATCGCCTGCACCCATCCCGGACAGGATCACACCCCGGCCTTTCTGATCTGTCGCCGATGCGACGCCGTAGCCGAGGCCCATGCCGAACCCACCAAGGGCATGCTGGGCCGCGCCGCAAGCGACTCCGGCTTTGTCATCGAACAGGCGGTGGTAGAGGCGGTGGGGCTCTGTCCGCGGTGCCACGAGGGGGCGCCCTCATGCGCCTGATCGAGACCAAGGGCCTCAGCGTCCGGCTTGGCGGCACGGAGGTGCTCCATGACGTGAACTTCTTCCTCGAACGGGGTGAAATCGTTACCATTGTCGGGCCGAATGGTTCGGGCAAATCCACCCTCCTGCGGGCGATGATCGGTGCGGTGCGCCTCTCGGCGGGCTCCATCCATCGCGCGCCGGACCTGCGGATCGGCTATGTGCCGCAAAAGCTGCATATCGACCCGACCCTGCCGATGACCGTCACGCGCTTTCTTGGCCTGCCGCAGCGCCACAAGGACACAGACCTGCGCGCGGCCCTCGAACAGGCGGGGCTGCCCGACCTGCGCGACCGACAGATGGCCGATCTCTCGGGCGGGCAGTTCCAGCGTGTGCAGCTGGCGCGCGCGCTTCTGGAACGCCCCGATCTGCTGATCCTCGACGAGGCGACGCAGGGGCTGGATCAACCCGGCTCGGCGGCCTTCTACCGGCGCATCGAGGAGGTGCGGCGCGATCTGAACTGCGCCGTGCTGATGGTCAGCCACGAATTGCACGTGGTGATGAGCGCCTCGGATCGGGTGATCTGTCTGAATGGACATATCTGCTGCGAAGGGCATCCCGAGATCGTGGCGCAGGCCGAAGAATACCGTGCCCTTTTCGGCAGCGGCACCCAGGGCGCGCTGGCACTTTACCGGCACGAACACACCCATCTCCATGACCACCCCCAGAGCCACAAGGCCGCCGAATGATGCTCGATGATTTCCTGATCCGCGCCGCGCTGGCCGGACTGGGCGTGGCGCTGGCCGCAGCCCCCCTCGGCAGTTTCGTGGTCTGGCGGCGGATGGCCTATTTCGGCGATGCCACGGCCCATGCGGCGATCCTTGGCGTGGCGGTGGCGCTTGCCGTTTCGACGTCGGTCTTTGTCGGCGCGCTTGCCATGTCGCTCATTATGGCGACGACGGTCTCAACCCTCTCGGGGCGCGGCTTTGCCATGGATACGATGCTGGGCGTACTTGCACATTCGGCGCTGGCCTTTGGTCTGGTGGCGGTGTCATTTCTCTCGGGCGTGCGGATCGACCTCATGGCCTATCTCTTTGGCGATATCCTGGCCGTCAGCCGGGGTGACCTGTTGGTGATCTGGAGCGGTGCCGCCTTGGTGATCGGATTGCTGATCTGGCGCTGGCAGGCCCTGCTGACAGCGACGCTCAGCCCCGATCTGGCCTATGCAAGCGGCATCGACCCGCGCCGCGAGCAACTGGTTCTGACGCTGTCGCTGGCTGTCGTCGTGGCGGTAGCGATCAAGGTGGTTGGGGTCCTGCTCATCGCGGCCATGCTGATCGTGCCCGCCGCCGCCGCACGTCCCCTCTCGGCCACGCCCGAACGGATGGCGGTCATCGCAGCACTCATAGCCTGCGCCTCGACGCTTGGCGGCCTGCGCGCCGCGTTCCATCTGGATACGCCGACCGGTCCGACCATCGTCTGCGTCGCCGCGCTCATCTTTGCCGCCACGACATTCGGCGCCATGCTGCTGCGCCGCCGTCAGGACGCGCCTGCGTCCTGAAATCATTCCGATTTTCACGCATCCTCGAAATCCGATTATTTTTGTCGCCTTTATCTCTTGACTCCTTTGATCGGAGATTCCAGGAATAACCTATTAAATCACTCGGAAATCGAAAGGGACCCAAGATGCCTCCGATGAAAACAACCCTCGGACTCTGCGCGATGCTGGTGCTGAGCGCGCCCGCCTTCGCGCAAGAGGTCAACCTCTATTCCAGCCGGCACTACGATTCCGACGAGGCGCTCTACGCCGCGTTCACGGCGAAAACCGGCATCACCATCAACCGCATCGAAGCCCAGGCCAACGAGTTGATCGAACGCATGAAGGCCGAGGGCACCAACAGTCCAGCCGATGTTTTCATGACGGTCGATGTCGGCAATATCGCGCTGGCCGAGGACGTGGGCCTGTTGCAGCCCTTCGACTCGGCGCTCATCGAGGCCAATGTCCCCGCGCATCTGCGCCATCCGGACAATCTCTGGACGGGTCTCTCGCAGCGCGCGCGGATCATCTTTTACGCCAGGGACCGCGTTGCCAATCCTCCGCAGACCTACGAGGCTCTGGCCGATCCGAAATACAAGGGCCAGATCTGCATCCGCTCCTCCAGCAATGTCTACAACCAGTCGCTCCTGGCCTCGCTCGTCGAAGTGCACGGCGCCGACGCGGCCAGAGACTGGGCCGCGGGCATCGTCGCCAACATGGCCCGCGCACCGCAAGGCGGTGACACCGACCAGCTGCGCGGGATCATCTCCGGCGAATGCGATATCGCGGTCGCCAATACCTATTACTTCGCGCGCGCCCTTGCCGGCGATGTCAAGGGCGTGAGCAGCGGCATCGACGCCATCGGCTGGGTCTGGCCGAACCAGGGCGATCGCGGCGCACACATGAACCTCGTGGCCGCCGGCATCGCCGCCCATGCACCGCACAAGGCAGAGGCGATCACGTTGCTGGAATATCTCGCCAGCGAATCCGCACAGGCGCAATTTGCCAATGCCAACAACGAGTATCCGGTTCTGGCCGGTGTCCCGCTTGCCGCGCATGTGACCAAGCTGGGGGACTTCCTCCCCGACACCACCACGCCCACCGCATCCTTTCGGACCCATGCCGCCAAGGCGCAAGCGATCTTCAACGAGGTCGGCTGGAACTGATCCCCGCTGCGGCAATTGCATGATGGTGGGCGATGCCCTACGGTCGGGTCCTGTCTCTGTGGACCCGACCGTTTCATGACATCCGTCCGGCTGCGCCTGCTGATCCTTGCCTTGCTGCCGCTTGTGGTGCTGATGCCGCTGCTCCTGCTTCTGGCAATCAACCGATGGTCGGCCAATTTCGACAATCTGCTGATCACCAACGTCGCCAGTGATCTGCGCATCGCCGAGCAATATCTGCAACGAATCCTGACCACCACCGGCAAGGACGTGCAGAGTCTCGCGCAGTCCCGGCGGTTTGACGAGGTGGCGCGCAAGCGCCCCGACAGCCTGACCGAATTCCTGTCCCGCGAACGCGCGGCCCTCGGCTTCGATTTCCTCTATTTTCTGCCCCGGTCAGGCGCCGACGCTCTGGCCGGAACCTGGCCCGTCATCGGCATGGCGTTGCAGGGCAAGGCCGCGACCGAGATCGACATCTTTTCTCCCGCCAGTCTCGCCGCCCTGCCAGAGACCGGCCCCGATCTGGCCGCGCGCGCGCAGGTGACGATCGTGGCGACGCGCGCCGCAGTGCCCACCCAACGCCGCATCGAGGATCGCGGCATGGTCGTGCACAGCGCCACGCCGGTGATGGTCGAAGGGCATGAGGGCGTGCTGGTCGGCGGTATCCTGCTCAACCGCAACCTCGATTTCATCGACACGATCAACGCCCTCGTCTATCGCGACACCGGCGAACCGGACGCCCGGCAGGGCACGGCCACGCTCTTTCTCGACGATGTCCGGATCACCACCAATGTGCGTCTCTTCGAGGGCGAACGCGCGCTTGGAACGCGCGTGTCGGCCGCCGTGCGCGGCACCGTTCTGGACCGCGGCCAGATCTGGCTCGACAGCGCCTTCGTGGTCAACGACTGGTATATCTCCGCCTATCAACCGCTGATCGACAGCTTCGGGAAACGGGTCGGCATGCTCTATGTGGGCTTTCTGCAAGCCCCCTTCGATGCCGCCAAACGCAACGCTTATCTGATGATCCTCGCCGCCTTTCTGGTGGTGCTGGCAGTGACCGTGCCGCTCTTCCTGCGCCTCGCGCGAACGATCTTTGCGCCGCTCGAACGGATGACAGGGACGATGGCACGGGTCGGGAACGGCGATCTTGCGGCGCGCATCGGCCCGATTCTGACCCGCGACGAGATCGGCGCCGTCGCGGCCCATCTCGACAGCCTGCTCGATCTGGTGCAGGAACGCGACCGCGCGCTGCGCGCCTGGAACGAAGACCTCAACGCCCGCGTCGAGGCCCGCACCGCCGAACTGCGCGAGGCCAATGCGCGGCTGGAAAGCACCTATCAGCAACTTGTCATGGCCGAAAAGCTGGCCTCGATCGGCGAGATCACCGCCGGTGTCGCGCATGAGATCAACAACCCCGCGGCGGTGATCCAGGGAAATCTGGACGTGATCCGCCAGGTTCTCGGACCGGCAACCGCACCGGTGAGCACCG
>PFEY01000068.1:53409-61693 GCA_002783205.1 Rhodobacteraceae bacterium CG17_big_fil_post_rev_8_21_14_2_50_63_15 | reverse complement strand
TCGGCCGGATCAGCGCCATTGTCGGCAAGCTCTTGCAATTCGCCCGCCCCACCGAGTTCGGCAGTTTCGAGGAGAATGTCGATATCGCCGCCGTCCTGCACGACTGTCTGGTGCTGGTCCATCACGTGATCGCCAAGGCCAGCGTCGAGGTCGAGATCGCGGCGGATCCGGATACGCCGTCCGTTCGGATCAATCCCGGCGAATTGCAGCAAGTCATCATCAACCTGATCACCAATGCCGTGCAGGCGATCCGGACAGAGGGACGGATCGACATCACCATCCGGCCGGCCTTGCACGAGGGCCGCGCCGGGGCGGCGCTGATCTTTGCCGATACCGGTCCGGGCATTCCCGAGGACAAGCTGAGCGCCGTGTTCGATCCCTTTTTCACCACCAAGCGGGGCGAAGGCACCGGGCTCGGCCTCTCGGTCAGCCAGACCCTGATCCGTCAGGCGGGCGGCATCATCACCGCGCGCAACCGGGCCGAGGGCGGGGCAGAACTCACCGTCTGGTTGCCTGCGCAGCGGGACGACACGGGCTGACGGCTCAGACCCCCCAGGCCGCGCATTTGCGGTCCACCGTCTTGCGCGCGACGCCAAGACGGCGCGCCGCCTCCGCGCGGTTGCCGCCGCAGGCATCGAGAACGGCCATGATATGGCGTTGCTCGACCAGTTCCAGCGTCTCGACCGCCTGCTCGCCAGTGACGCGCCCGGTCCCCGCGAAATCTTCAGGAAAGGCCCCGAGGATCACCGAGCGCTCGATCAGATTGCGAAGTTCGCGCACATTTCCCGGCCAGTCGTAACGGCTGAGCTTGAGCAGCACCGCCTCGTTCAGATCCAGCGCGGGCATCCCGAGCGTGCGGGAAAACTCGCTCATGAAGAGCGCCGCAAGGGCCACGATATCCTCTGCCCGCTCCTTGAGCCGGGGCATCTCGACATTGACGATGTTGATGCGGTGATAGAGATCGGCGCGAAACCGGCCCTCGCGCACCGCCTCTTGCAGATCGGCATTGGTGGCAAAGAGAAACCGAAGGTTGAGCGGGATCTCGCGTTCCGACCCGAGCGGGCGGATGCGCTTGTCCTCGAGCACCCGAAGAAAGGCGGCCTGCACATGCGCGGGCAGTTGCGCCACCTCGTCAAGCAGAAGCGTGCCACCATCAGCATGTAAAAGCAAACCGTCCTTGCGCGGTTTGCCTTCCTCGATCACCCCAAAGAGCTGCTCGGCGATGTGATCTTCCGAAATGGTGGCGCAATTCACGGCCACGAACGGCTTTTTCGCGCGATCCGACAGGCCATGCAGGGTGCGCGCCGCGATTTCCTTGCCAGTGCCGCTTGCCCCGGTAAAGAGCACCGATGTAGGCAGCGGCGCCAGCTTGGCCAGCATGTCGCGCACCTTCTGGATCGATGGGGAATGCCCCAGAAGGCGCCCGCGCGCGACCTGCCCGCTCTCGGACAGTTCATGCCGCAGCAGGTAATTCTCGCGCGCCAGATACTTGCGGTCGAGCGCGCGCGCGACGGCGTTGAGGATCTGGTTGGCGCGAAACGGCTTGAGCACGAAATCGATCACCCCCACCCGCAGCGCCTTGATCGCGGTGTCAAGATCGGCATAGGCGGTGATCAGGATGGTATCGGCAAAGAGCCCCACCCGGCGCTGATCCTCCAGCCAGTCAAGCCCGGTCCTGTCGGGCATGATATTGTCGAGGATCAGCACATCGAAATGTTCCTGGTCAAGGATCCAGCCCGCTTCCTGGCAGGATCGGGCCTGTTCGACATGTCGGCAGCGCGGTCCCAGCGTCTTGACCAGAAAATTCCGCATCCCCGGCTCGTCATCAATCAACAGCACGGCCGCACGGGCAAGGTTTTCGCCATAATCGTCGAGCGGCGCCGTGGCGGGGATGACCTTTGGCGTCATTCCTTGGCGTCGCTCAACCGCACCGCATCACCCGCCCGCTTGGCCGCGGTCGTATAGCCCAGTTCACGCAGGACGGTTGGCGCTGCGGCGGCAATCACCGCGCAGACCACAAAGGCCGCAATCATGGCTTTCATCTTTCAGTTCTCCTTCTTGGCCGTGGCACGGCGCAGATAGTCTACCATATCCTGCCGGTCTTGTGCCGCGGTGATGCGTTGCATCGGCATTTTAGAGCCGGGAATGAAATGATCCGGACCAAGATCGAACAGGGCGTCAATCGTCTCGTCCGACCAGATAATATCCGTGCCAACGAGCGTCGGCGAATAGGCATAGCCCGCCACGCTGCCCGCGCGCCGCCCGAACAGGCCATAGAGCGTCGGCCCCGCCTTGCGCGAGGGCGGCGGCGTCAGCGCATGACAGATCGAGCATTTACGCATGAATTGCCGCTCGCCGTTCTCCATCTCTTGCGGCGGCCGCAGAAAGCTCTGCTCCGCGTCTCCCGCCGGATCATACGTGCCCAGCAACTCGACCGGCCAGCCATAGATCACCTCGCTCAGCCCGCAGGCATAGATCATCTGCCCGTCGGGGGAAAAGGCCAGCGCCCAGACCGGGCCATTGCTCATCGCGTGGAAATCGCGGCGGATGCGCCAGCCTTCGGTGTCGATCACCACGATGTAGCCATGCCCGTCTCCAGCGGCGAGTTGCCCCGTCGCCGCGTGATGGACAAGCGCCAGGATCGGGCGGCGCTCGAGCGAGAAATCCGCGATCTCGGCGCCGGTCGCGGTGTCGATCACGCGCGTCGCCCCATCCACCGCGCCATAGGCCAGCCAGCGATCCATCGGCCCGAGAACGATCCTGTTGATGCCAAAGCCCTGATCGGCCAGCACGCGCGATGTCGCCTGCGCATCCTGCCAGTTCCATTCCCTGAGCGTGCCATCGGCCGAAGAGGAATAGAGCAGCCCGCCCCCGGCGGCAAAGGCCACGTCCGTCACCGCCGCGTGATGCCCCTTGAGAAAGCGCGGCGCACCGCTTTTGACGGGCCACAGACCGATCGAGCCGTCCCAGCTGGCCGAGGCGATCCAGTGGCCGTCCGGCGACACATCCAGCGCCGCGATCTTGCCCCTGTGCCCCTCCAGCCGGGTGCTGTCGCCGCTCTGCGTATTCCACAGCATCAGCGCGAAATCGTCACCGCCCGAAACAAGGCGCTCGGCATCGAGAAAGGCAAGGCTGCTCACCGCGGCGGAATGCCCCTCGAGCCAGCGCGGCACACGATCCTGCCACAGCCCCACGGAATTGTCGAAACTGCCCGAGGCCACCTGCCCGGTTGAGGGCTGAACGGCCAGCGCCATCACCGGCCCGCCATGCCCCTTGAGCGTGGTGAACTCCGCCGCCGCCAGAGGCTCTGTCGCCAGCAGCCCCAGAACCCAAAGCCCGATGCCAAGGGCGCGCATGTCTATTCCGCGGGCGTCGCGGCCTTGGCAGGATCGGCGGCGCGCCCCTTCTCCTGCAATTCGTCAAGCCAGAGAGCGTGATGCTCGCGCGCCCATTGCTCTTCCACTTCGCCAGATCCCATGGCCTCGAACGCACCCTCCATGCCGACCGATCCGATGTAGATATGCGCAAGGATGATGGCCATCAGCACGAAGGCCATGATCGCGTGCCAGAGCGTCGCCAGCTGCATTTCCTCATGCGGGGCCATGACCTCGGGCAAGTCGCCAAAGCCCAGAAGCTGCGGCAGCCCGGTCTGGTTGAGAAGGGCGAAGGTCTTGGCGAACATCGGCAATTCAAAGGGAAAGAGCAGGGCGAGGCCGGTGACCGAGATGGAGACGCCAAAGACGATGACGGACCAGAAGATCATCTTTTGACCGGCGTTGAATTTCCGGGCAGGCGGATGAACGCCCTTGGTGAAGATGCCCCCGCCCGCGGCCAGCCATTTCAGATCGGTTCGGTTGGGAATGTTATGCGCCACCCACATGACAAAAACCATCACCAGCCCCAGCATGAAGGCCCAGGAGATGTTGTTATGCACCCATTTCGAGGCCACAGCGATGGTCGAGAATGCCTCATGTCCCAAAAGCGGAATGATCACCATCCGGCCAAAGAGCACCGCGAGGCCGGTGATCGCCAGCACGATGAAAGCCCCCCCCATCAGCCAGTGACCAAATCGCTCGATCGCCTTAAACCGGGTCACGGTGCGACCGGTTTTCTGCCCGTCGATGCGGATCTTGCCCCGGATGAGGTAGAAGAGCGCCAGAAGCGCCAGCGTGGCGCCCAAGAGCCAGGCCCCGGAGGTCGCCAGCGGCCCTTTGCGGAACGCGAGCCAGCGCATGCCGCTGTCCTGAATGAGCACGCGCGCCTCTGGCCCGCCCGCCGACACCTTCACATCGTCCAGCCCGTAACGCAGCGCGCGCCAGACCTCGGCATCGGACACGCCACCCAGTGTGCCCAATTGCCCCGCGATCCCGGCGGCATTGTCGGGGTTTCCCGTGGCGTTGCGGCGGAAACTGTCATCCACCTTCTCGCCGCGTTGCCGGGCGAGGATATCGTCCAGCGTCTGCGCGCCGCCGGTGGCGGAGCGGTCGGGTTGCGGGGCCTCCGCCCCCTGCTGCGCCGCCAGCGGGAGCGCGAGGAACAGCGACAGAAAGAAGGGCAGGATCATGCGGATCATGGCAGATCATCCTGTATGAGAATTCGAGGGACGCGCGGGCGGCACAGGGGCCGCCCACCGCAGAAGGGACAAGGCGCGCGCAGGGCGCGCCTTGTCGGTCGGATCAGCCTCCGCTTTTCTGACCATAGGCGGTGCCCCAGCCCCAGGCACCCGAGCCAAAGCCGCGCGCCACCACACGCTCGCGGTAGATGGCCGAGACCACATCGCCGTCACCGGCCAGCAACGCCTTGGTCGAGCACATCTCGGCGCAGATCGGCAGCTTGCCCTCGGCGATCCGGTTGCGCCCGTATTTCTGGAACTCGGCGGCCGAGTGGTTCTCCTCCGGGCCACCCGCGCAGAAGGTGCATTTGTCCATCTTGCCACGCGACCCGAAATTGCCAGCCTGCGGATATTGCGGCGCGCCGAACGGGCACGCATAGAAGCAATAGCCGCAGCCGATGCACAGATCCTTGGAGTGCAGGACGATGCCTTCCTCGTTCTGGTAGAAGCAATCCACCGGACAGACCGCCATGCAGGGCGCGTCCGAGCAGTGCATGCAGGCGACCGAGATCGAGCGTTCACCCGGTTTGCCGTCGTTGATCGTCACCACCTTGCGGCGGTTGATCCCCCACGGCACCTCGTGCTCGTTCTTGCAGGCCGTGACACAGGCGTTGCACTCGATGCAGCGCTCGGCGTCGCAGAGAAACTTTGCTCTTGCCATTCTCTTTCCTCCTTACGCTGGCATGATCTTGCAGAGAGTGCACTTGGTCTCCTGCATCTGGGTGACAGAGTCGTAGCCATAGGTCTGCGCGGTGTTCGTCGCCTCGCCCAGCACATAGGGATCGGACCCGGCGGGATACTTGTCGCGCAGATCCTTGCCCTCGAAATGGCCGCCAAAGTGGAAGGGCATGAAGACAACGCCCTCGGCCACCCGTTCGGTAATCATCGCCATGACCTTGACCTTGGCGCCTTCGGCCCCCTCGACCCAGACCTGTGCGCCGTCGCGGATACCGATGTTGTTGGCGTCGCGCGGGTTGATCTCGACGAACATGTCTTGCTGCAATTCGGCAAGCCACGGGTTCGACCGGGTCTCGTCACCGCCACCCTCGTATTCGACCAGGCGGCCGGAGGTGAGGATGATCGGATAGTCCTTGGCAAAGTCGTTCTTCTGGATCGACGCATACATCGTCGGCAGACGAAAGAACTTGCGGTCCTCATAGGTCGGGTAATCCGCCACCAGGTCGCGCCGCGGGGTATAGAGCGGCTCGCGGTGCAGCGGCACCGGATCGGGGAAGTTCCAGACCACGGCGCGTGCCTTGGCATTGCCAAAGGGCGCGCATTCATGCTTGATCGCCACCCTCTGGATCCCGCCCGAAAGGTCGATCTTCCAGTTGGCTTTGGGTCCGCCTACCGCGTCAATGGCAGCGCGTTCCTCGGCCGTCAGATCGCCATCCCAGCCCAGATCCATCAGCATCTGCATGGTGAATTCCGGGTATCCGTCCTGGATCTCCGAGCCCACCGAATAGACGCCCTCGGCCAGAAGATTGTCGCCGTCCCGCTCCACGCCAAACCGGGCGCGGAAGGTCAACCCCCCCCGTGAGACCGGCAACGACATGTCATAGAGATTGGCGGTGCCCGGGTGATTCATCTCTGCCGTGCCCCAGCAGGGCCAGGGCATCCCGTAGTAGTCGCCATCGGCGGGGCCGCCATTGGCGCGCAGCGTCGTCTTGTCGAAAGTGTGCTGGTTGGCCATATGCAGCTTCATCCGCTCTGGCGACTGGCCGGTGTAACCGATCGTCCACATGCCGCGGTTGAACTCGCGGGTGATGTCCTCGACATTGGGCTCACCCTGCTCATCCATTGCGATGTTGCGGAACATCCGGTCGTCGAAGCCGAACTTCTTGGCGAAGAGCGCCATGATCTCGTGATCGACCTTGGACTCAAAGAGCGGCGCCATGATCCGATCGCGCCACTGCAACGAACGATTCGAGGCGGTGACAGAACCGCGCGTCTCGAATTGCGTCGTGGCTGGCAAGAGATACACGCCATCGGTGCGATCGTTCATGACGGCAGAGACCGTCGGGAACGGATCGACCACGACCAGCATGTCCAGCTTTTCCATCGCGGTCTTCATTTCCTTGCCGCGCGTCTGGCTGTTGGGCGCATGACCCCAGAACACCATGGCCCGCACATTGTCGGGTTGGTCCATGTTCTCCTTGTCCTCGAGCACACCGTCGATCCAGCGACTGACCGTGATCCCGGCGACGTTCATGATCTTGGTTTCGCCAATTGTGACGTCAGAAAAACGGCCTTTCAGCCAATCCAGATCCTCTTCCCAAACGCGCGCCCAATGGGCCCAGGACCCCTCGGCCAGCCCGTAGTAGCCGGGCAGCGTATCAGCCAGAACGCCCAGATCGGTCGCGCCCTGCACGTTGTCATGGCCACGGAAGATGTTGGTGCCGCCACCAGCCACGCCCATGTTGCCAAGCGCAAGTTGCAGGATGCAATAGGCGCGGGTGTTGTTGTTGCCGGTGCTGTGCTGGGTGCCGCCCATGCACCAGATCACAGTGCCGGGACGATTGTTCGCCAGCGTCCGCGCCACCCGGCGAATTTGCTCGCCCGGCGCACCGGTCACGCGCTCCACTTCTTCGGGTGTCCATTTCTTCACTTCGTCCTTGATCTGGTCCATCCCCCAGACGCGGGTGCGGATGAATTCCTTGTCCTCCCAGCCGTTCTCGAAGATGTGCCAGAGAATGCCCCAGATCAGCGCCACGTCCGTGCCCGGACGGAACCGCACATATTCATCGGCATGCGCCGCCGTGCGGGTAAAGCGCGGGTCGCAGACGATGAGCGGCGCGTTGTTTTCCTCCTTGGCCTTGAGGATATGCAGCAGCGAGACCGGATGTGCCTCGGCCGGATTGCCGCCGATGAGGAAGATCGCCTTGGACTTGTGAATATCGTTGTAGCTGTTGGTCATGGCGCCGTAGCCCCATGTGTTCGCAACCCCCGCAACGGTGGTCGAGTGACAGATCCGCGCCTGATGGTCGACGTTGTTTGTGCCCCAATAGGCGGCGAACTTGCGGAACAGATAGGACTGTTCGTTGCTATGCTTGGCGCTGCCCAGCCAATAGACCGAATCCGGGCCGCTTTCCTCGCGGATCTGCAACATCTTGTCGCCGATCTCGTTGATCGCCTGCTCCCAGCTGATGCGCTTCCACTCGCCGCCCTCTTTCTTCATCGGATATTTGAGACGGCGCTCGCCATGCGCGTGCTCGCGAACCGCCGCCCCCTTGGCACAGTGCGCGCCCAGATTGAAGGGGCTGTCCCAGCCGGGCTCCTGCCCGATCCACACACCGTTCTGCACTTCAGCCACGACCGTGCAGCCGACAGAGCAGTGGGTGCAGACGGACTTGACGGTCTGGACCGCCTCATTGGCAGCACTTTGCGCATTGGCGCGGGTGACGGTGCCGCCCATCGCACCGATCGCGGCCAGACCACCGATGGCCAGACCGCTGCCGCGCAGAAAGGCACGGCGATCGACGGATGTTCCGCCCATCTCGGACAGGATGCTGGTCCGCAGGGGGCGTCTCGCAACCCCGTTGGTCTTTTTCCTAAGCATGTTTCTCTCTCCTCCCTTGGCCACAAGGACCGGGTCTTGCGGTTTCCTCTGACGGTCGGGCCTCACGCAACCAGTCGCCAGCGGCTGTGATCTCGTCCGGTCCTAGAAACGGG
>PFEY01000068.1:5943-53323 GCA_002783205.1 Rhodobacteraceae bacterium CG17_big_fil_post_rev_8_21_14_2_50_63_15 | reverse complement strand
CTCGGCAGCCTCTGCCGTGCCCGCCGTCACCACGGTCGCGACCGCGATTGCGGGTGCGCCGGTTGCGGCCAGTTTCAGAAAATCACGGCGGCTGCTGCCAGCGTCGGTTTTCCGGGTCATGTAGGTTTCCCTCCCCTCGTTGTGACGAATATCTCCGCCGGTTGCATCACGGGATCAAGCCCCGCTCATTCGAAAGCCTTGCGCCTCGATTTCCATGAACGCCCGCCCGACTGCGCCGACCGAGGCGTAGAGAACCGAGTGGGTCGCTGCTTCCAAATCCGTAAAAAAATGCCCCGCCCAAGGGCCGATATGCTTGCCAAAGAACGCCTTCTGATCGGCAATGGATGCCGGAGCGCCAAAGCGCCCCAGAATGAGCCCCGCCATCATCTCCATCACCGAGGCGATGTTGTCCTCTGGCTCATAGACATTTGGCCCCCGCTGCATACCGCGCGCAGCCATGTCTCGGCGCAGCCCTGCCAACGGCTTCTCGTTGAGAAACCCGGTCAGATAATAGCTCGCATAGGGCAGCAACTCCCCCCGCCCCAAACCAATGAAAAGCGCGTTGAACTCGCGCTCGACCCCAGAGGCTTTGCTGACCCTCGCAACGCGCGCCAGCGCCGAAACGGCCTCTCCCAGCGCGGTGTCGTCGCCCCTCAGGTCGGCTGTCCTGGCCAAAAGATCCGGTGCCGGCGGCCGCGCCAGAAGGGCCGCGAGGAAATCGTAGAGATCGGCACGAAGGCGGTCCTCTGCGTCAATCGCGGTCGTTGCGGTCTGTTGGTCCATGATGGCCTCGTGTTGGGTCATGCAGATACGCCCGCCTGATCTTGAAATTGAAACCGCAACCGGCGGCGCGGCGGAGCCAGGGCGATGGTTGCCTCTCCGGTCTCTGCCTCCACTGCTACCTCCGCCTCTGCCAGCGCCGCCTCGGTCGGCGGCTCCTGTGCCGCGACGTCGGCCACCTCATCGGGGTCTTGATCGGGGTCTTGCGCGACCAGCGGATTGACCAGCGCTTCGGCCTGTCGCGCCATTTCCTCGACATGCGCCAACATGCCCTTGCCGACCTGATAGGCGGTTTTCATGTTCGCGACGACCCTGGCGCTGTCCGTGTAATCCTCGGCATAATCGATCAGGCCGTCGAGATTGGCCAAGACCGGGTTGCTGACCCACAATCGCCGCAACGCGCGCCGACGCAGCCGTTCCGGCACCGCCTTGGCCATGAAAGCGCGAAAATCATCTCCCATTTTCAGCAGGTCAGGATCCGGCAAGCCCAGTTCCTCGCAGAGTTCTGCATCGGTTTTCTCAGCCAGTTGCGCCTCACGCGCCGCAAGCTCTTGCGTCTCCACAAGCCGCGCCTCGTCGCGCGCTTCGGCCTCAACCTGCGCCTTGCGGCGCGACCAGAAATCCGACCTCCGGTTCAATTCAGCCTCCCCCGGCGTGCGCGGTGCGGCGTGGCATAGACATCGCGGGCCTGCACGATGCGCGGATCGCCAATCCCGTCCTGCGCCGGAACTTCGGCCAACTTGTCGCGACGGCGCTTGCTGAAAGCTTCTTCCTCGTGATGCGCCTCGATGAAATCACGGATCAGCGCCACCAGCCCTTCGGGCATCGGCACACTCTCCACGATATCCTCGCCATTCTCGCAATAATCCTGCGCTTCAAAGGGCGAGGCCGTGACCATTACAACCTTGAACGGCGCGCGGGCCGCATCGACGCCGATGCGTTTACGCAGGATCACGAAAACCGAAGGCACCTTGGCCGAGAGCGCGTGCAGATAGGCCTCGGTCTGGGTGTGATGCAGATCCAGCGTCACCGTCGCCGCATGATAATCAACCGCCTCGCCATCTCGCCTCAACTCGCGCCAGTCCGCCTGCGTTGCCCCCGGCACCACCGCCACGGCACGCCACGCCCACTTCGCCCAACGGGTCACACCGGCCGTTTTGCGGATGACGACGCCAAGCGGCACCATCATCTCTTTTTCCTGGATGTGCGTCACGCTTCCTTGCCGTCCCTGTCTTGCGTCGAGTGACCTTGTGTCGCGCCAAGATTGGTCCAGATTTCTGACCGCGCAAAGCATTTTCTGTATGCGACAGTCCACATCCGGTGCGATCCGGACATTTTGAACCCCTCCAGACAGGGCCGCGCCCGACAAAGGACAGATTGTCCACATTGTCCCTTTCAATGCTGCATTGCCGCATGGCAAGCTGTTGCAAACAAACAGAATCAATCAGGATTAGACCGGCCTCCTCCTCGGTCGCATCTCTCCTGCTGCGCGATTCGAATTGCGGTTTACGGGCGCTTCGAATCGTGACTAAGGTCTGCCCAACGCGATCGGTCAGATCCGGTTCCCAGACGTGAAAAACACCGGAGTAAACATGCCTAAACATCTGATATTGTGCAATTGCTCCTCCACCCAGACCCTTGCCCCCGATGGGCTCACCAAGGCCAGTGGCCTGACGTGTTCACGGCTTCACACTGCCCTGTGCACCGAGGAAATCGACGCGGCGAGCAAGGCGATCGCGACAGGCAACGCAATAATCTGCTGCGCGCAAGAGCGCCGCATCTTCGAGGAACTGGCCACCGAACTCGAGGTGGAGAGCCCCGCCTTCATCGACTTGCGCGACCGGGCCGGCTGGTCCGACGATCCGGCCCCCAAACTGCCCAAAATGGCCGCGCTGCTGGCCGACGCCAGCCTGCCCACGCCCCCTGAAAAGACGCTTGATGTCATTTCCGAGGGGCTTTGCCTGATCATCGGGGCCGCAGACGTGGCGCTGCCCGCTGCGGAAAAACTGGCGCCGATCCTCGGGGTCACGGTGCTCCTGACGGACGATACCCCCCCTCCGGAGACCCGCGATTTCGACACGATCCGGGGCAGGATCACGCAGGCGCGCGGAACGCTCGGGCAGTTTGACCTGCGCTTGGACGCGCTGCAACAGGTTGATCCCGGCGGGCGCGGCCCCCTGCGCTGGACCGCGCCGCGCGATGGCGGACAGACGCAATGCGACATCATTCTCGACCTCACCGGCGGCACAGCGATGTTTCCTGCGCCACAAAAACGCGACGGCTACCTGCGCGCGGACCCCGGTAGCCTGAGCGCGGTCTCGGATGCGGTGTTCGAGGCCGCTCAGATGATCGGCACGTTCGAAAAACCGCTCTATGTCGCACTGGAGCCGCTGCTCTGCGCCCATTCCCGCGCCAGACAGACCGGGTGCAGCAAATGTCTCGACATCTGCCCGACCGGGGCCATCACCCCGGACGGTGATCACGTCAGCATCGACCCGATGGTCTGCGCCGGCTGTGGCGCCTGTTCCGCACGCTGTCCTTCCGGCGCCATCACCTATGACACGCCGCCCCCCGACATGACCTTCCGGCGCATTCAGACGCTGGCCTCTGCCTATCGCCGCGCGGGTGGCATCGCCCCGCGCCTTCTGGTGCATGATGCAGGGCATGGGACCGAGATGATCCGTCTCGCCGCCCGCCACGGCCGCGGCCTGCCCGCCGATGTCATCCCGATGGAGGCCCCGGCCCTCGCCGGGTTTGGCCATGCAGAAATCCTCGCGGCCCTCGCCTCTGGCTTTGCCGATGTGACGATCCTGCTGGCCCCCACCACCGAGCGCGACGCCCTCGATCAGGAGGTGCCCCTGGCGCAGGCCATGACAGCGGCGGCCAGCGTGCATCTGCTCGACCTCACCGACCCCGACGCGCTCTGCGATGCGCTCTATGGCGCCACGCCGCCCGCGCCCATCGCCACCCCGGTTCTGCCGATGGGCAGCCGCCGACAGGTGGCCCGCCTTGCCGCGAAATCCCTCAATCCTTCGGGCGGTATGCTCTCCCTGCCCGCCACCGCCCCATATGGCGCGGTGCTGGTCAATACCGACACCTGCACGCTCTGCCTGTCATGTGTCTCGCTCTGCCCTTCGGGCGCGCTGTTGGACAATCCCGATCTGCCGCAACTGCGCTTTCAAGAGGACGCCTGCCTGCAATGCGGCATCTGCGCCACGATCTGCCCGGAAAAGGCGATCACGCTCGAGCCGCGCATGACCCTCGATGACTCGGCCCTCACTCAGGTGGTGCTGAACGAGGAAGAGCCCTTCGCCTGCATCGAATGCGGCACGCTTTTCGGCTCGAAGGCGACGATTGACCGGATCACGGAAAAACTCGCCGGCAAACACGCCATGTTCGCTACCTCAGAGGCCGCGCGCATGATCCAGATGTGCGAGGGCTGCCGCATCAACGCGCAGTTCGGTTCAACCGACAATCCCCTTGCCATGGGCGAGCGCCCGCGTATGCGCACCACCGACGACTACCTTGGCAAGCGCAAGGATCACTGAACTTGGATCGGTTCGCCCAGATCGGCGGGACTCAGACCCGCGACAAAGGCGAGGATGGCCTGCACCTCCTCGGGTGTGACCTCGACCGGCACGATCGGCGGCGGCCGGTTTGGCGCAAACGAGGGCGTGACGCCAGTGACCTGCGTAAAGGCGGGATGCGGCTTGAGCAGATAGAACGTCTGGAAACGGGCCTCCCAATCGGGGAGCCCGCGCAGCACGGCAAAGGATGGCGTCGATCCGATGGACCCCGTGCCCCGCTCGGGCGCAACCACATGACATCTTCCGCAAGACAGAATCGAGACCCGTTTCCCTTCTGCGGGATCACCATCGAAAAGACCCGCAGGCTTGGCCTCATCGACAGGTTCGGGCAAGCTGAATGGCGCATGACCGGCCACCGCGTAACCGGCAACGGTGCGCTGCCCCACCTCGGAGGTCAGCCAGTCGGCAAAGCGCGCGGCCCCCGGATGGGCACCATCAACCCGCATCCGCCACAGCGCACCCGCGCCCTCGAACACCGCGCGCCCCTCGTCAGGGCTGAGCACGATATCGGCCTCTTGTCCTTCGGGCACGATCTCGATCTTCACGCCCGTTTTCAGAGAGAAGCGCGGCCTCAGGTGATCCATAAGCCCGCTCTCCATCAGGGCCACCGGGGCGCTGAGCCGCAACGCGCGCTCCTGCGCCCCCGTCCCGACAGGCAAAAGCAGGGCGATGCAGACCGACAGGATCCGCAGACCAGAGTTCCGGATTGAGTTCCCTTCCCGCATGGCCCACGGTAGAAAGACCTCTGCGGCCGCGTCAACTGTCTTGATCATATGAAGGAGAAGATCATGAGCGACGATTTCAACATGTCAATGCGCAAGTTCCTCAAACAGGTGGGCGTGACCTCGCAACAGGCGATCGAAGAAGCGCTGCGCCAGAAGGGGGCAACCGCCGGGCAGGCGTTCAAGGCCAGGATGGTGTTGACCATCGAGGGGCTCGATGTCGAACATGCCGTGACCGGCACGATCAAGGGACAGGACTGACGTGGCACTCACCAGAGACGACATCCTCGCGGCGCTGAAAACCATCAGCGATCCGGTCAGCGGATCCGACATCGTTGCGGCGGGCGTCATGCGCGCCCTGACCGTCGAAGGCGCAACCGTGCGCTTCGTGCTTGAGATCGACCCGGCCAAGGCCGATACCTACAGACCCGTGCGCGATGCGGCCGAGGCGGTCGTCAAGGGATTGGCCGGTGTCGACTCCGTCTCGGTGATTCTCACCGGCCATTCCACAAAGACCCCGCCCGATCTCAAGCCCGCCCGCAAGGCAGAGCCGAAAGGTCCGCAGAATGTGCCCGGCGTGGCCCATATCATCGCGATTGCCTCGGGCAAGGGGGGCGTCGGCAAATCCACCGTCTCTGCCAACCTCGCCTGTGCGCTCGCGGCCGAGGGACGGCGGGTGGGCCTCCTCGATGCCGATGTCTATGGACCAAGCCAACCGCGGATGCTGGGCATTTCCGGCCGACCCGCCAGCCCCGACGGCAAGACCATCCTGCCGCTGCGCAATCATGGCGTGACGATGATGTCGATCGGTCTCATGCTCAACGAGGGGCAGGCCGTGGTCTGGCGCGGCCCGATGCTGATGGGTGCGCTGCAACAGATGCTGATGCAGGTGCAATGGGGCGCGCTCGACTGCCTCGTTGTCGATCTGCCTCCGGGCACCGGCGATGTGCAGATGACCCTCGCCCAAAAGACCGTGGTTGATGGCGCGATCATCGTCTCGACGCCGCAGGATGTCGCCCTTCTGGATGCCCGCAAGGCGATCGACATGTTCAACCAGTTGCATGTGCCGGTGCTGGGCATGATCGAGAACATGTCAACGCATATCTGCTCGAATTGCGGCTTCGAGGAACATGTTTTCGGCCATGGCGGGGTCAAGGCCGAGGCCGAGAAACTGGGCGTGCCGCTTCTGGCCGAGGTGCCGCTGCATCTCGATATCCGCATCGCCTCTGATGGTGGCGCACCCATCGTGGTGTCGAAACCCGACAGCGCGCAAGCGCAGGCGTTTCGCGATGTCGCCCGCTATCTCATCGCACAAGGCGTGGCATGAACGCACCGAGCTTTCCACCGCTGCTGTCCGGCCTCGCGGTGTCCGGCGCGACCGATCCGTTCGCCACCGCCTGCACCATGGCGGTCTCGGGCTGCGATGCCGGTCTGATCGTGCACAACATCACCGTCAACCGGTTGCTCGCGGCGCTGGTGCTGGTGCCCGAGGTGCCCCTGAAAGAGGCGATGGCCATGCTGCCCGCCTGCGGCATTGGCTTTCAGAACGCGCTCGGGGCGCTCGCCCCGCCGGAAGTGGCGGTGCACCTCGAATGGGCCGGCGGGATTCGCGTCAACGCGGCATGTTGCGGGCGATTGCGCGTCGCAGCCGGCGGCCGTGATCCGGCCGCGGAACCGGCCTGGCTGGTCGTGGGCCTCGACCTGCCGCTCCTTCAAACGACGGATCGGCCGGGTGACACCCCCGATCAGACGGCACTTCATGACGAAGGCTGCGCCGAGGTGGACGCTCTGCTCTTGCTCGAAGCCTGGGCGCGCCATACGCTCCTGTGGATCAATACATGGGAAGCGGAGGGCACCCGCGCCCTTCATGCCGAATGGCGTGGCCTCGCGTGGTCAATCGGCAAGGAGGTCACGCAAAACGGCCTCAGAGGCACATTCATTGGCGTTGATGAACATTTTGGCATGTTGCTCAGCGCCGACGAGACGACCCATCTCATTCCGCTCAGCACGATTCTGGAGACCCCGACATGAAACTCGCCCGCGCGATCCACTTCGATGAAAGCGACCAGCGCGTCTATCACAGCCCGGCGCGCACCGGTGAGTGGTGCCTGTCGGGCGGGTTCGAGTTCTCCAACTGGACGCAGGCGGATCTGACCGGCAAGGCGCGTCAGGCCTTTGCGAACGGCTGGCTCGGGATCGAGACCTTCGGCCGGGTGACATTCGTTGCGGTCACACAGATGGAAGAGGCCGAATGCGACTCCCTGACAGAACACCTCGCCCAGCATTTCGTGGAGTTCTACGGCGCGCCCGATCTTGACTCCGCCCGTCCCGTGGCCCTCGAGGAGATCGCCCAGATGGCCGATCTCTGCGAGGATCATGCGCCCAATACGCTGCTGACCGTCCTGCGAGACCTGACAGAGGCGGGGGTGCGCGAAACCTTCAGCGTGATCGCAGCGCAGGATGCCGGGATCGCGCAATTCGCGGTCCACGGATCAGTGGACGACTGACATCCGGCACCCCTCCAGCCATTCGCATCCTGTTCGCATCCTCGGTGCGCCAGTCTCCAGCGATGACCCGCTTTACTCCTTGGGCCGATGACCGTGCTGCGCGCGATCCTCGTCGATACGCGCCTGCACCCGGTCGGCATAGGCGCCGCGCTCGGCATCGCTCATCTGCGCCAGATGTTCGATCAGCACCTGCTGACCCAGATCAAACCGTTCAGCCACGCCCTTGCGCTGCGCGCGCATCGTTGCGGCCACTCGTTCGGGGTCAAAGGGAACCGCCCGCAGATTGTCCACAAGGGCCTCGAAACCGGCCCGTATCTCTTGACGAAAATCTCCGCGCTCACGTTGGGCCTGCCGCATCCTGCGCCCGATCTCGCGGCGGTCCACCTCGCTCAGGGCGCGTGTGAGCGGCCCCCCCACCAGATCCATCCGCGCGGAATGAGAGGCCTCCTGCGGCCAACCATGACGCAGCGCCCACCCCGCGGCCAGCCCCACCATCAGGATATTGAGCGTCAGCGAGGCAATCAGCAGGCCGCGCGCCCAAGGCACCATCCGCCCGCCCGCGTCCGGTTTCACCACCATCAGAAATCCCCCCCCGCCAGATCAAAGGCAAGCTCCGGGGCGATATCCACCAGATAGCCCACCTCGCCCGCAGAAAGCGGCGCCACCGGCAAATTCGTGCCCAGCCAGACCCCGGTTGCAGCCGCCGTGGCAAGGCCCGCAAAAGCCGGCCAGCCTCCCAGCAGGCGATAGAACTGTTCGGCCAGACCCGCCCGCAAAGGCGCAGGACGCAGGTCGGCTGCCGCCTGCACCGCCTGCGCATCCGCCATGATCCGCGCCAGAAGGTCGCTCGATGGCGCCGCGCGCCGCGCGCGGGCGGCGTCAAGATAGACGTTCAGGCCGGTCCTGTCCGGTTCATTATCAGTCATCGGCATATCCCAACTCCTCTTGTCTCGCTCCGAGCGCCGCAGCCAGCGCCCGCTTGCCGCGCGACGTCAGGCTTTCCACCGCTTCCACGGTGATCTCCATGATCTCCGCGATCTCCGGATTGGCCAGTCCATCGAGATGGCGCAACACCACCGCTTGACGCTGCCGGTCCGGAAGCGCGTCGAGCGCGGATTGCAAGGCGGCGGCGCGCGCCCGATCCTGAAGAACCTCTGCGGCGCTGGCCGTGTCATCCTCGGGCTCGGGGATGCTCTCAAGCGCCACCCCGCGCGCGCGCCGTCTGCGGTCGATGCAGAGATTGGCCACCACCCGGTAGAGCCATGTGCTGACCCTTGCCTCGCCCTGCCGCCAATTGGCCGCCTGTTTCCAGAGCCGCAGCATCGCCTCCTGCGTCACATCCTCGGCCTCCGCGTGGTGCCCGAGCAACCGGTAGGCATGCGCCATGACCCGAGGCGTCAGACGCTGCGTCAGCACTCGCGCTGCCGCCCCGTCGCCATTGGCGAAGAGCACCAGCAAGGCCTCGTCCGACGTCTCGCCCATGGCGTCAAATGGCATGTCCATCGCCCCCGAGCCTATCGCTGAACCCCGGCCCTGGCCAGCGTGGTCAGGGCCGGGTGCCGCGGCTATTGCTTGGCCTTCTTGGCCTGATGCCTTGCCCGCATGTCCTCGCGCATCGCATCAAACTCTGCCTTGCTGATTGCGCCGTCGCCATCCGTGTCAGCGCGCTTGAACATCCGCCCGTCCCGGCCCGCCTTCATCTCATCCGGGCTGATCATGCCATCGCCATCGGTATCGTGCCGCTCGATCATGTGGTCGGCATGGGCCGCGATCCGCTCGGCCTGTCGCTCTGTCATCCGGGCGATCAACTCATCGCGCGAGAGCGCGCCATCGCCATTGCCATCCGCCCCCTCGAAACGGGCCTGCATCTGGGCCGCCATTTCCTCTGGCGTGATCTTGCCATCGGCATCAGCGTCCAACTCCTCGAAACTCGGCTGCATCCCCATGCCGTGCCGCATGTTTTTCATCTCGCTCTCGGCGTGGAGCGACCCCACACCGCCCACCACCACCATCGCGGCCAGTGCAGTTCTCAGAACAGTGATCTTCATCGTCGTATCTCCCTCAAGGATATCGTTGCCGTCTCGTAAAACGCCCGCAGGTCGCGAGGGCTTCCATCCCTTGATACGGGGGATGCCCGAACTTCCGGCGTGCGCGACTGAAAATTCGACGCCCCCGCTTGTCTCGAAGGTCGCAATTTGCGACATCGCGACGCAAGCCCGGCGCCGCATCTTTCCTTTCAGCGCGATCTGCCCCAACTTGCGGCATCCAAAAACGAGTGAACCATGCCCGATTCGACGACCCCCAACCCGACCGGTCGCGCCTTATGGCCCGCATTGCGCCGGGGCTTTTCCGGTAAATGTCCGAATTGCGGTTCAGGCCCGATCCTCAAGGGATATCTCACGGTGCGCGACACCTGTCCGGTCTGCCGCGAAGATTTCAGCCATCATCGCGCCGATGACGGACCTGCCTATCTCACGATCCTGATCGTGGGGCATATCATGGCGCCGCTGCTGCTGATCGTGTTCGAGACGTTTCGGCCCGAACCGCTGGTGCTGTTCACCATATTCGCTATTGGCACCGTCGCGCTCTCGCTCTACCTCTTACCGCGACTGAAAGGGGCCATCGTCGCCTTTCAGTGGGCCCGCCTGATGCATGGGTTCAAGGAACACGCCTAGGCCCAATGCCGCGAAAGGGTCCGCATGACCACCTCAGCTCAGGACAAATCCTCGCTGCGCGACGCCGCCACCGTGATCGTTCTGCGCGAGACAGAGCACGGACAGCATGTTCTGATGGGCCAGCGCGGGGCAAAGGCGGCCTTCATGCCAAACAAGTTCGTCTTTCCCGGTGGCGCGGTGGATGCCGCCGACGCCGATGTGCCATTGGCGCGCGCGCTGCCCGCACTCTGCGCCGAACGACTGCGCGAGGACTGCGCGCGCGATCTTGGCCATGCGCTTGCCGCCGCCGCAATCCGCGAACTCTGGGAGGAAACCGGACTGACGCTTGGCACGGCCGGGCAATGGCCCGGCACGGTGCCTGCGGATTGGTCCGGCTTTGCCGCGCGCGGCCTTGTGCCGGTGGCCGACGCGTTGCAATTCGTGTTCCGCGCGATCACCCCACCCGGCCGTCCGCGCCGGTTCGACGCGCGCTTCTTTCTGGTTCACGCCGAGGCGATCGCCGGCGATCCGGATGATTTTGCCGCCGCCTGCGACGAACTCGATCACCTGCAATGGGTGCCGCTCGCGGAGGTGCGCCGCTTTGACCTGCCCTTCATCACCGAGGTGGTGCTGGCCGAGGTGGCCGCACGGGCACATGACCGAACACCGCCCGCCTCTGTCCCGTTCTTTCGCAATGATGACGAGGAGAGCCTTTTCCTGCGGCTCAACGGAACATCACCACTGCGATCACCGACAGCGTGATCAGAGCGATCCCCCAGCCCTCGCGCCGGGTGATCCTCTCGCCAAAAAAGAGCACCGAAGCGATGAGCGAAAAGATCACTTCGACCTGCCCCACGGCAAAGACATAGGCCGCGTTCTGCAACGTGAAGGCCGTGAACCAGCAGAGGCTTCCTGCCATCCCGGTCAGGCCCATCCAGACAGCGGTGCGCCAGGCCGCAAGAACCCGGCCGACCTGACCCGGTTCGCGCCAGATGAGCCAGAGCGTCACGGCAAGGGCCTGCATCACCGTCACCATCATCAGCGTGAGCCCGGCGCGCGTGAACGCATCGTCGCTGGCAATCTCCAGCGTGGCACCGCGATACGTAACCGCCGAAACGGCAAAGAACGCCCCGGAGGCAAGACCAAGACCGGCCGCACGGTTGGCAATCCGCTGTCCCCAGTAGCCCTTTTTCTCTGGCCTGTCCGACAGGATCAGAACACCGACAAGACCAATGAGGATCGCACCCAGCCCCAAGGCGGTGATCCGGTCGCCAAGAATCACCAGACCGACGAGTGCCGTTTGCACGACTTCGGTTTTCTTGAAGGTGATGCCGACCGCAAAGTTACGCTCCGCAAAGAGCGCCACGACGCACCAGGTGGCAAGGATTTGTGACAGACCGCCAACCACCGCATAGGCCCAGAACAGGGCCGAGGTGCCGGGCCAGAGCGCGCCGGTGGCGAGGAGAGACCCCGGAGCAAGGATGACAATGAATGGCGCGGAATAGAAAAACCGCGCCAGCGTCGCGCCACCAACGCTGAGCGCCCCCATGCTGAGATGCTTTTGCAGCATGAAGCGCAGCGTCTGAAACGCCGCCGCCGCAACTGAGAGGATGATCCAGGAATCCATACCCTGTCATGCAACGGATAGTCGGGATTGGCCAGCGGGGTCAGATCAGGCGCTGCTCACCGCCAGGGCCAGAGCGGATGCGCCACCGGATCCTTGGCGCGCCAGAAATGCGCGCGAAAGATCTCTCCATAGGAGCGATAGACATAGCCGTCGTTGCGCGCGCGGTAGTGATCGCGCCGCGCCGCATAGAGCGCCGGAAGCCGATACCACGCGACATCGGGATGCATGTGATGCACGACATGCAGGTTGTTGTTGAGAAAGAGCAGCGCCAGCGGCCCGCGATCCTCGATGATCACGGTGCGGCCGCTGCTGCGCTCATGCGCACGATGTTCGAGAAAGGTGCGGATCTTGAGGATCCCTAGCCCGATCCAGACCGCGATCAGATAGGCCCAGACCGGCATCGGCGCATGGGCCAGCCAGAGCAGAACCAGCGCCACCGCCGGAACATGCCAGAGCCAGGCGTCACGCACCCTGCGGTCGCCGCGCCGGATCGCCCGCCAGTCGGCCCGCACAAACACCGCCACGCCGATCAGCGGCCCCAGCAGCATCCGTCCGGCCAGCGTGTTGTTGAGCCGCAACAGCGCGCGCAGGCCGTCCGGCAACCGCGCCCAAACCGCGGGATCAAGATAATTCGATTCCGGATCGTCATAGGGATCAGTCAGAGCCGCATCGCGATGATGGGCAAGATGACTGTCCCGAAACCGGCCATAGGGAATGAAAAGACACAGACAGGGAAAGACGAGAGCCTCGTTCCAGAACCGCGCGCGGAACGGATGGCCATGCATCGCCTCATGACAAAGCGACGAATGCAACGTGATCGCCAGCGCGGTGAGCACAATCCCGAGCGGCAGAGAGAGCGCAGCCGCCCAGGTGGTGCCGATGATCCAGCCCAGATAACTCAGCAACAAGAGACCCAGCGTTGGCCATTCCACGCCGGCCCCTGCCCCGCGTTCGACCGCTTCCCGTCTCACCTGTTCGATTGTCGGCATCATACCTCACTCAACCCCAAGAGTGCTTTCGATCAGGTGAATCCGCCATTTCGGAAATGGTTAACATTTTTCTGCAAACGTGATTTAATTCACCACATGATTAAAATTATCGACAAACGCCTGCGCGCCACCCTGTTTCGCACCCGCCTCACGGACGCGATGCGCCTGCGCCACAGCAATCAGAGCAGCCTCGCGCGCGCCATCGGCGTGGACCGTTCGACCATTTCGCAACTCCTCAAGGCCCCCTCCGCCCGCCTGCCCAATGCGCAGGTGGTCGGGGCCTGTGCGGCCGCCCTGGGTGTTTCGGCGGACTGGCTCCTCGGTCTCACCGACCGGCCGGAGACCGCAGCCGACATGCTGGCCTCGACGGCATCGCTGACCGAGGCCCCCCGCGCGCTTGTCGATGAGCAGATCTTTCAGTGGCACAAGGAGGCCGCGGGCTACAAGATCCGCCATGTCCCCGCCGCCCTGCCCGACATGCTCAAGACCCGCGCCATGCTGGAATGGGAATACACACCGCATCTGGGGCGCTCGACCGATCAGGCTATCGGCGCCTCAGAGGATCGCATGGCCTGGATGCGCGCGGCACGCTCGGACTACGAGATCGCGCTGCCCTTGCACGAACTTGACAGCTTCGCCCGCGCCGAGGGCTACTACAGCGGGCTGCCGGCCGATCTGCGCCGCGCGCAACTCGACCGGCTGATCGATGTCACCACGCAACTCTATCCCCGCCTGCGGCTCTCTCTGTTTGATGCCAGACGGGTCTATTCGGCGCCGATCACCATCTTCGGACCGCTCCTCGCCGTGCTCTATATCGGCCGCAACTACATGGTCTTTCGCGATACCGAACGGGTGCAGGCCCTGACGTTGCATTTCGACGGCCTGATCCGCGAGGCCGAGACTACGGCACGCGCCCTGCCCGATCATCTACGCCGCCTGCGCGCGGCGCTGGAGACCGGGCCAGAGCTTTAGCGACCTCGCAACGCTGCGATTCGTTGCGGCGCGCCACATACTGGCCATTTTCTTGATCTATCCTGCGGATGCGATGTCAGACACGGCAAACTTTAATCAGATCAACGATCATCCAGAGGAATGGTCCGCAACCAGCTGGGAGGGTTCAATGCTGTTTTCCCATCTCGTGAACATTCTCTGCGTGACCTCGGGTCTGACCCTGTTCGGCCTCGGTCTCTATGGCCTGATGGACAACCAAAGCCTCGATCCCCATTACCTGACCGAGATGCTGCGCCCGACCGGCTATGGAACGGGTTTCGACAAGATCCACCTGGGTCTCCTGGCGGTTTTGGGCTTCTGGCTCACGATCGGATTGAAAACACGGGTTCCCGCTGCCATCGCCCTTGCGCTGGTTCTGGGAAAGCTCCTGTTGGTCGGGGACTCGCTCAGGCTTGACAAGCTGCTGGTCCTGTCGCTGGCGCTGATCTGCTTCGCCGCCGTTCTGCGGATCATCACCAATCCGCCTCGCCCCGCCGATAAGCCCGCCCTGAAAGGCGGCGAGTGGCTCTGGTGATGACAAGACGCCCGTCGGGCGGCGCGCACTAGCCTCTTTGCATCCGCACCGGGATCTCCCGCGCCAGGCGCAACAGGTGCGCCATATAGGGCTTGTCGGCATCCTCATCCCTGATCGCGGCATAGAGCCTCTTGGTCACGCCTTGTGCCGTCAACGGCCGCGTCACGTAATCCGAACTGGTCTTGACCTCGCGCACCACCCAATCCGGCAGCACAGCCACGCCACGATTGGAGGCCACAAGCAGCAGGATGACCGCCGTCAATTCCACCTGCCGGATACTTCTTGGTTCGACCTTGGCGGGGGTCAGCAATTCGGTAAACACATCCAGCCGCGAACGGTCCACCGGATAGGTGATCAGCACCTCGTCGCGAAAATCGGAGGCCTCGACATAGGGCTTTTGCGCCAGTGGATGCTGGCTTGAGGCGACAAAGACCGGTTCATAGTCAAAAAGCGGCTTGAAACTCACCCCCGGCAGGTCCTCAGGGTCGGAGGACACCACCAGATCGACCTCCTCCTTTTGCAAGGCGGGCAGCGCGTCAAAGGCAAGGCCGGGGCGAATATCGACATCGACTTCGCCCCAGGTCTTGCGAAATCGCTCCAGCACCGGAAAGAGCCATTCGAAACAGGCATGGCATTCGATGGCAATATGCAGCCGACCGGCGCTGCCCTCGCGCAACCCCTCGAATTCGGCCTCGAGCGCCTCGATCTCAGGCAGGATCCGTTCGGCCAGACGCAGCAAGCGCTGGCCCGCCGCCGACAGACGCAAGGGCTTGGATCGCCTTACAAAAAGCTCGACACCCGTCTGCTCCTCGAGGCCCTTGATCTGATGGCTCAACGCCGATTGGGTAATATGCAAGAGGTCCGCCGCGCGGGCCAATCCGCCGGCTTGATGGATGGCGCGGATGGTTTTCAGATGCCGGAACTCGATGTGCATATATTAGCGAACCTCATTCAAACCATGAATTTAATGAAGTTGTCTCACATCGCTGCACCTGCAACAAGGGGGCAACAGAGTTCCTTCCGTCCAGGATAGCCCCATGAAAAAGCCACGTATCTCGTTCGAGTTTTTCCCCCCCAAGACGCTTGAGGCGTCGTTTCGGCTGTGGGACACGGTCCAAACGCTGGCCCCGCTTGATCCGCGCTTTGTGTCAGTGACCTATGGGGCAGGCGGAACCACCCGCGAACTGACCCGAGAAGCGGTGAGCGCGCTGCACAAGGCCACCGGCCTCAATGTGGCGGCACATCTGACCTGCGTCGATGCCAGCCGCGACGAAACCCTCGCCATAGCCGAACAATTCGCTCTGGCCGGGGTGTCCGAGATTGTCGCTCTGCGCGGCGATCCCCCGAAGGACGCCGGCGGTTTCGTGCCGCATCCTGACGGGTTTGCCACGAGCTGCGAACTGATTTCCGCGCTGGCAGAGACCGGCAAGTTCACCATCCGCGTTGGCGCTTATCCGGAAAAACACCCTGAGGCCGCGGATCAGAAGGCCGACATCGACTGGCTCAAGCGCAAGATCGACGCCGGGGCCTCGGAGGCGATCACACAGTTCTTCTTCGAGGCAGAGACGTTCTTTCGTTTCCGCGATGCCTGTGCGGATGCAGGAATTTCCGCCGCGATCATCCCCGGCGTCCTGCCGATCGAGAACTGGAGCGGTGCGCGCAAATTCGCGCTGTCCTGCGGGGCCAAGGTGCCCGGCTGGCTCGATGATGCCTTCGACAAGGCACTCCGTGACAACCGCCATGATCTGCTCGCCACCGCTCTGGCCACGGAACTGTGCAGCGAACTGATCGAGGGCGGGGTTGAGGATCTGCATTTCTACACGCTCAACCGCCCCGACCTGACGCGCGACATTTGTCACGCCCTTGGCGTCATGCCCAAAGTGACCCTGCGCGACGTGGCCTGAGCGCCCTGCACTCCCTGTTGCCTGGCCCAAAGCCTGCAACACCTGCGCCCCGGCCCCGTGCCGGGGCCTTTTTTGGACGGTTGATCCAAACGGCCACTCACCCTAGAAAAAAGGTCGGCTGGACAGGAGAGACCTTGTTGTGACAAATCCGAGTGCGACCTCGCGCGATGATCTGCCCGAGAGCAAGGTGCTGCTCGCGCGCTCGGGGCTGGAATCCATGCAGGCGATGATCTCCGGCGAGCTGCCGGGACCGCCGATCTGCGCGACGCTGGGCTTCTGGCCGCTCTCCGCCGAGCGCGGTCTGGTGATCTTCGAGGGGCGCGCCGGCCTTGACGTGACCAACCCGATGCGCGGCGTGCATGGCGGCTGGTATGGCGCCATCCTCGACAGTTGCATGGGCTGTGCGGTGATGACAGAATTGGCCCGCGGCGAGGTTTACTCGACCCTCGAATTCAAGGTGAACATCACCCGCGCCCTGCCACTGGACCGTCTCGTTCGCGCCATCGGCACGGTGCAGCACAAGGGCCGCTCGACTGCGGTTGCGATCGGTGAACTGCGCGGGCTCGAAGATGACCGGCTCTATGCTACCGGCTCGACCACCTGCATCACCCTGCGGCCCGGATCGGACTAAGCCCCGCCCTGCTGTTTCATCATGCCGGTCAGGCGCGGACCGCGCCAACCGTGTCTTGCTTGCCCGGCCACACTGTCGTGCAACCGCTCCGACATGTCGCGCCCGACCACACGCGGGGAGCGCAACAGAAGGATCTTGCCCCAACCGGTCCAGGTGCCGACCGAGGGCGCCCGAACATCCTGCGGGAATCTCGCGCGCCAGTCACTGGGCAGCCGGAGCGCACAGCCCTCGGCCCGCTCCAGCATCCAGACGAGCGGGATATTGGCCAGTGGCCGTGCGGCATGGATGCCGCAAAGCTGTCCACCCACATCCGAATGGCAGCCGCGAAACCAGACCTGCTCGACATGGCCATCAAATGTCGGCGGACAGTCCCAGAGCACCGGCGTGTAGGCGTTGCGCGTCTCGTCCAGGGCGAGCGCGTGAAATCCGTGCCGCGTGGTATGGCCCAACTGATGATTGTGGAACCCGTTCGCATCCACCCGAAACCGCCAGAGGATCGGAATGCGCAAACCCAAGGCCTTGACCGTGTCCCAGACGCCGACCATCTCGATATGCGTGTCACCATGGCAATAGGCGCGGGCAAACTCCTCTGCGGCGGCGCTGTTGGGGCTGCATTGATAATGCCGGAAGGCCAGATGAACATTGCGCTCGGTGGCCTCCTCAGCGCGCAAGAGACCGATCCGGTCGATCACCCCGGCGAGCGAGCGCACGGCATAGGCACCACGCGAGAAGCCAAAGAGAAAGATGCGGTCGCCGGGGTGATAGCGGCTGGCAAGATAGCCATAGGCGCGGAGGATCTGCCGGTTGATGCCGCGCCCAAGGATGATATCGCCGGTCGCGCGCCAGTCGCGCCACTGGATTCCTGCCTCGTAATAAAGCGACAGGTCGCTTCCCGCCACTTCGTGCAACAGTTTGTAGGTCAACCCGGCATTGGTCTCATAGCCCTTGGCTAGGCTCGACATCGTGCCGTCGAGAATCAGCACATGCGTGACAGGTCCGCGCCGGTGGCCAAAGGCCGTCTGCGCCGCGCGCGCACCGGGGCGCAGCCAATCATAGAGGGATTTGGTCCAGTCACGAAAGGCCATGCCATACCTGTGCTGCTCAGCCGCACGAGGGCGGCTCCGATCCGATCAACATAAGCACAGCCTAAGCCGAAATCCCTGATGTTTTGTGAAAATCTCCGTGAGATGGCGTTCACAATTCCGCCACTGTCACCATGTCGCGCAACCCGTAGCCGTTGAAATCCGTGCTCAGACTGCGGGTATAGGCCCCCATGCCGGCGATCAGCAGATAGTCGCCCTCGGCCAGATCCTCCGGCAGAAGCAGCGGATCGGGAAGCCGATCAAGGCTGTCGCAGGTCGGACCAAAGACGACGCGCGGCTGCAACGCTCCCCGCCGCTCGGTCCCGTCCGGGGCAAGAACCGTGATCCGGTCCGGTGCCCCGATGTCGCGGATCTCGGTCAAGCCGCCATAGACCCCATCATTGACAAAGATCGCCCCCGTGTCGCGCAGCGCCTTGACGCGCACCGCCAGACTGAACGCCTCGGCCACCATGGCGCGCCCCGGCTCGCAGACAAGCGCCGGGGTCCGCTGCCCAAAAACCCGCGCCGCCTCAGCCCCGATATGGGCAAAGATCGCCTCGAGATCAGGCGCCGGACCAGTGCGATGCGCCGCAAACCCGCCACCCACGTTGAGCCGTGCAAGCTGCACACCGGCCGCGCGCGCGACCGCCGCCACGGTGCCGATATAGGCCCCCCAAGCCGCCGGATCCGCGCATTGCGTGCCGGGATGAAAGGTCATCGACGGGGTGAACCCGCGCGCCACAACCGCACCCAACAGGTCCGCCGCCCGATCCGGGCCGACACCAAACTTCTCTCCGAAATCATAAGCCGCCCCGCGCACCGGCAGAGCGAGCCGGACGCTGATCTCCGACGACGCTGGCACCCGTCCCGTCAGCTTGTCCAACTCCGACAGACAATCCACCGAATAAGAGACAATGCCCATCCCGGCGGCCACCTCCACCTCCGCGACCGAGCGCACCGGATTGTTGTAATGCAGCATGGCATCCGGACAGACCGCGCGCACCGCATCCATCTCGACCGGGCTTGCCACATCAAAGGCGGTGATCCCCGCCGCCACCAGATTGGCGAGAACCTCCTCCCCCGGATTGGACTTGACCGCATAGGTCACAAGGCCCGGAAAGCCCGCCTGAAACCGCCGCGCCGTAGCCTGAAGCTGATCCGGGCTGAAATAGAGCACAGGCCGGTCAGGACCGTGCCGCAAGAGATGGGCCCGCGGATCGTTCGACGGGGGGGCGTTGCGCATGACACATGACCTCTGCTGCTCGTTTTCCGGCAGTCTGCCGCAAAAATCCGTCGATTCATCGTGTCACTTCGTATATTATATCGGAAAATTACGTCCAAACGCCGAAAAAACAATGCAAACAGACGAAACAGACCAGGCCCTCATCGCTTTGCTGAGCGAGAATGCCCGCCTGCCGGTGGCCACTCTGGCCCGCAAACTGGGGCTGGCACGCACCACCGTGCAGGCCCGGTTGGACCGGCTCGAGTCGTCTGGCGTGATCGCGGGCTATACCCTGCGGCTGAGCGCCGCAGCGCGCCCGGCCCTGCGCGCCACCGCCCTTGTCAGCATCGAGCCGCGCTCCGGACCCGCCGTTCTCGCGCGCCTCAGATCCCTGCCGCAGGTGCGCCGTGTCCACACCACGTCGGGACGCTTCGACCTGATCGTCACCATCGAGGCCGAAACCACTCAGGCACTCGACGACACTCTTGACCATATCGGCGAGGCAAAGGGCGTCAAAGGCTCGGAAAGCCTCATTCATCTGTCAACCAAACTCGACCGCGGCGCCTGATCACGTCGCAGGATTTGGGTATTTGAACCAAGAAGAAACAGGCTTTCATCGGTCTTCAAATACTCATTTCGCACCACCGCCACTTTTCCGGGCGCTTTGGCTTTTCCTTTTGACGCACATTCGCTAGAGCAACGCGAAACCATGATTTTGCAGGAATGAGACGCCATGGCGATGGACAAGACATTCAACGCGGCCGAGGCCGAGGCGCGGCTTTATGCGGCGTGGGACGCGGCGGGCGCTTTTCGGGCCGGGGCCAATGCGGCACCGGGGGCCGAGGCGTTCAGCATCATGATCCCGCCGCCCAACGTGACCGGCAGCCTGCATATGGGCCATGCCTTCAACAACACGCTTCAGGACATCCTCGTCCGCTGGCACCGGATGCGCGGGCATGACACGCTCTGGCAACCGGGACAAGACCATGCCGGCATCGCCACGCAGATGGTGGTCGAGCGCAAGCTGGCCGCCGAAGGTCAGCCGTCGCGGCGGGATATGGGGCGCGAGGCGTTTCTGGCAAGGGTCTGGGCGTGGAAGCACGAGTCTGGCGACACGATCATCAACCAGCTCAAACGCCTTGGCGCCTCCTGCGACTGGTCGCGCAACGCCTTCACCATGTCGGGCGCCCCCGGCGCGCCCGCGGGCGAAGAGGGCAATTTCCACGACGCGGTGATCAAGGTCTTTGTCGATCTCTACACCAAGGGGCTGATTTACCGCGGCAAGCGGCTGGTCAACTGGGACCCGCATTTCGAGACCGCGATCTCCGATCTCGAGGTCGAGAATATCGAGGTGCCGGGCCATATGTGGCACTTCAAGTATCCGCTGGCGGGCGGTGAGACCTACGAGTATGTCGAGAAGGACGCGGACGGCAAAGTGACCCTGCGCGAGACCCGCGACTATATCTCCATCGCCACGACGCGGCCCGAAACGATGCTGGGCGACGGCGCGGTTGCGGTTCATCCATCCGATGAACGTTACACGCCAATTGTCGGAAAACTCTGTGAAATCCCGGTTGGGCCGAAAGCGCATCGCCGCCTCATCCCGATCATCACGGATGAATACCCGGACCCGACTTTCGGCTCGGGCGCGGTCAAGATCACCGGCGCGCATGATTTCAACGACTACGCCGTGGCGAGCCGCAACGGCATCCCGATGTATCGCCTGATGGACACCCGTGCGCAGATGCGGGCCGATGGCGCGGATTACGCCACCTGCGCGGCGCGCGCGCAGGAGATCGCGGGTGGCGCGCCCTTCACCGAAGCCGAGATCGACACGCTCAACCTGATCCCCGACCCTTTGCGCGGTCTCGACCGGTTCGAGGCGCGCGCGCGCGTGGTCGAGGAGATCACCGCCGAGGGTCTTGCGGTGATGGTTGAAAATGATCAAGGCGAGCGCCTCCCGCTTGTGGATAACAAGCCGATCATGCAGCCTTTCGGAGATCGCTCCAAGGTCGTGATCGAGCCGATGCTGACCGATCAGTGGTTTGTCGATACCGCAAAAATCGTGCAGCCCGCCATCGACGCGGTGCGTTCGGGCGAGGTCACGATCCTGCCCGAACAGGATGCCAAGGTCTATTTCCACTGGCTGGAGAATATCGAGCCGTGGTGCATTTCCCGGCAACTCTGGTGGGGGCATCAGATTCCGGTTTGGTATGGGCCGGACCCCAAAGAAGCCGCCGAACCTGAGGCCAACTATCCACCGATTATGATCTGTGCGTCTAACGAAACGGATGCTGCCGCGAAAGCGCGCGAGATTTACGGACAAGATCTAGAAGTGGATTTCATAGACGTCTCAGTCTCCGTTCAGATGCGGGGTATGGGAACGACATGTAGAAACGGGCGTAGAGAGATAACGAGCGTGAGCCTATCCCGCGACCCCGACGTCCTCGACACCTGGTTCTCCTCCGGTCTCTGGCCCATCGGCACGCTCGGCTGGCCCGAGGACACCGAGGAACTCAGGCGATACTTCCCCACCTCCGTTCTCATCACCGGCTTTGACATCATCTTCTTCTGGGTCGCCCGGATGATGATGATGCAATATGCCGTCGTGGGGCAGAAGCCCTTCAGCCATGTCTATGTCCACGCGCTCGTGCGTGACGAGAAGGGCAAGAAGATGTCCAAGTCTCTGGGCAACGTGCTCGACCCGCTTGATCTCATCGACGAGTTCGGCGCCGATGCGGTGCGCTTCACGCTGACGGCCATGGCCGCCATGGGCCGCGATCTGAAACTGTCGAAAGAGCGGATCGCGGGCTATCGCAACTTCACCACCAAGCTCTGGAACGCCGCCCGTTTTGCCGAGATGAACGGCGCCACCGCCGGTGCCGTGGCACCGAAGCAAGACCGACGCATTACCGACGCGAAACAGACGGTCAACAAATGGATCATCGGCGAGACCGCCCGCGCCCGTGCCGCCGTGGACGAGGCGCTCACGAACTTCCGCTTCAACGACGCCGCCAACGCGCTCTATGCCTTCGTCTGGGGCACGGTTTGCGATTGGTATGTCGAGTTTTCCAAGCCTCTCCTGCTTGATGGCGATGCGGCCACCCGGGCGGAAACACAGGCCACAATGGCCTGGGTCATCGACCAATGCCTGATCCTCCTGCACCCGATCATGCCCTTTGTCACCGAGGAGTTGTGGGGCACGCTCGGCCCGCGGCAAAAGATGTTGGTTCATGCTGACTGGCCAATATATGGCATTGATTTAATTGACAAAGACGCCGACAGAGAGATGAACTGGGTCATCGCGCTCATAGAACAGGTGCGCTCGGCGCGCGCGCAGATGCATGTGCCCGCAGGTCTCCACGTGCCGCTTCTGGTAACGGAATTGAGCGACGCGGGTCGCATTGCCTGGGATCGTAACGAAGTCATGATCACACGCCTTGCCCGGATCGAAAGCCTGAGCAAGACGGACACCTTCCCAAAGGGCTGTGTCACCGTCGCTGTCGAAGGCGGTCGTTTTGGCCTGCCTCTGGCCGATATCATCGACGTGGCCGAGGAAATGGCGCGGCTGCAAAAGACGCTGGCAAAGCTCGACAAGGAGTTGTCCGGGCTGCGCGGACGCCTCAACAACCCCAATTTCATTGCCTCCGCCCCAGAGGATGTGGTCCAAGAGGCCCGCGCAAACCACGCCCTGCGCGAAGAGGAAGCAGCAACGCTGCGCGCAGCGCTCGACCGTCTCAATGAGTTGGGCTGAAGGCTCGCCTCCGGCGGGAGTATTTTCAGAACGATGAAGGGCTGAACCTCGTTCACCGTTCTGAAAATACTCAAATTCCGGCCGCCACGCCCGCTCAGAACGGCAGGTCGTCTGCACGGTCCACGAATCGCGCCACGACCTTTTTTACACCTGCCTTGTCAAACTTGATTTCAAGCTTGTCGCCCTCCAGTCCGATGATGGCCCCGTAGCCGAATTTCTGATGGAACACGCGCTCACCGAGGGTATGCACGCTTGACGCGTGGGCGTCGATCACGCTCTCACGCGCCTCTGCGGGTTGCCCCAACGGCCGCGCGGCTCCGCGCGCCTGAAGGCGCCGCCAACCGGGGGAGTTGTAGACATTGGCCTCGGCCGCGCGGGTCTCGATCCCCACAGCCGCGGTCGCGCCATAGCCCCCACCATATAGGCCGGGAGGAGTCAGCACCTCGACATGCTCGGGCGGCAACTCGTCTATGAAGCGCGAGGGCATCTGGCTCTGCCATTGTCCGTAAACCCGGCGATTGCCGGCAAAGGAGATGGTGCAGACCTCCTCGGCGCGGGTGATGCCGACATAGGCAAGGCGGCGCTCTTCCTCGAGCCCCCTGACCCCGCTTTCATCCATAGAGCGTTGCGAGGGGAAAAGCCCATCCTCCCAGCCGGGCAGGAACACGGCGGGAAATTCCAGCCCCTTGGCGGCGTGCAGCGTCATGATACTGACCTTTTCGCCCGCCTCACTCGCGTCATTCTCCATGATGAGCGAGACATGTTCCAGAAAACCTTGCAGATTCTCGAACTGATCCAATGCCTTGACCAGCTCCTTGAGGTTTTCGAGCCGCCCCGGTGCCTCGGGCGTCTTGGCATTTTGCCACATGCCGGTATAGCCGCTCTCGTCAAGGATCATTTCGGCCAGTTCGACATGGCCGAGATCGCCATCTCTCCCGATTCGGCCCCAGCGGGCCAGATGGTCGATCAATCGGCGCAACTCTGCGGCGCCCTTGCCGGTGAGTCCCTTGTCGTCCAGCAACATCCGCGCGCCCTCAACCAGCGACACACCATGCTGGCGTGCCGTCACCTGAATGATCTGCCGCGCCTTGTCTCCAAGACCCCGCTTCGGCGTGTTCACGATCCGCTCAAAGGCCAGATCGTCGGCGGGACTGACCACGAGGCGGAAATAGGCCATCGCGTCGCGAATTTCCTGGCGCTCGTAAAACCGGGGGCCACCGATCACGCGATAGGGCAGACCTATGGTGAGAAAGCGGTCTTCGAAGGCGCGCATCTGATGGGACGCGCGCACGAGAATGGCGGTATCGTCAAGGTCGATTCCCCTCATCCCGCGCGTGCCGCGTTGCATCGCTTCGATCTCTTCGCCGATCCAGCGCGCCTCCTCCTCGCCGTCCCAATGGCCGATGAGCCGCACTTTCTCGCCGGCCTCAGCCTCGGTCCAGAGTGTCTTGCCCAAACGCCCCTGATTGGCCGAAATCACCCCCGAGGCGACCGCCAGGATATGCGGTGTCGAGCGGTAATTCTGTTCCAGACGGATCACCGCAGCACCCGGAAAATCCTTTTCAAACCGCAGGATATTTCCCACCTCGGCACCGCGCCAGCCATAGATTGACTGATCGTCATCCCCCACGCAGCAGATATTCTTGTGCCCGCCCGCAAGCAGCCGCAGCCAGAGGTACTGCGCGACGTTGGTATCCTGATATTCGTCCACAAGGATGTAACGGAACCCGCGCTGATAGTGCTTGAGCACGTCCTCGTGCTTCTGAAACAGCGTCACGACATGCAAGAGCAGATCGCCGAAATCGACAGCATTGAGGTCCTTCAGACGGGTCTGGTATTGGCGATAGAGTGCGGGCCCTTTGCCGTCATAGGCGCTGCCCTCCGAGGCAGGCAGGTTTTCGGGCGTCCAGGCGCAGTTCTTCCACTGATCGATGATCCCCGCCAGCATCCGCGCAGGCCACCGCTTGTCGTCGATCCCCGCAGCCTGAACCAGTTGTTTCAAAAGGCGGAGTTGGTCATCAGTGTCCAGAATCGTGAAACCCGAAGTGAGGCCGGCCAGTTCGGCATGCCGCCGCAGGAGCTTGACACAGATCGAATGAAACGTGCCCAGCCACGGCATCCCCTCGGCGGGTTGCCCGAGAAGCCGTCCCACCCGGTCCTTCATCTCGCGCGCTGCCTTGTTTGTAAAGGTCACGGCAAGGATCTCGCTCGGCCGCGCGTGGCCCGTGTTCAAGAGATGCACGATTCGCGCGGTCAGAGCCTTGGTCTTGCCGGTGCCCGCCCCCGCAAGCATCAGCACCGGGCCTTCCATGGTCTCGACCGCCCGGCGCTGCTCGGGGTTTAGATCATTCAGATATGGCATCGGGCGCGCCGCCATGGCGCGAGCGGACAGGCTGGCGCCCTCAAAGGCGTCGGATTCGTCAAAACTGCTCATGACAAAAACAATAACGCGGGGCAGGCCCGAGTTAAAGAGATGTTCGGGGATTGTTCCAAATCTTTGTCTCCTCTGGACAAGCCCCTGAAAACCCGTGCAAATGCGCGCCATGGACCTGCATGCAACATATCCCGCCCTGAGTGACCTGCGCGCCCGCGCTGCGCGTCGGGTGCCGCGTTTCGTTTGGGAATATCTCGACAGTGGAACCGGCGTCGAGGCCACCAAGGCGCGCAACCGTTTGATGCTTGATCAGGTGCGGCTCAGCCCATCGATCCTGCATGGCGAGTTCACCCCAGACTTGACAGCCTCACTTCTTGGCCAGACCCATAGGTTGCCGGTCGGCATCGCTCCGGTCGGGATGTCTGGACTGATCTGGCCCGATGCCGAGAGGCATCTCGCCCGCGCCGCAACCAAGGCGGGTATCCCCTACACACTTTCGACCGTAGCCAGCCAGAAACCCGAGGATGTCGGGCCCTATCTCAACGGTCAGGGGTGGTTCCAGATGTATCCGCCGCGCGACCCGGAGATCCGCACCGATATGCTCCGTCGCGCCCGCAATGCGGGGTTCTCGGTGCTGGTGCTGACCGTCGATGTGCCGGTGGGCTCGCGCCGCGAACGGCAGGTGCGCTCGGGGCTGACGCAACCGCCGAAGCTGACACCGCGCCTGATGGCGCAGGTCGCGCTCTGCCCGGTCTGGGCGATAGGCATGGCCGGGCGGGGGATGCCCCGGATGCGACTGATCGACGACTATGCGGGCCACACCAAGGGGCTGCCCTCAAACAAACATGCGGGCTATTTGCTGCGCACCTCGCCGGACTGGGACTATCTGCGCTGGCTGCGCGAGGCATGGGATGGCCCACTCGTGGTCAAGGGCGTGCTGCGCGGGGATGATGCCGCTGCGCTCGAGAAAGAGGGGGTTGACGCGCTCTGGATCTCGAACCACGCCGGACGTCAGTTCGACGCGGCTCCGGCCACGATCGAGGCGCTTCCAGCGGTGCGCGCCGCCACCGGACTGCCGGTCATTCTCGATGGCGGCATAGAAGGCGGGCTCGATATCCTGCGCGCCATCGCCCTTGGGGCGGATTTCGTGATGATGGGGCGCGGCTGGCATTTCGCGCTGGCGGCTCTGGGCGCGCGGGGTCCCGCGCATCTGGCCGATATCCTCGCCGAGGATCTCAGGGCCAATATGGGCCAGCTTGGAACGGCACGGCTTTCGGATGTGCGCAAGCGCCTGATCACAACCGGGTAATGCGCCCTACCCTCGGGGACAGGAAATTTCTCCACCCGGCGAATAGAGGGTATGCCGGATTGCGCAAAGTCGTCACAAATCCTACAACGTCTCAGCGCCGCGGCGCGGCATCCGACCCGTCGCAACACCAGACCAATCGGGGATAGTGGCCATGGCCGAGTTCAAGAAGATCCTGATCGCCAACCGGGGCGAGATCGCCATCCGCATCATGCGCGCCGCCAATGAGCTGGGCAAGCGCACCGTCGCGGTCTTTGCCGAAGAGGACAAATTGAGCCTGCACCGCTTCAAGGCGGACGAGGCATATCGCATCGGCGAAGGGATGGGCCCGGTCGCGGCCTATCTCTCGATTGAAGAGATCATTCGCGTCGCGAAGCAATCCGGTGCCGATGCAATCCACCCCGGTTATGGCCTGCTCTCAGAGAATCCCGATTTCGTGGAGGCCTGCGATGCGGCGGGGATCACCTTCATCGGTCCCAAGGCGCTGACCATGCGCCAGTTGGGCGACAAGGCAAGCGCCCGACGCGTGGCGATCGAGGCGGGTGTGCCAGTGATCCCAGCGACCGACGTTCTGGGGAACAACATGGACGCAATCCGCAAGGCAGCGGCCGAGGTCGGTTATCCCCTGATGCTGAAGGCCTCTTGGGGCGGCGGTGGGCGCGGGATGAGGCCGATCGAAAAACCCGAGGACCTGGCAGAAAAGGTGTTGGAGGGTCGGCGCGAGGCCGAGGCTGCCTTTGGCAATGGCGAGGGCTATCTGGAAAAGATGATCCTGCGCGCACGGCATGTCGAGGTGCAGATCCTCGGCGACAAGCACGGCAATCTGTATCACCTCTTCGAGCGCGACTGCTCGGTTCAGCGCCGCAACCAGAAGGTCGTGGAACGCGCGCCTGCCCCCTATCTGTCGGAGACGCAGCGCGCTGAGATCTGCGATCTCGGCTATCGTATCTGCAAGCATGTGAACTACGAATGCGCCGGCACCGTCGAATTCCTGATGGATATGGACAGCGGCAAGTTCTACTTCATCGAGGTCAATCCACGCGTGCAGGTCGAACATACCGTGACCGAGGAGGTCACTGGCATCGACATCGTGCAGGCGCAAATCAAGATCGCCGAAGGCAAGACCCTGGCAGAGGCCACCCGCAAGGCCAGCCAGCAGGAGATCACCCTGAACGGCCACGCCTTGCAGACGCGGATCACCACCGAGGATCCACAAAACAACTTCATCCCAGATTATGGCCGCATCACCGCCTTCCGCGAGGCCACCGGCATGGGCATCCGCCTCGATGGTGGCACCGCCTATTCCGGCGGCGTGATCACGCGCTTTTACGACAGCCTGCTGGTCAAGGTCACGGCCCATGCCCAGACACCGGAGGCGGCGATTGCCCGGATGGACCGGGCGCTGCGCGAGTTCCGTATTCGCGGGGTCTCGACCAATATCGCCTTCGTCGAGAACTTGCTGAAACACCCGACCTTTCTCAACAACCAATATACGACCAAATTCATCGACACGACCCCGGAGCTGTTCAAGTTTTCAAAGCGTCGGGATCGGGGCACCAAGGTGCTGACCTATATCGCCGATATCAGCGTGAACGGGCATCCCGAGACGGCGGGCCGCGCCAAACCTGCGGATTTGAAGCCGCCGCGCGCACCCGCGAGCCTCGCCGATCTGGCCCCGGGCACAAAGACCTTGCTTGAGGACAGTGGCCCCAAGGCCGTGGCAGACTGGATGCTGGCGCAAAAGCGGCTTCTCCTCACAGATACGACCATGCGCGACGGGCATCAGTCCCTGCTGGCCACGCGGATGCGCTCGATCGACATGCTGCGCGCGGCACCCGCCTATGCCGCCAACCTGCCGAATCTCTTCAGCGTCGAATGTTGGGGCGGTGCCACCTTTGACGTGGCCTACCGCTTTCTACAGGAATGTCCATGGCAGCGCCTGCGCGACATGCGCCGCGCCATGCCCAACCTGCTCACGCAGATGCTGCTCCGGGCCTCGAATGGCGTGGGCTATACCAATTACCCCGACAATGTGGTGCGCGAATTCGTGCGGCAGGCGGCAGTCACCGGAGTCGATGTGTTTCGCGTCTTCGACAGCCTCAACTGGGTCGAGAACATGCGCGTTGCCATGGATGCTGTGATCGAGACAGGGCGCATCTGTGAAGCCGCAATCTGTTACACGGGCGACATCCTCGACCCCAAGCGCGCCAAGTATGACCTCAAGTATTACGTCGCCATGGCCAAGGAGTTACAGGCCTCAGGCGCGCATATCCTTGGTCTCAAGGACATGGCCGGGCTTCTCAAGCCGGCCTCTGCAACCGTTCTCGTCAAGGCGCTCAAAAACGAACTCGACATCCCGGTGCATTTCCACACGCATGACACCTCTGGCATCGCGGGCGCCACGATCCTCGCCGCCGCCGAGGCGGGCGTGGACGCTGTCGATGCGGCGATGGATGCGTTTTCAGGGGGCACTTCACAGCCCTGTCTGGGGTCCATCGTCGAGGCGCTGCGCCACACGCCACGCGATACCGGCCTCAGCATCGAGCGAATTCGCGAGATGTCGGATTACTGGGAACAGGTTCGCGCACAATATGTGGCGTTCGAATCAGGCCTTCAGGCGCCAGCCTCGGAGGTCTATCTGCACGAGATGCCCGGCGGGCAGTTTACCAATCTCAAGGCGCAAGCCCGCAGCCTTGGATTGGAGGAACGTTGGCCCGAGGTGGCGCGCGCCTATGCTGACGTCAATCAGATGTTCGGGGATATCGTCAAGGTTACGCCAAGCTCCAAAGTGGTAGGGGACATGGCGCTCATGATGGTCAGCCAGGGACTGAGCCGCGCCGATGTGGAAAATCCCGAAACCGAGATGGCATTTCCGGAATCGGTGATCGACATGATGCGCGGCAATCTGGGCCAGCCACCGGGTGGATTTCCCGCGACCATCGTCAAGAAGGTGCTCAAGGGCGAACACCCCATCCTCGACCGTCCGGGCAAGCACCTTCAGCCGATTGATCTGGAGGCAACCCGCACCGCGTTGAGCAAGGAACTTGAGGGCAAGTCGGTCGATAGCGAGGATCTCAATGGTTATCTCATGTATCCCAAGGTCTTCCTCGACTACATGGGCCGCCACCGGATCTATGGACCGGTGCGCACCCTGCCCACGCGCACGTTTTTCTACGGGATGGAACCTGGCGAGGAAGTCAGCGTAGAGATCGACCCTGGCAAGATCCTCGAGATCCGACTGCAAGCCGTGGGTGAGACGACCGACGATGGCGAGGTCAAGGTGTTCTTCGAACTGAACGGCCAGCCGCGTGTGATCCGCGTGCCCAACCGACTGGTGAAATCCCAGACGGCCGCACGTCCCAAGGCCGAGAACGGCAACCCCAACCACATCGGCGCGCCGATGCCCGGCGTGGTGGCAAGCGTCGCCGCACAAGTGGGCAACAAGGTCAAGGCGGGCGATCTTCTCCTGACCATCGAAGCGATGAAGATGGAAACCGGCATCCATGCCGAGCGCGACGCGGTGGTTGTGGCGGTGCATGTCCAGCCGGGCGGCCAGATCGACGCCAAGGACCTGCTGGTGGAACTGGAATAGCGCGTCCTGCTGCCCCCTGGCCGCGTCGCTCTCGGGTTCGACCCGAGGGCGATGGCAACCCTTGATCGCAACACCCCTTCCCCCGAAGCGTGGAATCGCCGATGCTGCACGCACCGCTCCTTGTTCGGGTCCGCGTCATGCAGAAAATACTTGTCTTTACAGACATCCACATCCTTCCCCAGGCTGAAACGATCATCGGGCTTGACCCTTTCGCGCGCTTCACCCAAGGGCTCGCACATGCGCTGGCGCATCACCCCGAGGCGGAGCGGATCGTGCTCTGCGGCGATCTTACCCATCATGGCAGGCCCGAAGAATACGCGAGGTTGCGCAGCGCACTTGCGGCCTGCCCGCTACCGGTCAGCTTGATGCTCGGCAATCACGACCGCCGTGCAGCGTTTCTGTCGGCCTTCCCCAAGACGCCTTGCACCAACTCGGGCCACGTTCAGCAAGCGGAGGATATCGGGGATTATCGCCTGATCTGTCTGGACACCCTTGATGAGGAAGCCGAGGTTGTCCATTCCGGCTATCTCTGCCCGGACCGCTTGGGATGGCTCGATGCGATGCTCGCCACGGCGGGTTCTCGCCGCGTGATCGTCTTTACCCATCATCCCCCGATCCTGACAGGTTTTGACGGCATGGACAGGATCGGCCTGCGGAACCGCGCCGCATTGGTCGATCGGCTGAACGCGCATGGCAACGTCGTCCAGATCATCTCGGGCCATATCCACCGCACCTTGCAGGGCAGCGCGGGCGGCATTCCCGTGGCGATCCTCAAGAGCCCATGTCATCAGATGCCGATGGCGCTCGGCGATCAGGATTCGAGCCTCTCGATAGACGAACCGGGGGCCTACGGTCTCTTGCTGCTGACCGATGAGGGCGTGATCGTGCATACCGAGGATTTCACCCTGCCGCCCACAGAGGCCGTGATTTACAAATGAACACCGCCATGGGCTTTCACGGAGTGAAAAATTGGCCATCATATCGGCCATCATCCTGTGACGTACTGAGGTCTGGTCTGTGGGCCTGTCCACTGAGCCGGATGAGGGAGGGCAAACTCATGTGCCGAATCTTTGCCGGGCAAGACCCGGATCGCTAGACGCTCGTAACCCGCAGCCTCAGTTGGACCAGTTGGCCTTCACATCATATCCCTCCGGCTTGGGCGGCGCTTCGAGATAATCCGCAAAGTTGCTCCAGAGCGTTGTCACCGTTTTGTCATTCGCCTGCGACACCGCCTCGCTTTCGACCACGGCCACCACGTAGCCGCTACCGTCCGCGTTCAGGACGTTCAGGAAATGCTGCACGCCAGGCATGCTCTTGATCTGATCTCTCAGCGAATTCATCAAATCGGTCGCAGCATCGCGACTTTCGGATTTCATCTTGTAATGTGTTATTCTGGCAAAAATGTTTGAAACTCCCGATATGGCAGAGCGCCATTTGACCAACCTCACATGGATGCCCATCCTGTCCAGGATATCACACGACTGCGGCCCCGGTATCGGGTCTTTCAGACATTCAGGTTTTGCCCCGGTCCAAAAAATTCCGTCTCTCCGGCGTTTTTCCCCTTGCAGCCGCACGTCAGACTCAATATCTCACGCCTCACCCAAGGATGCGGGCGTAGCTCAGGGGTAGAGCATAACCTTGCCAAGGTTAGGGTCGAGAGTTCGAATCTCTTCGCCCGCTCCAGTTTTAAGAGATCAGACTGGTGATACAGTCGACAATCTCAGTTGATCGTCAAAGACGCCAGTCATCCCGCTGACGCAAACGAATGAGCGATCTCCATATACCGAGAGGGCAGAGGGTCGGCCCTGTGTGATACTGGTCGCCTGATGGCTAGCAACTGATCCGGGCAAAACGGTGATGGTGTCCTCATCATAGATCGGGGTTCCAGGCGGTGAACGCGATTCAACATTCGAAATCGCCGATCCCCGTCTCCTGCCGGTCGTTGGTAGGGTGTGGCTTTGCGTGACGCCCGCAATCAGGACCGTTTCACCGCGTCAGCCAAGGATGCCCGCAGATCCTCGGGCAAGGCGGCAATCGCGCGCCTCATTGTCTCGATTTCCTGTTTGGCAGCGTGCAGTTGGTCGATCAGCGAGAGGATCACATCAAGAGCCGTGTCATCCAGTTCCAGATCCTGAGACAGATCGCACAAAAGCTCTAGCCGCGCGATGTCGACACGCGTGAAAACAAATCCATCGCCGTCGCGTTCCGGCCTGACGAATTCCGCTTCCACGAAACGGAAAAGCTGGCTGCGGGTCAGCCTTGTGACGGTGGTCACGACATCGGCTTCGGAAAATCGCTCTGTCATATCCCTGCCTCCTTCAGCAGATCGGCCCTGGGGTCAAACGCATGTGTCTTGCGCCAGTCCGACAGAAAGGCGCGCAGGCCAGCATCTGGATCAGGCGGCACGACGATCTTGAGTTCGACCCTCTGATCGCCCTTCGTCTTTTGTCCCGCACGCGAGATCCCGCGCCCCCGAAGACGCAAGACCCGCCCCGAACTCGCCCCCGCCGGCACTGTCAGCCCGACAGGGCCGTCGATGGTGGGCGTCGTCACCTTGCCGCCCAGAATCGCCTCGTCAAGCGTGATCGGCAGCGTCAGCAGAATGTCGTCGCCGTCCCGACGAAAGACCGGATGCGGACGCACCACGATACTGATCAGCGCATCTCCGGCAGGCCCGCCGCCGTAACCGGGAGCCCCCTTGCCACGCAACCGCAGCATCTGGCCGTCTTCGGTGCCTTGGGGGATCCTTACGGCCAGACTCTGGCCATCTGGCAGTGTGATGCGGGTTTCCGCCCCTCGTGCAGCATCAAGGAACGGAACGTCGAGCGAGTAACGCACATCCTGGCCGGGGGCCTCGAACCCGCGACCGCCAAACGTGTCTCCGCCGGATGAACGTGCCCGATTGCGCAAAATTTCCGCAAAGATATCCGCAGGATCGACATTCGACCCAAACCCACGCCCTTGCTGATAGGCATTCTCTGTCGAGTTCGCAAAATCCCGATAATATTGTCGCCTCGGGCGCTCTGCGCCCAAGCCATCTATCTCTCCTGCATCATAGCGCGCACGCGTTTCAGGATCTTTCAGGATATCATAGGCCGCTCCGATCGCCTTGAACCTTGCCTCGGCCCCGGCATCGTCGGGATGCAGGTCCGGGTGACTGGTGCGCACCAACTTGCGATAGGCTTTCTTGATCTCCTCGGTCGTTGCCGCCTTGGTCACACCGAGGGTTTTGTATGGATCATTCGGCATTGAATACCTTTCTCGAAATCCACGGCACTGCGGAACAGTGAAATAGAAGTTGAGAGGAATCAGGAAGAAACTGTCCAACCACGCTAAACTGACCACGGACCTTGCGCCAGAGCAAGGTTCAAGTGCGCCCTGATGAAGTGGTGGCCTGGCCTTGCGTCACTCGGCGATGGCCCACTGAAGCGGCGCAAAGCGCATTCGCCACGACATCTTTGGTCGTCGGCGCAGCACCCATCCACTCGACAAAGAAGGGGGGGGTGAGCCGCCATCGTCTGATGAGAGGATCGTCGCAACCGCAGGATCTCCATACCCTCGCAACGACAGGGCCTTAGAGCATCTCCCCGCCGTCGATCACCAGTGCAAGACCAGTGACAAAGCTCGACCTGTCCGACGCCAGATAGATGATGCCTTCCGCGATCTCTTCAACGAGAGCCCAGCGTCCCATCGGAATCACCCCCGCAACATAAGATTCAAGCGATGCCCGCCCGCCCATCTGCCTCTCGAATCCGGCATTGAAGGGAGTGTCCACAAATCCCGGACACAACGCATTGAAGCGTATGTTTTCACACGCATAATCAACCGCCATCTGCTTTACCATCGCGACGGCGGCATGCTTGGTCGTGGCATAGGAAATCATGCCCCGATCATATTGGCAGCCGGAATTTGAGGCTGTCACGATGACCGATCCACCGCCCTGCTGCCGCATCGAAGGAACAACAGCCTGTGACAACACGAAATGCGCACGCACGTTCAGCGCCCAGGCGGTATCCATCTGGTCGGGACAGACATCCTCAAGTCGTCCGGGGATCTGGATGCCCGCATGACTGTGCAAGATGTCAATCCGCCCGTGATCTTTCAGAACCCGTTCCACCGCCGCGCCGCAGGCTGCGTCATCAGTCACATCGAGCGCGACAGCAGAGGCACGCCCGCCCTTCGCCTCGATCCTCGCACATGTCTCCTTCGCGAGGTCGTGTTCCAAATCCGTCACAACCACGAATGCACCTTCGCAGGCCATGGCGATCGCTCCGGCCCGTCCGATACCGGAACCGGCGGCAGTCACCAGTGCCACGCGATCCTTGAGTATCCCTGTCCTCTGCATCTGACTTAGCCCTCCGCCCGCGATTTGTCCGGCCGCAGTAAGATCTGCGCAATCATCAGAAGGATGAGCGAGGCCACCATCACCATGGTTCCGATCGCGTTGATCTCGGGCGTAACGCCGCGCCGGATCGACGAAAAGATATAGATCGGCAAGGTCGTCTCGGATCCGGCGACAAAGAATGCCATGATGAAATCGTCGAAACTGAAGGTGAACGCCAGCAAGAAGCCGGCCAGAATGGCAGGTGCGATCTGCGGGAGCGTCACCTGCCGGAACGTTCCAAACGGGTCGGCCCCCAGATCGTTCGACGCCTCGATCTGCGCCCGGTCGAAGGTCTCCATCCGGCCGCGGACGATGAGGACCACCAGCGACATGGTAAACATGCCATGCAGCCCGATGAGAGAGCCAAGACCCATGGACAATTGGCGCCCCAAGATCAGCTCAATCCACGGATTGACAGCCCCGAACACCGTCATCAGGGCGATCAATGCGGCAATGCCGATCACCACGCCCGGAATCATCACGGCGATCATCACCAGACCATCGAAAAGAGCGCGCAACCGCCCTTTCATGCCGGTCAGAGCGAGCGCCGCCATGGTTCCCGACACGGTGGCCAGAATGGCTGAAAGCAGGGCCACCCTGAGCGAGGTCCAAAGCGACTCCATCACAAAGGGATTGCTGAGCGCGCGGGCATACCACGCAGTTGTGAACCCATCCATCGAACTGGCCGACCGGCCCGCCGAAAACGAAAAGAGGGCGATGATCGCAATGGGCAGGTAGAGAAATGCGTAAACGGTGACAGCATAAAGCCTCATGGTATCCTCACATGATCCCAACATCGTCACGGCTCGCTCCGAAGCGCCTGATTGCGCGAGCGTAGAGTGCGACGACGATCAGCATGATCACGATCAGTGCGACCGCGACCGCCGAGCCGAACGCCCAGTTGCGCGACTGTAAGAACAGATCGACCAATGCGTTGCCGACAAAGAACACCTTGCCGCCGCCTAGGATGGCTGGGATCAGAAACTCACCCGTGAGCAGGATGAAGACCAGCATGGATCCGGTCAGCACGCCAGGCATCGACAAGGGCAACGTGATCTGCACGAAACTGCGCCAGGGTGGCGTGCCCAGATCCGAGGCCGCATCCAGCAAACTCTTGTCAAGTTTGTCCAGCGCCACATAGATCGGAAACACCATCAATGGCAGATAGCCGTAAACGATGCCCACCAGCACCGCGAATGGCGTGTTGATCAGCCTGATCGAGTCGATCCCTAATGCCTCCAGCAGGGCCGGAATGCCATTGCCGCCCAACAGATAGATCCATGCGTAGGACCGGATCAGAATCGAGGTCCAGAATGGCACGATGACAAGGATAAGAAGCGTGGTTTTCCAGCGGGGTGAGACCCGGAGCGCCAGATAGTAGGCCAACGGATAAGCGATGATGAGCGCCGCCAGAGTGCCGAGCGGGGCCAGCGTGAGCGTATTGCGAAAAGCGGCGAAGCGCGATGGAAGATTTGCATATTGTTCAAGTGTGAACCCGGGCGCGTAGCCACCGATCGGGTTGCGTTCTCCAAAGGAAAAGATCAGGACGACGGCCAGAGGAAACACCAAAAGCGTCACATACCACAGGCCTGCAGGGGCGAGCAGTAGCGCACGGGCGCGAGATTGTGTCATGGCCATCGTCCGCCTCCATTGCTCAGGCCGATTTGAACCTTGCCATGAGTTCCGCTCGGTTCGGATCCGTGAGCGTCACGGCCGCACCAAACTCCAGAGGGCTCAGTAATTCGGCCGCCGGATAGAGGATAGGATCCTTGAGCAACGCCTCGGGAAGCAGCGCATTGGTTCTCGCATCAGCCACCGGATACCCATGCGCCAGAGCCTCACGCGCGTTGACCTCTGGGGCAAGAAGATAATTCACCAGCGCATAAGCCGCCTCGCGATGCGGTGCGCTCTTGGGAATGGCGTAATAGTCGGACCAGATCTCGCCCCCCTCGCGGCCCAACGCAAACCCGATCTCGGGCATGTCGCTGTTCATCTGTTTGCCGTCCCCGGTCCAGCACATTGTCAGCCAGGCATCACCATTGCGCATCGAGGGCTGATAATCCGAGGAAATCGCAAAGAGATGAGGCTTGACATCGATAAGTAGCTTCTCCGCGTCCGCCAGTTCCGCAGGATCAACCGAATTGAAACTGTGCCCGAAGTAAACCAGCGCGTTGCCGATCGTCGTGAGTTGGTAGTCATGTACCATGACGCGTCCGTCGAACTGATCGCGCGCACCATCAAAGAAGGTCTTCCAACTATCCACGATGCCGCCAGTCTTATTGGAATTGAAGGCAATACCGGTAGTCCCCCAGTTCTTGGGCACGGCGTAAACGGTTCCGTTGATTGTTCCGGCATCTGCGAATCGCTGATCAAAGGCCGCCGGGTCGTAGTTAGACAATTTTGACAAATCCAGCGGTTCGATCAGATCGGCCTCGACATAGGTCGAGATGGCGTAGTTGGTGGGCACGAACACATCCCAACCCGATCCACCGGCCTGCAACTTGGCCAGCATCTCCTCGTTCGAGCCAAAGACGTTGACCTGTGTCAACACGCCCGCCTCATCCTTGAAACGGTCAAAATTCGCCGCGTCATGATAGTTCGGCCACGTCGCCAGAACCACCCGGTCGCCCAGATCCTGCGCGTGCGCACGGCCGGGCATGAGGCCCGGCATGGCTCCGCCCATCACCATCATCGCGGTGCCAAGGCCTGTGGCTTCCAGAAAATGCCGCCGGGAGATCGAACCTTTCTCATAGCGCCGCAATTCTTCAATGAATTTCTGCCGAGTGATCGGCTTGGTTTTATCGGTCATGGCGTTTCCCCTTGTTGAACCTCTTGCTGATAGGATCGGTCAGTCTTCGGCCGCGAGGACAAGTCCTGTGCCCGCCGCCCACAGGATGTGGACGTCATCGCCCACTCCGTGCCCGCCAGAAGCTGTTTCAGCTTGTCGCGGAAGGTTTACCTGCAATGCGCCGATACCGTCGGCCTGCAACAGGTATTCGGTATGATCACCCAGAAACGTGCGGTGCGTGACGCGGGCAGGAATCGCGGTGCCCTTGTCTGAATGTGCGCAGCCAAGGCTCAGAGCTTCGGGGCGCACGACAACCTCAACATGACGGCGGGTATCGCGCGTAACGTCTGGCACCAGAACCTCGGTGCCCGAAGGCAGAACAATCCGAGCCTGACCGGCCTGCCGGGCCAGAACCTCACCCTGTAGAATGTTTGCCTTGCCCACGAAATTTGCCACATAGCGATTGCGTGGCCGGTCATAGAGTTCCTGCGGGTTACCCACTTGCATGATGCGTCCGCCGCCCATGATGCAAATACGGTCCGACATCGAAAGCGCCTCTTCCTGATCGTGCGTCACAAGCACAAAGGTGATCCCGAGGATACGCTGAAGATCAAGCAACTCGCGCTGCATCTCGACGCGCAACTTTGCATCAAGCGCTGCCATTGGTTCATCCAGAAGCAGAATCGACGGCTCATTGATTATGGCGCGGGCCAGGGCCACGCGCTGCTGCTGTCCTCCCGACAATTCCCAAATTCGGCGCGCCCCAAAGTCGTCGAGCCGAACGGTGGAGAGCGTCTTTTGGACCCGTGCTCCAATCTCTGCCTTTGGCAGACGCGGGCGACGTTGGCGCAGTCCGTATCCCACGTTCTGAGCAACGGTCATATGCGGGAACAGCGCGTAGTGCTGAAACACCATGTTGACCGGGCGTCTGTAGGAGGGAACAGTGCTCATGTCGGTATTGTCGATGCGCAAGATGCCTTCACTGGGTGGCTCGAAACCGGCCAGCATGCGCAGCGCGGTGGTCTTGCCGCAGCCTGATGGGCCGAGGAATGACAGAAACTCCCCGCGCCGAATGCCGAGGCTCAGACGATCCGCCGCCAGAATGGACCCAAACCGTTTGGATACGTTGATGAACTCTGCAACATGCTCATGGTGCTTACTCTGTGCTGCATCTGTTTCAGAGGATGACCGCATGTCTCTTTCCATCCCGGCTTATGCGTTGTGCACATCACATCCCGTCGCAATCGACCGCAACGGCCTATACCACAATCATGAAAAATGATACGGAACGCCAGTTAGGATGTATATATCACAAAGGGCATAGATGGCCGCCAGAAGCCAGATGTCGGATTGGGTCCGCGCCAGCGCCAATGTTGTCTCTGCGTTGGGCAAGACCCATTTCGCGGCCAACTTGGCTGCGGCCATGCGGGTGACGGTACCTTTCGAATTCATGGTGATCTTTGCTTATCACCGCACACACCGACCCATTGATATTTATGACGACTTTTCCACGAAAAAGCGAAAGGTCATGGTCGATGACTATCAGGCTGGTCCCTATCTGCTGGACCCCTTCTATCTGCACTCCCTCGCTCCCACGAAGTCGCGCGTGGCTCGGTTGCGCGATCTTGCCCCGGACCGGTTCTACCAAGCGGAATATTTCCGAAATTATTATGTGCAAACCGGACTTGCCGAAGAAGTGGGCTTCATAATCGATGTCGGCGATCATGTCAGTGTGGTGATATCGGCGATGCGCGAGAGCAAGATGTTCTCGGCCCGCGAATTCCGCGACCTCGAAGTCATCTTTCCATTCGTCGAGGCGACAGCGCAAAGGCAATGGAGCGGCCGGATCACCGCGTTCTCGGCACCTCGCAACACAAAGGGACCGTCAGCACCGCACCTGATTGAGGACGCCTTTCAGCGCTTCGCGCGCAATCTGCTCACGCCGAGGGAGGCCGAAGTGGTGGAATACATCCTGAAGGGCCATTCCGCCGATGCGACAGGCCGCGCGCTTGGCATCGCTTCCGGCACGGTCCGCATTCATCGCCGCAATATCTACGCCAAGTTGCGCGTAAGTTCGCAAGGCGAGTTGTTTTCTCGCTTCATGACCTCCTTGTCATCGTCAAAACTAACCGACTTCAGGGACAACAAACTGCTTGATTAGGGATACTCTTCGAGTTGTGCTGCGGGCATGGTGCCGACAGAACCAGTGACTCGCTCAAGGGCAGCGAAGATTGCAAAGCCCACCTGCGGCTCGATGAGCATCAAGATCGCAGCGGTTCGGCCCGAACACCGTCGCCGACGGCGGAGAGCTTCGCCAGGGGTCTCGCGGAAAGCGGTCTTGTACAAGTTCGTGAAACGACTTGCGGCTTTGCTGCCCAGGATTGATGGCACGGGTGCCCGAAGCTCGGACACCATGAGTCCTACGAGGTGTCGCAGAGCTTGCGACATGGGCGCACTCCAGTTGATCGCCGGCTGAAATTCAACATCGCTGGAAACCGGCGCGTCGAGCAGGGCTGCAAGGCGCTGGGTGAGGCTCAAATGCGGGATCCAGACTGACATTCGTTCATGCGTCTCGCTTGCGGCTAAAACGGTGCCGGGCGTTCCACGATAGATCAAACCCACTTTTTCGTCGATTGAGAGAGATGTTTTCGCCGTTCCGGTATAGGTCAGGTTACCCTTGTCAACAATTGTAAGACAATAATCGGGAAGTCCGGAATTCGTGATCGATAGGGTCGCCGCAAGATCTTCGGCGACAAAGGCCACATCCATTTCACCCGCGTTGCTTGCGCCCCGCCCCGCCCCGCGGCAACTCCGCTTTCCGCAAGCCTTCCGGTTGACAGCCGTTTTATTGAGTAACGAAGGTTCCGGTATTCAGGCCTTAGGAAATGACGCTGCAACTGGGGCCAGTATGCGCCAGTCTCGAGTTCGTACAGCGTCTGAATTCTGGCGAGTTTGAAACCGCGCTCGGAGCTGCTGCTCAGCTTTGGTGAAATTTTGTCCATGAGAAACATTTAAGCGATTCCGTTGAAACTCAACAAATTCTGGGTCACTTTCCAAGATAAATCCCACCTCAAGGCGGACAGATCAGGAATTTGAGGCACAGATTCTAGGCGGCCGGCGCGAATCGCTGTCCACAGGGCAGAGTAATCGGTGGCGAAGCCCTGTTCGGAAAGAATTTTCGCCGGGCTGCGGACCACGGGTGCTGACCACTCCCTGAAGGAGGTGCGCCAGATCGCCATGGCTCTTGGTCGTCTCTCCTGGACAAATCCTGCCCTTCCCGTCCGCCATCGAGACGACAATCGCCATCGTCACCGCGCAACGCCGGATCCGGCCGATAATAAGCATTGACGTAGCTTTTTCTGAAAAGATACTGAAAACACAAGGGCGCATAAGAAGGCCCGTCACCAGCCCCGCAGGCACCGGAGCGATCCGGCCAGAGGGGCCAGACCTTGAATGAACAGGACATGGGAGTGTCGGATGACCACCGGACAGAAGACCTTTGCGGCAGCCGCGCTGATGGCGGGGTTGATGCTTGGCGTGGGCGGAGCCGCCGCCGAGGGGCTGATCATCTCCAACTGGGACGGCTACATGGCCCCCGACGCAGTCGAGGGTTTTACCGCGCGCACCGGATATCCGGCCGAACTGGTGCTGCATGCCACCAACGAGGAGATCATGGGCAAGCTCATCGCCTCGGGCGGCAAGGGCTATGACGTGGTCTTCGTCTCCTCGCCCTTCGCCGAGGTGCTCAACAATCTCGGGCTTGCCGAAACGCTGGATCATGCGAGGATCCCCAACGTCGCCAATCTCTATCCCGAGGCGACGACGCTGGCGCATGATCCTGGCAACACCTTTTCAGTGCCCTATGCCTGGGGCACGACCGGACTCTGCTACCGCTCGGATCTGGTCAGCCCCGCGCCGACCTCGTGGAATGACCTCTTGCAGCCCTCGGACGCCCTGAAGGGCAAAACGACGATGCTGGCCACCGACCGCTGGCTGCTGGCGGCGGGTTTCCTCGCCAAGGGTCTGTCGGTGAACGAGACCGATCCCGGCAAGCTGGCCGAGGTCAGGGACGCGCTCATCGCGGCGAAAAAGACCCTCCTAGCCTATGACGATACCACCTTCTACGCCAAGCTGGTGTCGGGCGAGGCCGAGATGGTGCAGGCCTGGGACGGCTGGTGCAACTACGGCATCGCCGAGAACCCGGCGATCGCATATGTGATCCCCAAGGAGGGGTCGGACCTCTGGGTCGACACGATGGTGATCCTCAAGGCCTCCGAGAACAAGGAGACGGCCTATGCCTTCGTCAATGATATCCTCGCGGCCGAAAACCATCGCTGGGCGGCCGAAAATATCCTCTACAAGGTGCCGAACCAGCCGGCGATGGCCGCGCTGCCGGCCGAGTTGACCGCCCAATATCCGAACATGGCGATCACGCCGACGACGCTTCTGGGCTACGAGCAATTGCGCGATGTCGGTGCCGCGACCCGCGACTATGCCCGCGTCGTGAGCGAGATCAAGGCGGCGCAATAGAGCCATGGACATGATCCGGCACCGGGCGACGACGGACCCCGTGCCGCCACCGCCCGGCGCGGTGAACGGGATGACGATGCGATGAGACAGGCGCGATCCCTGGTCCTGATGGCGCCGGCGCTGATCTGGCTCTTCGCGCTGATGGTGGTGCCCTGCGCCTTGGTGCTGGCGCTCGCCTTTTTCCGCCGTGGCCTCTATGGCGGGGTGGAATATACCCTCACGCTGGAAAATCTCGCGCTGGTCTTCGATCCGCTCTATGCCGGGATCTTCCTTCATTCGGTGCGCATCGCCGGGCTGGCGGCGCTGATCGCGGTGGGTATCGGCTATGCCGCCGCCTATGCCATCGCGGCCATGCCACGGCGCTACCAGCCAGCGCTTCTCTTCATCGTGGTGCTGCCGTTCTGGTCGAACTACCTGATCCGGACCTATGCCTGGATCGTGCTGCTCAACCGCGAGGGGCTGATCACGCAGGGTTTGCGGCTCTTGGGCTATCAGGGCGAGGCGCCATCGCTGCTCTATACCGAGGGCGCGGTGATCACCGGCCTCGTCTACAACTATCTGCCCTTCGTCATCCTTGCGACCTATGCCCCGCTGGCGCGGCTCAACCCCGAGATCGCAGAGGCCTCGCGCGATCTCGGCGCCTCGGGCTGGACCACCTTTCGCCGCATCACCCTGCCGCTGACCCTGCCCGGCATGGTGGCGGGCGGGATCTTTGTCTTCGTGCTGTCGATCGGCAATTTCATCACCCCGGCGCTGTTGGGCGGCGGGCAGTTCCAGATGATCGGCAATCTCGTCTATGCCCAGTTCCTGACCGCCAATGACTGGCCCTTCGGGGCGGCGCTGTCGATGGTTCTGATTGCGCTGATGACCGGGCTTCTGATGCTTCAGACGCTGGCCTCGAACCGGGCGAGAGGCGGCGCGACTGCGGAGCCTCGGGATGGATAGGCACGCCAACACGCCCCTGATGTGGGGAATTCTCGCGGCGGTTGTGGCCTTTCTCTATGTGCCGATCTCGGTGCTGATGGCGTTGTCATTCAACGATAGCGGGCTGCCCACGGTCTGGCGTGGCATCTCGCTGCGCTGGTATGGCGCACTCTGGCACAATGCCGACATCCTGTCGGCGGCGGGCAACACGCTGATCGTGGCGCTGATCTCGACCGCCATCGCCACGGTTCTCGGCACACTTCTGGCGCTGGGCGTCGAACAGCGCCGCCGCCGGGGCCGCGCGCTCGAGGCGCTGATCTTCGCGCCGATGATCATTCCCGACATCGTGCTGGCCATCGCGCTGCTCAGCTTCTTTTCGCTCACCGGCGTCACCATGGGGCTGCACACGATCATCATGGCCCATGTCGTCTTCAATCTCGCCTTTGTCTGTGCGGTGGTGCGGGCGCGGCTTAAATCCTTCGACTGGTCGATTGTCGAGGCGTCGAGCGATCTGGGGGCGTCTGGCTTCACCACGCTGCGCCGGGTGGTGCTTCCGGTGTTGATGCCGGCGGTGATTTCCGGCGCGCTGCTGGCCTTCACGCTGTCGGTCGATGAATTCATCATCGCCTTCTTCACCGCCGGCGCCGGGCGCGCCTCGACCACGCTGCCGATGCAGATCTTCGCGATGATCCGCTTTGGCGTCACGCCGGAAATCAACGCGCTGGCGGCGCTGGTGATGGCGGTCAGCCTGATCGCGCTGACGCTGGCGCAACGCTTGAACCGCGGCGGGGTGACGGCACCATGAAGGCGCCTCTCCTGTCGCTCCGCGGGCTGTCGAAGCGCTTTGGCCGGGTGGCTGCGGTGTGCGACGTCACGCTCGATATCGCCGGAAATGAATTCTTCGCGCTGCTCGGGGCCTCCGGCTCGGGCAAGACCACGCTTCTGCGGATGCTCGCGGGGTTCGAGATGCCGGATGCCGGGCAGATCCTGCTCGACGGGCAGGACATCGCGAGCCTGGCGCCGAACCGCCGGCCAGTCAACCTGATGTTCCAGTCCTACGCGCTTTTCCCGCATATGAGCGTGCGCACCAACATCGCCTATGGTCTCGAGATGGAGCGCCGCCCGCGCGCAGAGATCGCCGAGCGGGTGGCCGAAATGCTCGCCGTGATCCAGCTGGACGGCTTGGCTGACGGCCGTCCCGACCAGCTTTCGGGCGGCCAGCGTCAGCGCGTGGCGCTGGCCCGTGCGCTGATCAAGCGGCCGCGGGTTCTGTTGCTCGACGAGCCCCTCGGCGCGCTCGACAAGAAACTGCGCACGGCGATGCAACTGGAACTGAAGCGGCTTCAGCACGAGGTCGGGATCACCTTCATCGTCGTCACCCATGATCAGGACGAAGCCCTCGTCATGGCAGACCGGATCGCGATCATGAAGGAGGGCCGTCTCCTGCAATGCGGCACCCCGCACGAAGTCTATGAACATCCCGTCGACCGCTTCGCCGCCGATTTCATCGGGGTGATGAATTTCATCGAGGCCGGGCGGGGCCGCAGCCTGGCGATCCGCCCCGAACGGATCCGGCTCTTTCCCGAGACCGCCGACACCATCACCGAAGGCCGAGTGATCGCGCGGGCCTATCACGGGCTTGACCTGCAACTGCATGTCCAGACCGCGCTGTCGCCACGCCCGCTGCGGGTCCGCGTGACCTCGGACGCAGCCGACCGGCGACCGGTGGCCGAAGGCGACAGCGTGACGCTTGGCTGGAACCTCGCCGATACCCGCATGTTCACCGATCAGGAGGAAACCCCATGACCCAGAAAACCTTTGCCTTTTTCCCCGAAGCCGCCTTTGGCCCGGCGCTGAATTCGGTCGGCATCGCGCAGGAGGTGGTGGCGCGCGGCCACAAGGCGGTGTTCTTGTCGGACCCTGGCTTTGTCCCGGTCTACGAGGGCTACGGGTTTCAGGCGCATCCGGTGAACCTCTCGGCGCCGATGCCGCCCGAACAGATGGCAAAGTTCTGGGAGGACTTCATCAACGGCCATATCCCCAACTTCCGCAGGGCGCCGATCGACCAGATCGACAACTACGTCAAGGATTGCTGGGAGGCGATCGTCGACAGCGCGAAATGGGCGCAACAGGATCTCCCCGGTGTGCTGGAGCGGATCGGACCGGACGTGATCTGCGTCGACAACGTCATCCTCTTTCCCGCGATCAAGCATCTCGGCAAGCCATGGGTGCGGATCATATCGTGCTCGGAAAACGAGATCGAGGACGAGGCGATCCCGCCGCATCTCTCGGGGATGAGCGCGCAGGACCACGAAGGCCACAAGGCGTTCCGGGACCGCTTCAATGCGGTGATTGGCCCGATTCACGCAGATTTCAACGCCTTCCTTCAGGCCCATGGCGAGGCACCCTATCCTCTGGGTCAGTTCTTCGAGGCGTCGCCTTTTCTCAATCTGCTCCTCTACCCCGAACCGGTGAAATTCTCCCGGGCGAAGCCGCTCGATCCGGCGCGCTTCCAGTATCTCGAAGGCTGCGTGCGCAAGGAGGCGCCGTATCAGGTGCCGACCTTCGGGCGCAACAATGACGGGCCGCTGCTTTACATTTCCTTCGGCAGCCTCGGTGCCGGCGATACCAATCTGCTGAAACGCCTGATCGTGATGGTCGGGCGCTCGCGCTTTCGCGCGCTGGTCAATGTCGGCGACTACAAGGACCAGTATGACGACATCCCCGGCAACGTCATCATCGAGAACTGGTTCCCGCAGCCCTCGGTGATCCCGCAAGTCGATTGCGTTATCCACCACGGCGGCAACAACTCCTTCACCGAATGCCTCTATTTCGGCAAGCCGGCGATCATCATGCCCTATGTCTGGGACGGCCACGACAACGCGATGCGGGTCGAGGAGACCGGACATGGCTTTCGCAGCCCGCGCTATGACTGGGACGACGCGGCGCTTGTGGCCAAGATCGAGACCTGCCTGCGCGATCCGGCGATGAAGGCGCGGCTGGACGCGACCTCGGCGCACATGCAGGCACGGAACGGGCCGAAGAAGGCCGCCGATCTGCTGGAAAAACTGGCCGGGGGTGCGGCATGACCGATCTTGCCGCCCACGCCCCGCATATGCACGACCCCCTTGGTTTCACCGATACGGTCGACTGGGGCGTGATACCGACGATGATCGAGGGACAGTCGCATGTCTCGGGCCGGGTTCTGCACAAGGGGCCGGACGGAGAGTCGGAATGCGGCCTGTGGATCTGCACGCCGGGCAAGTGGTTCTGCCACGTCACCCGCGACGAGTTCTGCCATTTCCTGGCCGGACGCTGCACCTATGTCCACGAGGACGGTGAGGTGATCGAGGTGAGCCCCGACACCGCCGCCTTCTTTCCGCAGGACTGGAAGGGCACCTGCACTGTCCATGAGACGATCCGCAAGGTCTACATGATTCGCTGACCCAGCCCGCAAAAGGCCCGACCGATGTTTCACCCCAACAGACCCTGCCACTACCTTGCCCCGGCCTTTCGTCCCTCCGCCGGGGTAGCGCAGGCCGTCATCGACCCCGCCACGCTGGCGACGGTCGGCCGGATCGCACCGACCACCGCGGAGGAGATGGCGGCGGTTCTGATGGCCGTGAATGACGCGCAGGCCGATTGGCGCAGGCGTGATGCCAAGACCCGCGCCGCCGTTCTGCACCGTCTGGCGGCGCGGATCGAGGCGACCGACATGACCGCCTGTGCCGTGCTGATGAGCCGCGAGATGGGCAAGCCCTACCCCGAGGCGATCGGCGAGATAGCCAATTGCGCGCCGGTCTTTCGGTATTACGCCGAAATGGCCCGCGACGAGGCCGGCAAGATCGCCGACCTCCCCCAGGGGCTGGTGGCCTGCCTGCCGGGGGGCGCCGATCTCGGTCGCGCTCTGGTCGAGAGCGACCTGACCCATGCCGTTGCCTTCACCGGATCGGTTGCGGCGGCGCGGGCAGTAGCGGCGGCGGCCGGGGCGAAGATGAAGCCGGCGGTGATCGAGGCCGGTGGCAGCGATCCGATGATCATCTGTGACAGCGCGCCGCTGGACGTGGCGGCGGCCGGCGCGGTGACGGCGGCCTTTCACCTGTCGGGTCAGGTCTGCACCTCGGCCGAGCGGATCTATGCCGTGGACCGCGTGCATGACGCCTTCGTGCGTGCCTTTGTCGCCGAAACCCTGCGGCTGCGCATCGGCCACGGGTTGAGCCGGTCCGAGATCGGCCCGCTGGTCAACAAGGCGGCGCGCGACAAGGTGATGCGACTGGTCGCCGATGCGGTGGCCAAGGGGGCCCGCGTTGAATGCGGCGGGCGGGTGCCCGAGGCGCAGACTGTCGGCTGGTTCTACGCGCCGACCATCCTGACCGGCTGCACGCGGGACATGGACATCCTGCGCGAGGAATGTTTCGGCCCGGTCGCAGCGGTCAGCCGGGTCGCGGATTTCGACGCGGCAATCCGTGCCGCCAACGCCTCGGCCTTCGGGCTTGGC
>PFEY01000068.1:794-5905 GCA_002783205.1 Rhodobacteraceae bacterium CG17_big_fil_post_rev_8_21_14_2_50_63_15 | reverse complement strand
CGCGGCCGAGCGGCTTGAAGCCGGCATGGTCTGGATCAACAACCCGATGATCGACAACGACGCGCTGCCCTTCGGCGGGTGGAAGGCCTCGGGCCTTGGCCGGGAACTCGGGCGGCAGGGGCTCGATGCCTTCCGGCGCTCCAGGATGGTGATCCTCGATCACAGGCCGGTGCGCCAGGGCTGGTGGTATCCCTACCCTGATGACTGGTTTCTGGACGCGGGCGGGCGCAAGCCGGACTGACCCGCCTTCATGTCGCTGGTATACGCCCCACGACGGGCTACGGAACCGACCGCGCCGCGACCTGTGCAAACCGGTCCGGGGTCTCACGGCAGCCGGACCATGCCAGCGCACCGCGATTTCCGGATATCCGTGGACAGAAACCGGATGTTCTGCTGTCTGGATGGTACCGCCTCCCCGGCTTGAACGGGGGACCTCTGGATCCACAATCCAGCGCTCTAACCAACTGAGCTAAGGCGGCACTGGGGGGCGATGTAACTTTACCGCTCTGTGATTGCAAGCCTCTTGACGGCTCTGATCTGACTTTCTTGGGTCGCATTCCGCTTGCCAAGACGCCCGGCTGCGGCTACCCACCCGGCTGTTTGATGGAGACAGCCATGAGTATAAATTCAGAGCGCGACATCGAGGCCAATCTTCAGATCGGGCCAACGGACAAGGGTATGGTGCGCCTCTACATAGAGGCACAAGGCGTTGAGATTCCAATGGATTTCACACCAGAAGAGGCTGACGAGATCGCTGCCGAAATCATCGCGTCAGCTGAGATTGCACGCGGCACCTCCTCATAGGCGCGGGTCCAGCAACCGTTGTAGCCGCCAGGCCGCATGCCGCGCGAATTTTCGTGTCAGGGCTGCACGGCGCGCGCCCGCAAGCCGAGTTTCCTGTCCCATGCGGATCACTTCAGCATTATAGGCATCAGCAAGGATCAGTCCGGTCCCCGCTGGCAGAAGATCGACCGGAAATGCCTCATCCACAGCCCAGAAATAGCGATCGCACCATTGCAGATAGCCCTGCCATTTGACATCCCCGATGAAATCGGCGCGACTCGACTTGCACTCTACCACCCAGATTTCGCCCTTGGGGCCAAGCGCCATCACATCCACCCGCCGCCCGCGCTCGGGAACAAACTCGATGATGCAGGCAAAATCATGACTGCTCAGGTGACGGCACACCCCGCGCGCCAGCAACTGTCCAGGCTGCATCAACTGATCGGAAATCCGGTCCATGCGCCGATTATGAACAAAGCGGGAACACATTCAACCCCTTGCCGGAAACCCCGACAGAGCCTATCTTGGCGAGGTGGCGGGTGCTGCCCTTCTCGTGAATGGTTGCATTCCGGTGGCCTTAAGCAATTCCGAGGGAGTTGGCTCTGTCCGGGCTTTGGTCCGGTTATCCGATGCCCACCTGTAAACACAGGTCCTCGGGAATGAGAACACCTAACGGCTGCGTGCGGGCCCGCCACACTTTTCACTGAAAACAGGCCTGAAATACCGGAATTTCGCAATGGCGCTCAGCGTTTAGGAACGAACGCGCGGCTTCGTCCCTGATCCACGCGCACCGGGATCACCGCATAGTCATGCTGCATGATGCGTTGCCGATGCCCGCCTCGCGGTTCGTCGTCATCGTCATCCTTCATCCGCATCACGGCAATGGCGAACTGAACCCCGGCAAAGACGATTCCGTTCGCAAACCAGAGAATCACCACCGCCAGAATGCCCTTGTCGGAACCGCTGACCAGATGCCACAGATGGGCGACATCGAACCAGAGAAGCATCGCCACAAAGACCCCGGCCAAGCCAAATCCGATGGCAACCTGCGTGATGTACAGACGGATCAGCTTGGGCATTGCGTCTCTCCCGGTCTCATGGTGCAAACTTACGCCTTTGGCATTCGATTACAAGGGGCCGATCCGCCGCAGGCATGTCACGCCCCCGATTTTGCAGATCCGCGCAACAATGCCCGCTGCCTTCCAAGGAGCGGGCCCGAATTCGAAATGATCACGGCGGTGGAATTTTGGGCGGCGAGGGCCGCGATCCCTGCCCTTCCCCCGATCGCCCCTCAGGGCCGTCTCGCCCGTCCGAAATCCGGCGCGTCGGTGTCCTGCCCGGCCTCGATGATCCCCCGCCGAATCGCTCGCGTGCGGGTGAAATAGGCGTGCAGATGATCGCCATCTCCGGTGCGGATCGCCCGTTGCAATGCAAACAATTCCTCGGTGAAGCGCCCGAGGATCTCGAGTGTTGCCTGCCGGTTGTTCAAAAACACATCGCGCCACATGGTCGGATCGGAGGCGGCAATCCGGGTGAAATCGCGGAAACCGGCGGCAGAATACTTGATCACCTCGCTGTCGGTCACGCGACGCAAATCATCGGCCACGCCCACCATCGTATAGGCGATCAGATGCGGCGCATGGCTTGTGACCGCCAGAACCAGGTCATGATGCTCTGCATCCATCTCGTCGGTATTCGCGCCAAGCGACTGCCAAAATGCCTCCAGCCGCTCCACTGCTGTGCGGTCGCTGCCCTCCTGCGGCACGATCAGACACCAGCGATTGTCGAACAGTTCGGCAAAGCCCGATCTTGGCCCCGAATGTTCGGTCCCGGCCAGCGGATGCGCGGGCACGAAGTGCACGCCCTTGGGCAGATGCGGTGCGACAGCCGCGATTACCGCGCCCTTGACCGATCCCACATCGCTGAGCGTGGCCCCCGGCTTGAGAACTGGCGCGATCTCGGCCGCAACCTCCTTCATCGCTCCGACCGGGACGCAGAGCACCACCAGATCAGCGCCCTCGCAGGCTTCTGCCGCGCTCTCGCACACGCGGTCGCACAGGCCGATCTCGCGCGCGACATCGCGCGTCCCGGATGTTCGTGCATAGCCGGTCACTTCGCCCGCCACGCCCGCGCGTTTCATCGCCCAATACATCGACGAAGCAATCAGCCCCAACCCGATCAGTGCCACGCGTTCATAGATCTGCGCCATCAGCGGACCCCCTTGAACTGGCCGATCGCGTGCACGACCCTCCGGCATGCGGATTCGTCGCCAACCGTGATCCGCAGGCCCTCGGGAAAACCATATCCACCAACCCGGCGCACCAGAATGCCCTCGGCCCGCAGCACCGCGTCGCAATCGGCGGCCTCCTGCGCGGATCCAAAACGTGCCAGAACAAAGTTGGCAGCGCTGTCATCGACCGCAAGACGCATCTCACGGAGAGCCTCGGTCAACCAGCCGCGGTTGCGAATCGTGTCAGCCACCACCTTGGCCAGCCAGGTCTGATCGCGCAGCGCCGCCTCGGCGGTCAGAAGCTGCGTCGGCGACAGATTGAATGGCTGGCGAATACGATTCAGAACGTCGATGATCGCACCCGGTGCATAGCCCCAGCCGATGCGCAGCCCGCCAAGACCATAGGCCTTCGAAAAGGTGCGCGTCATGATGATATTCGCGCGCTCGTCGACCAGAGCCGCGCCGCCATCATAGCCTTCGGCAAACTCAGTATAGGCCCCGTCGAGCACCAGAAGCGCCTTCTCCGGTAGCCCCTCTGCCAGCCGTGTCACCTCTGCCTCAGACAGCAGCGTGCCCGTCGGGTTACCGGGATTGGCAATGAACACAATCCGCGTGCGCGCCGTACAGGCCGCAAGGATCGCCTCGACATCCACCCGACGATCACGCTCGGCCACGCAGACCGGCGTCGCGCCCACCGCATGCGCCAGAATCGGATACATGGCAAAGCCGTGCTCGGTATGGATCACCTCACAGCCCTTGCCCGCATAGGCCTGCGCCACGAATTGCAGCACCTCGTCCGAGCCCACCCCACAAATGATCCGCGCCGGATCTAGCCCGTGCACCTCCGCGATCGCCGCCCGCAAATCGGCGTGATCGGTGCCGGGGTAGCGGTGCAGAGTGGCCGCCGACCGCGCAAAGGCCGCCTTGGCCTTGTCCGAAGGGCCATAAGGGCTTTCATTGGCAGAAAGCTTGAGCACCTCGGCCCGGCCCGCAATCACCGCCTCACCGCTCTTGTAGAGCGCAATTTCCATGATGCCCGGCTGCGGCGTGATCTTGGTCATCTTGTCCCTCATCCTTGGCGGTGGTTCTAGCTTTGGCATCCGGCCTTGACCAGCACCAAAAGAAAGAGCCGCGACGGTTCCCCGTCGCGGCCTTCCTGCATCCTGTAAGACGCTTAGTTCTGCGCGTAGAATTCGATCACGAGGTTGGGTTCCATCATCACCGGATAGGGCACATCCGTCAGGCCCGGCTGGCGCACGAATTTTGCCACCATCTTGGAATGATCCACCTCTATGTAATCGGGCACATCGCGCTCGGCGAGTTGCACAGCCTCCAGAAGCACCGCCATCTGCTTGGAACGGTCGCGCACCTCGATCACATCGCCCTCTTTCACCCGATAGGAGGGGATGTTGACGCGCTGCCCGTTCACCGTGACATGGCCGTGGTTCACGAACTGCCGCGCGGCAAACATCGTGACCACGAACTTGGCGCGGTAGACCACGGCATCGAGACGCCGCTCAAGTAGGCCGATCAGGGTCTCGCCGGTATCGCCCTTGATCCGCTCGGCTTCGGCATAGATGCGGCGGAACTGCTTTTCGGTCAGATCGCCATAATAGCCCTTCAGCTTCTGCTTGGCGCGCAGTTGCAGACCAAAGTCCGAAACTTTCGCCTTGCGCCGCTGACCATGCTGGCCGGGGCCGTATTCGCGGCGGTTGACAGGGGATTTCGGACGCCCCCAGATGTTTTCTCCCATCCGGCGGTCGATCTTGTACTTGGCAGACGTGCGTTTGGTCACGGCTGATCTCCTTCAAAAGTTGCGAAGGGCGTTGTCCTCTGGTCTTGCCGTATCACGCAGGATCGACAGGCCCCGACAGGTCTCCCCTCGCGGGGGCCACCAACACCAATGAAGCCGCGCTTATATACGCCCCCCTCGCCCTGTCAAGCGCGCATACCAGCCTTTCTGACTGCAGGTGCTCGCCGGTCATAGGCGCGAGCCGTAACAAACGATCCGGCCAAAGCGCGGGCGTGGTTCCCGCGCATCGACGTCGTTGATCTTTCCATCGTAGGGCTGAATTTGCTGCAAGATTTTTGGAGCGGG
>PFEY01000068.1:0-758 GCA_002783205.1 Rhodobacteraceae bacterium CG17_big_fil_post_rev_8_21_14_2_50_63_15 | reverse complement strand
CCATTACACAACGCCCGCTCAACAGATGCATGTCTGTATTTCATAGGTTTTCCGAGGTCAAGTAGCCCGTATGGGTAACGGCTGCCTATCTCAAATCTGCGGCAAGACAACAGTTCAACGACATCAGCCAGAGCCATTGACATGAAAGCGAAATGGGGATCCTTTTGCTCGAAGCACTTGGCCGCCAAAGGCGCAAGACGAACGCGATGGCTTGTCATCGCGGCCAGACTCCAGGGCACACTCAGCGCGGTCGCGGACAATCATCTTCTCACTCGGTTCTCCGGCTGCACCATTGGGCTGAAAGACAAGTCGAGGAGTGGGATGGACATGTCGCTGGCAGGTCTCCTTGCTGTAAGAGGATTCGACTTCGATGAGATCGTGCAGATCCTCCTTGAGCATTTCCAGCATGGTGTGGCTGAGCGCGACGGTTGGAATACAAGATCGGAACGCGCCGTACGACGTTGCGCTGCGCGGGCGATCCAGCACTTGGCTTCCATAGAATCATCGCGGATGAACTACTTGAGAGAGACACTGAACCGCTATGGGCAACGTCAAGGGATGTTGGGGAGAACGAGCAATGAATGATCTGGTTGACCGCAAAGCCCGCTCAACAACGGATAGCGAGACCGACAGACCAAAGCAACCCGGAGCCGAGCCCAATATTGCAGCTAGTGTTCCGAATCTGACACATGCTACCGGTTTCCCCTGATTTCATCGAGCGCATCAAGCGCGCGGCGTTCGCGGGTGATGATGTCGTC
>PFEY01000098.1 GCA_002783205.1 Rhodobacteraceae bacterium CG17_big_fil_post_rev_8_21_14_2_50_63_15 | reverse complement strand
GTCCGCACCGTGCCCGGATGCAGCGCCACACAGATCGCCTCGGGATGGCTGCGCGCGAGTTCGATCGCCCCGGTCCGGATCACCTGATTGAGCGCCGCCTTGGCCGCGCGGTAGCTGTACCACCCGCCTTTGGCATTGTCGCCGATCGAGCCGACCCGCGCCGAGAGCGCCGCAAAGACCGATCGCCCGGCGCGCGGCAAGAGCCGTGGCGCGTGTTTCAGGACCATCGCCGGACCGATGCAATTGACCGCGAACTGATCCATCATCGCCCCCGGATCGAGCGATCTGAGCGTCTTTTCCGGCGCGGCGCCGGCGATCTCCAGCGCCCCCGTTGCAACGAGGATCAGATCAAAGGGCCCCTCGAGCCGCCCGAGCGCCCCCGCGACCGAGGCCTCGTCGGTGACATCCAGACCGTCCGCGCGCCGCGACAGACCCGTGACCGCGACGCCACGCGCCGCCAGGGCCGTCGCGACCGCGCCGCCGATCCCGCCCGAGGCACCGATGATGAGGGCTTTTTCCATGCCTCTGGACCTAGCCGATCACAGCGGTCCTTCAACCCCGGCAAGGCGTGCAATTTCGGGGTTTTCATCGCTTCCACCCGCATTTATAGTCCTCGTCATGTTGACGCAGGATCATATTGCTCCCTTGCCCCACGCCCCCCGGCGTGTCGCTCTGGCTGTCCTGCTCGGCCTAAGCCGCCTCTGAGCGTGCCATCACGGCGCAACCGCTCAGAGGATGTGTTTTTTGCGCCCCAGGCTTAGGATTTTTGAAAGAGACCAGAGATGACAGACCAGACCAAGAACCGCGTGTTGATCTTTGACACCACTCTTCGTGACGGAGAGCAATCCCCCGGCGCAACCATGACCCATGACGAAAAGCTCGAGATTGCAGGGCTTTTGGACGAGATGGGCGTCGATATCATCGAGGCGGGCTTTCCCATCGCCTCCGAGGGCGATTTCCACGCCGTCAGCGACATTGCCAAACAGACCAGGACGGCCGTGATCTGCGGCCTCGCCCGCGCCAGTTTCAAGGATATCGACCGCTGCTGGGAGGCGGTCAAACACGCGAAGCGCCCGCGCATCCATACCTTCATCGGCACCTCGCCACAGCACCGCGCCATTCCCAATCTCGACAAGGAGCAGATGGCCGAGCGCATCCATGAGACCGTCAGCCATGCCCGCAACCTCTGCGACAACGTGCAATGGTCGCCGATGGACGCGACCCGGACCGAATGGGACTATCTGGCCCGCGTGGTGGAAATCGCGATCAAGGCCGGGGCCACCACGATCAACATCCCCGATACCGTGGGCTATACCGCCCCGGTCGAGAGTGCAGAGCTGATCCGCCGTCTGATCGAAACCGTGCCGGGTGCGGATGATGTCATCTTCGCCACCCATTGCCACAACGATCTGGGGCTGGCCACGGCCAATGCGCTGGCCGCCGTGGCGGGGGGCGCACGCCAGATCGAATGCACGATCAACGGCCTCGGAGAACGCGCCGGCAACACCGCGCTCGAAGAGGTGGTGATGGCCCTCAAGGTGCGCGGCGACATCATGCCCTACACGACGGGCATCGACACGACCCGGATCATGAACATCTCGCGCCGGGTCGCCGCCGTCTCGGGCTTTGCGGTGCAGTTCAACAAGGCCATCGTCGGCAAGAACGCCTTTGCCCATGAATCGGGAATCCATCAGGACGGCATGCTCAAGAACGCCGCGACCTTCGAGATCATGCGTCCCGAGGATGTCGGCCTGACCGAAACCAACATCGTGATGGGCAAACATTCGGGGCGCGCGGCGCTGCGCGCCAAGCTGCGCGACCTCGGCTACGAGATGGCCGACAATCAGCTCAACGACGTGTTCGTGCGCTTCAAGGAACTCGCCGACCGCAAGAAAGAGGTCTATGACGATGATCTCGTGGCGCTCGTCCGAAGCGGCACGGATACCGATCAGAACCGGCTCAAGATCAAGCATCTGCGCGTGATCTGCGGCACCGAGGGCCCGCAACAGGCGGCCCTGACGATGGAGATCGACGGCCGGGAAGTTTCGACCGAGGCCACCGGCGACGGACCGGTCGATGCCACGTTCAACGCGATCAAGGCGCTCTTTCCTCATGACGCAAGGCTGCAACTCTACCAGGTCCATGCGGTGACAGAAGGAACCGATGCGCAGGCCACCGTCTCGGTCCGGATGGAAGAGGCCGGACGCATCGTCATGGGGCAATCCGCCGATACCGATACGGTCGTGGCCTCGGCCAAGGCCTATGTCCATGCGCTCAATCGTCTGCTGATGCGGCGCGAAAAGACCCGCGGCACCGCGCGCGAGATCAATTACAAGGATGTGTCCTGAGAGCGTCCATGCGATCCCTCCGGCCCTGCCGGAGGGATACTCCCAACCCCGGCCTGGACCAGGGCTTCAACCGGCGCCGAGATGTCAGCGCCGCTCGGCCGCCTCAATGCCCTGAAACTTTGCACGCAGGTCAACCGTGCTGACATTGCCGATCTTGTCGTGACAGGTCTCCAACCACGCCGCCGCCGTCTCGCGCCCGATATCGCGCAGGCGGGTCAGGAATTCCCATTCGACATTCATTTTCGAGGAGACCCCCATCGGCTTGAGCGCCGCATCATTCTCGATGATATGGATCTTGACGGGGCGGTATTGATCGCCCGAGAGATTGCCCTCCTCGATCAGCCGATCGACAAAATGGATCGCCCCCAGTTCCTTCAAGAGGCTGGCGTTGAAGCTGATCTCGTTCAATCTGTTGTGGATCTCCTGCGCCGTGCGCGGCGCGCCCTTGCGCTCGATCGGGTTGATCTGCACGACCACCATGTCGTCGCTTCCGGTCTGGCCATAGAGCGGGAACAGCGCCGGGTTGCCCATATAGCCGCCATCCCAGTAGGGAATGCCGTCGATCTCGACGGCCTGATAGACATGCGGCAGGCAGGCAGAGGCCATGATCATGTCGGCGGTCAGTTCCTCGCGATTGAAGATCTTGACGCGCCCGGTCTCGACATTGGTAGCCGAAATGTAGAGCTTGAACGCGGTGCATTTGCGCACCATCTCGAAATCGATGCTTTGCTCCACCAGATCGCGCAGCGGATTGATGTTCATCGGATTGATCTGATAGGGCGAGGCCACGCCCGTGAGCGCGTTCATGAAATGATAGAACGGGTTGTTCTCCAGCCCCCAGTTCCCGGTCAGCCGGTCCACCGGCGTCCGCCGCAGAGGAGAATTCCGGGCGCTCTGGCTCATGCATTCCCAGAAATGCGCCAGCGCCTCTCGCGCACCCTCGGGGCCCGCGCGGGTATAGCCATCCGCCAGCGCGACCGCGTTCATCGCCCCGGCCGAGGTGCCGGAAATTCCCGCGATGCCCAGCCGACCATCCTCGAGCAGATAATCCAGCACACCCCAGGTAAAGGCGCCATGTGCCCCGCCCCCCTGAAGCGCCAGATTGATCGTCTTTGAAGTCTTTTTCATACGTTCGATGCCTTTTGGGTTTGCGCCGCGCCGGTCAACAGGACCGGACCGCGGTCATCTAAGATAGTCATGCACGATCTTGCCATAGGGCAGCGACAGATCGGCGACAATGTGCTGGCCCTCGATCACCCGGCGCACCGGCAGGTCTGCCACCGGCGCGTTGACATGCGGCACAAGATGCAGCCGGGCCGGGCCGCGCCAGAACCCCTTGACCGTAATGTCGGTCATCGCAAACGCGACCAGTTCTGCAATTCGTGGCTTGCCGGTGACGCAGGGAATGATCTTCAGGTTGACCGTGGTCTTGGCCAGCTTGCGCGCGCAGTACTGCGGGTCGCCACAGGCGGCTTGGTGCTTGTAAACCATCGTCCCCATGGCCACGCGCTGTCCGGCATAGGACAGCGTCCCGGTCAGGGTGTCCTGCTCCACGCTCATCCGCGGCTCGCCCCAGCGTTTGGGAAAGCCCCAGATCTCGCGGCCTGCGGTGATCGGGGGCTCGTTGTTGAGAAACATCATCGCGGTGTAGTTGACCGGCGCGCCATCCAGAAGGCAGGGAATGACGATGCCGGATTCCTGATAGGCCCCAAAGCCGGAACTGTCGGGCATGTTGATCCATTCATAGACCACCGTGTCAGAGCCATCCGGCACCAGCGGTTCGGGCACCATGGCGCGGATCGCCGCGGGATCGCTCTGGTAGAGGATGTTGAGGTATTCCCGGTTGATGAAACGATAGGGCCCGCGCGGATAGCTGGGATTGGCAGGAGGCATGGCCGAGAGGGCCAGAATGTCTTGGGGGGTCATGTTCCGCAGATCCTGCTCTTTGTTGGGTCTGATACCCTAACGCGAACCGGCACAGTGCAATAGCCCCAAGAGTCACCGCTCCTCATAACGTGACGGCACCGCGCAACATACCCTTGCATCCGATCCCGATGCATTTGCGGGCATTCCTGCACAAATCTGCCACAAATCTGGAGGCGAGTGGGGGAATCGAACCCCCGTGCACGGATTTGCAATCCGCTGCGTCACCACTCCGCCAACTCGCCCGTCAGATCTGGTGCGAGGGAAGTATCCGATCGTTCCCCGCTGCGCAAGTGGGCAAGGCGGCGCATTGAGGAGGGAATAGACCGCCGAGATGGTTGCCGTCTCGCGGGTTCTGTGCCAATACCAAATGCAGCAAAGTCCGAACGCAAGAGTTTCATCATGACCGATTTCACCGCCCGCCGCACCATCATGGTAGACACGCAGGTCCGGCCATCGGATGTCACAAAGTTCCCGATCATCGAGGCGATGCTTGCTGTCCCGCGCGAGGCTTATGTGACCGCCGGCCTGCGCGAAGCCGCCTATCTGGGCGAGAACCTGGATCTCGGCGGCGGGCGGGTGATCCTCGATCCGCGCACCTTGGCCAAGATGCTCGACGCGCTGTCGATCGACGGCGACGACCTGGTGCTCGATATCGGGTCGGCCTATGGCTATTCCGCCGCGATCATCGCGCGCATGGCCGAGGCGGTGGTAGCCGTGGAAGAAAACGACCTTATGGTCAAGGACGCCCAACGCACCTTGATCGAGCATGGCGCGGACAATGTGATCGTGCATCACGGGCCGCTCCGCGCCGGCGCAGCGGAACATGGACCCTATGACGTGATCACCCTGCAAGGCGGAGTCGAACATCTGCCAGATGCAATCACCGATCAACTGAAAGAGGGCGGGCGTATTGCCTGTCTCTTCATGCAAGGGCCGCTCGGGCAGGTGCGGATCGGGCACCGCATTGATGGGCGGATCAACTGGCGCTTTGCCTTCAACGCCGCGGCACCCGTCCTGCCGGGATTTGAGCGGCACGCGGTCTTTATCCTTTAGACGCGGCTTTGCCGAACAGATTTGGAGCACGGGGTGATCTTCGACATGAAATCCAAATCCGCCGGGTTTGCTCTGGGGCTTGTGCTGCTGCTCTGGTCGCCATCGGGGGCCCGTGCCGAAACGCTGGCCGACACGCTGAAAAGTGCCTATATCAACAGCGGCTTGATTGACCAGAACCGCGCCCTGTTGCGCTCGGCGGATGAAAATGTGGCGCAAGCGGTGGCAAGCCTGCGGCCGATCATCGACTGGACGGCTGACGTCACGCGCGATTTCAGCCGCGTGCGCACTGCCGGCCGCAGCCGCAGTTCAGGCACGACAACAGGGAACCTCGGCATCACCGGTAGCCTGTTGCTTTATGATTTCGGACTCAGCGAGTTTCTGATCGAGGCGGCCAAGGAGACGGTTCTGGCCACACGCCAGACCCTGATCAGTGTCGAACAATTTGTTCTGCTGACAGCCGTGCGCGCCTACATGAACGTGATCCGCAATCAGGAATTCGTGGCCTTGCGGAAAAACAACCTGCGGCTTCTGGATGAAGAACTGCGCGCCGCGCAAGACCGTTTCGAAGTCGGCGAAGTGACCCGCACCGACGTCGCCCAGGCCGAGGCTGCGGTGGCGCTGGCGCAAAGCGGGCTGGCGTCGGCGCAAGGCGATCTCACGCGTGCGATCGAGGAATTCCGCGAGGCCGTCGGGCGCGATCCGGGGGCGCTGCGCACGCCGGGCGATCTCGCTGGTCTGAGCGGTGATGTCGAGGCGGCCAAGGCCGTCGCCGTTCGCCGTCATCCCGATATCCTGACGGCACAGCACAACGTCGCCGCCGCCGAGTTGAACATCCTTGCCGCCAATGCGGTGATGCGCCCCTCGCTGAACCTGATCGGGCGGGTCGGCACGAACGATGAACTGTCCGGTTCGGACTACAGCCGCAGCGGCAGAGTCGGGATCGAACTGCGTGGCCCGATCTATCAGGGCGGGCGGTTGACCTCTGCCAAGCGTCAGGCCATGGCACAGCGTGATTCCCAGTTGGCGCAACTGCATCTGGTTGGACTTCAGATCAAGCAGGACGTGGGCGATTCCTATGCCAATCTGCGCGCCGCCCGGGCCAGCAGCGTCGCCAGTCGCGAGGCGGTGCGCGCCGCGACCGTTGCCTTTGAAGGGGTGCGTGAAGAGGCCCAGCTCGGCGCACGCACGACACTCGATGTGCTCGATGCCGAACAGGAACTGCTGGACGCGCAGGCCAACCTCATTTCGGCCAATGCCGATGTGGTGATCGCCGCCTACTCGGTGCTCTCGGCGATGGGCGAACTGACGGTCAAGGATCTCAATCTCGGCGTCCAGACCTATGACCCGACAGCCTATTACGATCTGGTCAGGACTGCCCCCGTCGCAGGCAGCGCCCAGGGACAAAAGCTGGACCGCGTCTTGCGGGCGATCGGAAAAAACTGAAAACTCTTTGAATAGGTTGTGTGAAACCGTGCCTGAGAGTAAACTCCGCCTCAGGCAAGAGTGGTAGCAGAACATGTCCGATCCAGTGACCAATATCGAAATCGAGGACGTGTTGTCCTCCATCCGGAGGCTTGTGTCGAACGGCAAGTCAGGGCGCGCAGGAGCGCCGTCAGAATCGCGGCCCGACGTGCCGCCAGACGTGCCGCCAGACGAGCGACTGGTGCTGACACCCGCCCTGCGCGTAGATGACGACACACCGCGACCCGCAGAACCTGATGGCTTTATCTGGAAGGATCTGGTCGGGGATGCAAAAACGGGTGGGCAGACCGGCGCGGCGGACGAGATGCCGGAGGCCGAACCCACACCGGAACCTGACCTGCAAGACCTCTCTGAGGAACGCTCGGCACAGGGCGGCGGCCTGTTTCAGTCGCGACGTGCGCCGCGCCCCCGACACGACCTTCCCCCCGAGATCGAAGCAGAGCCCCCGCAGTTCCAATCCGAGGGAGCGGTCGGTGAAAATCGTGACGATGCGCCTTTGGGCCTCGAGGCACAGGCCGCCGAATTCGAGGCCGCTGTCGCCAGCCGAGACGATCAATGGGATCCCGATGGCATCAGCGATGGCGCTCTGGCCGGCCAGCCGGTGCCAACGCTCGACTGGCGCGATGCAAGTGAGGATACAGACGACACCCCAAATGACACGGGTCTTGCGCCCGAGATCGTCCATCACGCACCGGACTGGACGCCAAAGAGGGCCCCTGCGCCTGTCGATCTGGCGCCGGAGGATCACGAAGGCGCGGCGCAAGTCGAGGAAGATACACCCGTGTCAGAGCAAGTTGGCGATCACGAGGCCACCCCCTCGGGTCTCTCGCTCGACGAGACCGTCCTTGACGAGGACAGCCTGCGGGATCTGGTGGCCGAGATCGTGCGCGAGGAATTGCAGGGCGCGCTTGGCGAACGGATCACCCGCAACGTGCGCAAACTGGTGCGCCGGGAAATTCACCGTGCCCTGACCAGTGAGGATTTCGATTAGGCGCGCGGCGCGGCGCTGAGCGACCACAAGAGATCGAGATCCATATGGGCCTCGAGGTGTTCGGCAAGAGCGTCAAGACTCGTGTCGAGCGCACGATCATAGGTCAGGCGAGACACCACATCAAACGCCCCGAGGTAAGCTGCGCGAAACGCATCCGAGGCAAAAAGCCCGTGCAGATAAGTGCCCTGCACCAGCCCATCGCCCGAGGTTGCGCCCTCGTGCCGCGCGCCTACCTGCAACCACGCCCGCGCGCAATCCGGGCCGGTGGTCTCGCCCAGGTGGATCTCGTAGCCCCGCACATGATCGCCGGTCGGCAGGTAGCGCGCCCCGGTCCATGCCAACCGCTTGCGGGCTTTCATCACCGTGACAACATCGAGATGCCCAAGCCCATCCACCGCGCCGGCGGGGCCATCGATCCCTTCGGGATCCTCGATCCGGCGGCCCAGCATCTGATAGCCACCGCAAATTCCCAGCACCCGACCCTTGCGCCGGAGATGCGCCGCAAGGTCGATATCCCAACCCTCGGCGCGGAACGCCGTCAGATCGGCGATCGTGGATTTGCTGCCCGCAATCAGAACGAGATCGGCATCGGCGGGTAGCGGCTGGCCTCTGCGCACGATCTGCACGCTGACGCCCGGTTCGTTCGAGAGCGGCGTCAGGTCGTCGAAATTGGCGATCCGCCCCAGCTGCGGCACCGCCACACGCAGCCCGCCGTTTCCGGTCGAGACGAGATCCATCACATCCTCGGGCGGCAGATGGACGGCCCTGTCGAACCACGGCACCACCCCCAGCGAGGGCCAGCCCGTGCGCACCACGATCTCCTGCAATCCCGCGTCAAAAAGGCAGGGATCGCCGCGAAACTTGTTGACAGCAAAACCCCGGATCATCGCGGCATCCTCCGGGTCAAGCACCGCCTGCGTGCCAACGATCTGCGCGATCACGCCACCCCGGTCGATATCCCCCACAAGGATCACCGGCACACCGGCCGCGCGGGCAAAGCCCATATTGGCGATGTCCCCCGCCCGCAGGTTGATTTCCGCCGGACTGCCCGCACCCTCGACCAGCACCAGATCGGCGCTCGCGCAGAGCCGCCGGAAACTCTCCCGCACCGGGATCAGCAGATCCGCCTTGCGCTGCGTGTAGTCCCCCGCCCGCCAGCTGCCCACCGGATGACCCTGCACGATGACCTGCGCGCCGGTCTCGCTCTCGGGCTTGAGCAGCACCGGATTCATGTCGGTATGGGGCGCGCGCCCTGCGGCAAAGGCCTGCAAGGCCTGCGCACGACCGATCTCGCCGCCATCTGCGGTCACGGCGGCATTGTTCGACATGTTCTGTGGCTTGAACGGCGCCACCGGGATCCCACGCCGGAGAAAGGCCCGCGCCAGCCCGGCCACCAGCAGCGACTTGCCCACATTCGAGCCGGTCCCCTGAATCATGATCGCGCGCGCCATCGACGGCCTCCCCAACCGTTTCAAAAAGATCAGGGCCCTGCCGCATCCGGCAGAGCCCCGCAAATTCTCAATCGACGAACGTCGCTCAGGCGGCTTCGGCTTGGGCTGCGGCGTGACGCCGCTCGCTTTCTTCACGCGACAGCGCGACCGAGGTGCGCACACCCTTGGAGACAAAATCCATCAGACCGGCGACAACCCGCTCATTGGGATCGATCCCGGCGCAGCTGAGCACTTCGCGGCCGTCACGCGACCGCGCCCAACGCGCAATCTGCTCGGGACCGTTGCCATATTTCTTGTCGTCGGAAATAGCATCATCCAGCGCGGCCAGTACCACAGCCGCAAAGAGTTTACGCGCACGATTGCCTTGTTCTGCATTGAAGGCTGTGCCGTCCACGAAATCCTTCATCATTCGTCCTTGTTCTTATTGCTCTTGCGTTTTCGGCGTGAAGGCCCTTATGGCGAAGTTTGAACGATTCGGATAGAGCGGATAAGCATATCTTCCATGCGAATTTTGCATACCGAAAGTCTTTGCCCAACGATATCTCGTTGTCTTGCCAGGGCTTGATGCGCCAGATATAGGTTCCCGAAATTCCTTATCAACCTTTTGCCATGGTTTGAACGACATGCCCAAGATCAACGGAAACGAAATTCGCCCCGGTAACGTGCTGGAACATAACGGTGGCCTCTGGGCCGCCGTAAAGGTCGATCATGTCAAGCCCGGCAAGGGGGGCGCCTTCGCCCAGGTCGAGATGAAGAACCTGCGCAACGGCACGAAACTGAACGAGCGGTTCCGCAGCGCCGACAAGGTCGAGCGCGTCAGACTGGAACAGAAGGACCAGCAGTTCCTCTATGAAGAAAACGGCAAGCTGGTGTTCATGGACACCGTGACCTATGAACAGATCGAACTGCCTGCCGATCTCTTGGGTGAGCGTCGGCCGTTTCTTCAGGACGGAATGACCATCACGGTAGAGTTTCACGAAAACGAAGCCCTGCACGCAGCCTTGCCGCAAAAGGTCACGTGCCGGATCGTCGAGACAGAGCCGGTTGTCAAGGGCCAGACGGCGGCCAACAGCTTCAAACCCGCGATCCTCGACAATGGCGTCAAGGTGATGGTGCCGCCCTTTGTCGGACCGGACGAATTGATCATCGTCAACACCGAGACCATGGAATACGCCGAACGCGCCTGATCAGGCCCGCAACTGGTCCTCTGACGGGCCCGATGTCAGACCTGAACCCCCGCCATCATGCGCGCCTCCCAGGCGCGCAGCACGGGCCGCGCCGGATCAAAAGGTGGTCGGCCCCTGCTCTGCAATTCGGGAAACAGCGCCAGCAATTCCTCCACCGTCGCACGCGGAACATGACCCAGCGATTGCGGACCGGGCAGGAATGTCTCTGTCTCCAGCCCCTCGGCCCAGATGACGTGATGCGCCGCGCACATGATGTGCAGATAGGTGATCCCGTCGGGTGCGGGCGTGCGGGTCACGCTCTGGTCGTTGATCAGATGCTGCGCGGCCACCAGCACCTCGGATGTCCCGAAATGCAATTCCGCCGCCCAGTTCCGGACCAGAATGCGATGCTGCGGCGAGACCAGAAGGTCACGCGCCGGTTGGCCGGGACCAAAGGCATCGGCGCGGATGCACACCGGCTGAAAGGACGGGTTGGCAAGCAGATCGGCGGCCGAGAGAACGGCGCGGCCAACCCAAAGCAACTGCTGGAGCCCGGCATCGCGGGTGCGAACGCGGTCGCCCACGCGCAAGTCCTCAACCGGAATGTAGCCATCCTCGGCCAGAATCCGCGTGCCCGGCGTGAAACAGGGGGGCGCGGCGATCGCGCCCGCGTTGATCGGCGGCTGCCCGGCGGCACCCGGCCCTTCAAAGGTGCCGGTCACCTGGAGATCAACACCGATGGGTGGGAATCCACCCACCGGACCGACAAAGGCAAGCCCCTCGATCGTGCCAAAGGCGGGACTTGAATTGTTTACGTTGTAGCCAATCACATTCCAGGTATTGCCAGTCGCCGGGTCAAGCAGGGTCAGGCGATACTCGGCCTCGACGCGCGTCTCATTCCCGTATGACACCCCATCGATGATCTGTGGCCCATCGAGAGGCTGGTCGGCGTCTTGGTCATCAAACTTCGAGTCGTTGTCTTTGATGAAGGTTTGCAGCCAGTTGTTGTTGTTCAGGCGAATGGTCTCTCCGAGCAGATGCGAGCCATTCCCCTGCGTAAAGCCGCTCAGGGATTTCCCGCCACTGACGGTGACATTCTGGGCCTCCAGCATCCAGATACTGTAATTTGCCATTCTGACCTGCTCTTACACCGCCGAACCTGGCGTGACATCCTTACCGCGACCTTACTCTCCCTCTGGGAGGGGGCAGGTCACGAAAGACACCCCCAAAGGCAAAGCACCCGCACGTGACCACGTCTAACCTCGTTAAGTTGCTATCATATTACCAACAGCCCCGTCACCCGAACCAGATCACTTTGTGGCGCACTGTATCCTCGCCGCATCGGCCCAGAGGCTTTCTCCAGCCCGGTCAAACCGCAGATAGGCGATAGCTTGCCGACCTGACTGCGTGTAAAGCGTTCCCGCTGGCTTGCCCTCGGAGGTGAGGATGACGCTGCCGACCGGCGCAGTGCCCTCGATCCCGACCGTCACCAACCCTTTCTTCAACTCGGTCTTGTGCTTCATGCGCGCCGTCACTTCCTGCCCCACATAACAACCCTTGCGAAAATCCACGCCATTCAGTCGCTCGAATCCGGCCTCCAGAATGAACGTCTCAGAGGTCAGTTCTATTCCCGTCTCGGGAACGCAATGTGCAACTCGGATGGCATCGAAATCGCTGCCATCATCGCCGCCTTCCAACCCATAGAGCCGCCAGCCCAGGGCCGGATGGCGCGGGTCGGGCAAGGCCCCCGCCGGGGCGGGCCCGGTGCCGCGCCGCACCCGGATGTCCGTTCTGGCGATGGTCACATCGGCGCGCAGCTTGTACATGCTCAGGCGCTGGATCACTCCGGGGGCCAGATCGGATGCCACATCGAGCCAGATCGCATCCCCCCGCCTCACCATCAGAAAATCCGCCAGATACTTGCCCTGCGGGGTCAGCAACGCCGCATAGACCAACCCGCGTTCCAGTCCTGCCAGATCGTTCGTCACCAATCCTTGCAGGAAATGCTCGGCATCCTTGCCGTTAATTTCCAGAATGGTTCGTGCCATGGCGCTTTCCCCTCGTCCTTTGGCTGTAATATAGGTCAGATGAGCGGACACAACAGGGGACAGAGATGCGCGCGGCCTTATCGGTGATCCTGCCCACGCTCAACGCTGCCGCGACCCTGCCCGCCTGTCTCGGCACTCTGATCGAGGGGCTTGAGGCGGGGATGATCCGCGAACTGATCGTGACCGATGGCGGCTCGAGCGACGACACGCTCGCGATGGCCGACGCCGCCGGAGCGGTGATCGTCCAGGGCGCGCCCTCGCGTGGCGCACAGTTGCAGCGCGGCGCGCGGGTGGCGGCGGGGGAATGGCTGCTGTTTCTACATGCCGACACGGTGCTGCCCGCCGGCTGGGCGGCGACGGTGCGCGCGCAGATCGAATCCGACCGCCCCGCCGCCTTTGGCCTTCGCTATGACGCCGAGGGCGTGATGCCGCGCCTCGTGGCCGGCTGGGCCAATTTCAGGTCGCGCTGGCTTGGCCTGCCCTATGGCGATCAGGGGTTGCTGATCTCGCGCGCCGCATATGACGCCGCGGGCGGCTATCCCGACATCCCGCTGATGGAGGACGTGGCGCTGGTGCGCGCGCTCAGAGGCCGGATCACGCTCCTGCCGCTCTGCGTCACCACCTCGGCGGCGCGCTATCTGCGCGAGGGCTGGCTGCGCCGCGGCGCCCGCAACCTGACGCTGCTCCTGCGCTATCTCTGCGGCGCCGATCCCACCAGCCTTGCCGAGCGCTACCGCCACCGCGACTCCCGACCCGCAGGCCCCGCCAAGGACGGCTAACGCGGCGCAACCGATCTCGATTGACGCCACCACAAAGCCGCGTAATGTCCGCCCCGAACCTCCCAGGAGACCAACATGAGCCTTGCCAACGGCCGCACCTATCTTGCCATTCCCGGCCCCTCTGTCATGCCCGACGAGGTGCTGCGCGCCATGCACCGCGCCGCCCCCAATATCTATGAGGGTGAACTCATCGAGATGACGGCGAGCCTGATCCCCGACCTGCGCGCCGTCGCGCGCACGACGCAGCATGTGGCGATCTACATCGCCAACGGCCATGGTGCCTGGGAGGCGGCGCTGGCCAACACGCTCGCACCGGGCGACCGCGTCCTCGTGCTCGCGACGGGGCGCTTCGGCCATGGCTGGGCCGAGGTGGCCGAATTGCAGGGACTGGCGGTCGAGATCATTGATTTTGGCAAGCGCGCGGCGATCGATCCCGCCCGCGTC
>PFEY01000103.1:21241-75102 GCA_002783205.1 Rhodobacteraceae bacterium CG17_big_fil_post_rev_8_21_14_2_50_63_15 | reverse complement strand
ATCACCTTCCGCTCGAAGAGGATCACCGGCACCGTGCAGGCCGCGACCGTCACCGGCGATCTGACCCTGCGCGGCGTGACCCGCCCGATCACCCTTCAGGCGGGCCTCTACCGCGCGCGCGGCAGCGATCCGAAAGACCTCGACCACCTGACCGTGCTCCTGACCGGGCAGATCAACCGGCGCGATTTCGGGGCTGACGGATTTGCCGACCTCGTCGGCCCGATGATCGGCCTGCGCATCGTGGCGAGGATCGAGCGGTAGGGAGGGAGAGCAGCGCAACTTTCGAGGACTGACCGCTGAAAGGCCGAAGGGGACCCGCTGGCCTTGGCCCAAAACTGCGATAGCCGCCCTTCACCGCTGGGGCCGCGAACTGGTAGGATGCGGGACGAAGCGGACCTTCGGCCAAGGTCTGCCTGCAACGCTTTCACTTTGTCACAAGCAGATGGCGAATGTCGTTTGAACCGCATCTAGCGTAACTTTTCGTCTGGTGTTGATGGCAGCTTAGACAAGCGTTGATTGATCCTTTTCTCACGGCCACCGAACTCGGGTGGCTCCTCACCCCTATCCCATGCAACGCTGACTTCCTCAAAGTGAGGCGCTAACTCTTCCATCAAGATGTTAGCCAAGGCAGACATGTCCATTCCGTTTGAAATGGACGGTATTGATGCACCGTTGCTGCGGTCGCCATGCGAGAAGAACGCGTGCGCACCACCGCCTTTGTGCCAGCTTCGTTTTGAGTTCCGCCAGACGACAAGGCTGTCCGGTCCGACTGTGCCGTCCTGCGTAGCAAGGTGCGAAGAGTATGCAATTTGCGCCAGATATTTCGCCAACGTGTGCTCACTAACCTTCTTCCGATTGTATGCCTTCATCAAACTGAGGAGAGGACGCTTCCTCCGGTCAATCGGTGGCAACGCGGCGGCACCCGAACCGGCGAGGCAAATGGGAACCGTGACCTGAAGCGGCGTCAAAGCTCCTCCGATGATGTGGCGTGTGTAGCGGAATCGGTATCCCTCATCGGTGTGGACCATATCAATGGTATAGATCCTCGGTCGGTCGTTTAGGAATGCAGGAATAATGAAGCTATGTCGCCGCAACCTCGTGTCGCGAACACCTTGCATATGAGGAATGAATTCGCGCTTCATGGCGCTGGCAACAACATTCAACATCTGCTCCAGTGGATGATGTCTGCCACGGAGAACATTGCTCACCCATTGAGAAGGTTGGGTTCCGAAAGCGGTTGCTCCTAACCCCGCGTAGCCGAGCATGGCAATCCCGTCTGTGACCTCCACCAACGTTGCTTTTACTGCATCGTCAATAGGCGGTCTGCCGGGTACTGAAAGCCTCCGATCAGCAACGAGCCATATGGAGCCCCGCGTCTGTATGGTCAGGATAAACGTCATAAGCGGGAAGCCGTTTCAGTGTAGGTGGGATGCCAAAAACTACCAGATCGTCAACTCACTTTAAAGTGTTACGCAACACTTGGCGTCTCTCCTTTTCGAACGGCCTATTGCTTGTGGATCCAAATGCGTCTTAATCCCAAGTGCATTCACTTACAGACCTAACGTTCGGTGCGCTCCGACCAACGCGCAGAATGGCCTCTGAGCCTCAATTCGCTGCACATAGCAACAAGGTCCGGTGTCGGGAAACGCCCACGAATTTGCAAGTCCCGCATCCTGCACATCGCAGCCAATCGCATCAACCACAACACCAGACCAGCCGCCCGGCTTTCCAAGACGCCTGTATCTGCCCCCACCGCACCCCCCATTAACCCCCCTCATCCCCCAATCCGCACCGACGCGATACCGACCGGATACTGTCGCGATACCGATCCCCAAAATCCGGTGATTTCCGCGCCTTAACCCCGATTCGCGCGGGCCTGCCCAAAACCGACGCCCGCGTGTCGAAAACGTATGGCCCCCCACTCTAGGTCCTGCCATTCTGGCCCCACCATGCGCCTTCTGATTTCCTTCGCGGCCCTCTTCCTGTCGGTCAGTCTCCTGCAACTCTCAACGGGCGGCGTCGGGCCGCTCGATGCGCTTTCGGGCCTCGCGCTCGAGTTCACCACGGCCCAGATCGGCCTGCTGGGCTCGGCGCATTTCGTGGGATTCTTCATCGGCTGCTGGTGGGCGCCGCGCCTGATGGGCACAATCGGCCATTCCCGCGCCTTTGCCGCCTTTACCGCCGCGGGCGCGATCGGCCTTCTGGCGCATATGCTGGTGATCGACCCCTATGCCTGGGCGCTCATGCGGGTCGCCTCGGGGCTCTGCGTCGCAGGCTGCTACACGGTGATCGAGGCCTGGTTGCAGGCCAAGGTCACCAACGAGACGCGCGGCCGCACGATGGGCATCTACCGCGTCGTCGACATGGGCGCCTCGCTTATGGCGCAACTGCTGATTTCCGTTCTCGCGCCAGCCTCTTACGTCTCCTACAACCTGCTCGCGCTCCTGTGCTGCGCCGCCCTTCTGCCGCTCACCCTCAGCCGCCTGCACGAGCCCGAGACGCCCGCCGCCCCGCGCCTCAGACCGATGCTGCTCATCGCCTGCTCGCCGCTGGCGGCGGCGGGAGTGCTGGTGGCCGCCCTCTCAAGCGCGTCCTTCCGCATGGTCGGCCCCCTCTACGGCCAGCAGGTAGGGCTTGAGGTGGATCAGATCGCAGGCTTTCTGGCCGTTTTCGTGCTGGGCGGGGCGGTGGCGCAATATCCCGTGGGCTGGCTCGCGGATCGCTATGACCGCCGCTGGGTGCTGATCGGCCTGTCGCTTGCCGCCATCCTGTCGTCCATCTCGACCGCGATGACCCATAACCTCGACACGTTCGGCATCCTGACGACCGCTTTCTTCTTTGGCATGACCACATTCCCGATCTATTCGGTCTGCGCCGCCCATGCCAACGACTTTGCCGAGGCGCATGAGCGCGTGGAACTGTCGGCCGCGCTGATGTTCTTCTTCGCCCTGGGCGCGATGGCCGCTCCGCTGATGGCCTCGACCCTGATCGAGGTCTATGGCCCGCCCGCGATGTTCGTGATGATCGCTGTCGGGCATGGCGTGCTGGTGGTCTTTGGCCTCATCCGCATGCGCATACGGCCCGCCGAACGCCGCACCGCCTATGTCTGGTCGCCGCGCACCTCGTTCCTGATTGGCCGGCTGACCGGGCGCAGCCGCGACAAGGCTGACAACGGGCGCTAGAACTGCCCGGCAAAGCGCGCTAAAGGGGGCCAAACCGCTAAAGGCAAGGCACCATGGCACGGCATCTCATCACCTCGGCAATCCCTTATATCAACGGGATCAAGCATCTGGGCAATCTCGTGGGCAGCCAGTTGCCCGCCGATCTCTACGCCCGCTACTGCCGCGCGAGGGGGCACGAGGTGCTGTTTCTCTGCGCCACCGACGAGCATGGCACCCCGGCGGAACTGGCCGCCGCCAAGGCGGGCAAGCCAGTGGCAGACTACTGTGCCGAGATGCACGATGTTCAGGCCGAAATCGCCCGCGGGTTCCGGCTCAGCTTCGATCATTTCGGGCGCTCCTCCAGCCCGCAAAACCACCGGCTCACCCAGCATTTCGCGGGTCGGCTTTATGAGGCCGGGCTGATCGCCGAAGTGACCGAGAAACAGGTCTATTCGCATGCCGATGCGCGCTTTCTGCCCGACCGCTACATCGAGGGAACCTGTCCCAACTGCGGCTATGACAAGGCGCGCGGCGATCAGTGCGAGAACTGCACCAAGCAGCTTGATCCGACCGATCTCATCAACCCGCGCTCGGCCATTTCCGGCTCGACCGATCTCGAGGTGCGCGAGACCAAACACCTTTATTTGCGCCAGTCATTGATGCGTGACCGGCTCAATGCCTGGATCGACTCCAAGACCGACTGGCCGATCCTGACCACCTCGATTGCGCGCAAATGGCTCAACGATGGTGAGGGGCTTCAGGATCGCGGCATCACCCGCGATCTCGACTGGGGCATCCCCGTCCGGCGCGGCGATCAGGACTGGCCGGGGATGGAAGGCAAGGTCTTCTACGTCTGGTTCGACGCACCCATCGAGTATATCGCCTGCGCCGCCGAATGGGCCGAGGCAAAGGGGCTCGGCGAGGCCGCGTGGCGGCGTTGGTGGCGCGAGGACGAAGGCGCGGGTGACGTGCGTTACACGCAATTCATGGGCAAGGACAACGTGCCCTTTCACACGCTCAGCTTTCCGGCCACGCTGATGGGGTCGGGCGAGCCATGGAAGCTCGTCGATTACATCAAGTCGTTCAATTACCTCAACTATGATGGCGGACAATTCTCCACCAGCCAGGGGCGTGGTGTGTTCATGGATCAGGCACTCAGTATCCTGCCTGCCGATTACTGGCGCTGGTGGCTGCTCTCTCATGCCCCCGAAGGCTCGGATTCCGAATTCACCTGGGAGAATTTTCAGGCTGCGGTGAACAAGGATCTGGCCGATGTTCTGGGCAATTTCGTCTCCCGCGTGACCAAGTTCTGCGCCGCGAAGTTTGGCGCGGACGTGCCCGCCGGCGGCAGTCCCGGCCAACAGGAGGAGGCGCTGATCGCCCGCCTGACCACCCGCATCCGCGAGTATGAGGCGCATATGGAGGCGATGGAGATCCGCAAATCGGCCGCCGCGCTCCGCGCGATCTGGGTCGAGGGCAACGAATACCTGCAAGAGGCCGCCCCTTGGTCGACGATCAAGCTCGATCCCGATCGCGCCGCCATGCAGATCCGCCTCGCGCTCAACCTCATCCGCCTCTACGCCGTGCTGAGCGCGCCCTTCATCCCGGACGCCTCTGCCGCAATGCTGGCGGCGATGCGGACAGATGATGCGCGTTGGCCCGACGATCTGCCCGCCGCACTGGCAAAGCTCGGCGCGGGCCACGGCTTTGAGGTGCCCGAGGTGCTCTTTGCCAAGATCACCGATGCGGCGCGCGAGGACTGGCAGGCGCGGTTCTCCGGGCACCGCGCCTGACGGGCGGGCGTCGTCGATCACATGCCGTCACAGGTCTGCAATCGGCGTTGCCACAATGGCCCCTGAACCGTAACGTCAGAGCGATGAGATGGACCGGTCGCACCCCGGCTGCGGGGCAGGCCTGATCCGGGGATCTGTATCGAGGATCGCGCCATGAGCCTGACAGGAAGCGCGACCGCCCGCGCCATGCCAAGCGCCCTGACGGGCGCCCTCCTCGTCTGGGCTGCGGTGCTGATCTATGCCTCGGCCAATTCGATCATCTCGCTCTTGGCGGAGATCGGGCGGCAGAACCCGGTCATGGGGCGCAACGCCGTCACGCTCTGCAACCTGCTCTTTCTCGGATCCCTGCTGTCGCTCGTTCCGATGATCGCCGTCTTTCACAAGGACTGGACGCGGGAAAAGCTGCGCCAGCTGACGCGCCCCAACTGGGCCATCCTGACCATCTCGGCCATCTTGTCCTCTGCGATTACGCCGGCGCTGTTTTTCATCGCGCTCGATTACACCACGGTGACAAATGTCGTGCTGATCGGCCGGATCGAACCACCGCTGTTTCTGCTCACCGCCTGGCTCGTTCTCGGCGAACGGCTGGACCCTTGGGCCCTCGCGGCCGGGCTGATCGCGCTCTGCGGGGCAATCCTCATGCTGGTCCTGAACCGGGGCGATACCGCCTTTGTCTTTGGCAAGGGCGAAATCGCGACGGTCTTTGCAACGCTGTCCTTCATCGCCTCGACGATCATCAGCCGCGCGAGCCTCAAGGGCATCCCGCTTGGCATCTTCTCGATCTATCGCATGGCTCTTGGAACCATCGTCTATTATTTTTTGGCCCTCTACCTCTACGGCGCCCTGCATTTTCAGGACATCTTCTCGGCCATCGTCTGGAAATGGGTCTGGGTCTACGCGATCATCGTCATCATCCTCGGTCAGTTCGCCTGGACCCTTGGCCTCAAATACGCGCGATCGGGCGACATTTCGCTCGCGACCTCCTTCTCGCCGCTGGCTGCCCTGATGATCGCAATGCTCCTGCTCGGCGAGGATCCGGGGCCCGGACTGGTGCCGGGCGGCGCGATCATCCTCTTTGGCATCGCGCTCGCGCAATATGGCCGGTCACGGCAGAAACAGGCGGAACGCCGCCTTGCCCAAGCCCGCAAGATGGAAACCGACGCTGCGCTCGAACTCGAAGGTCGGGTGAACTTCAAGGGCGTATGACCCCACGACACCGGCCACGCCCGGATCGGCGCACGGGATGGATCAGTCTTGAAAGGTGATCATGGTGCTGCTGGACAGGATTGAACTGTCGACCTCTCCCTTACCAAGGGAGTGCTCTACCACTGAGCTACAGCAGCCCGCTGTGGCGCGCTGATTAGACGCTAAACCGCCTTGGTGCAAGGGGTAACTGGACGGTTTTTCACGGCTCCTGTAAAGAAGCGTGATGAGCAAAACGCACAGACCGGAGACGGGTTCCAAAGCAGGCCAGAGCCGCGAGGACAGGCTTAAATCGGCATTGAAGGCCAACCTTGCGCGTCGTAAGGCTCAGACGCGCGCACGCGAGACGCCAGAGGCAAGGCCCAAGACCACCAGCGACGGGCAGACCGACACGAACGAAGGGTAAGCGGATGGATTCGATCATCGTCACGGGCAATGGCCCGCTCAACGGGCAGATCCCGATTGCCGGAGCCAAGAACGCCTGTCTCACATTGATGCCTGCAACGTTGCTGAGCGAAGAGCCCCTGACCCTGACCAATGCGCCACGCCTGTCGGACATCAAGACGATGACCACGCTGTTGCAATCTCTGGGCGCAGAGGTTTCCCAATTGCAGGATGGTCGGGTGCTGGCGCTATCATCGCACAGGCTCGACAATCACGTGGCCGATTATGACATCGTGCGCAAGATGCGCGCCTCGATCCTCGTGCTGGGGCCGATGCTGGCGCGGCACGGACATGCGGTCGTGTCACTGCCGGGGGGATGCGCGATCGGCGCGCGCCCCGTCGATCTGCATCTCAAGGCGCTTCAGGCGCTTGGGGCCGTGCTGGAGCTGAAAGAGGGCTATGTGCATGCCAGCGCGCCGCAGGGCCTGCGCGGCGCAGCGGTGGAGTTTCCCTTCGTCTCGGTCGGAGCCACCGAAAATGCGCTGATGGCGGCGACGCTGGCGCGCGGCACAACCGTGCTGAAGAACGCCGCACGCGAGCCAGAGATCGTGGATCTGGCGCACTGCCTGCGCCGCATGGGGGCCGAGATCGAGGGCGAGGGCACGCAGACGATCACCATTCAGGGGGTGGACCAACTGGGCGGGGCAACGCATCCCGTGGTGGCCGACCGGATCGAACTGGGCACCTACATGCTCGCACCCGCCATTTGCGGCGGCGAGGTCGAACTGATCGGCGGGCGGATCGATCTGGTGGGCGCGTTCTGCGAGAAACTCGACGCTGCGGGGATCAGCGTCTCGGAGACCGCCAAGGGCCTTAAGGTCAACCGCAAGAATGGCCGTGTGCGGGCGGTCGATGTAGTGACCTCGCCGTTCCCCGGCTTTCCCACGGATCTCCAGGCACAGATGATGGCGCTGATGTGCACCGCCGAGGGGGTATCGGTGCTCGAAGAGCGGATTTTCGAGAACCGTTTCATGCACGCGCCCGAACTGATGCGGATGGGCGCACGAATCGAGGTGCATGGCGGTACCGCCACGGTGACGGGCGTCGAGCACCTCAAGGGCGCGCCCGTCATGGCGACCGATCTGCGCGCCTCTGTGTCGCTCATTCTCGCCGGGCTGGCGGCCGAAGGCGAAACCATCGTCAACCGCGTCTATCACCTTGATCGCGGCTATGAGCGGGTCGAAGAAAAACTGAGCAATGTCGGCGCAAAAATCGAGAGGATCAGCGGCCAATGAGTCAGGACGCCACCTTCGAGGATGGACGCGAGGCGCCGCTCAATCTCGGCGCCATGGACAGCGATGACCTGGAGGTCATTTCCAGCCTCGCACAGGATGCGGTCTTTCCCATCACGGAAATGACCTGGCGGCCAGGGCAGCGCCGCTTCGGGTTGCTGGTGAACCGCTTTCGCTGGGAGGATGCGGGCCGTGACCGGCACGGTCCCGAACGCGTGCAGGCGCTTCTGGTTGTGGACAATGTCCTGGGCGTGGCAAGTCAGGGCATCGACCGAGAGGACAAGGAAACCATCCTCTCGCTGCTCGCTGTCAGCTTCGAGCCTCGCAAGGATGGCGAGGGCCACGTCGTGCTGACGTTGGCGGGTGATGGTGCGATCCGGTTGAGCGTAGAGGCGCTGGAGGTGAGATTGAAGGATGTGACGCGGCCTTATCGCGCACCGTCCGGCAAGGTTCCCGACCACGGAGCCTGAGCGGCGTGCAAGCAAAATGCTTTGAGATGAGTATTTGAAGAACGATGAAGCCGCGGGCTTGGGGCATTGCGGGGCTTGAGGCATGGTGCCCCGCCCGCTATGTCCTGCGCGAAGGGAGCCGCCATGCCAGTCCTGCTAGACACCGCCGCCGCGGATTTCGAGGCGCGTTTCACCAGCCTCCTCAGTGCCAAGCGCGAGGATAGCCCGGATGTCGATGACATCGTCGCCGGCATCATTGCCGACGTGCGTGCGCGCGGTGACGCCGCGCTCATCGCGCTGACCGCAAGGTTCGACCGCGTGATGCTGACACCCGAAAACCTGCGGTTCTCTGCGGCGGAGACAGAGACGCTGATTGCGCAGGTGCCCGCAGCAGAGCGCGCGGCGCTTGATCTCGCTGCCGCGCGCATCCGCGCCTATCACGCCCGCCAGATGCCAGAGGATGCCAGTTGGACGGAAGAGAGCGGCGCGGTGCTGGGCTGGCGATGGACGCCCGTGTCGGCGGCGGGGCTTTATGTGCCGGGCGGTCTGGCCTCCTATCCGTCTTCAGTGCTGATGAATGCGATCCCGGCCAAGGTGGCAGGGGTTAAGCGGCTCGCAATTACCGTGCCCACGCCGGATGGGGTGGCCAATCCGCTGGTCCTGCTGGCGGCGCAGATCGCCGGCGTCGACGAGATCTACCGCGTCGGCGGCGCGCAGGCGATCGCAGCCCTGGCCTATGGGACCGAGACGATCGCCCCGGTGGACAAGATCACAGGGCCGGGCAACGCCTTTGTCGCTGCAGCCAAGCGCCGGGTCTTTGGCAAGGTCGGCATCGACATGATCGCAGGACCCTCCGAGATCCTCGTGATCGCCGACAAGGGGCAGAATCCCGACTGGATCGCGCTCGACATGCTGAGTCAGGCCGAACATGACGCGAGCGCGCAGGCAATCCTGATCAGCGATGATGCCGATCTGGCCCGCGCCGTCAGCGCCGCGATCGACCGGCATCTGGTGACATTGGAGCGGCGCGCCATCGCGAGCGCAAGCTGGCGCGATTATGGCGCGATCATTCTTGTGCGGGATATGGCCGAGGCGGCGCAACTGAGCAACCGAATCGCACCTGAACATCTCGAGCTTTGCGTCGCCGATCCGGACAGGCTCGCGCAGGAGATCACCCATGCGGGGGCGCTCTTTTTCGGGGCCTGGACGCCCGAGGCCATCGGCGACTATGTGGGCGGGCCCAACCATGTGCTGCCGACCGCGCGCTCGGCGCGGTTTTCGAGCGGATTGTCGGTGCTGGATTTTCTCAAGCGCACGACGATCGCGAAGATGACGCCAGAGGCGCTGCGCGCCATCGGTCCGGCGGCGGAGACATTAGCGCTCTCGGAAAGCCTTGAGGCGCATGGACTGTCGGTGCGCGCGCGGCTGGATCACCTGAACGGGTAAAGCGGCGGTTTGACGCTTGTTAAGGCGAAACATTCCCTTTCGTCCGGCGGGACCGGACACTATAAGAGCAAACGCTCCGGACCCCGAGTCGCGGGGCTCATGACCGTTTTTGGCCACAGGGCGCAGGCACATATGTCGATATTTGATAGAATTCCCAGTCTGTTTTCGTCGGACATGGCAATTGATCTGGGAACCGCCAACACCCTCGTCTATGTCAAGGGGCGCGGCATCGTCTTGTCGGAACCCTCGGTTGTTGCCTATCACATCAAGGACGGTGTGAGAAAGGTTCTGGCGGTGGGCGAGGATGCCAAGCTCATGCTGGGTCGCACCCCCGGCAGCATCGAGGCGATCCGTCCAATGCGGGAAGGTGTGATTGCCGATTTCGACACCGCCGAGGCCATGATCAAGCATTTCATCCGCAAGGTGCACAAGCGCTCGACCTTTTCCAAACCCAAGATCATCGTCTGCGTGCCGCATGGCGCAACACCGGTTGAGAAGCGCGCGATTCGTCAGTCGGTGCTCTCGGCAGGCGCACGCCGCGCAGGCCTTATTGCCGAACCGATTGCCGCGGCAATCGGCGCCGGGATGCCGATCACCGATCCCACCGGCAACATGGTTGTCGATATCGGGGGCGGCACCACCGAAGTGGCAGTGCTGAGCCTTGGAGATATCGTCTATGCGCGCTCGATCCGGGTAGGGGGCGACCGGATGGATGAGGCCATCATCAACTACCTGCGGCGCCAGATGAATCTGCTGGTCGGAGAATCCACCGCCGAGCGGATCAAGACCTCGATCGGCACGGCGCGGATGCCCGACGACGGGCGTGGCACCTCGATCAAGATTCGCGGCCGCGATCTGCTGAACGGGGTGCCCAAGGAAATCGAAATCAGTCAGGCGCAGGTCGCTGAAGCGCTGGCAGAACCTGTTCAGCAGATCTGCGAGGCGGTGATGACCGCTCTTGAGGCGACACCGCCTGATCTCGCCGCCGATATCGTTGACCGCGGTGTGATGCTGACCGGTGGTGGCGCTTTGCTGGGGGATCTCGATCTCGCGTTGCGTGAACAGACCGGGCTTGCGGTGTCGATCGCCAATGACAGTCTCAATTGCGTGGCGCTTGGCACCGGAAAGGCGCTGGAGTTCGAAAAGCAATTGCGCCACGCGATTGACTACGACAGCTAAGACGCCCACCTTTTGACGAAAGGGGGACCATTTTGGCAAGGGATCGAGGACAGGACGAGGATTTTGCGGGACCTCTCAAGCGACTGCTTCTTGGGATTGTCCTGATCTGCCTGATCGGTCTTTTCCTGCTCTGGCGGATCGACAGTCCTCGGGTGGAACGGTTTCGCGCACAGGTGGTCGATCGGATGGTGCCCAAACTTGACTGGGCGATGGCTCCAGTCACCAGTGCCTTGAACATCCTGCACGATTTCCAGAGCTATCAGCGAATGTATCAGCAGAATCAGGATCTGCGCCGCGAATTGCAACAGATGAAGGCGTGGAAAGAGGCGGCCCTGCAACTCGAACAGGAAAACGCGCGCCTGCTCGAGCTCAACAATGTGCAACTCGATCCTCGCCTGACCTATGTCACCGGCGTGGTGATGGCCGATAGCGGATCGCCTTTTCGGCAATCCGTGCTGATCAATGTCGGGGTGCGAGATGGGATCATGGATGGCTGGGCGGCGATGGATGGGTTGGGTCTGGTCGGACGGGTGTCTGGCGTCGGACGCAACACGGCTCGGGTGATCCTGCTGACCGACACTTCAAGCCGCGTGCCGGTCACGATCCAGCCCTCGGGCCAAGGCGCGCTGGTGACGGGAGATAACAGCCTTGCGCCGCTCATCGACTTTGTCGAGGCTCCTGATCTGGTTCGGCCAGGCGACCGGGTGCTGACTTCCGGCGATGGCGGAGTGTTCCCGGCGGGTCTTCTTGTCGGGCAGTTGGCGCTCGATCCCAGGGGACGGCTGAGGGTGCGCATTGCGGCGGATTATGAGAGGCTGGAGTTCCTGCGCGTCCTGCGCAGCTACGAGCTTGAAGACCTGAGTGATCCCGGCCAATTGATCAGGCCCGGCGTTCTGCCGGAAACTACCCCGCCCGAGACAGTCCCGGACCCTGCCCCGGAGGCCGGCAATGGCTGACCGGTTGATCCCTCGACACTGGATCATGCGGATGCTCTATGTTGTGCTCTGCCTGATCCTGATCTTTGTCCTGCTTTTGCCGCTCGGTATCCTGCCACCGAGTTGGGCCGGACCTGACCTGATGCTGGCGCTCACCTTTGCCTGGGTTGTGCGTCGGCCGGACTATGTGCCTGCAGCCCTGATTGCGATCATCGCGCTATCGATGGATTTGCTCTTGCAACGCCCACCCGGCCTGTGGGCGGCCCTGGTGGTTGGCGGGGCAGAAGCACTGCGCAATCGCGTTCTCGTATTGCGCGATCTCGGTTTTTCGGCCGAATGGGCCACGGTTGCCAGCACGATGATCCTTGTTACGCTCGGTTATCGCTTTGTGCTGGCGCTCTTGATGGTCGATCAGGCCCCGCTGGGTCTGTCACTGATGCAACTGATCTCGACGCTGACGATCTATCCGGTCGTCGCCTTTGTGTCTCAAACCGTTCTGGGTGTGCGCAAACTGGCGCCGGGGGATGTCGACACCATGAGGAGACGGACATGAGACATCCAGTGCGTGAAAATGCCGAGAGCCTGCGCCAGATCACCCGCCGGAGCCTGATCCTTGGCGGAACGCAGGCGGCGGTGATCGGGGTTCTGGCGCTCCGGATGCGGTTCATGCAAGTCGATCAAGCCGATCAGTTCCGCCTGCTTGCGGATGAGAACCGGATCAATTTTCAGCTCATTCCGCCAACCCGCGGGCGCATTTTCGATCGCAACGGGGAGATCATTGCCGAAAATGTGCCCAGCTATCGCATCACAATGGTTCGGGAACAGGCCGGCGACGTCGATGCCGTCCTCGCCCGCCTCGCGCAGTTGATCGACTTGAATCCAGACGAGTTGGAGCGCGCTCGGCGCGAGCTGCGCGAACTGCGCGGGGATACGCCTGTGACCCTTGCCGATCGGGTCAGTTGGAGCACACTCAGCCGGGTAGCGGTCAACTCGCCCGCCCTGCCCGGCGTCCTACCCGAGGTAGGCCTCTCGCGGCGATACCCCGCGCGCGGCGATTTCGCGCATGTCATCGGGTATGTCGGCCCGGTCAGCGACCGGGATCTGGAAAACACCGATGCGCCAGAACAACTTCTGCGGCAACCGCGGTTCCAGATCGGCAAGATAGGGCTCGAGGCGCAGCGCGAGACCCTGCTGCGTGGCAACGCCGGTTCGCGGCAGGTCGAGGTCAATGCAGCCGGGCGCATCATGCGCGAACTCGATCGGCAGGAAGGCGTGCCGGGCGCGGATCTTCAGATCACGCTCGATCACAACCTTCAGGCTTTTTGCCATGCGCGAATGGCGGGCGAAAGCGCGGCGGCGGTGGTGCTCGACACTGACAACGGGGATATTCTGGCCTGCGCCTCATCGCCGACTTATGATCCCAATCTCTTTGTGCGGGGTATTTCCTCGGCCGATTACAAGGTTCTGCTGGACAATCCCTTTCGACCGCTGCCCAACAAGGCGGTGCAGGGCATCTATCCTCCGGGCTCGACCTTCAAGATGGTGACGGCGCTGGCAGCGCTCGAGGATGGCAAGGTATCGCTCAACGAGACGGTCTATTGCCCCGGCCACATGACGGTCAGTGGCCGCCGGTTTCACTGCTGGAAACGCGGCGGTCATGGCAATGTCGACCTGCACCGGTCCCTGCGTGAAAGCTGTGACGTCTATTATTATGAATTGGCCCTGCGTACCGGAATCGAGAAGATCAGCGCGATGGCCGAGCGACTGGGCCTTGGCGTGCAATTCGATCTGCCGATGAGCAGCGTGGCCAAGGGTCTGGCGCCGACGAAGGAGTGGAAACAGGTCAACCGCAGTCAGCCCTGGGTGGTGGGCGACAGCGTCAACTCGGCGATCGGGCAAGGCTTCGTGCTTGCTTCGCCGCTGCAACTTGCGGTTATGACGGCGCGTCTCGCCACCAGTCGCAGCGTGACCCCGCGACTGATCAGGTCCATCGACGGGATCGAACAACCGACCGGACAGGGCGATGATCTCGGGCTGAATGAAAACATGCTCCGGGAGATCCGCAAGGCGATGTTTGCGGTGTCCAACAGCGATCGCGGCACCGCTTACCGGGCAAGGATCGTTGCCGATGCGTTCCGCATGGCCGGCAAGACCGGCACCAGCCAGGTGCGCAACATTTCGACCAGCGAACGCGCCGACGGGGTGATCAGCAACAAGAATCTGCCGCGCACACAGCGCGATCACGCGCTTTTCGTCAGTTTTGCACCGTATGATGCGCCAAGACTGGCCGTTGCGGTTGTCGTGGAACACGGCGGAGGAGGCTCGACCGTCGCCGCCCCGATCGCCCGCGACATCACCTTGCAGGCGCTGTTCAACGGGGATCCCCCGCTCGATGCTTATCCCGCAGCGGAGCGACCTGCGATCAAGATCCAGCAGGAGCAACTGCGCCGCGCACGGCCACAAGCCGATGCCGAGGCAAAGGACCGCGCATGAGCTATCTCCAGTATACCGTCAAATCCGCACCGTCCGGGCCCGGCAAGATCCTGTTCCTCAACTGGCCGCTGATCATCCTGCTCTGCGCTGTGGCCGGCGTTGGAACGTTGATGCTCTATTCTGTGGCGGGTGGGTCGATGATGCCCTGGGCCGAACCGCAGTTGAAGCGGTTTGCCTTGTCACTGACCGGAATGTTCATGGTCGCCATGGTGCCGATCTGGTTCTGGCGCAACATCTCCCTGCTGGCCTACCTGATCGCTCTCGCCCTTTTGGTTGCAGTTGCGTTTGTCGGGGTTGAAGGCAAGGGCGCACAACGCTGGATCGATCTGGGATTTATGCGGCTGCAACCCTCAGAACTGGTCAAGATCACACTGGTGATGGTGCTGGCCGCCTATTACGACTGGCTGCCGATGTCGCGCGTTTCACGCCCGATCTGGGTCGCTCTTCCAGTCGCACTCATCCTCATACCCGTTGCGCTCGTGCTGAAACAACCGGATTTGGGTACGTCGATCCTGCTGCTTGCGGCGGGCGGCGTGATGATGTTCCTCGCCGGCGTGCACTGGGCCTATTTCGCGACCGTCATTCTGGCTCTGGGAGTAAGCGTATTCGCGGTGATCGAGAGCCGCGGCACCGACTGGCAATTGCTTGAGGACTATCAGTATCGAAGGATCGATACCTTTCTGAGCCCCGACAGCGATCCGCTGGGGGCGGGCTATCATATCACCCAGTCCAAGATCGCCCTCGGTTCGGGCGGTTGGACCGGGCGCGGCTTCATGCAGGGCACACAAACGCGGCTGAACTTCCTGCCTGAAAAACACACGGATTTCATCTTCGTGACATTGGCCGAGGAATTCGGCTTCATCGGTGCAGTCTCGATCCTCGGACTCTATGCCCTTATCTTGATCTTTTGCATCTCCGCCGCGTTGTCGAACCGAGACCGGTTCTCGTCGCTGCTGACCCTCGGCGTGGCGATGACTTTTTTTCTGTTCTTCGGGGTCAATATAGCCATGGTCACAGGACTGATGCCGGTCGTTGGCGTGCCTTTGCCACTGGTCAGCTATGGCGGCTCGGCCATGCTGGTCCTGATGCTGGGCTTTGGCCTTGTCCAGAGCGCACATGTCCATAAGCCAAGGTGATCCTCAATGCCCGTGAATATCCTTTTCGCCGCAAAATCCGAACGCTGGAACACCTACGAAATTCCCCTGAAAACCGCCTTGTCCAAGGCTGGCGTGGTGGCGCGGCTGGCCCCTGACCTCCCCCCGGCGGAGGTGGATTACATCGTCTATGCGCCCAACAGCACGGTGCAGGACTTTGCCCCTTTCACCCGCGCCAAGGCGGTGCTCAATCTTTGGGCGGGGGTCGAGGATGTGGTGGGCAATCCGACCTTGCAGATCCCACTCGCGCGGATGGTCGATCACGGGCTGACGCAGGGCATGATGGAATGGGTCGCCGGGCATGTGCTGCGCCACCATCTGGGCATGGATGCCCATATCCTCGGGCAGGACGGGTTCTGGCGCAAGGACATCCCGCCGCTTGCGCAGGACCGCCACGTGACAGTGCTGGGTTTGGGGGAACTGGGTCAGACCTGCGCTGAGGCACTACGCGGACTGGGCTTTGCCGTCACCGGCTGGAGCCGCAGCGCCAAGGACATTCCCGGTATCATATGCCGCTCGGGAGAGGCCGGGTTGCACGCAGCATTGCAAGAGGCTGAAATTCTCGTGCTCCTGCTGCCGCTGACGGCGCAGACCGAAAACCTGCTCAACACCCGCACGCTGGCGCTTCTGCCGCGCGGGGCGGTGATCGTGAATCCGGGGCGCGGGCCGCTGATCGACGACGTAGCCCTCCTGGCGGCCCTCGATGCGGGCCGGATCGGCCATGCCACGCTTGATGTCTTTCGCGTCGAGCCCTTGCCACCCACCCATCCCTATTGGGCACATCCTCGCGTGACGGTCACGCCGCATATCGCCTCGGAAACAAGACCCGTCACGGCGTCACAAGTGATTGCTGAAAACATTCGCAGAGCAGAGACGGGTGAGCCACTCCTCCATCTCGTGGACCGCGATCGGGGTTATTGACGGCGCAACATTCCTACCTGAGACGGGGCGGTCTTGCAGGATCAGAGCCGGGGGCCTGCCGCGGCTCGGGTTTAGGGGGATCGGGCAGATCAAACCGCAGGCCGCATCTTGCCAGCCGCCCCGCCACCGGGTCGGAGGCCGCGAGGAACGTCACATCGAGCGCCGCCGCCTCCAACCCGGAAAAGATCAGAACTTCCGAGACCGCCCGCGCCAGCGCCGCCTCGGCCCCAGGCTCTGTCGCGACGAATCCCAGCAGATGACCCGTCGCACCACTCTCATAGGTCACAGCAGCAAGATAGGCCAGTTGCGCCAGCCCCGCCATCGCGGCCAGCCGCGCATCGAGCGCCACCAAAAAGGTCTCCGGCAGGCCAACAGGCGCGGTGAATTTCCGGGGCCGCGCCTCGATCTCCTGCGGGGTTTCGGCCAGGGTTTCGGCCAGCCAGTCGACCGCCTCCGGCGGGATCAGAATCGACGAGGGCGCAACATCGAGATTGACGCCCAGACCCACCCCTTGCCCGGCCAGCATCCGCGCGATTGTCCGCCCGGTGAGCGCGGCATAGGGCACCGGGCGGCGGGCAAAGGCGGCCAGACGGTCCTCGCGATCAAAGACGAGAACAAAGGAATTGTCCGACAGATCGAACACCTCCGGGTCAAGCCGGTCTTCCTGCATCTCGGAGGCCAGCAGGAGAAACAACTCGCTCGCCGCCAAAGTCTCGTAAAACCGCAACCGGGCCTGCGCATCGTCGGGTGCGGCCTCCATCGCGGCATGTGCGGCGTCAAGCCTGGATCGGTCAGTCATACAGAACCCTCTGAATTGCAGCGCGCAAGTCGGGCAGAACCTCGGCCTCGAACCACGGATTTTTCCTCAACCAAGCGGTATTGCGCCACGACGGATGCGGCAAGGCAAACAAACGCGGCGCATGATCGCGCCAGCGGCGCACCGTTTCGGTGACGCCGCTCGTGACGCCGAGATGGTATTTATGCGCATGTCCGCCGACCAGCACCCCGAGTTTCACGTCGCCCAGGGTTTCGAGGACAGCCTCATGCCAAGTTCGTCCACAGATTGCCGGCGGCGGCAGGTCCGCGCCGCGCGCATTATAACCGGGAAAACAAAAGGCCATAGGCACGATGGCCACGCGGGATCTGTCGTAAAACGTCTCAGCGTCCAGCCCGAGCCAGTCGCGCAACCGCTCGCCCGAGGGATCGTCGAACGGCTTGCCCGAGAGATGCACCCGCATCCCAGGCGCCTGTCCCGCGATCAGCAGGCGCGCCGTGGGCTCGAACCAGACGACAGGCCGCGGCGCATGTGCGGTCCGCGTGCCGGCAAAGCGATCCGCGCAGAGACGACACGCGCGGATGCGTGCGGCGATATCGCCCGCCCGATTATGCAAGCGTCACCCCCGCCGCACGCATGCCCGCCTCTGCTGCCGCAAGCGATCCGTCAAGGTCGATGGCGCGGCAGAGATCACGCCATACGGTGGCGCGATACCCATGCCAGGCGGCATCCACCGCCGAATAGGTGACACAGAAATCGGTGGCCAGCCCGACAAAGGTCAGATCGTTCAAACCACGGGTCTGGAGATAGCCATGCAGTCCGGTGGGCGTCTCGCGGTCATTCTCAAAGAACGCCGAATAGCTGTCGATGCCGGGATGGTATCCCTTGCGCAGGATCAGATCGGCACGGGTGGTGTCGAGAGCCTCGTGAAACGTCGCTCCCGCGCTGCCCTGCACACAGTGATCGGGCCAGAGCACCTGCGCGCCATAGGACATCTCGATGGTCTCGAACGGGGCCCGGCCGGGATGCGCCGAGGCAAAGGAGGAATGCCCCGCCGGATGCCAGTCCTGCGTCAGGATCACCGCCGGAAATTTCGTCATCAGCGCATTGATGCCCGCCACGATCTCATCTCCCCCCGCCACGGCGAGCGCGCCACCGGGGCAGAAATCCTGTTGCAGGTCGATCACGATCAGCGCGCGGGTCATGGCGGGCCTCCTTTGCCCCTTAATGGGTAGGGGCGGCGGGGTTCCGCGTCAATGGCAGCGGATTGCCATCTTGCAGGGTGGCCCACAGGGGCGTAGATCGCGGCCCATGTATCGAATTGCCGCCATTTATCACTTCACCCGGTTTGACAACCCGGCCGCCCTGCGGCTCCCGCTTCTGACGCTCTGCGAGACCGAGCGGATCAGCGGCACGCTGCTTCTGGCGCGCGAGGGGATCAACGGCACGATTGCCGGGCCGGAGGCCGGCATCGCGCGGGTGCTCACGCATCTGCGCACCCTGCCCGGCTGCGCCGATCTCGAATGGAAGGAAAGCCGGAGCGCGGCGCAACCCTTTCGCCGGATGAAGGTGCGGCTCAAGCGCGAGATTGTCACCATGGGCCAGCCCGATGTCGATCCGCTTGCGCGGGTCGGGCACCATGTCGCGCCCGGAGACTGGAACGATCTGATCCAGAGCCCGGACGTGGCGGTGATCGACACGCGCAACGATTACGAGGTGGCGATCGGCACGTTCGAGGGCGCGGTCGATCCCATGACCGCCAGTTTCCGCGACTTTCCCGCCTGGTGGGCGGAGAACCGGCATCGCTTTCACAACAAGCGCATCGCGATGTTCTGCACCGGCGGCATCCGCTGCGAGAAATCCACCAACTACCTTCTCGGGCAGGGCGTCGAGGAGGTCTATCACCTCAAGGGCGGGATCCTGAAATATCTCGAGGAAGTGCCCGAGGCGGAGAGCCTTTGGCAGGGTGCCTGTTTCGTCTTTGACGGGCGCGTGTCGGTCGGGCACAGGCTGAAAGAGGGGCCGCATCTCCTCTGCCACGCCTGCCGACGCCCAATCCTGCCCGAGGACTGCGCCCGCCCCGAATACGAGGAGGGCGTCGCCTGCCATCATTGCGTCCATGAGACCGATGACGAGGACAAGGCACGGTTCCGCGAGCGGCAAAGGCAGATCACCCTCGCCGAGGCGCGCGGCGCGCGGCACCTCAAGATGATCCACGAGGGCTGACCTTCTCGGGTGGCGCTTAGGGCGACACCGTTGGACTATGAGTATTTTTGGAACAGTGAAAGCGAAAGGTGGCCGGAGAACCCGTCTGCCATGACCCGCTCACCCACCGCCCTGCAACGGCATCACCTTCAATTCCCCCTCTTGCCGCGCCTTGATGGCTAGGGCTGCGGCATGTGATCCGGCGAGCGTGGTGAAATAGGGGATCCGGTCATAGAGCGCCACAGAGCGGATCTCGCGGCTGTCCTCGACCGCCTGCGCGCCTTCGGTCGTGTTCATCACCAGAACGATCTGGCCATCCTTCATCATGTCGACGATGTTGGGGCGGCCCTCATAGACCTTGTTCACCAAGTCGCAGGCGATGCCATGCTCGTGCAGGAACGCCGCCGTCCCGCGCGTGGCGATGAGCGCAAACCCCAGATCGACGAGAATGCGCGCGGCTTCGATCAGTTGCGCGGTCTTGTCGGAATCCTTGATCGAGACAAAGACGCGGCCCGTCTCGGGCAGATCCACGCCCGCCCCCATCTGCGCCTTGAGAAAGGCGCGCGGGAAGGACACGTCCCAGCCCATCACCTCGCCGGTCGAGCGCATTTCGGGGCCAAGGATTGTATCAACGCCCGGAAAGCGGGCAAAGGGCAGCACCGCCTCCTTGACCGAGAACCACGGCATGTTGGGATCAGCGAGCGTCATCTGATCGGCCATCGGCAACGTGCCGGGCTTAGTGTCCTTGGGGTAGGGTCCGCGATGGGCAAAATCGTTCAGCGTCTCGCCCGCCATCAGCCGCGCGGCGATCGCGGCAATGGCTGAATCGGTCGCCTTGGCGACAAATGGCACGGTGCGCGAGGCGCGTGGATTGACCTCGATGAGATAGATCTCTTCGCCCTTGACGGCGAATTGCACATTCATCAGCCCAACGACATTGAGCGCCAGCGCCAGCGCCTCGGTCTGCACATGGATTTCCTTGATGATGGCATCGCTCAGCGAATAGGGCGGCAGCGAACAGGCGGAATCGCCCGAGTGCACGCCCGCCTCCTCGATATGCTGCATGATGCCCGCGACATGCACACGGGTGCCATCGCAGAGCGCATCCACGTCACATTCGATGGCGCCCGAAAGATAGCTGTCGAGCAGAACCGGGCTGTCGCCCGAGACGACCACCGCCTCGGAAATGTAGCGTTCGAGTTGCGCCATGTCGCGCACGATCTCCATCGCACGCCCGCCCAGCACATAGGACGGCCGGATCACCAGCGGAAAGCCGATGTCCTCGGCGATCGCCATTGCCTGCGCGCCCGTCGAGGCAATGCCGTTGGTCGGCTGTTTCAGCCCCAGCCGCGTGACCAGCGCCTGAAACCGTTCGCGATCCTCGGCCAGATCAATCGCATCGGGCGTCGTGCCCAGGATCGGGATCCCTTCGGCCTCGAGCGCGCGGGCGAGTTTCAGGGGTGTCTGCCCGCCGAACTGCACGATGACGCCGTGCAGCGTGCCGTTCTCTTGCTCCTTGGTCAGGATCTCCATCACATGCTCGAAGGTCAGCGGCTCGAAATAGAGCCGGTCGGAGGTGTCGTAATCCGTGCTTACCGTTTCCGGGTTGCAGTTGATCATGATCGTCTCGTAACCGACCTTGCTCAGCGCATAGCAGGCATGACAGCAGCAATAGTCGAACTCGATGCCCTGCCCGATCCGGTTCGGGCCACCGCCGAGGATAACGATCTTGCGGGCGTTCGTGGGGCGCGCCTCGCATTCCACATCGCCCATCATCGGCGCCTCGTAGGTGGAATACATGTAGGGCGTCTGTGCCTCGAATTCGGCAGCGCACGTGTCAATCCGCTTGAACACCGCGCGCACCCCGAGATTGATCCGGGCGCGCCGCACCTGCCCCTCGTCGCGGCCCGTCAGCCGGGCCAGCCTCGCATCGGTGAAACCCATCATCTTGAGCCGACGCAGAGCGTCTTCCGTCACTGGCAGACCCTCGCGGCGGATCCGGTCCTCGGCCTCGACGATCTCGCGGATTCGGGCCAGAAACCACGGGTCATAGGATGTCGCGGCGCCGATCTCGTCATCCGAGAGACCATGCCGCATCGCCTGTGCGATCGTGCGCAGCCGGTCGGGCGTCGCGACCGAGAGGGCACGGATCACCGCCGCCTTGTCAGGGGCGCCGTCGATGGCGATCTCGTCGAATCCGGTCAGGCCCGTCTCGAGGCTCGCCAATGCCTTTTGCAGGCTCTCATGGATGGTGCGGCCGATCGCCATCGCTTCGCCCACCGATTTCATCGCGGTGGTCAGATGCGGCCTGGCCCCGGGGAATTTCTCGAAGGCAAAGCGCGGAATCTTGGTCACGACATAATCAATCGTCGGCTCGAAGCTTGCGGGCGTCACCTTGGTGATGTCATTGTCCAACTCGTCGAGCGTATAGCCCACCGCCAGCTTGGCCGCGATCTTGGCAATCGGAAAGCCCGTAGCCTTGGACGCCAGCGCCGACGAGCGCGACACGCGCGGGTTCATCTCGATCACCACCATACGTCCATCGACAGGGTTGACCGCCCACTGCACGTTCGAGCCCCCGGTTTCCACACCAATCTCGCGCAGCACGGCGATCGAACCGTTGCGCATGATCTGATACTCCTTGTCGGTCAGCGTGAGCGCGGGCGCCACGGTGATCGAATCGCCCGTATGCACGCCCATCGGATCGACGTTCTCGATGGCACAGACGATGATCGCGTTATCCGCCTTGTCGCGGACCACCTCCATCTCGAATTCCTTCCAGCCAAGAAGGCTCTCGTCGATCAAAATCTGGCTGACCGGCGAGGCATCGAGGCCCGACTTGCAGATCCGCACATAATCGTCGCGATTATAGGCCACGCCGCCGCCGGTGCCGCCCAAAGTGAAGGCCGGTCGGATGATCGCGGGTAGGCCTACATAGTCGATCGCCGCCAGGCACTCTTCCATGGTGTTGGCAATCGTCGCCTTGGGGTTTTCAAGTCCCAGCCGGTCCATCGCCTCACGGAACAGCTTGCGGTCCTCGGCCATCTCGATGGCCTTGCGGTTGGCGCCGATCAACTCCACGCCGAACGTCTCGAGCACACCCATGTCCGCCACGGCAAGCGCAGTGTTGAGACCTGTCTGCCCGCCCATCGTGGGCAGCAAGGCGTCGGGACGTTCCTTCTCGATGATCTTCGCCACCACCTCGGGCGTGATCGGCTCGATATAGGTGGCATCGGCTAATTCCGGATCGGTCATGATCGTGGCCGGGTTGGAATTCACCAGAATGACCCGATAACCTTCTTCGCGCAGCGCCTTGCAGGCCTGTGCGCCGGAATAGTCAAACTCGCAGGCCTGTCCGATGATGATAGGCCCTGCCCCGATGATCATGATGGATGAAATATCGGTTCTTTTCGGCATATCGGTCCCCGGACAACTGACATGCGCGCACGAGATGGCCCGCGCCCGCAAATTGCTCGGGTTATAGCCATCATCAGCCAGGGTGCAAGGGCCAAACCCGCGCCGTGCTCATGAGGTCTCACCCGCCTCGGGCGCATCCTCCAGAATGACCCTGTCAAGCGCGCCCATGCCGCCACGGTCGCGCTGCGGCAGTATCCTCAGACGGTCGAGACCCTGCCCGGCGAGGGCGTCCGCGACAAAGGTGACAAAGCCGCCCCGGCCGGGCAGAACAAAGTGTTCGCGCCCCACCAGAAGTTCGCCGGAATACCCCTCGACGATCACGTCGGGCGTGCCGCTCTCGGACTGCCAGTCCAACGAGACAAAGACAAAGGGCCGCCCCGGACGGGTGATCTCCGCCACTCCGCGCACGCCCATCAGGCTCTCGATCTCGGTTGGCCCATCCGTGCCATCGCCGGATCTCGCAGCCGTCGAGACCGTGATGCCCTGCATCCCGATCCGGTAGCCATCCTCGAGCATCTCCGCCGGAGCCAACCCTTCGCCCGGCCCTTCAAAACCGATCGAAACCCGTTCGGCCTGCGCCGCCGTAGCAAAGAGAAACAACCCAAAGGCAATCCCGCACACCGCGCGCGTCATCCCATCCCATCCCGCAATGAACTCGCTGAGCGTCCCATGCGAGGCAAATCCCGTCAAGCCCCGTCGCCGCCAGGACTTTCCGCGATCAGAGCCATGATTTCGGCCCCGAGCGCCAGATCCGGGACCTGCCCGAAATGCCGCGCGCGCAGCCGCCCGGCGCGGTCGATCAGCACCAGCGAGGGCGTGCCTTGCAGACCCCAGGCCGCCATCGTGCGTGGCAGCGAACCGGGGCCGGGCGCATCCACCCCCACGGGAAAGCGGATGCGCCATTCATGCAGAAACGCCCGAAGCTGCTCGGGCCCCTGCGCGGCGTGATGCTCGAACACGCAATGCAGCCCGATCACCGTGACATCGCCACCAAAGGTCTCGGCCACCCGTTGCGCCTGAGGCAGACCGTGCAGCACGCAGCCCGGGCAGAGCATCTGAAAGGCCTCGACCGCCACCACCCGCCCACCGAGCGCCGCGAGCGACAGCGGTTCGGCGGTGTTGAACCACGGCGAACAGTCGAGCGGCGGGGCGGGTGGTGAGGTCTCGGTCATGGATCAGTCCCGCAGGCTGGAAAAGACAAAGCCGGTGTTCTCCACCGCCGTGTGACAGGCATAGCACGCCTCGCCCGCCGCCGCGCCCACCACGGGACGCTCCGGGTCTCCCCCGGCCCAGCCCTCGAAACCCCAGCCGCCGGTCGCGGCATAGGCGGCGCTGTCCTTCACCATGACGCCCAGAACCTTGCGCGTGCCCTCGCTCAGCGCACCCTCGGCGCGCACCGTCTCCAGAAGGTCGAAGACAATGACCGCACCATCAGGAAATTGCCCGCTGCGATAGCCCTGCAGCGCGAGATCATTGGCATAGAGGTGATGAATTCCGCCAAAGCTGTCGTAGAGCGGGTGCACGTCCTCGATCACCATGCTCTTGACATGAGTCCAGTTGCGGTAGCCCTCGGGATAGGGCACGTCGGCCGGATCGGCCAGAGCGGCGCCACCCGTCAAGGTGAGAGCCAGCACAATGCTATGGCGGAAAAAGTCTTGTCGTGTCATCATAACGTGCTTCCTTTTCGTCGCATGAGAGGGTTGCATCAAAGGGCATCCGGACCGTTACCGCGGCCCTGATGCCCGACTCAGGCCATGGCGGCAAAGCGCGCCCAAGTGGTGCGCGCCTCCTCCTCCGTGGCCTCCGCGTGGTCGCCGCAGTCGATGCGCAACAGCCCATCGCCAAAGGCGGCATCCACGAAGCCGCAATGATGCGGCGCTGCCGCATCTTCATGGACATACGGCCGGAAATGGCGGCAGGTCACGCACATCCGCTCAACCGGGATGGCCCCCGCCCGCTGCAATCCCCGGATCACGCCAGAGAGGGCCCGCAGCATCGCGCCGCGTTCAGCCACCGGCAACCGCTCGAGCGCCTCGCTCAGCGCTGCGGGCGTCTCGTCCAGCGCGCGGGCCTCAGCTGCCCCCACAGACGTGAGACAGACCTGACGCGCGCGCGCATCCGCCGGATCGGCGGACCGCAGCGCCAACCCCTTCGCCACCAGCGCCGCCAGGGCATCCGACAATGTGGGCTGCGTCACCCCCAGCGTCCCGGCCAGCGCCCCCACCCGCGCCGGGCCATGGCGGGCCAGCGCATGCAGGATCGCCACCTGAGTGGCCGTCAACCCGCGCAGACCCGCCTGCCGCCAGATCGCGGCCCTTTGCAGCGTGGCAAGGCGGGCCATGGCAAAGGCGATCTGTGCGGTGGGCTCTGACATGATGATACCTCTTTCGGATTAATTACATAGGATTCCTATCTATTGTCAAGCCCAGGTCGGAGCGCAAAACCCGATCAAAGCGGCGCATTTGAGGGGTGTCATTCGCGCGTTGCAGGCCTAAATAAACCTAGCATCACGCAAGGGAACGCGCTTTGCAGATTCGTTTCGATCATGGACCGACCGGCGCGGCTTGCACTTTTTCGCTGCCGACGCAACTGATCGTGGCTGAAACGCCGCAGGACGTGCCCGCCGCCCTTGCCGCGCTCGACGCGGCGCAGGCGCAAGGCGCTTGGCTCGCGGGGTTCGCCAGTTACGAGCTTGGCCATGCGTTCGAGCCGCGCCTTGCTCCCTTGATGCCCTCACCGCGCCGCCTGCCGCTCCTCCAGTTTGGCCTCTATGACGCGCCCTTGCCTGCGCCCGCCCTGCCCGCCACGCCCGCCACGCTGAGAGAGATGACACCCGCCTGGGACGAGGCCCGCTATGCCCGCGCCTTTGCCGCCGTGCATGACCTGATCGGCGCGGGCGACATCTATCAGGCCAACCTGACCTTTCCCCTGACGATGACCGTCACCGGCAGCGCGCAAGCGCTCTATGCCGCGCTGGCCTGCATTCAGCCGGTGAGTCATGGCGCGCTGATCGAGGCAGAGGGCCTGCCCGCGATCCTGTCGCGCTCGCCCGAGCTGTTCTTTCGCACCGATGCCGAGGGGCGGATCGAGACCCGGCCCATGAAGGGCACCCAGCCGCGCGCGACGGATGCCGCCGAGGATGCCCGGCGCCGCTGTTTTCTTCAGTCGGACGCCAAGAACCGCGCCGAGAACCTGATGATCGTCGATCTCCTGCGCAACGATATCAGCCGGGTCAGCCTGCCGGGATCGGTGCGAGTGCCCGACCTCTTTTCGGTTGAGACCTACGAGACGGTGCATCAGATGACTTCGCGCATCACCGCGCAGCTCAGACCCGGCACGACGCTGTCGGAGATCCTGCGCGCGCTTTTCCCCTGCGGCTCGATCACCGGCGCCCCCAAGATCCGCGCGATGGAGATCCTCGCGCAGGTCGAACGCAGCCCACGCGAGATCTATTGCGGTGCCATCGGCTGGGCCGCGCCGGATGGGCGCGCCGAATTCAACGTGGCAATCCGCACCCTGATGCTCGAGGAGGGCCGCGCCACGCTCAACGTAGGCGGCGGGGTGGTCCATGACAGCACGGCCCCAGGCGAATACGAAGAAGCCCTGTGGAAGGCGCGCTTCGCCCTCGCGCTCTGCCCCGCCTGCGCCTGATGCGCGCTCATTCGGCGGCGTGACGCAAACCGCCTTCTTCCGTGCAATAGAGATAATCGCGCGTCAGGGGTATAGCATCCTGTTTCGGCGTCAGCTGGAACTGGAACACCACCTGATTGTTGAGCCGAAAGGTCAGTTCGCTGGCAATGAGATAATAGCGCCACATGCGGCAGAACCGGTCATCGTAAAGCGCGCGCACCTTGTCGATATTGGCCTCGAACCGCTCCCGCCAATGGCGCAGCGTCTCGGCATAATGCAGCCGCCAGACCTCGACATCCGTGGTAACGAGACCACGCCGCTCGATTGCCGCCACGGCCTCTGACATCGCCGGGCAATAGCCGCCGGGAAATATGTATTTCAGGATCCACGGACTCGTCGCCGATGGGGGGGCAGCCCGCCCGATGGTGTGAATGAGCGCGATGCCGTCAGGGGCCAGCAGCCGCTGAACACTCTTGAAGTAAGTGTCGTAATGGGGCACGCCGACATGCTCGAACATGCCGACCGACACGATGCGGTCGAACTGCCCCGTCACATCGCGATAATCCAACAGGAGAAATCGCACCTTCTCCTTCAGCCCCGCCGCCTCGGCGCGCTGATTGGCAACCTTGTGCTGTTCCTGCGAGAGCGTGATACCCGTCACCTGCGCGCCAAAATCCCGCGCGAGCGTCAACCCCATGCCGCCCCAGCCGCAACCGATATCGAGCACCCGCATCCCAGGCCGGATCAGCAACTTGGCCGCAATATGGGCCTTCTTGGCGGCCTGCGCCTCTTCCAGCGTCATGCCCGGGTCGCGAAAATAGGCGCAGGAATATTGCCGGTCAGAATCGAGGAAAAGATCATAGAGCTCGCCCGAGAGGTCGTAGTGATGGGCCACATTGGCCCGCGAACGCACCACCGGGTTGAACTGATCCCATCGCCGCTTGAGCAGACGCAGTGTTTCCAGCGGGCGACGAAACCAGGGCTGCCCCTGAGCGGCGATATTGACCATTGCAAGACTGAGAAAACCGTAGACATCATCGCGGTCAATGGTCAGCGTGCCGTCCATATAGCCCTCGCCCACCGCCAGTTCGGGAGAGATCACGATCCGGCGCGGCAGCGTCGTGTCACTGAGCGCAATCGCCACGTTCGGTGTGCCTGCCCCATAGGTCCGTGTGATCCCGTCGGGAAAGGTGACGTTCAGTCGCCCGCGTCTGAAGAGATGGGTCAACAACCCGTCCAGAGCCTTGGTCCACATATCTTTACCCCCTTGTCGTACACCTAGATCGGTGCCTTTCAACGGTGCGCGAAACCTGCCTCTGGCCTGACCATGACAAGCCAGACTGCTCTCGTGTCTTGCATTCTGACCCAAAAGCCCCTTGCTGTAAACGGATTTGGCCCGTCCGCCCTCCCGCGCCCTTGACTTTGCCGCCCCGCCAAGGTGTATCGGCCCGGACTCGTTCCACCACCCAAGACCCGGCCCCGGAGAGCACATCATGCACGCATATCGCAGCCACACCTGCGCCGATCTCGACAAATCCCATGTCGGTCAGAAGATCCGCCTTGCCGGTTGGGTGCATCGGATGCGCGATCATGGCGGGGTGTTGTTCATCGACCTGCGCGATCACTATGGCGTGACGCAGCTGATCTGCGATGCCGACAGCCCGGTCTTTGCCGCCGTAGAGCGGCTGCGCAGCGAGACCTGCATCCGAATCGACGGCACGGTCAAGGCGCGCGACGCAGGGCTGGTCAACCCCAAGCTCTCCACCGGCGCGATCGAGGTCTATATCCGCGACATGGAGGTTCTGGGCGCTGCGGGTGAATTGCCGCTTCAGGTGTTTGGCGATCAGGAATATCCCGAGGAGACGCGCCTGCGCTACCGCTATCTCGACCTGCGCCGCGAGGTGATGCAGCGCAACATGGTGCTGCGCTCGGACGTCGTGGCCGCGATCCGGCGGCGGATGTGGGACAAGGGCTTTCGCGAATTCCAGACCCCCATCATCACCGCCTCCTCCCCCGAGGGCGCGCGCGATTTTCTCGTGCCGTCACGCCTGCATCCGGGCAAGTTCTACGCCCTGCCGCAGGCCCCCCAGCAGTTCAAGCAACTGATCATGGTCTCGGGATTTGACCGGTATTTCCAGATTGCGCCGTGCTTTCGCGACGAGGACCCGCGCGCCGACCGCTCGCCCACCGATTTCTACCAGCTCGACATGGAAATGTCCTTTGTCACGCAACAGGACGTGTTCGACACGGTGGCTCCGGTGATCGCGGGTGTGTTTCAGGAGTTCGGCGGCGGCAAGACGGTCGATGCGCCCGAGGCCTGGCCGCAGATCTCCTACGCGGACTCCGCGCTCTGGTATGGCACCGACAAGCCCGACCTGCGCAACCCGATCCGGATGCAGGATGTGAGCGAGCATTTCCGCGGATCGGGCTTTGCCATCTTCGCGAAACTGCTGGAACAGGACGGCACCCAGATCCGCGCCATTCCCGCCCCCGCGGGCGGCAGCCGCAAGTTCTGCGACCGCATGAACGCCTTTGCCCAGAAAGAGGGCCTGCCGGGGATGGGATATATCTTCTGGCGGGAACGCTCGGAAGGTTTCTCGATCGAACGGATAAAAGAAACTCTCACTGAAATCCTTACAGCTAAGTCGAAAGAGGAAGCTGAAGAGATCATCAAGCGGGATCAATCGCCGTCGGCTGAAGCCCTCGAAGCCGTGAAGCTGAGGATCATCGATGCGGTGCTAGCCAATGACATTGAGCAAGCAACGTTTTTGAGGGACGCCCACTTTTCGGATCTCGAAGCCGCAGGCCCCCTCGCCAAGAACATCGGCCCCGAACGCACCGAGGCGATCCGCCAGCAGCTTGGCCTTGGCGTAGGCGATGCCGCCTTCTTCCTCGGTGGCAAACCCCAGGCCTTCGAGCGCGTGGCGGGCAAGGCGCGCACGGTCATTGGCGAGGAATTGGGCCTGACGGACGAAAACCGCTTCGCCTTTGCGTGGATCGTCGATTTCCCGATGTATGAAAAGGACGAGACCACCGGCAAGGTCGATTTCTCCCACAACCCGTTTTCCATGCCGCAAGGCGGGCGCGCGGCCCTCGACGGCGATCCGCTCACCGTGCTGGGCTACCAGTATGACCTCGCCTGCAACGGCTACGAGTTGGTCTCGGGCGCCATCCGCAACCACAAGCCCGAGATCATGTTCAAGGCCTTCGAACTGGCCGGCTATGGCGAAGACGAGGTGCGCAAGCGCTTCGGCGGCATGGTCGGCGCCTTCCAGTATGGCGCGCCCCCGCACGGCGGCTGTGCGGCGGGCATCGACCGCATCGTGATGCTGCTCGCGGGCACCTCGAACATCCGCGAGGTCATCATGTTCCCGATGAACCAGCGCGCCGAAGACCTGATGATGAACGCCCCCTCCGACCCGACCAGCGATCAACTGATGGAACTGGGGTTAAGGGTCATCCCGCAGGAGTGAGACCCCCATGCCCATGGATCGCCCCCTCGGGGAGAAACTGACGCACTGGACGCCCCCACCCCCGCCAGACGGGTCGCCCATTGTCGGGCGATACGCCCGGCTCGACCGGCTCGAGGCCGACCGGCACACCGCAGCACTCTTTGCCGCCTACAGTGCCGATCCTGCCGTCTGGGATTATCTGCCCTACGGACCCTTCGCCTCCGTCGCCGATCATCACGCCTGGATAAGGCAGGCCACGAACGGAAATGATCCGCTTTTCTATGCGATCACCGATCTCGATACCGGGCAGGTCGGCGGCGTGGCCAGCTATCTGCGGATCACGCCCGGATCAGGCAGCATCGAGGTGGGCCATATCAATCTCGCGCCTGCCCTCCAGCGCCGCCGCGCCGCGACCGAGGCGATTTACCTGATGATGCAATGGGCATTTCAGGCGGGCTATCGGCGCTTCGAGTGGAAATGCGACGCCCTCAACAGGCCCTCGCGCCGCGCGGCGCAGCGTCTGGGCCTGAGCTATGAAGGCGTGTTCCGGCAGGCCACCGTGGTCAAGGGACGCAATCGCGACACCGCCTGGTTCGCCGCTATCGACGCCGAATGGCCTGCCCTGCGCGCAGCCTTCGACCGCTGGCTCGCTACGGAAAATTTCGACGCCACGGGTCGGCAGCGCGAAGGCCTCAGCGATCTCACCCGCCCGCTGCGCGCGGCCTCGGACCCGGCTCTGGCCTAGATCGCCACCCGCTCCGCAAGCCGCGCCGCGATCAGCCCGCGCATCCGCGCAATGCCGGTCTCGATCCCCTGCCGGGTGAGGCCCGCCGCCGCCTCTGCCAGCACGCCATCCCCCGCCGAAGACGCCACGCCGTCCAGGAACTGCGCCACATAGGCCAGCACCGGGGCCTCGGGGACCCTCTCCAGCAAGCTCAGCACATGATCAAGATCGTCCCGATAGGCCAGTGGGTCAGGGCGGATCACCTCATTGCTGACGCTGTAGGGCCCGGTCGGGCAGCGATCTGGCGGCAGATGGTGCAGCACCGCCTGCTGGAATGCGCCGAGGCTTGCCACCGGCTTGGCCAGGAACCCGTCCGCCCCCGCGTCAAGCGCCGCAGCCTCCGCCGCCGGATCGCCGCTGATCGCCAGAATGACCCCGACGCGCGGTCGCGCCTGATCAAGATCGGCTATCAGATCCAGCCCCGATCCATCCGGCAGGCCCAGATCGATGATCGCCACCGAGGGGCGATAGACCTGCAAATGTCGCCGCGCCGAGGCGAGACAATCGGCGCGCCGGATCCGCGCCCCGCTGCGCAGACACATCAGGCGCAGCGCCTCGGAGGCGTAGCGGCTATCCTCGACCGCCAGCACGGTCATCCCGAGCAAGGGACGCTGGACACTGGGCGCACGCAGCGGTGCAAGACTGTTTCCATCACTCATGGCGCTGATCCTTCCAATGATCCTCACGGCAACAGCATGGCCCGCATTTGGTGAACGCGCGGTTAATGCGCGGGTTGCGTCCCCCTGTCGCTTGCCAGATCCGCCCATCATCCCCATAAGAGGCCCAGACCAGCGAAAGGACCGCCCCATGATCGGACGTCTCAATCATGTTGCCATCGCCGTGCCCGACCTGACCGCCGCCGCTGAGCAGTATCGCACCGCCTTGGGCGCCAAGGTCGGTGCGCCACAGGACGAACCCGATCACGGTGTCACCGTGATCTTCATCGAACTGCCCAACACCAAGATCGAACTGCTCTATCCCATGGGCGAAAACAGCCCCATTCAGGGCTTTCTCGACAAGAACCCGGCAGGCGGCATCCATCACATCTGCTACGAGGTCGAGGACATCCTCGCCGCGCGCGATCACCTCAGATCCACCGGCGCGCGGGTGCTGGGCACGGGCGAGCCCAAGATCGGCGCGCATGGCAAGCCGGTGCTCTTCCTGCATCCCAAGGATTTCAACGGCTGCCTCGTGGAACTGGAACAGGTCTGATGGGTATCACCTCTGCCATCGTGCTCTTTGCGGTGATCTGGTTCATGGTGTTTTTCATCGCCCTGCCGATTCGGATCGAAACGCAGGGTGATCTGGGCAAGGTCACACCCGGCACCCATGCCGGATCGCCCGAGCATCATCACCTGAAGAAAAAGGCCTGGATCACCACCGGCATCGCCGTGGTCCTGTGGATCGTCATCGCGGGCGTGATCCTGTCTGGGGCCGTCACCATCCGCGATCTCGACATGTTCAACCGGATGGGTCCGGCCGCGCCTGAATAGCGTGGTAGAGATGGGTAAAGGTGGCCGCCCCCAGAATCGGGATGAGCAGGTTCACCAGCGGCACCGAGAGCGGCATCGCCATCAGCACCCCCGCCGCCCAGATGGTCCACCTGTGCCTGCGGCGCAGCGCGCGCGCCCCCTCGCGCCCGACCCGGCGCATCGCGGCCAACTGGAAATATTCCATGCCCAGCAGATAGCCGTTGAGCCCCCAGAAGATGAAGAGCGCGAAGGGCGTGAAAACCGCATAGAGCGCGAGCGCCACGATATTGGCGACGATCAGGATCCCGAGGAAATTCACCGTATCCTTGAGCGCCTCGCCAAAGGGAACGGGCCGCGCGGGCGAAAGGCCGGGATAGTGGCGCTCCTCCACCGCCTCGGCCACCGTGTCGAGAAACATCGAGGTGATGGCAGAGGCCACCGGCACCATCAGAAACACCGACAGCACGAGCATCAGCAGGAATGATCCGGCGCCCAGGAGATCGCCCACCCATGTCACCTCGCCGATGAGCGGCAGCGTGGTCGTGTCACCGACCGTCACCTGAATCACCCAGAGCACCGCTGCATAGGCCGCCACCAGCAGTGCCAGCGTCAGCCCGACGCCAAACAGCAAGACCCGGCGAAACCGCGGATCGCCGATCTGACCCACTGCCTTGAGAAAACTCGCAAAGATCATTGCGACATCCAGGTCGTGAGCGCCTCGGGATCCGGGCGCGGACGCTCGGGTGGCACGACAGTTCTGCTGCCGATATGAATGAACCCGGCGATCCGCTCATGGCCTGCGAGGCCAAGCGCGGTCTCGACGAAATCCCGGTCACAGCTGGCCCATCCGGTCAGCCAGTTGCCCCCCCATCCGGCGGCCAGCGCGGCGTTGAGCAGGCCCAGACAGACGCAGGCCACCGAATAGGTCTGCTCGAGGACGGGGATCTTCTCCGACGGCTTCGGGCTCTCGATCACCGCCACGGCAAGATGGCCATCGGCGAATTGCGACACCTGCTTGGCGATCTCCTCAGGCGCCCGGCCAAGCCGCGCGCCCACCTCCGGCACCAAACCCGCCAGCCGCAGGAGCGCGCCGCGTTCCAGCACGATCAGCCGCCACGGCTCCAGCTTGCCATGATCTGGCGTGCGCAAGGCGGCTGTGAGCAAGGGCCGCAGCGCCGCGCGGTCCGGCACGGGCAGGCTCAGCGTCCGTGCCGGGCACGACCGGCGGGTTTGCAGGAACTCAAGCGCGTCAAGGTTGGCAAGGTTGGATTGGGGCATGATGTGCTTTCAGATCAGGGATAGGCTACATGTCGGCAAAGCCGCGCGCGCGGTCAAGTCCCTGCGGCGTCGAAACCTCTTGGCGCAGGCCCCCGGCACGGTTAGCACAGGCCATGGACATCCCCGATCTCAGCCACTTGGCCCAGTCCGGCACCCGGATCAGCCTGCGCGTCACGCCCAAGGCCTCGCGCAATCGGATCGTGCTCGAGGGCGACGCCTTGCGCGTCTATGTCACCTGCATCCCCGAAGACGGCAAGGCCAATGCCGCCGTGCAGAAACTGCTCGCCAAGGCGCTCGGCCTGCCCAAATCCCGGCTGACCCTGATCCACGGGCACACCGCGCGCGACAAGGTGTTCGAAGTCTCCTAAGCCACCCCCGCCCGCAGCGCGTCATGGATATGCACCAGACCGCGCAGCATCCCGCCCTCGTCCACCGCAAAGAGCGCACTGATCTTGTGGGCGTTCATTACCCCCAGCGCCTCGGACAAAAGCGCCTCGGGCGCGATGCTGAGCGGGTTGCGGGTGGCGACCTCACCGGCGGTCCGCGCCATCAGATCCGCCAGATTGCGCCGCAGGTCGCCATCGGTGATCACGCCGATCAGCCGCCCGCCCTCGACCAGCGCCGCCACGCCAAAGCCCTTGGCCGTCATCTCGAGCAATGTCTCGCCCATCGGCGTCGATTCCGTGACAATGGGCAGCGCCTCACCCGCATGCATCACCGAGGACACCCGCAAGAGTTGAGCCCCCAGCGTGCCGCCCGGATGAAAGGCCAGAAAATTCTCTCGCTCGAATCCGCGCAGCCGCATCATCGCCACCGCGAGTGCATCGCCCAACGCCAGCGTGCAAGTCGTGCTCGTGGTCGGTGCCATGCCGATGGCGCAGGCCTCCGGCGCGTCGGGCAATTGCAGAAGGAAGTCCGCCTGCTGTCCCAGCGTGCTGCTGGCCCTCTTGGTGATGGCGACGAGCGGAATGGCAAACCGCCTGCTATGCGCGATGATATCCGCCAATTCGCGCGTCTCGCCGGAATTGGAGATCAGGATCACCGCATCGGCCTTCGTGATCATGCCCAGATCGCCATGGCTCGCCTCGCCGGGATGGACATATTGCGCGGGCGTGCCGGTGCTCGCCATGGTGGCGGCAATCTTGGCGGCAATATGCCCCGACTTGCCCATGCCCGACACGATCACCCGGCCCGTGACCTGCAACAACCGCGAGATCACGGCATCGAAATCCTCGGACAGCGCTGCCGTCATCGCCCCGAGCGCCTCGGCCTCGATGCGGATGACCTCGCGGGCAATCTCGCGCGGCGTCTCTCGTGCTGGCATGACCGGACCCTCCCATTGTGCGCGTCTCATAGCGCGCCGCGCGCGCGGGGCCAAGCCCCCCGCACCGCGCCATCCCAAAGCACGTCAGAACGCCAGTCCACCGCCTGCTTCACTGTTCCGAAAATACTCAAGGGGGGGCGGGGGACAGCGTCCCCCGTCGCTTGATTTTGCCTCTGGTCAGTCCACGCGCGGCACCCTAACGTCGCCGCCATGACCGACGATACCGCCATCCTCGACAGCCGCTATGCCTGGACGCGCCTTGCGCTCTCGCTCCTCATCGCCACGGTGGGCGGGGCAGGGATCTGGTCGATCGTCGTCGTCATGCCTGCCATTCAGGCCGATTTCGGGGTGGCGCGCGGCGATGTCTCGTTGCCCTATACGCTCACCATGCTGGGATTTGCGCTCGGCAATCTGGCGATCGGACGGATCGTCGACCGCTTCGGCATCACCCTGTCACTGATCGGCTCGGCGCTGCTGATTGCCGCCGCCACGGGCCTCGCGGCGCTCAGCCCCTCGGTGCAGGTGCTCAGTGGATTGCAATTCATCATCGGCTTCGGCAGCGCGGTCGGCTTCGGCCCGCTGATCGCCGATGTCTCGCTCTGGTTTCTGCGGCGGCGCGGTATCGCGGTGGCGATCGCGGCAAGCGGCAACTACCTTGCCGGGGCGATCTGGCCGATGATCCTTGCCGGGGTGCTCGCCGGTCAGGGCTGGCGGGCGGTCTATCTGGTGCTGGCCGGGGCGACGCTCGTCGTGGTCATTCCCCTGGCCCTCTGCCTGCGCCGCCGCGTGCCGCTTGTGGCGCGCGCCCATGCCGATACGCTCTCCTCTGCCCGCGCCCGCGCCACCGGTCTGTCGCCGCGCAGCCTGATGCTGCTTCTGGGCCTTGCCGGGGTGGCCTGCTGCGTCGCCATGTCGATGCCGCAGGTTCATATCGTGAGCTACTGCGTCGATCTCGGCTATGGCCCGGCCGTCGGCGCGCAGATGCTCTCGCTCATGCTTCTGGGCGGCGTCGCCTCGCGCCTGGCCTCGGGGGCGCTGGCCGACTGGCTGGGCGGGGTGCGCACGGTGCTGATCGGCTCGGGCCTGCAATGCCTCGCGCTCTTTCTCTACCTGCCCTCGGACGGGCTGACCTCGCTCTATGTCGTGAGCCTCGTCTTTGGCCTGGCCCAGGGCGGGATCGTTCCCGGCTATGCGGTCATCGTGCGCGAATACATGCCCAGCGACGAGGCCGGTCGCCGCGTGGGTTTCGTGCTCATGGGCACCATCCTCGGCATGGCCCTCGGCGGCTGGATGTCGGGCTGGATCTACGACCTGACCGGTAGCTATCGGATGGCATTCCTCAACGGCATCGCGTGGAACCTCCTCAATCTCGGAATCATCGTCCTGATCCTGACGCGCACGCGCACACGCGGCCCGGCTCCGCTGCCCGCCTGAGACGTTTAAACCTGTTGAGAACCGGCATCCTGCGGAGGTCCTGCCATGCGATGAACGCGGGGGCGGGTTGCAAATTCCGCATGTGTTTTCCATCACCGACCCCTTGCGCGCGAGCCAAAAACCAATATGTGCTGGCCGTGGCCGGGGGATCCGGCGCGGACCGGACCCTGAGACGCTGGAGATTGTCATGACCCGTGATGAATTCAACCGCGAACTGCGTGCGCATAGCGCCTCTTGGCAGGCCGTTGTGGTCGTCTACGGCCTGATTGTCGGCACTATGGTGCTGTCGGCGATGGCAATTCTCTGAGGGCGCGGCACGTCAATCCAGCCCGGATGTGAGAAGAGCCAGGCGAGTCCCAATCTAGACCCGCTCTATCAGGCCCCGGTGCCGCTGACCCTCGGATCATCCGTCGCGATCCGCGCAGAGGCAGCATCTCCCACATTGTCGATCCCGCGCTCCTCCAGAAGCGTGGTCAGCCAGTCGGGGTCCATCTCCGGCACGGAACTCAACAGAAGATCCGTATAGGGATGATGCGGCGGCTGGAACATCTCGTCCTTCGGCCCCTGCTCGATCACCTTGCCATGCTGCATCACCACTACCTCATCGGCGATCGAGCGCACCGTCGCCAGATCATGCGTGATGAACATATAGGCAAGGTTCATCTCGTTCTGCAGCCGGTCCAGCAGCCGCAGGATCCCCTCGGCCACCAGTTGATCCAGCGCCGAGGTCACCTCGTCGCACACGATGAACGTCGGATTGGCCGCCAGCGCCCGGGCAATGCCGATGCGCTGCTTCTGGCCGCCTGACAATTCCGGCGGATAGCGGTTGTAATAGAGGGCCGGCTCAAGCTCGATGAGATCGAGCAACTCGTCCACCCGGTTCTTGAGCGCGACCCCCTTGAGCCCCGAATAGAATGCCGCCGGACGCCCGATGATCTCGGAAATCCGCACCTTGGGATTGAGCGCGGTATCGGCCATCTGATAGATCATCTGGCATTGCCGCAACTGATCCTTGGTGCGGTCCCGGTAATCCGCCGGAAACGGCTTCCCCTTGAACAACACTTCGCCCTTCGAGGGCGGCAGCAGGCCGGTGATCACCCGCGCGGTGGTGGATTTGCCGGACCCCGATTCGCCGACCACCGCCACCGTCATCCCCTCATAGATGTCGAAACTCACATCATCGAGCACCTTGGCGCCGCCGGTATAGGCCGCATCCACGTTGCGCACCGAAATCAGCGGCACGCCATCCTTGGGCCGATGGCGTTGCGGGCTCTCGAAACTGCGCACGGCCCAGAGCGATTTGGTATAATCCTCCTTGGGATGTTCGAGCATTTCGCGCGTCGTGGCCTCCTCGACCTCCTCGCCCTTCAGCAGCACCTTGATCGTGTCGGCCATCTGCGCCACCACGGCCAGATCATGGGTGATGTAGATCGCCGCCGTGTTGAACTGATCCACGATATCGCGGATCGCGGCCAGAACCTCGATCTGCGTGGTCACGTCAAGCGCCGTCGTCGGCTCGTCAAAGATGATGAGATCGGGACGACACGACATCGCCATCGCCGTCATCGCCCGCTGCAACTGCCCGCCCGAAACCTGATGCGGATAGCGAAAACCGATCTCCTTGGGGTTGGGCAACCGCAGGCGCTCGTAGAGCATCATCGCATCCTCCTGCGCCTCCAGCCGCTTTTTCAGCCGGTATTGCAGCGGCGCCTCGGTGTGCTGGTCGATGATCTTGTGCGCCGGGTTGAACGAGGCGGCGGCCGATTGCGCCACATAGGCGATGCGCGATCCCCTGAGCGCGCGTCGCTCGGCCTCGGTCGCCGTGGTCAATTCCATCCCGTCGAACTCGATCACGCTGTCCACGATGCGCGTGCCGTCGCGGGCATAGCCCATGCAGGCCGCCCCGATGGTGGACTTGCCCGCGCCAGATTCGCCGATCAGCCCCATCACCTCGCCGCGATGCAGGGTCAGATCGACCCCCTTGATGATGTCGATCCAGGATTCGTTCGAGTAACCCTGAATCTTCAGGTTGCGGATTTTCAGCAGAACATCTTTCTTCTTGGTCATGGGGTTACACCTTCAGGCCAGAGGAACGGTAGAGCATCCAGTCCACCACGAAATTGACCGCGACGGTCAACAGCGCAATGGCCGCCGCAGGAATGAGCGGCGTGATGTCCCCGAATGAAATCAGCGTCGCATTCTCACGCACCATCGACCCCCAGTCGGCGGTCGGCGGCTGAATGCCAAGGCCAAGGAAACTGAGCCCGGCAATCAGAAGGAACACGAAACAGAATTCCAGCCCGAACTCGGCCACCAGAGGCGCGGTCGAATTGGGCAGGATCTCGCGCCGGATCAGATACCACGTCCGCTCGCCGCGCAGCTTGGCCGCTTCGATGTAATCCATCACCACGACGTTGCCCGCCACCGCCCGCGTCAGACGAAACACGCGCGGGCTGTAGATCACGGCGACGACCAGAATGAGGATGATCTCGGACGGGTTGAAGAGGATGAGCATCGCCCCGGCAAAGACCGCCGAAACCCCCGCCAGAACCGCAAGCCCGATCACCCAGCCCATCACGCTGCGCTCCGAAACCGCCGAGACCACCAGCAACCCGGTCACCATGGCAAAACCCGTGAGCAGCCAGAAACTCGTGGTGTCATTCGCCAGTTCGCCACCAAAGATCGACAGCATCAACAGCGCAAAGATCAGCGACGGGATCGACATGATCACATCCGATGTGCGCGCGATGACCTGATCGAACCAGCCGCCGCTCGTTGCTGCCAGCAACCCCGCAAGCGCGCCCAGCGTAAAGGCCAGCACCGTGCCCGCAAGCGCCAGCGCCACCGTGTTGCGCGCGCCGAATACCAGTCGGCTGAACATGTCGCGGCCCAGCTGATCGGCACCCAGCAGCATGTTCTCATCCGCCGGCGCAAAGGCCGAAGAGATCACCTCCGCCTCGCCAAAGGGCGCGATGAAGGGTGCAAAGATCCCGGCAATCGCGACCGTAAAGATCACGAACATCCCGAAGGCCGCCGTAAGCGGCGCGGTGCGCAACTCCTTGGCCATGTTCCTCGGGGCGATCATGATCAGGAATTCGCGGAACGCGTAGGACACCATCGCCGACAGCCCCAGCAGCCCCGCCGAGATCGCCACGATCCTGAGCGCGGCAACCCCGCCGATGATCCCCAGGATGAAAGAGACCAGCGTCAGCGAAAACAGCAGCAGAAACGCCGACCGCTTCTTGTAGTAAGCCGCAAGGCAGGAGGCGCCGAGAAGCAGCGTATAGTAGAGAATGACAAAAACGCTCATGTCCGCGTCCCCTTATTTCGGATGCCGCAGACGCGGATTGGTCAGGATAGATCCCACATCCGCCGCCAGATTGAGCAGGATGAAGGTCGCGGCAAAGATCAGGCAGCAGGCTTGCACCACCGGGAAATCGCGCTTCGAGACCGCGTCGACCAGCGCCTGTCCGATACCCGGATAGACGAACACCACCTCGACCAGCACCACACCGGTGATGAGATAGGCCAGGTTGAGCGCCACCACGTTGATGATCGGCGCCCAGGCATTGGGCAAGGCATGCTTGACGATCACCTTCCACGGCGGCGTGCCCTTGAGCCGAGCCATCTCGATGTAGGGGCTGGCCAGCAGGTTGATGATCGCCGCCCGCGTCATCCGCATCATATGCGCTGTCACCACCAGCACCAGCGTGAGCGCAGGCAGAAAGGTGCGGTTCAGCAACTCGCCAAAGCTCATGTCGCTGCTGAGGCTGGCAATCGCCGGGAACATGCCCCATTTCACCGAGAAATAGAGGATCAGGATATAGCCCAGAAAGAACTCGGGGCTGGAAATCGAGGTGAGCGTCGCCACATTCGCCACCCGGTCAAAGATCGAGTTGCGCGCAAGCGCCACCAGAACCCCGAGGACGATAGACACCGGCACCGCGATCACCGCTGCATAGGCAGCCAGAAAGAGGGTGTTGGCAAAACGCTCGCTGATCGTGTCCGCCACGCTCGCTCCGGTGACGATCGAATTTCCGAAATCGAACACCACCGCGCCCCTGAGCCAGTTGAGGTAGCGGATGATCGCCGGCTGATCGAGGCCCATCTCCTTGCGCAGCGCGGCGAGGTTCTCGGGCGTCGCGCCCTGACCCAGCACCGCCTGCGCGATATCGCCGGGCAAAAGCTCGACCATGAAAAATATGATGACCGAGATGACCAGTAGAATGATCAGCCCCAGTCCGAGCCGTTTTGCAACGAGCCCAAGAATATCCCCCATCTTTCCCTCTCCCTGTTTTCGCCTGCCACCTTGTTCCGGCGGGTCTTTTGACTCAGGCTAACAGTATTTTACGGTCCCGGTAGTGTTTTTTTTCTGTTTCCGCCACGCAAGGGCCGCGTGAGCCGGGCGAAGGGCCTTGCGACCCCTGCCAAGCACCGCAGGACTCGGACCCCGACGGGTGCCGCGTGGTTTGCAGATGCGCTCACGCAGAGAACCACCAGCGGCTGGCGGCACGCGCGCCGTCACAGCCCCAGCTGGCCGCGACATTCTCCGGGCGCTCCAGCCCCTTGCCCCGGGCATAGACCCAGTTGTTGAAGAATGGCAGCAGCGTGCCGCCGTCGTCGCGCATCAGCAGACACATCTCGCGATACATCTCGGCCCGCAAGGCCTGGTCCAGCTCCGCCTTGGCCTGCAACAGCAACTCGTTGAACCGCGCATTCTGCCAGCGGGTCTCGTTCCAGGCGGCGTCATCCTTGTAGGCCAGGGTGAACATCACATCTGGCGTCGGCCGCGCCCCCCAGGAAACCGCGCTGAACGGCTTCTTCAGCCAGACATCGGAGTAATAACCATCATTCGGCTCACGCACGACGCGGATGTTGATTCCCGCCGCCTTGGCCTGTTCGGCATAGAGCACACACATGTCGACCGCTCCGGTGTAAACGCTGTCGGCCACCGAGATATTGACGCTCAGACCTTCCTGCCCCGCCTCCTTGAGCAACGCCTTGGCCTGATCCGGATCATACGCGCGCTGCGGGATATCGTCGGGCCAATAGGGCTGCACCGGCGAAAGATGGAAATCATTGCCCTTGGTTGCGGCGCCAAACGCGATCTTCTCGATGATCTCGTCGCGATTCATCGCCAGTTTCAGCGCGGTGCGCACCCGCACATCGTCAAACGGTGCAGTATCGCAATGCATCGGCATGGTGATCGCCCCGCCCGAGGGAATATTGTCCACCGAGATGTTCGGATTACGCTGCAAGAGGGCCAGCGTCTTGAGCTCGATCAGCGACGCACAGTCGATATCCCCCGTCACCAGCGCGGTCTGGCGCGCATTCGGATCGTTGAGGACCAGCATCGTCACCTTGTCGAACCAGGCGCCATCCAGATGCCAGCCTTCGTGGCGGGTCAATTCCCAGCGGATTCCGAACTCGCCCGAGTCGATCTTGTAGGGACCGCTCCCGTCACCCGATTGCCAGTCGATCGTTCCATCGCCCTTCGAAGGACAGATCGCGAAATGGTAGTCGGTCATCAGCCAGGGCAGATCGGCATTGCCGCGCGCGAGACTGATCACAATCGTGTGATCGCCATCGGCGGTAATGTCCGTCACATCGGTCAACAGCGCCTTGGCCGCCGAGGTCGATCCCTCGCCGCGGTGATGATTGAGGCTGTCGATGACATCCTGCGACGTGACCGGCTTGCCGCTGTGAAACGAAGCGCCGGGATTGAGCTCGAACGTCCATTGCTTGGCATCCGGCGTCGCTTCCCAGCTCACCGCGAGATCCGGCCCGAGCGAATTGTCGGGCTCGATCAGCGTCAGATAGCTGCGGTGGGTATGCGCCAGAAAGATCATCTGCCGCGTCACATAGGTGCCCGGATCATGGGTATCCGAGGTGTTGCCATCATGCACGCCCCAGCGGAACGTGCCGCCGCGCGCCGCCGCGGCCTTGACGGAAGTGCCCCAGAGGCCGGTGGCCGCAGAGGCCGTGATCCCGGCGGCAGCGGCGAAATGCATGAAGGACCGGCGCGAGATATCCCCCCGGCGCGCGGCCTCTGCCAGCCTGTCCAGAAGGACCTGATCGGTTTTCTGTGTCATGAGATTCCCCTGTCTTGTGGTTGATCTGTCGTTGCAGCAGCCAGAGACCCATTGTTCTCGCATAGAGTGGTTCTCGCATAGAGCGAGACGGTCTGACGCGCGGTCAGGATACTTGAAAACGACATACTTCCATCAAACCACGAAAACGCCTGGTGTTCCACCCTCTGATCCAACAAAGACTCCAGCACCGCCAGAACCGTGTAAGATCAAGTATTTATGAACTTTTCAGGAGAGACGGCATCTTACGTCAAGGCCGACGCGCGCGCAGCTTGGAAAAAAACTCGTGTCGTTTTTTGAGCTCGCGCTCGAAACCACGCTCGACCGGCTGATAGAGAACCGGGCGCTTCATGCCCTCCGGGAAATAGTTCTGGCCGGAAAATCCGCCCTCGGCATCATGGTCATAGGCGTAACCCTCGCCGTATCCCTGCTCTTTCATCAACCGGGTGGGCGCGTTCAGGATATGTTTTGGTGGCGGCTCACTGCCCGTCCTCCTGGCCTCTCGCAAGGCCGCCTTGTAGGCGACATAACCGGCGTTCGATTTCGGCGCGAGCGCGAGATAAGTCACCGCCTGCGCCAGGGCCAACTCGCCTTCGGGACTGCCCAGCCGTTCGTAGATCTCCCAGGCGTGCAGGCACACCGTCTGAGCCTGTGGATCGGCGAGACCAATATCCTCGATCGCCATGCGGGTGATGCGCCGCGCGAGATAGCGCGGATCCTCTCCCCCCGTCAGCATCCGCGCCAGCCAGTAGAGTGCGGCGTCAGGATCAGACCCGCGCACCGATTTGTGCAGCGCGGAGATGAGGTTGTAATGCTCGTCACCGCTCTTGTCGTATTTCGCCGCCCGCTTCATCAGGCGGGTGGCGAGCGCCGCACTGTCCAGCTTGCCAGAGACCTTCCAGGCCGCCACCTGCTCGATCAGATTGAGGAGTGCGCGCCCGTCACCGTCAGCCATCTCCAGAAGCGCCTCTCGCGCCGGACCGTCAAGCGGCAGGGCACGGCCCAAGTCCCGCTCGGCGCGCTGCGCCAACCGTTCCAGATCGCCAAGGGTCAGACGGGTCAGCACCAGCACCTGCGCCCGGCTCAGCAGGGCGGCGTTCAATTCGAAGGATGGATTCTCTGTCGTGGCCCCGACCAGCAGGATCGTGCCATCCTCCATATGAGGCAGGAATCCGTCCTGCTGCGCCTTGTTGAAACGATGGATCTCATCGACGAACAAGAGCGTCCCCTGCCCGTTGGCGCGCCGATGCTTGGCCTCCTCGAACACCCGACGCAACTCGGGAACACCGGTAAATATCGCGCTGATCTGCACAAAATGCAGGGCTGTCTCATCCGCCAGAAGCCGCGCAATGGTGGTCTTGCCCACGCCCGGCGGCCCCCAGAAGATCAGCGATGTGAGACTGCCAGAGGCCAGCATGACGCCAAGCGGCGCCTCCGGACCCAGCACCTGATCCTGACCGATCACCTCTGCCAGCGCGCGGGGACGCAATCGATCGGCCAGCGGGCGCGGGGCGGGCTTGGCCGGCGGCGTGGCGTCACTGTCAAAGAGATCCGCCATGATGCCTCAACCCCGCAGCCGCAACACGACGCGCTGCGCGCCACGCTGCACCTCGAGCGCAAGAGAGCGCCCGACCGCCTCCAGTGCTGCGGCGGCGCTGACACTGTCAGAAAACGAAATCCCGTTCAGGCCGCGCAGAATATCGCCAGCCTGCAATCCGGCCCGTGTGCCATAAGGGCCGGGATCCTCGACGATCACACCCTCGGCGGTCAACGGCAGACGATACTGATCGATCACCGCCGGATTGACGGTTGAGAGCACCATCTGCGGCAATGCCGCGCGCGGCCCGGTTTCCACCGTGGCACGCGGCGGATCTTCGAGGGCGACCATCATGGCCACCTCGATCTCGGCCATCACGCCATCCCGCAAGCGGGTGATCAAGGCGGTCCTGCCAATCCCGGCCAAAGTCATCCGATAGACCATCTCGGCGGGGCTGTTCACCGGCTGCCCATCGACGGCCGTGATCACGTCACCGGCCCGCACTGCCGCCGCAAAGCTGCTCTGCGGATGGACCTGCGAAATCACGATCCCGTCCGGGCGTGGCAGGCCCAGCCCCTCGGCCATGTCCGGCGTCACCGGTTGACCGCCGAGGCCGGCCCAGGGCCGTTCGAGTTTGGTCTTGCCCGCCTGCGCCTGCGCCACGACCTGAGCCACCAGCGCGGACGGGATTGCGAAACCGATCCCGTTCGAGCCACCCGAGCGCGACAGGATCGCGGTGTTGATGCCAATCAGATCGCCATTGACATCGACCAGCGCACCCCCCGAATTGCCCGGATTGATCGGCGCATCGGTCTGGATGAAATAGCCGCGCGCCGTGCCCATCGCCGTGCCCGACCGCGCCAGACCCGACACGATGCCGCTCGAGACGGTCTGACCCACGCCAAAGGGATTGCCGATCGCAAGAACCAGTTCGCCCACCTCCACGCTGTCGCTGTCGCGCAGACGCAGCGTGGGCAGATCCGGCGCGCCATCAAGCTGCAACACCGCCAGATCGGCCTCCTCATCCCCCAACAGAACCCGCGCGCCATATTCGCGCCGGTCGTTCAGAACCACGCGAATATCAGTCGCTTCGCCCACCACGTGATAATTGGACACCACAATCCCGTTCGAAGACAGGATCACCCCCGATCCGAGCGAGTTCTGCACCTGCGGCCGGCCGGCTCCGAATTCCTCGAAGAACCGGCCAAAGAACGGATCCCCCGCAAAGGGGCTGCGTCGCGCCGCGACCACGCGGCGGGCGTAGATGTTGACCACCGCAGGTGCCGCCTTGCGCACCACGGGCACAAACCCCAGCGAAATGTCGGCCGGGCTGACGGGAACGCGGGTCTCGGCCACAACCGGGCCCGCAAGCACAATCAGAAACATGCAGAGAATGCGGAACAATCAGACCTCCACGCCGCTCGACGGTCAGCGACAGGATATGCGGGCGGCCTGCGGCCAATGCAAGCCTGCCGTGTTTCTTCTTGGTCCAAATACCCAAATTGCCACAAACGACAACCCCCGCCGGTGAGGGCGGGGGCAACACCGTGGACCCGGGCGGCCCGGATCTATTCTTCGTCGGCCATCTCTTCGGCAGCGACGCGGGCCTTGTCGCCTGCGCCCTTGGCATTGAGATCGCGATCGACGAATTCGATGATCGCCATCGGCGCCATATCGCCATAGCGGAACCCGGCCTTGAGCACCCGGACATAACCGCCCTGACGTTCCGCATAGCGCGGGCCAAGAACGTCGAACAACTTGGCCACATAGGCGTCTTGTTTCAGTTGGGCCGCTGCCTGACGGCGCGCGTGCAAATCCCCACGTTTGCCCAGCGTGATCAGCTTCTCGATGATCGGGCGCAATTCCTTGGCCTTTGGCAAGGTGGTCTTGATCTGCTCATGTTCGATGAGCGAGCCGGCCATGTTCGCCCACAGCGCCTTGCGGTGCTCATGGGTGCGGTTGAGGCGGCGGTATCCTCTGGCGTGACGCATTTTCTATCTCCTAAGCGTTTTTGCTTTGTCCGGGGGGCTGATGCGTGTCAGCTCCCTCTCCTTGGGGCAGGATTGCCCGTCGTGTCAGTGTGCCGATTTCTTGAAAAGAAATCGGTCCGGAAACTTTTCAAGTTTCCGGCTCCGTGGTCAAAAGGCGTCTTCGAACTTCTTGGCCAGATCCTCGATATTGTCAGGCGGCCAGTCCTCGACATCCATTCCAAGGTGCAGACCCATTCCCGAGAGCACTTCCTTGATCTCGTTCAGGGACTTGCGGCCAAAGTTCGGGGTGCGCAGCATCTCGGCCTCGGTTTTCTGGATCAGATCGCCGATATAGACGATGTTGTCGTTCTTGAGGCAATTGGCCGAACGCACGCTGAGTTCCAGCTCGTCCACTTTCTTGAGCAGGAGCGGATTGAATTCCAGCCCATCCTCATCATCCAGACGGGTAGCCGATTCCGGCTCGTCGAAATTGACAAACACCGACAGCTGATCCTGAAGGATGCGGGCGGCATAGGCCACCGCATCATCCGGGGTCAGCGATCCGTCCGTCTCGATCTTCATGGTCAGTTTGTCATAGTCCAGAACCTGACCCTCGCGGGTTGGCTGCACATCATAGCTGACCTTGGTGATCGGCGAATAGATGGCATCTATGGGAATGAGACCGATCGGGGCATCCTCGGGCCGGTTCTTGTCGGCAGACACATACCCCTTGCCGGTGTTCACGGTCAATTCCATGAACAGATCGGCCCCTTCATCGAGATGGCAGATCACATGCGCCTTGTTGAGGATCTCGATCCCGGCGCTGTCCGAGATATCGCCAGCGGTCACGACACCCGGCCCCTTGGCATTGACCGACAGACGTTTGGGTCCGTCCACTTCCATGCGGATAGCGACACCCTTGAGGTTCAGAACGATGTCCGTGACATCCTCGCGGACACCGGCAACCGACGAAAACTCGTGCAGCACATTGTCGATCTGCACGGCGGTGATGGCGGCCCCTTGCAGCGAGGACATCATCACGCGGCGCAGCGCATTGCCCAGCGTCAGGCCAAAGCCACGTTCCAGCGGCTCGGCCACCAGCGTGGCCTGACGCAGCGGGTCATTGCCCGGCTTCACGTCAAGTTGTGTTGGCTTGATCAGTTCGGCCCAGTTCTTGTGGATCATGCGTCCCTCCATTCCAGTTCTGTTCCCATGTCCAAAGGTCCAGAACGCCCGAGGTTATAAATGACGAAGGCGGACCGCACATCTGCGCGGCCCTGCCTGAATAGCGATCGAATCAGACCCGGCGGCGTTTCGGCGGCCGGCAGCCGTTATGCGCCATCGGGGTCACATCACGGATCGAGGTGATGTTGAAACCGACGGCTGCAAGCGCACGGAGCGCCGATTCACGGCCCGAGCCCGGCCCCTGAACCTCGACATCCAGAGAGCGCATACCATGTTCCTGAGCCTTGCGCCCGGCATCTTCTGCCGCCATCTGCGCGGCATAGGGCGTCGATTTGCGCGACCCCTTGAAGCCCATCGTGCCGGCCGAGGACCAGGCGATCGCATTGCCCTGCACGTCAGAGATCAGGATCTTTGTGTTGTTGAAGGACGAGTTCACATGCGCAACGCCAGTGGCGATGTTCTTGGAAACTTTCTTCTTGGTGCGTTTGGTATCACGTGCCATATCTCATGCCCTCCTTATTTCTTCTTGCCGGCAATGGCCTTTGCGGGGCCTTTGCGGGTGCGGGCATTTGTATGGGTGCGCTGACCACGCACCGGCAGATTCCGCCGATGACGCAGACCGCGATAGCAACCAAGATCCATCAGGCGCTTGATGTTCATCTGCGTCTCGCGGCGCAGGTCGCCTTCCACGGTGTAATTGGCGTCGATATGTTCGCGCAGCGCGAGCGTCTCGGAATCCGAAAGCTGATTGACGCGGCGCGAAATATCGATGTTCACAGCTTCGCAGATGGCTTTGGCCGACGCATAGCCAATTCCGGTGATGTAGGTGAGGGCGATTGGAACCCGTTTGTTGGTCGGGATGTTGACGCCGGCGATACGTGCCAAGTGCAGTTTCCTTTTTGTTGCGGTTCCGTAGCACCAGAACCTTTTTTCACAACGCAAGCCCGAGGCGCAATCGCTCCGGGCCGCAGCTGAATTCGGATGAGCGACTCAGGTCGGGCGATGCCCCGACCGAGAATCAATCTCGGGGTCAAGAAAGGGCTGGTTATTGGGAAATGAGCAGGGCGTCAAGCCCCAGATCCCTCTCTGTCAAGCGCGCCCTCGATTGCCGTCTGAACCGCCTCGATTTCGCCCAGACCATCGACCGTGGTGAGTTGTCCATGCGCATAGTAGTAACCGATCAGCGGCGAGGTCTTCTTGTAATATTCCATCAGACGGTTGCGCAGAGCGTCAGCCGTGTCATCGGCACGGCGGCGGATGTCGGTAGAGCCGCATTTCACGCATTTCCCATCCGCGGGCCAGGGCTTGGTGATGTCGTTATAGACCTCGCCGCAGGCGCCGCAGGTCGAGCGCGCGGTGATGCGTTCGACAAGCGCCTCGTCATCGACGCGCAACTCGATCACCGCGTCGAGCGTTTCGTCCTGCTCTTCCAGCAGATCGGCCAGCGCATCGGCCTGTGCAAGGGTGCGCGGAAAGCCGTCAAAGATGAAGCCGCCGCGTTTTTCGCCCTGCAACCGTTCGCGAATGAGCCCGATCACGATCTCGTCCGTCACCAGATCGCCGCGGGCCATCACATCCGCCACGATGCGGCCCATCTCTGATCCGCTGTCCTTGGCCTCGCGCAGCATGTCGCCGGTCGAAAGCTGGATCATGTCGCGGGTCTCGACCAGATGATGCGCCTGCGTGCCCTTGCCCGCCCCCGGCGGCCCGAGAAGAATGATGTTCATCGGCGCGTCACCCCGCCTCGACGCGGCCGTTTCTTGCCCTTGCCGCTCAGCTGAGATTTCTCGATCAGACCTTCATACTGATGCGCCAGCAGATGCGACTGAACCTGCTGGATCGTGTCCATCGTGACCGACACCACGATCAGAACCGAGGTGCCGCCAAAGTAGAAAGGAATGGCAAACTGATTGCGCAGGATTTCCGGCAGCAGACACACCGCCGCCAGATAGGCCGCGCCCAGCACCAGCACCCGGTTCACAACGTAGTCAAGATACTCCGCCGTGCGCTTGCCGGGACGGATTCCGGGGATAAAGCCGTTCTGGTTCTTGAGATTCTCCGCAACCTCATCGGTCTTGAACGACACGTTAAAGGTGTAAAAAAAGGTGAAAAACACAATCATCGCCGTAAAAAACACCAGATAAAGCGGCTGACCGGGGCCGAAATAGGCCATGACCGTGGACATGATCGGATTGGTCTGATTGCCCGAAAAGGTGCTGATCGTCGCGGGCAGGAGCAACAGCGAGGAGGCAAAGATTGCCGGGATCACGCCCGCCGGGTTGACCTTGATCGGCAGATGGCTCGACCCGCCATCATACACCTTCATCCCCACCTGACGGCGCGGATACTGGATATGGATCTTGCGCAGACTGCGTTCCATGAACACCACAAAAGCAATCACCACCACCACCATGAGCATCACCCCGATGATCACCGCCGGGCTGATCGCGCCGGACCGGCCAGAGGCAAAGAACTGCGCCAATGCGGCGGGCACTTCCGCGATGATGCCGACAAAGATAATGAGCGAAATGCCGTTACCGATGCCGCGCGCGGTGATCTGCTCGCCCAGCCACATCAGGAACATCGTGCCGCCGATCAGCGTGATCATGCAGGAGACGATGAAAAACGCCCCCGGATTGGTCACGATCTCGCCCGCCTGCAAGCTGACGGCCAGGCCATAGGATTGCAGCGTGGCCAACAGCACCGTGCCATAGCGGGTGTATTGGTTGATCTTCTTGCGCCCCTGCTCGCCCTCTTTCTTGAGCTGCTCAAGTGCCGGCACCATGGCCGTCAGCAGCTGCACGATGATCGAGGCCGAGATATAGGGCATGATGCCCAGCGCAAAGATGCCCATCCGCCCCAGCGCACCACCGGTGAACATGCTCAGCATGCCGCCGATGCTGGCCTGGGCACCTTCCATGAAATCGCGCAAGGCCGCACCATCAATACCCGGCACCGGAATGAATGTGCCCAGACGATAGACGATCAGGAGTCCTAGGGTGAAGAAGATGCGCTTGCGCAGATCGGTGGCTTTGCCCAGCGCGGCCCAACTTGTATTGGCCGCCATTTGCTCTGCTGCAGATACCATTCGCGGGTCTCTTTCATATGTCAACGCCGCCTTGGGCTGTTTTCCAGCTCAGGCGGCGTCAAGGAAAACTCGAGGCATATGTAAGCGGCACCGAGGCCGCTCACAACCTCTTATTCAGCGGCCTGCACGGTTGCGACCGTCAGCGTTCCGCCCGCCTTTTCGACCGCCACGACCGCCGCGCGCGACGCGCCGGTGACGGCGATGGTCAGCTTGGCGGTAACATCCCCCTTGGCCAGAACCCGGATCCCGTCGAGCTTGCGGCGCACGACGCCAGAGGCCACCAGCACGTCCTCGGTGATCGCGGCAGAAGCATCGAGTTTCTTGGCATCGACGAATTTCTGGATCAGGCCGAGATTGATCACGGCATAGGATTTGCGGTTCGGCTTGGTAAAGCCGCGCTTGGGCAGGCGCTGATAGAGCGGCATCTGGCCACCCTCGTAGCCGCCGATCGCGACACCCGATCGCGATTTCTGACCCTTGATCCCCCGGCCACCGGTCTTGCCCATGCCAGAACCCGGACCACGGCCGACCCGCTTCTTGCGCTTGTTGGCCCCGGGATTGTCGTGCAGTTCATTCAGTTTCATTGTCGCTATCTCCTTGCCGGATGCGGCCCCCAGCGACGGGAGCGACCGAACGCGGCGTGTCTGTGGTTGAGTCGGACCCCATCCTAGGGCCACCGGGCGCGTATAGACGCAGGGCGTGCAGGGATCAAGAGCCTTGACGGGCCGGGCAACGTCGCGCCTCAGCTGCCCGAGAGCTTCAGCCCCGCCACACCAAAGACGATCGCAGCGGCAGAGACGATCTTCAGCGCCGAAAGACTTTCCCCAAGCAGGGCAAAACCAAGGATCACCGTGCCCAGCGTGCCGACAGCGGTCCAGATCGGATAGGCCACGCTCACCGGCAGCGTCTTGAGCGCGAGGGTGAGAAAGCCGATGCCGCCGATCACCCCGATGATCGTGATGGCGGTCGCCAGCGGCCGCGTGAAGCCCTCGGAATATTTCATGCTCATCGCGAAGGCGACCTCGAACATCGCCGCGAGGCCCAAGTAAACCCATGCCATCGTCATTCTCCCTGATGCCGGGATGCGCCCGAACCGGGGCATTTCATGTCCGTTTACAGGAACTGCGCGCGGACGGGAACAGGCCACGCGGCCTGCCGCAGAGCAACCGCGCGTGCGGCTCATTGGAGTTGACGCCATAAAGGGCCTGCACCTCTGCGCGCTCGGATGCTAAGATCCCCGCATGACGCCGCGCGCCCAGATACGCCTCCGCCCGCTGCCCCGGATGTCCCTCACGGGCGCTATCCTCGGGCTGGTGCTCGGCGCGCTCCTGCTGCCCGCACCCGTCGCGGCTGACACCGGTGACAGCCCGCCGCGAACCGGGCTTCTGTGGCTCAGCAGCAGCTTGCCCGCCGTCTTTCCGCTTCAGGTCAGGACCAGAGCGGGACAGGACTATTACCTGACGCTGATCCATGACGAGACCGGGCAAGCAACCCTGGCCGCCTATATCGTGGGGGGCGATTTCTTTCGCGTTCTCGTCCCGCCGGGCAGGTATGAGTTGCACCTTGCCTCCGGTACCCACTGGCAGGATGAAGATCGCCTCTTTGGTGCGCGGACCCGGTTTTACAAGATGGGCGCGCCCCTGCTGTTCGAGACGCGCGGCATCGGCACCAAGGCCGGTCACATCGTCGATCTGCGCGCCCTCGACGAACCGACGGCCGCGGTCTCTGTCTCGCCGCTGGCGATCTGCCAGCGTTACGGCGCGGATCTGACGGGCTCGCCGCTGTCGCCGCCCGCCTTCGTGCCCTTGACCGAGGATCCCGACGCGCCGCGCCCGAGGTTGCGCTTCTCGGTCAGGACCCGGGTCTGCGACTGAGGTCTGTCCCTGGGCGTTGCGCCCTGCTCCGGGGCGCGGGTCAGCCCACCGGCGGATTACACCAGTCCGATGGCGCAAAGGGACGGCTGAGCGCGCGCTCGACCAGATCGAGCCGATCCTGACCGTAGAACGGATCACCATCGACGAAATAGGTCGGCGAGCCAAAGACCGACCTCGCGATCGCCTCGGCGGTATTGGCTGCGTGAATCGCCTGCACCGGCTCCGACCGAGCCGCCGCGAGGAGCGTCTCGGGATCGAGGCCACAGCCCGCGATCAGCGTCGCGAGCGTCGCCGCATCGGCAATATCGGCATCGTCGCGCCAATGCGCACCAAGGATCGCATGTGAGAGCGCATCCGCGCCCTGTCCCGCCTCCTGCGCGGCGATGATCACGCCATTGGGCAGGTCGAGCGGATTGTCGTGATGCGTCGGGCGGTGGCGGATCACCTCGACACCGCGAAACTCGGCCCAATGCTCGATGTCGCGGCCAAAGAAATAGTCCACATGCGCCTGCGTGCGCCCAGCAAAGGACAGCCCCCCCGCCGCCTCGACCACAGGCGAGAGGTAGATCGGTCTGTGCACCAGCCGCGCCCCATGGCGGGCGCAGATCTTCAGCACCTGCGCCGAGCCAAGCCAGGCAAAGGCGGAATGGGCGGAATAGAAATAGTCGATCACCGGCATGGGCCGCACCCTACCCGCATCGGCTCAACTCCGTCATCACAAGCATGTGTATCTGGACAATCCTCGTCGGCGCGTTAAAATACCTCAGTCTTTGGAGGCTGCCTTGCGCGCCCTGCCCTTCGCCCTCGCTTTCGCTTTGCTTGCCCCGCTTCCCGGCCACGCGCCACAGGCGTCGACGGGATGCACCATCGATGCGATGCTGGTCTTTGATGGCTCTGCATCGATGAACGAACTGAGCTTTAACCCGACTGCGCCGTCGCGGATCAAGGAAGCGCGCGTGGCCCTGCGTCAGGCGATGCCCGATATCGCACCGTTCCGAAGAATCGGCCTGATCACCTATGGGCCGGGGGGCAAGAATAGCTGTTCGGGTATTACCTTGCGGTTCGCGCCTCACCCCGATGCAGCGAGCGATGTGATCGCCGACATCGAGTCGCTCCATCCCGGCGGTCTCACCCCGCTTGCCGCCGCCGTGACGACTGCCGCAAATGTGCTCGGATACCGCACCCAGTCGGGCATCATCGTGCTTGTCACCGATGGCAACGAGACCTGCGGCGGCACGCCCTGCGCGCTTGGCGCACGCCTCGCGGCAGAGGCGCGCGACCTCACCGTGCATGTCATCGGCTTTCGGGTGGCCCATGACCCTTTCTCGTGGAACAGCCCCGAGGCCTCCGGCTATGACGGCGAAACCGTCGCCAAATGCCTTGCCGACAGCACCGGCGGCCTGTTCGTTTCGACGAATACGATCGATGAACTGGCTGCGGCCCTTCGTGATACGCTCGGCTGTCCGATGCTGAGCGATCTGCCGCCCGACCTTTCCCTGCCCGGGCGACGGCGCATCCCGATTTTGATCGAAACGATCATCGACCATGAGAAGACGCGAATTCATCAGTTTGAACGTCATTCTCGACAATACCGGATTGCTGAGTGGCTCGCCGACAGACACAGGACGTCCGCCGATGCCGTTGACTCATTGGCAAAGGGTATTTGACGGTTTTCCCGGACGCAGAGCCGGCTCTCCCGAACCGCATCCGAACGGTTGCTGATGGCGACAGCCGAGTGATGCATCCCCTTGACGGATGACATATCCCCATGGTGTACGACATGTCGAAACGACCGTTCAAGGACGGAGCAGAGCCGCCATGCAACCCTTTAGCCAAAGTAATTGAGGCAGAATCCAATCGACAACCACGCGGCATCCGGATTGCTACTGACAACGAATTCAAAGGCCCTTAAACTGTCAGGGCGGCTTGTCAGGCCG
>PFEY01000103.1:0-21224 GCA_002783205.1 Rhodobacteraceae bacterium CG17_big_fil_post_rev_8_21_14_2_50_63_15 | reverse complement strand
AATCGTTCAGACGATCCGTGACGAAATCGTTTCAGGAATTCTGCCCCAAGGCCGTCGATTGCTGTCATTGCGCCGGGCGACCGAGGAGTTCCGCGTGTCGAAGACGACCATGGTGGAAGCCTACGAACGGCTGAGCGCGCGCGGGCTGATAAGATCGGTGCAGGGCTCCGGTTTCTACGTCTCCTCCGCCGAAAGCTTCATGGTGCCCGAACCCAACCCGCCCCGGCATGTCGCCGAGGCGATCGACATGATCTCGTTGCTGACGGCGCAACTGGATCAGAACCACGCGGTGCGGATCGGCGACGGTCGACCACCTGAATCCTGGATGCAAGGCGCCATCCCGAGCCAGTTCCCGAAAAACCTGTTCAGCAAGATGGACGGGGACCAGTCCGGATACGGTAGCGCCTATGGTCATTCGACACTGCGCGAGATGATCGCCGTCAAGCACAACCGCGATGGCTTGCCAATTTCGACCGACCAGATCGTGACGACCTTCGGGGCCAATCACGCGCTGGACCTGATCATCCGACGGTTTCTCGAGCCGGGCGACACCGTCCTTGTGGATGACCCAGGGTATTATCCGCTTCTGGCCAAGCTCAAGCTGCACAAAATCAATGCAATCGGTGTACCCCGCACTACGGAGGGAACGGACGTGGATGTGATTCGTGCCGTGGCCCGTGACCTGAAACCCAAGATCTTCTTCACCCAATCGACCTGCCAGAATCCCACCGGATCTTCCTACAGCCTTGCCTGCGCCCATGCGGTTCTGCAATCAGCGATGCAGTTCGGATTCATGGTGGTGGACAACGACCCGTTTACCGATCTTCCCGATCAGCAGGGCGTCCGGCTGGCCTCGCTTGACCATTTTCAGTCGGTGATCGCGATTTCCAGCTTCTCCAAGCTGCTGTCGGCCAGCTTTCGCGTAGGATACCTTGTCGCCGCGCGGAAAGTCGCGCGGGAAATGACAGCGCTCAAGATGGTGACGACGGTCAACAGTTCACGGTTTTCAGAGATGATCGTCGCCGACATGATCGTCAGCCAGAGGTATCAAAAGCACCTCAAGCGGCTCAAGCAACGGATCGATGCGGCCCGGCAAAGCTACCTGTCGCGGATCACCCAGCTTGGACTGAAGGTGTTTGATCCCAACGAACGGGGGTTTTACAGCCTTCTTCTGCTGCCTGACCATATTGATGAGTCGCAATTGGCCCGCAATGCCAGCGACAAGGGGATCTTTGTGGCCCCGGGCCGGTTGTTCCGCACGGGGGATTACAGCGGACCCGCCACGCTGCGTGTGAATGTGACCCGGTCCGAAGGCCCGCAGTTCTATCGCTTCCTCAAATCCGAAATCGGAGCTTGAGCGCCAGAGCACAGGGCAGCGCCCCGTTCGCGTTTGCGATCTTGACCGCCGGGACCCTCAACGCAAGCGGTTTGCGGCCTGTTCGGGCAGCCAGGTCACGATGTCGGGGAAGATCACGAACAGCATCAAGATGACAACCTGGATCAGGAAGAAAGGCACCACGCCGCGATAGACCTGACCGATGCTGATCGTGTCAGCCCCGGAATGATCCCGGCGATGAACATCTGTCCGATTGAAATCTGGGCGGTGATTGCATAGACGATCGTCACCACCGACGGCGGGATCAGAATGCCAAGCGTCCCGCCCGCGCAGATCGCGCCAAGCGCCAGCGGCGGATCATACTTGCGTGACAACATCGAGGGCAGCGCCAGGATGCCCATCGCCGCAACGGCGGCTCCGACCACGCCGGTCATCGCCGCCATGATGGTGCAGATCACCACCGTCCCGATGGCTAGACCGCCGGACAACCCGCCAAACCATGTTTCCATCGCCTCGTAAAGATCGTCGATGATCTGCGATTTTTGCAAGATCGCTGCCATCAGGACGTAGAGCGGGATCGCCATCAGCGATTCAGAGGTCATCGTCTCGAAGGTATTCAGCACCGTAACAATCAGCGCACTTGGCCCCCACAGCGTCGCCGTGGCAAGGAACGCGATGGCCCCCAGCACGAAGGCGAGACCGGCCCCGCTGAGCATCAGAACCACCAGAGATGTAAACATCCCTACCAGGATGAGTGAACTTTCCATCAGGGCTTGTGCCCCCGCAGCGCGTACCAGATCTCGGCTGCGGCTTGCAGCATCAGAAGAAATGCGGCAACAGGCAGCACGATCTTGGTGGGCCAGATCACCGGGTTCCACGCGGAATAGCTGGTTTCACCGTATTGATAGGCCTGCACAGCCAGCGGTGCGCTGAACCGGATCAGGACAGCACCAAACAGAAGCGCCAGCACCGCAGCTACAACCGCCAGCAGAACGCGCAGCGCTCCGGTGGCGCGCGAGGACACAATATCGACCGCGACATGGCCACCGAGATGCAGAAGATAGGGCCCGCCCAAAAGGAAAAACGGCCCGAAGAGCAGCGTTGCAAGCTCTGGCCCCCAACCGGTAGGGCTGTGAAAGAAATAGCGGGAAATCACTTCGAACAGCATCAGCGCCGCGATCACGTAAACCAGCCACTTGGTGGCCTCGAAGGTCCGCAAGCCTTGCCGCGATGATCGGCTTGCCTTACACCACGTCAAAACGGATGGCGCGCCGGCTCTGCACCCGCATGAGGAGCCCGACCGAACCGGCTGCCAAACCCGGCCCCTGCCGCGCAGATCAAAGACCTGAGAAAAAGCCAACGCTGCGCATCCCGCACTCTCATTTTGCGGTCGCAAGCCGAAGACTGGAAAACATGGCGACCGCGACCGACGCAACAGCGGTCTGCGCGATGTGTCAGACCTCAGACCCCGGCCACCACCGCATCTCGATCAGCTTCCAGACCACGGCCGCGACATAGGCCAGACACAGAACGATCAGCGCCGACCAGGTGAAGATCACCAGCGCCGCCGCGATACAGCCAAAGGCCAGCAGGAAGAACTTGACATTCTCGCGCGAGATCTTGGTTTTCTTGAACGACCAGACCGGCACCGGCGAAATCATCAACAGGCCGACCCCCGCCATGTAGATCCCGATCAGCAGCGCAGGTGGTTTGGTCATCCCCGGAATGGCAAAGGTCACGAACATCGGCAGCATCGCCAGCAGCGCGCCCGCAGGCGAGGGCAGACCCTCGAAATACGCCCCCGATCCGCCCTTGGCATCGCCGCTCTTGGCGCTGACATTGAACCGCGCCAGCCGCATCACGCAGCAGATCGCAAAGAACAGCACCGCGATCCAGCCCGCGTGGCGTGCGTCCTGCAAGCCCCAGTAATAGATCACCAGCGGCGCGGCGACGCCGAAATTCAGAAAATCCGCGAGCGAATCGAGCTCCGCCCCCATCGCGCTCGAACTGCGCAAGAGCCGCGCGATGCGCCCGTCAAGCCCGTCAAGCACGCCCGCGATGAGCAAGAGTTGCACCGCGCGCACATAATCGCCCTGCACCCCCAGCCGGATCGCGGTGACGCCCGCACAGATCGCCGCCACGGTCAGCATGTTGGGCAAAAGCTGCGCCAGCGTGACCTCCTTGCGCGGGTTGAGATCGGGATCCTCCATCATTGGCCCAGCTCCGCGATCACCGTCTCGCCAGCCACCATGGTCTGTCCCACCCGCACCTGCGGGCGCACGCCATCGGGCAGATAGACATCGAGCCGCGAGCCAAAGCGGATCAGGCCGAACCGCTCGCCGCGCGCCAGATGCGCGCCCTCAGTCGTGAAACAGACGATGCGCCGCGCCACCAGTCCCGCGATCTGCACCACCGCCAGCGGACGGCCATCCGCCATCTCGATCACCACACTGTTGCGCTCGTTATCCGCGCTCGCCTTGTCGAGCGAGGCATTTAGAAACTTGCCGGGCCGGTAGGCCACCCGCACCACCCGCCCCGCGACCGGGGCACGGTTCACATGGCAGTTGAACACGCTCATGAAGACGCTGACGCGGGTGAGCGGGCTGTCCGGCAGACCCAGTTCGGCGGGCGGCACCGCAGGCTCGATCAGCGAGACCATGCCATCGGCGGGGCTGACGATCAGACCGGGGCGCTCGGGCGTCACGCGCGCGGGATCGCGAAAGAAGTAATAGCACCAGACGGTGAGACCCGCGCCAATCCATCCCAGCGGCTCCCAGATCAGAAAAAGCACAACCGTGACAGCGGCAAAGATCGCCACAAAGCGCCGCCCCTCGGGGTGCATCGGCTTGAGAAAGGTCTCATGCATCTTCATGGGGCAGGCTCCGGGCGGCGGAAGGGATTGCTCTCTACCGCCTAAGCCGGTTGCCCGCGATGTTCAAGGTCGGAGCGGGGCGCGCGTTTGCTCGATGTCACCGCCGGGTCAGATGGTTTGCGGTCCGGGTCATGACTTCCACCGGTGAAAAACACGGCTGAGGACCGATTTGACCCCTTTGCGGCGAAAACCGGAAGATCGGGGAACCCGATTTCTTGAAAAGAAATCGGACCGGAAACTTTCAAAGTTTCCGGGGCTTCGGTTCCGATCCGTCCCGCTGAGCAGACCTTGGTGCGGCGCAGCGTGAAGGTCTGGAAACCTCGGAGGCCCACGTGACGCTTTCCCGTCATCCCCCCATTCCCTTTCCTCCGCGCCCGTGCCAAACTCCAGTGCATGAGCACCCCCATCACCTCTCCAGACGGCACCCCGGCCAGCCGCTTTGCCTTTGGCACGATGCAATTCGGCGACGGCGCGGACAAAGCCGCCGCGCGCGCCATGTTCGAGGCCTGCCTTGCAGCGGGCCTCACCCATTTCGACACTGCACATCTCTACACGGACGGCGCGGCGGAAACCCTGCTGGGCGAATTCGCCGCCCCCCATCGCGACCGGCTGAGCATCGCCACCAAGGCGGGCTATACCGGGGGCGCGGGGCGCGCGAATATCCTGGCACAGTTCGATCTCTCGCGCCGACGCCTCGGCATGGACGCGGTCGAGATCCTCTACCTGCACCGTTTCGACCCCGACACGCCCCTCGAAGAGACGATGGAAACCTTCGCAGACCTCCGGTCGCGCGGCCTCATCGGTCATGTCGGCCTGTCGAATTTCGCCGCCTGGCAGGTGATGAAGGCCGCCTGCATCGCCCTGCGCTTCGACCTGCCCATCGCGATCCTGCAACCGATGTTCAACCTCCTCAAACGGCAGGCCGAGGTGGAGATCCTGCCGATGGCCGCCTCCGAGGGCATGGTCGCAGCCAGCTATTCGCCGCTTGCCGGTGGCCTGCTCACCGGCAAATATGCACGCGGCGAAACCGGGCGGCTCACCGGCAACGAGCGCTATGCCATCCGCTACGGTCAGGACTGGATGCACCGCGCCGCCTCCGACCTGAGTGCCATCGCCCGCGAGCTTGGCACCGATCCGGCGACGCTCGCCGTGGCCTGGGTCGCGCATCATCCCATGGCCCCGGTGCCGATCATCTCGGGACGCTCCGCCGAACAGCTTGCCCCCTCGCTGGCCGCCCTCCGGTTCGACATGGACGCAGCCCTTCATGCGCGCCTGTCGGCCCTGAGCCCGGCGCCGCCCCCCGCCACCGACCGCACCGAAGAGGCCTGAGATGACGCGGCGCAGCCTGCCGCCCACCGCCTCCGTCGTCGAGGCCGCGGAGGGCACGAAACTGCACGCCCCCGCCGCCGCGCGCAACGCTCAGGCCATCACCGAGGCGCTCAAGGCCATCGCCCCGCCACAGGGGCGGGCGCTGGAGCTAGCCAGCGGCACCGGGCAGCATGTCGCGGGTTTCGCCCGCGCCCTGCCCGGCCTGATCTGGCAACCCTCCGAGATCGACGCCACCCGCCGCGCCAGCATCGACGCACATGCCGCCGAGGCCGCGCGGCCCAACCTGCGCCCCGCCCTCGCGCTCGATGCCACCGCGCCGGGCTGGGGCACGATCCACGCCGGGCAATCGCTGATCGTGCTGATCAACCTGCTGCACCTCATCAGCACGCCAGAGGCCCGGACCCTGATCGCCGAGGTCGCGCGCGCCCTCGCCCCCGGCGGGCGCTGTGCGTTCTATGGACCCTTCCTGCGCGACGGGCGCACCACCTCCGAGGGCGACGCGCGATTTCACGCCAGCCTGATCGCGCAGGACCCCGAGATTGGCTACAAGGATCTCGCAGAAGTGCAGGACTGGCTTGCCGGGACGGGACTGGCCCGGATCGAGACCCGCGAGATGCCTGCCAACAACCTGTTCCTCGTGGCAGAGCGCGTCGGCTGATCTGGATCAAGGCCGCGCCCGTCAAGGGGTGCTTTCTGCGGGGCAGACCCAAGCGAAAGGACCACCACGATGGGATGGCACGACAAGATCGACAATACCCGCACCGAACTGCGCGCCCTCAACGGGCTCATCCCCGACACCGCCCGCGCCTTTGGCGCGCTCGGCAAGGCGGTCAAGGAGGGCGGCACGCTCGACTTCAAGACCAAGGAATTCGTGGCGCTCGGCATTTCGGTCGCGGCCCGCTGCGAGCCCTGCATCGGACTGCATGTCGAAGCGCTGATCCGGGCCGGTGCCAGCCGCGAGGAACTGGGCGACGTGCTGGCCATGGCGATCCAGATGGGCGGCGGCCCGGCGATGATGTATGCCGCCAAGACGCTGGCCTGTTACGACGAACTGGCCGCACGGGACTGAGCGCGCGCCTGACGGAGCGGGCTGCGCAAAACTTCCCCTTTGTCACCGGCCTGACTCATGCTTTTGTCATTCTCTCATCACGTCATTTTCAGGGAGATGCATCAATGTCGATCATGAAGCTTCTGCAACAGGCACAGGGCGGTCAGGGCCTTGGCCAACTCGCCGCGCAACTGGGGCTCGATCAGGGCACGGCCGATCAACTGGCGCAGATGCTCGCCCCCGCCATCGGATCCGCCGCCCGGGAACGCGCGTCGCAGGGCGGGCTCGAGAACGTGCTGGGCGCGCTGCGCGGCGAAGGGCAGGCGCGGATGTTTGACGATGCGCGCACCGCCGCCAGCCCCGAAGGCCGGGCGCAGGGAATGGACTTTCTCGAGCAGCTTCTGGGCGGGCGCGAGGCCACGCAGAGCCTCGCGCAAGAGGCCGCGCGACGCTCGGGCACCGAGGAAAGCCTTGTCAGCCAGTTCCTGCCGGCGCTGGCCGCGATGGTGCAGGGCGGGTTGCAGAAGAACCTGCCCGACAGCCAGATCGACGGGATGATGCAGGCTGGCGGCGCAGGCGGTGGCCTGATGGGCATGATCGGCGGCCTGATGGGCGGCGCCAAGGGGGCGCAGGGCGGCGGAGAGCTTTCGCAACTCTTCCAGATGCTCGACGAGAACGGTGACGGCTCGCCCCTCGACGACATCCTGAGAAAATTCATCCGCTGAGCCCGGCGCGCACCGATACGGGCTGCCCCGCGTGGCCCGTTTCCGCCAGGGTGGCGACGGTGATCCCCTGATTGGAGAGATCTTCATGCTGCGCGCGGTCCTGACCTGCCTCGCCCTCGTCTGCCTCGCGCTGCCGGGCCTTGCCGCGGACCGCTTTGGCGACAGCAAGCCTGTCACATGGTCGGGCCGCGCGCCCTCGGCCTACCCGGTGCATGGCATCGACGTGGCGCGGTTTCAGGACCATATCGACTGGGATACCGCGAAACGCGCGGGCGTGGCGTTCGCCTTCATCAAGGCGACCGAGGGCGGCGATTTCTTCGATCCGATGTTCGACAGCCACTGGCACGGCGCGCGCCGCGCCGGCATCCCGCGCGGCGCCTATCACTTCTACTATTTCTGCCGCCCGGCCAAGGATCAGGCGGAATGGTTCATCCGGAATGTGCCGCGCCGGACAGGCACCCTGCCCCCCGTGCTCGACATGGAATGGAATCCCCATTCGCCAACCTGCGTCAAACGTCCGCCCGCAACGGAGGTGCGCCGTCAGGCGCGGATCTATCTGTCGATGATCGAAAAGCACTACGGCCAGCGCCCGATCATCTACACCACGCCGGAATTCTACCACCAGAACGAGATGGGCAAGCTGCCGGGCGTCGAATTCTGGCTGCGCTCGGTGGCAAGGCCCCTCGATCAGGTCTATCTCGATCAGCACTGGATGTTCTGGCAATATACCGGCACCGGCCGCGTGCCGGGTGTGACGGGCGACGTGGACATCAACGTCTTTCGCGGCTCCGAGGGCGAGTGGCGGCGCTGGCTCAAGGCGCATCGGCGGTAAGGTCGCGGTGCTGGCGGCCCGCAAGCCGGACGGACCCCCGAGCCCGCCTTTGCGGATCAGCCCCAAGTCGCGCGCGCGACGCTCAGACCGGCTTTGCCTCGGGTTGCGGCGTCAGCACCTGTAGCGGGCGGCGCACCTTGGTGCGCAATCCCGGCCCGCTCGGCACCTGCACCCGCTTGGTGGCCTCGATCATCAGCACACCGCCAACCGCCACCACCGACAGCCTTGCCCCGATCCGTTCCCACAGCCTTGCGGTCTTGCGCCAGAACCGCCTGCCCGAGGGCGGCTGATAGAGCGCCGTCGCATGTCGTTCCGGCATGAAGTTGTGCAGTTTCAATTCTGTCTCGATCTGCGCCTGGCTGTAGGGACGCCCGTATCCAAATGGTGTTCGGTCCGAGCGCGACCACAGACCCGCCCGGTTCGGCACGATGAAAAGCGCCGATCCACCGGGCCCCAATACCCGCCAGCACTCCTCGAGCAGCGCGCCAGCTTGATCCGACGTTTCCAGCCCATGCACGACAAGGAGCTTGTCCACATGCCCGGTCTCCACAGGCCAGAACGTCTCTTCGCACAGCACCGAGATGTTCGGCAGACCCTGTGGCCAGGCAATCACCCCTTGCGGCGCGGGCATCAATCCGATCACCCGGCGGGCATCGGCCAGATAGGGACGCAGAAACGGCACCGCAAAACCATAGCCCACAACCGTCTGCCCCTGCGCTTCCCGCCAAAAGGTTGCAATCTGCGCGCGCACGGCGCTTTGAACCGCCCGCCCCAGAGGATCGCGGTAGTAGAAGTTTCGCAGGTCCTGCACATCCAGATGCATTGCGACGCGCTCCAAGTTCGGTCACTGTCAGGGGTAACACGAACTGGTAATCTGGAAAACAGAATGGTTCTGCAAATCGTTCCTGTCCCCTGCCTGACTGACAATTATGCCTGGCTCGCCCATGATCCGGCCAGCGGCGCAACTGCGGCAATCGACGCGCCAGAAGCTGCGCCGATCCTGCAAGCCCTCAAGGACCATGGCTGGACCCTCTCGCATGTCCTGCTGAGCCATCACCACTGGGACCATGTTGACGGCCTGCCCGCGCTTCTCAAGGCCGCTCCGGCGCGCGTCATCGGCGCGGCGGCCGACACCCATCGTCTGCCGCCACTGGATCAGGCGGTGCAGCAGGGCGACAGCGTTCAGATCGGCACTCAGACCGGTCAAGTCCTTGATGTGTCCGGCCATACCATTGGTCATGTCGCCTATCATTTCCCCGACAGCGGGGTGGTCTTTACCGCCGATAGCCTGATGGCGCTCGGCTGTGGCCGGGTGTTCGAGGGCAGCATGGCGCAAATGTATGCGAGCCTTGGCAAACTCGCCGCGCTGCCGCCGGAAACGCGGGTCTGCTCGGGACATGAATACACGCAAGCGAACGCAAAATTCGCGCTGACCATTGATCCCGACAACCCGTCCCTTATCTCTAGGGCGGAAGCGGTGAGTGCGGCCCGCGCCGCAGGGCGCCAGACGGTGCCGTCGATTCTCGCCGAAGAACTGGCAACCAACCCCTTTTTGCGGGCCGGCGATCCGGCGATCAAGGCCCTGCTCGGGATGACAGGAGCACAACCTGTAGATGTTTTTGCCGAAATCCGAGGCCGCAAGGACAGGTTTTGACGACGATGTGACCGAATTGAGCATCGGTTAAAAGAAAATTGAGCGACTTTGACGAAATAAGCCTTGAAGCCGGACCACGATCGACCAAACTTTAACACTATGAGGCCAAGGTTCTCGGGCATACTGCCCGGAACAAGATCAGAAGGAGCACATCATCGTGCCTTCATTCTCGAACACGCTTGAACAGGCAATCCACGCGGCCCTGGCCCTGGCCAATGCGCGGCAACACGAATTCGCCACTCTGGAGCATCTTCTGCTTGCCCTCGTGGACGAGCCAGACGCCGCCCGCGTGATGAAGGCGTGCAGCGTCAATACCGACGAACTCCGCACCACGCTGGTCGAATTCATCGACGACGACCTTGCCAATCTCGTGACCGACATCGATGGCTCGGAGGCGGTGCCGACAGCGGCGTTTCAGCGCGTGATCCAGCGCGCAGCAATCCATGTGCAGTCCTCTGGCCGGACCGAAGTAACCGGTGCCAATGTGCTGGTCGCGATCTTCGCCGAACGCGAGTCGAACGCGGCCTACTTCCTTCAGGAACAAGACATGACCCGCTACGATGCGGTCAATTTCATCGCCCATGGCGTCGCCAAGGATCCCGCCTTTGGCGAATCTCGGCCAGTGACAGGAGCCTCCGAGCATGAGGATGAGGCGGCGAGCAAGCAAAACGAGTCCGAAGCAGTCGAGACCGGCGATTCCGCCCTGTCGAAATACTGTGTCGATCTCAATCAAAAGGCACGATCGGGCGAAATCGACCCGCTGATCGGCCGCGATACCGAGGTTGAGCGCTGCATTCAGGTGCTCTGTCGCAGGCGCAAGAACAACCCGCTTCTGGTCGGAGATCCCGGCGTTGGCAAGACCGCGATCGCAGAGGGTCTGGCACTCAAGATCGTGCGCGGCGAGACGCCCAAGGTGCTGTCGCGCACCACGATCTTTTCGCTCGACATGGGCGCGCTGCTGGCCGGCACACGCTATCGCGGCGATTTCGAGGAACGGCTCAAGGCCGTCGTGAACGACCTCGAAAAACACCCCGATGCGGTGCTTTTCATCGACGAGATCCATACCGTGATCGGCGCAGGGGCCACCTCGGGCGGGGCGATGGATGCATCCAACCTGCTCAAACCCGCGCTTCAGGGCGGCAAACTACGCTGCATGGGATCGACCACCTACAAGGAGTTCCGGCAGCACTTTGAAAAGGATCGCGCGCTGTCGAGACGTTTTCAGAAGATTGACGTGAATGAACCCACCGTCGAGGACACGATCAAGATCCTTGAGGGGATCAAGCCCTATTTCGAGGATCACCACAGCGTAAAATATACCCATGACGCCATCCGCTCGGCGGTGGATCTCTCGGCGCGCTATATCAATGACCGCAAGCTGCCCGACAAGGCCATAGATGTCATCGACGAAGCTGGCGCGGCACAGCACCTGCTGGCCGCTTCGCGGCGGCGCAAGGTGATCGGCGTCAAGGAAATCGAACAGGTGGTTGCAAAGATCGCCCGGATTCCGCCGAAGAACGTTTCAAAGAACGATGCCGAAGTTCTCAAGGATCTCGAAGCCTCCCTCAAACGCACGGTATTCGGTCAGGATGAGGCCATCGTGGCGCTTGCAAGTTCGATCAAACTCGCGCGCGCCGGCCTGCGAGAGCCGGAAAAACCGATCGGCAACTACCTCTTTGCCGGACCCACAGGCGTCGGCAAGACCGAAGTCGCCAAGCAGCTGGCAAGCAGTCTCGGCGTGGAACTGTTGCGCTTCGACATGTCCGAATACATGGAGAAACATGCCGTATCGCGCCTCATCGGGGCGCCGCCGGGTTATGTCGGTTTCGATCAGGGCGGACTTTTGACCGACGGCGTGGACCAGCACCCCCATTGCGTGCTTCTGCTCGACGAGATCGAAAAGGCGCACCCGGATGTGTTCAACATCCTGTTGCAGGTGATGGATCACGGCACGCTCACCGATCACAACGGTCGCAAGGTGGATTTCCGGAATGTGGTTCTGATCATGACCTCGAATGCGGGGGCCGCGGAACTGGCAAAGTCCGCGATCGGCTTCGGGCGTGACCGCCGCGAGGGCGAGGATACCGCCGCCATCGAGCGCACCTTCACGCCCGAGTTCCGCAATCGGCTGGATGCGGTCATTTCCTTCGGCCCGTTGCCAAAATCAGTGATCCTCAAGGTGGTCGAGAAATTCGTCCTGCAACTCGAGGCGCAGCTTCTTGATCGCGATGTCACGATCATCCTGACCGAAGAGGCGGCCGAATGGCTGGTTGAAAAGGGCTATGACGACAGGATGGGCGCCCGCCCGCTGGCCCGGGTGATTCAGGAAAACATCAAGAAACCGCTGGCCGAGGAACTGCTGTTTGGCAAGTTGCTCAAGGGCGGGGTGGTCACGGTCGGCGTCAAGGACGGCAAGATCGCTCTCGATGTCGAAGGTCCGGTCGCCCGTCGCATCACCGGCAAGAAAAAGCCGCCGCTCCTGACTGCGGAATGACAGGCTTGCGGTGACTGCGTTGATCACCGCAAGAGACGTCAGAGTGTTTCGGGCCTATTTCCCGGTAAGCTTCAATTCGATCCGCCGGTTCTGGGCGCGGGCCTCTGGCGTGTCCGCCGGATTGACGGGCTGAAACTCGCCAAACCCGTTGGCCGACAAACGATCCGGGGGAAAACCCAGGACATCCGCAAGATAGCGCACCACCGACAGGGCCCGCGCCTGGCTCAATTCCCAGTTATCGGCGAATTGCGTCCCGCCAATGATCGGAACAGTGTCGGTATGCCCGTCCACCTGCAACACCCAATCGATCCCTTCAGGAATGGCATCGGTGACGTTGCGCAGGATCTCGGCGACCTTGGCGATCTCACCCTCCCCTGCCGCGGACAGCCTCGCCTCGCCCGGTGCAAACAGCACCTCGGACGAGAACACGAAACGGTCGCCCACGATCCGCACCCCCTCCTGCCGGCCCAGAAGATCCCGCAACCGTCCGAAGAATTCCGAGCGGTATTTTTCCAGATCCTCCTTCTCGGCGGCAAGTCTCTCTGCCTCTGCCTCGAGCAGTTGGCGGCGTCCCTCCTCCGCCTCGCGCCGCCGCCGTTCCTCGGCCGCCACCCGTGCCAGCGCGGTGTTGAGTTCATTGCCAAGCGATTGCAATTGCACATCTGAGGCTGCATCCCGTTCCCTGGCATCGTCGAGCAGCGCCTGAAGACCGGCAAGTTGCTGGCGCAGCGCCGCCACCTGCTGGTTGAGCAGCGCCCGCTCCCTTTGCGCCGCAAGCGCCGCATCCTGGCTTTCGGCGAGCCGCGCGCGCGCCTCCGACAAGAGCGCCGCACGCTCTTCGGCGGCGGTCATCTGTTCCGCCGCCCCGGCTTCTGCCGCCCGCTGCGCCGCAAGCGCTGCCACCAGCCGCGCGCGCACCTCCTCGGCATCAAGAGCGCTGCGTTCGGCGGCCTCCTTCTCGGCCCTGACCTGCGCAAGGCCCGCCTGCATCTGCGCCAGTTCTGACGCCTGCGCGCGTCCCGCCGCCTCGGCATCCAGCAGCGCCTGCGCCAGTTGGCTGTCGAGATCGTCGCGCGCGGTTTCCGCCGCCGCCAGCAAGGTCAGCGTCTCCTCGGCACGTTTGCGCTGCTCCTCGAGCGCCAGCGTCATCGAGGTCAGCTCTGCCTCTGCCCCCTCCAGCCGTTTGCGCAGCGCCGCCGCCGCCTCGGCTTCGACGAGACGCGCGCTTTCTTCTTCGCTCAACCGCTGCGCCAGCGCCGCCTGTCCCGCAATCGCCTCGGCCTGCGCTCGGCGCAAATCCTCCGTCAGGGCCTCCAGCGCCGCGCGCCGCGCCGCGTCCAGCCGGGCGGCCTCGGCCTGGGCATCCACCTCGTCGCGCAGCCCCGCCAGCGCCAGTTGCAACTGCTCCTGTTCGCTCAGCAGCGTCTGCCGCTCGCCCTCCAGATCGGCAATCAGGCCCTGTGCCTGCGCCCGCTCTGCCAACAGCCCCGCGACCTGTTCCTCGAAACTCACGATGCGGCCCTGCGCCGCCTCAAGCGCACCTGCCAGTTCGGTGCTTTGAGCGCGCAGGCTCTCGATCAGCGTCGCCTGTTCGGCCTGCCGCGTCCGCGCGTCCGACAGCGTCGCGGTCAATGCGCCCACCCGATCCTGCAACGCGCCGCTCCGGGTCTGCTCCATCCCAAGTGCGCGTGACAGCGCCGCCACCTCGGCCGAGAGCGACTCCAGCTTGCTTGCCTGTCCGGTGATTTCCTCGCGCAGCACGAATTGCACGATCATGAAAATCGTCAACACGAACATCAACACCAGCAACAGCCCGGTCATCGCATCGACAAAACCGGGCCAGATCGAGGCCTGAAACCGCGCCCCGGTGCGCCGCGAGAGCGCCATGGTCAGCCCTCCCCGCCGCTGCCTGCCTCGGCGTGCGGCGGCATCGGACGGGTCGGGCGCACCGGCGCCCCGCGCGCCTGACCCAGCACCCGCGTCAGGGCCGCGAGATCGGTGCGCAATTCGCTCATCGCCTCCTGCCGTCCGGCGCTGATCTCTTCGAGAATACGCAGCATCTGCACGTCGATCGAGCGCAGCCGCATCCGGCTCTCGGCATCGAGCCCCTCATTTGCAACCATCTCGCGCGTCTCGAGCGCCTGAACCAGCCGCTCCTGCCCTTCGGCAAGGCGCATCAGCGCCACCTGAACCGGGTTGGTATCGCTCATCCGATGGGTGAGGCGCTCGATGGAATCAGCCAGAACGCCGAGCTTTTCATCGACCATGGCGCGGCTCACATCCGACTGGATCAGCACCGACGTGAGCGCATCCATCTGCTCGGCCATGTGATCGAGAACATGGGCCACGGCATCCTGTTCGCCATCGCCGCCCGCGAATCCCACCCGCGTGATGGTTGACATCCATTCCTCCAGCTCGCGGTAGAACCGGTTCTGCCCATGGCCGGCAAACAGCTCCAGCAAGCCCACCACCAGCGATCCCGCCAGTCCCAGCAGCGACGAGGAGAACGCCACCCCCATGCCGCCCAGTTGCGCCTCGAGTCCGGTCATCAGGCGGTTGAAGATATCGACGCCTTCCTCGCCCTCCTGCGGCGCGAGACTGCGGATCGTGTCAACCACCGCTGGCACCGTCGTGGCCAGCCCGTAAAACGTGCCCAGAAGGCCAAGAAAGATCAGCAGACTCACGATATAGCGGGTGATCTCGCGGGCCTCGTCGATCCGCTGCGCCACCGAATCGAGAATCGAGCGCGCCGAGCTTGAGGCGATCTGCATCCGCTTGCCGCGCGCGCGCAGCATCGTGACCAAAGGGGCCAGCAGGCGCGGCGGGCGGGTCATCTCGTGGCCGGGAACCTGTCCGGCAAATCCATCGATCCAACGCGCCGAACCGATCAGCTGAATCACCTGCCAGAAACAGGCCACCACCCCGATCAGGAACACAAACAGGATAAATCCGTTCAGCCACAGATTGGCCTGAAACACCGGCAACACGCGCGGCAGCGCGACAATCGCCCCGAACACGGCCAGCCCCAGCACGATCAGCATCAGCATGATCTGGCGGGACGGATATGAAAATTGCGGCTCGACCTCACGGTCCGGCTGGTCCATCTGGACGCTCCCGACACTTGGATTTCTTGGCTCAACCCTACGCGGTCACATCCGTCAAGCCAAGGATTTATCCGCAGATCTGCCGCACCCGCTGCACCAGCCAGTCCAATTCGCGGTCCGCGATCCCCAACTGCCCGAGGTGATCCGTGGTATTGTAGAGATACTCGGTATTCGGCCCAAGCCCTCCCACCGCGCGCGCGATGATCTGTGCCTGTTCCTCGAGATCAAGACCGCCGCAATATTGCACGTGATCGCGGTCCACCACATAGGTCACTGCCGCGACCCGGCGACCATCGGCCAGATCAATTTCCAGCCTGTGCTCCAGATAGGCCGAGGAAATCAGTTCCCGCTCGCGCAGATAGTCCAGCACCGCTTCGGCCCGGTCCTCTGTAACGCGCAGACCGACGCCACAACAAACCACTCCCGGCGCGTCATCGAGTGCCAAGACCAGACCGGGATTTTCATCCGTGCCGCGATGGTGGATGCTGCGCATGCAGAAACTGCGGTGATAGCCGGGCAGCCGCGCGATGATCCGTTCCGCCACTTCAAATCCGGGGTTCCAGACCAGCGACCCATAGCCGAACACCCACATTCCCGATATCCCTGTTCCTTGCCCGCCAGCCTCTATAAACACCATCGGCAAGAGGCATGAAAGAGGCACCCGTCATGAGAGTTCTGCTTGCCGCCATCCTTGTTGCGGCGCTTGGCTGGTCAGCTTATTGGGTCGTCGGACAGAACGGCCTGCATAGCGCATTCTCAGCCTGGTTCGACGCCCGCCGCGCCGAAGGCTGGGTGGCCGAAACCTCTGACCTGACGATCGCGGGGTTTCCCAACCGCTTTGACATCGGATTTTCCGATCTGATGCTCGCCGACCCGGAGACCGGTCTTGCCTGGCAGGCCCCGTTCTTTCAGATCCTGACGCTCAGCTACCGACCGAACCATGTCATCGCCGTCTGGCCAGAGGACCAGATCATCGCCACGCCAATCGAGAAATACCGTGTCGAAAGCAATGACATGCGCGCGAGCCTCGTGATGGCGCCCAACACCCGGCTGGCCCCCGAGCGCGGCACACTGACCGCCGCGTTCCTGCGCATCGCCCCCGAGACGCGCCCGAATGAGACCACCGCCCTCAACGCGCTCAGCCTTGCCAGCGAGCGGCAGGAGGGCGCACGTTATCGTCTCGGGCTGTCCGCCGAAGGGCTGACGCTCTCGTCACCCTGGCGCGCGAGCCTTGACCCCAGGGGCCGCCTGCCGAGCCAAATTTCCGGCCTGCACGCCGATCTCGACGTCACCTTCGACAGACCCTGGGACCGCTCGGCGGTCGAGGAGGCGCGCCCGCAGCCCACCGCGATCAAGCTGACGCTGGTCGATGCGACATGGGGCCAGTTGCATCTTCAGGCCGCTGGTGCAGTCACCGTCACGGCAGAGGGCTATCCCGAGGGCGAGATCACGCTCAAGGCCCGCAACTGGCGAGAAATCCTGTCGCTGGCCGAGGCTTCGGGCGCCTTGCCACAAGCGCTGGCAAAGACGGTTGAAAATGGCCTGTCGCTGCTCGCGCAGATGAACGGCAACCCCGAGACGCTGGATGTGCCGCTGCGGTTCAGCAGGGGGCTGACCTTTCTCGGTCCGATCCCGCTTGGCCCCGCACCGCTCTTGCGACTGCGCTAGAGTCAGACCGAACTGTCTGGCGCCTCGCGCACCCGCACGCCGTTGATCTTCCAGCCCTCGGGGCCGTTGATCATCTCATATTCAACGATATAGCCCGCGCCTCCGGCATCGCGGACAAAGACGTTCTGCCAAAGCTTGCCACCGCTCTCCTCGACCTCGAGAAAGGTCACATCGGACGGGCACCAGACCATCGGATAGCCCTCTCGCACCATGCGGCCAAAACCGTCGGCGGTGCCGAATTTCTGCTGGATGAAGGGGCTGGCATAGCTGTAGGCCTGCGCGACATCCCCGGCCAGAAAGGCCTCGATCTGGGCCGCAATCACCGCGCGCACCGCCGCGTCATCCGCCCGCGCCGCGCTACTCAGCCCGACCGACACCATCAGAGCAAAGACCAAGGACCGCATGGCACACCTCCATGCCTGTGGGAAATAGTCCCGCCAGACGTCGCTTCAAGCCCGATCAGGGCTGTTGCAGCGTTTGCAGATAGGCCACCAGATCAACCACCGGCTGACTGGTCAGAAGCGGCTGACCCTCATCGGTTTTCATCGCCACGTCACGGCCCTCGAAGAAGCCGCCATAGATCGGCATCGGGCTGCCATGCGACACCAGCGGATCACGCCCGTCGATGCGCCGCACCACGCGGGCGAGCGGAAAGGTTCCGCCATTGGTGGCCCGCAAGGCCGTGAGGTCGGTCGGATGCAGGGTCAGCACCGCGCGCATCGGACCATGCCCCGATCCTTCGAGCCCGTGACAGGCGGCGCAATAGCGCTCATAGGTTTCCTGTCCGACCCGGGCATCCTGCGCCTGCGCCACGTTTGCAAGGCTCAGCGCCAGCGCCAAACCAATCGTCATCACCTGTCGCATGGGGCCTCCTTTTCTCTGTCTCATGATCTCTGTCTCAGAGCGTTCACACTACCATTGCACCCAAATGCGCAGCACCCGCCTTGATCCCGATCAATCCCCACCGGCAAGGCGCATCAACGGCTTGCGGAACAGCGGTCGGATGGCCTTGCCCGATCCGGTCCGTGACCCTATATCGAACGGCATGAGCGAGTGGATCAACAGCACGCTTCGAGCCTTCGCATTGCTGGCCCTGCTGCTCAACGGCATGGTGGTCGGCGCGCATCGGATGTCGGCGGATGTCGGCACACCCGCAGCCCATGCGATGCACATGATCCACGCGGCGCCTCAGGACAAAAGTCCTGATCCGGGCCTGCACGATCCCGTCTGCAAGCAACATTGCATGGGCGCGGCGCTCCCGTCGAGCCCCCTGCCCACCGGGCATGATCCCGCAGCGCGTCTCGATTCTCTGGCCCCGCCACAGGCGCAGGTGGCGGGCCTGCGGCTCGCGCTGCCCGATCCCCCTCCGAAAACCGCAGTCTGACGATTCCTCCCGCCATGGTGCGGGAGCCAGACCTGCAATCTGCCGGGAACCTCCCGGCGCACTTTCGGAGATATGACATGACATTCTTTACCCGCCGCGGCTTCCTGGCCGCCTCCACAGTCGCATCCGCGACGCTTCTTCTGCCCGCGCACCTGCGTGCCGCCTCCGCTGCCCGCACGCTGAGCGCCACAACCCGCACCATCGAGGTGCAGGGCCGCGCCGCCCGCGTGATGGGCCTTGTCAACGGCGCGGGCGGGCTTGGCCTGACCCTCGATCCGGGCGAGGCGTTCCGCGTCGATCTGACCAACGCCCTTGACGTTGAGACGATCATCCACTGGCACGGCCAGATCCCGCCCAATGCGCAGGACGGCGTGCCCAACACCAACCCGATGCTCGCTCCGGGCGAGACGCGCGCCTATGACTTTGCTGCGCACCCCGGCACCTTCTGGATGCACAGCCATATCCCGGCGCAGGAGGTCGGCCTGTTGGCCGCGCCGCTGATCGTCCGCACCCAAGCCGATCTCACCGCTGACCGGCAGGAGGTGGTGATGTTGCTGCATGATTTCTCCTTCATGGATCCCGAGGACCTTCTGGCCAGCGTCACGGGGGGCGCGATGGATCACGGCACCGGAGCAATGTCCGGCATGTCCGGCATGGAGGGCATGGAGGGCATGACTCACGGTGCGATGCAGGGGATGCAGGGCGGCGCGATGAGCGGGATGGGGGCGATGGGGGGCATGCAGATGGACCTCAACGATGTCGATTTCGACGCCTATCTCGCCAATGATCGCACCCTTGACGATCCCGAGGTGGTGACGGTCGAACGCGGCGGGCGGGTGCTCTTGCGCGCCATCAATGCCTCGGCGATGACCGCCTACTGGATCGACCTCGGATCGGTTCAGGGACGGCTCGTCGCCACCGATGGTGATCCCTGCCAGCCCTGCGCGGCACGCCGCTTCGGCTTTGCCCCCGGCCAGCGGCTCGATATCGAGATCGACCTGCCTGCGGACGGCGCGGCGCTGCCCGTTCTGGCCCTGCGCGAAGGCGCCCGCGACCGCACCGGGCTGATCCTCGCCCCGAAAGACGCCGCGGTGACGCGCATCGACGCACTGAGCGCGGCGGATCATCCCGCCTTTTCCGCCGATCTGACGCAGGAGGCGGCGTTGCGCGCATTTGCGCCGCTGGCCGCGCGCACCCCTGATCGCAGCCATCAGGTGGTGCTCGGCGGGAGCATGATGCCCTATCTCTGGACGATCAACGGCCAGACCTACGGCGCGCACACGCCGCTGCCCGTCCGCTCCGGCGAGCGCGTCGAGATCACCTTCCACAACATGTCGATGATGGCGCATCCGATGCATTTGCACGGCCACGCCTTTCAGGTTGTCGGCGTCGGGATGAACCGGATCGCGGGCGCGCTGCGCGACACCGTGCAGGTGCCGCCGATGACCATGCTCACCATCGCCTTTGATGCGGGCGAGGTGGCACCGTGGATGCTGCATTGCCACCACATGGGGCACCTTCAGACCGGCATGATGACCGAACTGGCCATATCCGTCTGAAACCGGTGGCCGCCCCCCTTGCGGGGCGGCGCCCTTCGCCCGCCGTCAGCCGGGCACCACGCGCCCCTGATCCAGCCGCAGGATGCGGTCCATCCGCGCCGCAAGATCGAGGTTGTGCGTGGCAATCAGCGCCGAGAGACCGGTGCCGCGCACCAGCCCGGCAAGGGCTGCAAAGACCTGATCGGAGGTGGCGGGATCGAGGTTGCCGGTCGGCTCGTCCGCCAGCAGAACCCGCGGGGCATTGGCCAGCGCCCGGCAGAAGGCGACGCGCTGCTGTTCGCCGCCTGACAGCGCAGCGGGCCGGTGCCCGGCGCGCGGCCCCACCCCCACCTCTTCGAGCAACTCTTGCGCCCGCACCTCTGCGGCCCGCCGCGCCACCCCGTTGGCCAGTTGCGGCAAGACGACGTTCTCCAGCGCGCTGAATTCGGGCAGCAGATGATGGAACTGATAGACAAAGCCCACCTCCTGCCGCCGCACAATGGTGCGCCGCCGGTCACTGAGGCCGGTCATGTCCTCGCCACCGATCTCGACCCTGCCCGCATCGGGCGTATCAAGCAGCCCCGCGATATGCAGCAGCGTCGATTTGCCCGCACCAGAGGGCGCGACCAGCGCCACCATCTCGCCCGCCCGCAGGGCTAGATCGGCACCCGACAGGACGCGCACCTCGCCGGTGCGGCCCCGGTTATAGATCTTCTCGACGCCCGAGAGACGCAGCATCACCTCACTCATAGCGCAAGGCCTCGACCGGGTTCATCCGCGCCGCGCGCCGGGCCGGAAAGATCGTCACCACGAACGAAAGCCCCAGCGACAGCACCACCGCCGAGAACACATCGCCCGCCTGCAACTTTGCCGGCAGATGATAGATCCCCCGGATCGACGGATCCCAGACCTGTCCGCCCATCATCACATTCACGAAGCTGAAGATCGGGTCGATATAGATCGCAAAGAGACAGCCCAGGATCACCCCCATCGCCGTGCCGATCATCCCGGTGAACGCCCCGCAGATGAAAAAGATCCGAAGGATCGCGCCTTCGGTCAATCCCATGGTGCGCAGGATGCCGATGTCGCGGCCCTTGTTCTTGACCAGCATGATGAGGCCAGAGGTGATGTTCATCGCGGCGATCAACACGAGGATCGAGAGGATCACGAACATCACGTTATCCTCGACCTCGAGCGCGCGCAGAAACGCGCCACTGGCATCCTGCCAGGTCCAGAGCAG